>CAKZPD010000038.1 GCA_937138475.1 uncultured Sulfitobacter sp. | reverse complement strand
TAAACTCAATCAAGGATGAGCCAGAGCCTCCAATAACGAAAACGCTCTGTTGGCCCAAATTATCTGACGACGGACACTAAGACCTCGTTCTGAGGTCAATGTATCACCAAATTGAGCAATAATCTCGCCATCGGGCGATCCCAAATGCACCTGAACATTGTCCAGGTGAACTGGTCTAACCAACAGAACTTGGTCGGCGGCTCTGACTTGACTTGGTATGGATATCTTGAACCAAACTGGCGCGTCTTGAAATCCCAGACTGGTTCCAAGAGAAAATGGAACGAAGCCCTGTTCAGGACTTCCTATCCGGTATTCGACGGTTAGATCGCCAGAATGCGAGAGTGTTGGGAAGCAGACGGTGCATACAAGGCAGACATAGGCGAACCACAAGCGCAATAGGCGATGGAGATCGCAAGATTTAGGTCTGGCAACACGCATGCAGGCCTAACTTCTCCTGTTGGTATGATGGTATGCGTTGGGTCAATGCCCATGAGGCGTATGCTTTCACTGGTTACTGTAATAAGGCTTTGCTAATTACATATCGTGTTCAAGTAAAGCGTGGCGGTTCCGATGCGACCTGACAGTTGGCCGTCTTTCTCGCGGAATCTGTCAAGAGAAATTGGGTTCACGAACTTTTCACGCCACTCCCATCATGGTTTCGATGGGCGTTCTGCGGTAGCATAAATTAGCCTGCTGCGTGCGCTCGAAGTTGTAATGATGCAGCTGTCCATTGCCCTCCTATACCGACAGCGGCTCTGCCATCCCGTATAGCGGTAAGAACACGCAGTTTAACCAACCGCATATGCGCCGATCTTGGACGTTTTGAACCCGGCCGCGACCAGCGCCTCGGCGAAGGAAACGCCCGCCGTGACAACATCAATGACTGGCAGGCCGAACTCGGCGCTTAGGCCGGCGACCAGGTCCACCATCCCTGCACAGCCCAAAACAATGGCCTCGGCCTGGTCCTGTTCAATCGCGGCGCGAATTTCACGGCGGATCAGATCCAATGTCACGGGATCAGACTCTTCGAGTTGCAGCACCGGAATATTCGTGGCCCGCACCCGCCCGCATTTTTGCACCAACCCGTATTTGTTCAAATTGTGTTCGATACCGGGCACCGATCTGGACAAGGTGGTCACAACCGAGAACCGCGTCGCGATCATGCTGGCGGCATGATAGGCGGCCTTGGTCCGGTCATCGCTCAGAATATCCCTGGACGCACCTTCCAGCACCACGTTGCCCGTTGCCATGGCGTAGGCACGCTGTGAAATGCTCAGCGCCATGCGTGAATTTTGCTCGACCAGCAGCACGGAAACCCCTTCGTCGCGATTGATGGCAACAATTGATCGCGCGATGTCCTGGACCAGTTTTGGAGCGATCCCCAGACTTGGCTCATCCAGCAACAAAAGCCGCGGCTTGGCCATCAAGGCCCGCCTGATGACCATCATCTACTGCTCTCCGCCGGACAGGGTGCCCGCCGCCCGCAAATCACGTTCCTTGAGGCGCGGAAACCGGGCCAGAATACTATCCAGCGTTTGTGTAATTTCCGATTTGTTGCTGCGGGGGAACGCCCCCATCATCAGGTTGTCTTTGACCGACATATAGGGAAACACGCGGCGCCCCTCGGGCAGCATGGCAATTCCGCGCCGGCAATATCCGCAGGGTTAGACCCATCAACGCGGTCCCCCTCAAAGGCGTCCGCGCCCTTGGCCGGTTTGGCCAGGCCCGGGGTCATCGCGAACGGATCAAACAAGATCGACCATTCGCATGGTTTCATCGTGGTTCATGCGTGCAAAGGGTTCATCCAGCAGCAAGATCTTGGGGTTGGTGGCAAGCCCGATTGCAATGCCCAAAGCCCGCGAATTGCCCTGGGGGAGATTGCTGGCAAGTTCGTTTCCGATCGCCGACATGCCCAGGAACTCAAGCAGTTCATCCGCATAACTTCCAAAGGCCCCGATCAAAGCAAAAGCGCCCTGGCCGATATTGATCCGCCCGATATAGAAGGTCAGCCACACACCCGCGCTTGCGATTGCCAACAGCGCCACAGACGTCAGGGTAAAGTAAAAGTCCCAGCGCCCGGTCAGATTGATCAATGCCGGAACAGCCACAAAGACCGCAAACAAAAACAGGCCGACACCAACAAGAGATTTTGAAGATAGATTAAGCATGGTCAGCCCCATGGTTTGCCCATCAGCCCCTGGGGCCGGATGGCAAGAAAGATCATCAGTGATACGAAAATCAGCAGATAGGTAATGTCGCCGTATTGCGACAAAACAGCGAGGCCAATCGCCTCCATGAAACCCAGGATAATTCCGCCCCAGATCGCGCCTGAGATAACGCCGGCGCCGCCAATCATCACCATCATGAATGCTTTGATCGAGGTTGGGCAGCCCATTCCCAGGTTCACGCCGGTTATGGTAACAAGCAGGCCACCCACCAGCCCCGCAAGCACCGCGCCGAGGCTTTGCTGATCACGCACTTGGAACATATCCAGAATGGCCTGAACATGGAAAAGCCCCAAACGCCGCAGGACGATCTTTCCATAATTTTGGGCGTCAGCAGATAATTCCCACAGCGCGCGAACTTCAGGCCGCCGCCAAAGCCGCCACCGCCTTGTCCACCGCCTGTTTTGTCAGTTCAAAATCATCAGGGCCCAGCGCCAGCGATGGATAAAGCTTGCCCGGCGATTTAAAGACACCGCCCTGGCGCAAAGCGGCGTTGTATACGTCATTTCGGGCCGGGAACTGGTGCCGTGCGCTGCGATAATCCGTGCAATCCGCATCCGTGAATAGGATATCAAAAAGGGTCGCGTCGCCGACACAGCGATGGGCGATGCCCGCCTTGCCAAGCGCCTGCGTCTGCATATCCTGAAGGCGGGTGCCATGATCGCGCAACAGATCATATTGCCCGGGACGCGCCAAAACCTTCATCGTCGCAAGGCCCGCCGCCGCTGCAACAGGATTTCCAGACAGTGTCCCAAGCTGCATCAACCAACGGTCGGCCCCCACGATCGCCTTGTCGAAATGGTCCATGATGTCTTTGCGCGCGCCCAGCGCCGCAAGGGGAAAGCCACCCCCAATAATTTTGCCCAATGTGCAAATATCAGGCACCACGCCGTATTTTTCCTGCGCGCCGCCATAGGCCAACCGAAACCCGGTGACGATTTCATCAAAGATCAGCAGCACCCCATGCTGATCGCACAAATCCCGCAAACCCTGCAAATACCCCGGTTGGGGCGGGATGATCCGTTGCAATGGCTCGACGATAATCGCCGCCACATCGGAATGTTCTGACAACAAGGACGCGACCGCAGCCAGATCATTATAGGGTGCAATCAGCATATGCTCGGCGACAGAGCCGGGGATGCCCGCGCTATCGGGCTGTGCGGCGGGAAAGTTCGCAGCACGGGTCGGGGCCAGGCTCATCTGGGCCTCGGCGCTCATACCATGATAACCGCCTTCGAACTTGATGATTTTATCATGGCCGGTAAACGCGCGGGCAAGGCGCATGGCATACATATCCGCCTCTCCGCCCGAGGCAACAAACCGCACCTGTTCGCAGCAAGGCACCGCATCGACGATGGCCTCTGCCAGCTCAATACCCTTGGCGTTATTGGCAAAAAATGTCATGCCCAGCGGCAATTGCGCAAAGACCGCCTCCATAACCTCAGGGTGACCATGCCCAAGCAGCATCGGGCCAGACCCGATCAGATAATCCACATATTCCTGACCGTTTTCATCCCAGACACGGGCTCCCTCGCCACGGGCGATGACAATACCCGGATCAAAATTCCCGAACCCCGCCGCCGGCAGCACCTGTCTGGCGCGGGCGATCCACTCTTGCTGAGTATGAATTTTTTGCATCCTAGGTCATCTCCATTACGGGCGCGCCAAGCAGATCAAAATCGGGCACCACGCCAAGCCCCGCGCCCTGCGGCAAAGAAATCCGGCCATTTTCCCGGCTTGGGGCATTCATGGCGATCCGCGGGCCAACATAGCTGGACAAATCGCAGGTGTTCAGCAGCATGCCCTTTGGGATCGTCGCAGCAAAATGCAAGGCCGCCGCTGTGACGATATCTGATCCCCAGGTGCATTCCGCGCAGATCACCGCCCCTAAATGCACGCTCAGGTCCCGCGCCCGGCGCATGGCCGAAATTCCCCCGAACTTGGACAGCTTGAGCGCCACCGCATCAAGACAGCCAAGCCGGCTTGCCTCAAGCAGGCTGGCCATGTCATGCGCGCCCTCGTCGATTTTCATCGGCAGGCCGGTCGCAGAACGCACGGCCGCGCAGTCCTCAAGGGTCTTGCAGGGCTGTTCAAGCATGATGTCCAAATGCGCAACGGCACGGCCCGTGCGGGTGGCGTGCAACCGGCTGGCCCCGCAGTTCCAGTCACCGTAAACCAACGGGCGGTTGCCAACCGCTTCGCGCACCTTGATCAACCGTTCCGCATCCGCCTGCCAATCTTGATCCGTGCCCAGCTTGACCTGGAACTGGCGAATGCCGGTTGCATAGGCCTCATGTGCGATACGCGCCATTTCATCGGGCGCAATGCAGGTTATGGAATGATAAAGCGGCAAGTCATCATGAACCCGCCCCCCCAGCAAATCACAAAGGGGCAACCCGGTAATCTGGCCGCACAAATCCCAAAGCGCCATGTCAACAATCGACTTGGCGGCGGCATGGCCGGGCAACTGCGCATCCAGATGCCGCATCAGCGCATCCACCCCCACGGGGTTCGCCCCCAGGATATCTGGGGCCATTTCCTGCACCGCCGAAGGGATGCCCCCGGCAAAGGCTGGCAAATAATGCGGGATCGGACAAACCTCTCCCCATCCGCGCTGGCCTGTGTCGGTCTCAAGGCACAGCACATGGCTTGTGACTGTCGCGCAGGTCTTTCCGGCGGCCATATGATAGGTTTGATGGCTGGTCAGCTCGACCGCCCAAAGCTGAAGCTTGGTGATCTTCATTTATACACCATCACCGGCGCGCCCAAAGCCGCCTCATCGGGATGCACGCCAAGGCCCGGCGCCTCGGGCAGGTGCAAATGCCCATTCATGTTCCGGGGACCGCGCCCGGCCGCCACATCCACCGTGATCATATCCTGACAGGCCCAGACCGCCCGAATATTGGCATCCGGCACAGTTGCAGCAAGATGCAGCGCCTCGGTATCGGCCAAGACGCTTCCCCCTGTTGCCATGATAAACATGTCAATGCCATGTGCCAGCGCGATGTCGCGCATCCTGGCCGCCTTGGTCAGCCCGCCGACCCGGTTCAATTTGATGCCAAAGACCTCGGCCAAACCGTCGCGGGCAATCCGCGCCGCATCCTGAAGCGTGACCAGCGCTTCATCAACGGAAACAGGTGCCGCATGTTTTCCGCTGAGCGCCGCGATATCATCCAGCGTTTCACAGGGCTGTTCAAAGGTCACATGTAAATCCTGGGTCGCTTGCATAACCTGCAAGGCCTGCGACCGCGTCCAGCCACGGTTGACGTCATAAAGAACAATGTCCTCGGGATTTCGCAGGCTTTCCACATCGCGTATCCGGGCAATATCCCGCGTGACATCGCCGCCGATCTTGACCGAATGGGCGATATAGCCACGCGCGCGATAGCGTTCTATCACCGCGCGGGTTTCCTCAAGGGTTTTTGCCCCAACCGATGATGCAATCGGTTTGGGCGTGCGCGACCCGCCCCCCATCAGATCAGCAATGGGCAGGCCCGCGGCCTGACCGGCGATATCCCAGCAGGCCATATCAATCGGGCTTTTTGCATACAGATGCCCCGGAAGGGCCAGATCCATCGCCCGCTCAACCTCAAGCACCCGGCGCGGATCAAGCCCCAGAACAAAGGGGGCCATGGTTTCGATCCCGGCGCGGATACCCGGCCCATGCGCTGGCACATAGGTATGGCCCCACGGCGTTCCCTCGCCCCATCCGGTTATGCCTGCATCTGTCTCAAGCTTGACGAATGTCGCATCAAGCACCTCGAACTTGAGCCGCCCGCCAGACAGCCAATAGGGATGCTCAAGCGGCAAGTTGACCTGATAGACCGAAATGGATGCTATTTTCATAGAGAATACTCCGCAATAGGGGCGCCAAGGCTTTCAAAATCGGCCTGAACCCCAAGGCCCGGAACATCAGGGGCGTAAAGCCGCCCGTCCCGCGCCACAGCTCCGCCAATGCCGGTTGATCGGGTGTTATAGTTCATCAAATCCGTGGTGTTTTGCAGATACTCTGGCGGGGTAGAGGCGGCGAAATGCGCCACGACCGAACTCGTTATTTCGCCGCCCCAGGTGTCTTCACTTACAACCGGGATGCGGTTCTCGACCAGAAAATCCCGGACACGCCGCGCTTTGGTCAGCCCGCCAAGGTTTGAAATCTTTAGGCAACAAATTTCGGCCCCGCGATCCGCAACAATCCGCTGGGCCATGGCCATTCCGGTCAGACATTCGTCCAGTTTCATCGGTTGCCGGGCCACCCGGCGCACCTGCTGGCATTCCTCATAGGTCTTGCAGGGCTGTTCAAGGATATAATCAAGGTCCGCAGTCGCCCGCGCGACCCGGATCGCATTGTCCACCCGCCACCCCTGATTGGCGTCGGCCATGGCCTTTTCGCCCGGTTGCAACAGGGCCACGCCCTGTCTTATCCGCTCAATATCTCCGGCCCAGTCACCGCCCACCTTGATCTGGAACTGGCGATAGCCCTGATCGCGATAGCGCTGCATCTCGGCCAGCGTCTCGGCGGTGGCCTTCTGAGGGGCGACCCGATACATCGGCGCGCCATCGGTCAGCTTGCCCCCCAAAAGCATCCAGACCGGCTGATCACAGGCCTGCCCAAGAATATCCCAACACGCCGCGTCAAACGGGGCCTTGGCATACCCATGGCCCTGCACCATGTGATCCATGATCTGTTCGATTTGGCAAACCTGGCGGGGATCTTGACCCAGCAGCGGTTTGGCGACCAATCGGGCCAGCGCCTCGACCCCTTCGGAATGGGCAACCATATAGTTTTCACCGCAAGGCGTGAATTCTCCGCAACCTTGCAGCCCGGCGTCCGTGTCGATCACCACAACCGACGCGATCGCCGTGTTGATCGCATTGCCCGCCCCCCAGCCATAGCTGCCGCCAACATAGGGCAAGGGCGCTTTATAGATGCGGATGCGGGTGATCTTCATTTTGTGCCCATCCTTGGAACGCCGCTCAGCCCCTCGCCGCGCCACAGCACCAGCGCCAGAACCGGGCTTGCGCCCGTGGTCATCTGGTGGGGCTGGTTGGCGCTGTGAATGCGGATATCGCCAGGGCGGAGCGTGATGGGGTGGGCGCCTTCGGCCTCAAAAAATGCCTCTCCGGCAAGGATATAATAAAGCTCCTCTGCCTCGTGCAGGTGCCAGGGATAATAAAGGTTCTCGCCCCAATAGGCGATATAGGCGCGGATGTCCTGCGACTGGAAATGCCCCTCTGGGCCGACCAGTTCGAACCAGCCATAACGATCAAGGAAATCCTGCCCGACTTCCTCGGCGGTGTAGGTCTGCTGCCAGTTGGCGAAATCGGACAGGTCGCGAACGGCGTCGCGGACCTCTTGCGTCGCTGCGATATGACCATCCGACCAGGTCTTAAGCAGATCCGCCGCCGGAATAGGCCGCGCCGATTTTTGGGCCGGGGTGGCCGCGGGCCAACCGGCAAAGCCCATCAGCGCGGGGTTCGCGGCCACCAACGACCCGACCGCGTGATAGGCGCGGGCGAAGGCAAGATCGACCGGGGTCATGGGATCACCACGATATTGCCGGTGTGTTCCTTGCGGATGAACGCCGCCTGGGCTTTGCGCAGTTGATCAAGCGGAAAGGTGGCGGCCAGCGCAGGGCGGATTGCACCCTGTTCGATGTATTTCACAAGGTTCTCCATGACATTCGGGGGGATGACCGTGGATCCGGTAAAGGTCAGATCGCGCAGGTAAAAGGTGCGCAGATCAAAGTTGACCATTGGCCCGGCAATCGCGCCAGAACAGGTATAGCGCCCGCCCCGCTCAAGAATGTCGATCAGCGTCGGCCAATAAGGGCCACCGACCACATCCGCAACGACGGTCACTTTTTCACCGCTCAGAACGGCGCGCAAGTTATCCGGCGCGCGCGGCAAAACCAAATCTGCGCCCAAACGCGCAACGTCTGCATGTTTGGCCTCTGACGCCAGGGCAATGACCCGCGCGCCGCGCAGCTTGGCCAATTGCACCAATGCGCCGCCAACCCCGCCCGATGCGCCGGGCACCAGAACGGTATCGCTTTTTGTTACCCCGGCACGGGTCAGCATCCCTTCGGCGGTTGAATATGAACAGGAAAAAGTTGCCAGCTCTGCATCGCTCAGCGGGCTGTTGACCGCGATGGCATTTTCAGCGGGCACCGTCGTAAACTGGGCAAAGCCTCCGTCCCGCTCAGAGCCGAAATAACCGGTCTTGTCCTTGTTGTCTGGATCCTGCGGATCACGAAGCCAATTGTCGGTGATCACACGTTCACCCACACGGGCATTGTCCACCCCAGCGCCCACCGCAACAATCACGCCGCAGACATCAGCCCCCTGAATGCGCGGGAAACTGATGGGCGCGCCGCCCCAGGTGGGATCATGATCCGCCACCACGTCATAGGCGCCGCCGGTCGTCGCTTCGCTGACCGATTTCGAATACCAGCCGGACCGGGTATTTACATCGGTATTGTTCAACCCACATGCGCCGACTTTGATCAACACCTCGCCGGGGGCTGGCTGTGGCACGGGCCAATCTGTGTGAAGCACGATCTGATCAAGATCCCCATGCCCCATTGTCACCATCGCACGCATTTCTGTGGGAACCGTCATTTTACACCTCATTCTTTTTACAACAATCTGCGCGGGGCAGCAGGCTTTGCGGATCGTATGCCGGCCCAGACAGGACACGGGCGGCCCTTGGGACACCATGAATAACCACCTGCAACCGGGTTTCCGGCGTGGCAGCGTGCGGCTTGACATAGGCAAAGGCCAAGATCTTGCCGACCGTATGGCCAAAGGCCACCGATGCCGTCGATCCGACAACCTGCCCGCCCAGCAAGACCGCCTCGCCGCCGTGGCCATCCACAATGCCGTCTGGTTCAATCTCAAGATAGGCACAAACCCATGGCAGCTGCGCTTGATCAGGCTGCTTGCCCAGATAATCTTTGTCTTTGCGCACAAACCGCAAAACATCCGCCTCGGCCGGCGTTACCTCATTGGTCAGCTCGCCCGCGCCTTTGAACGCCTTTTCCATGCGCATCACGTTCATCGCAAAAGATCCATAGTTTTCGATGCCATGGCGTTCACCGGCGGCCCAAAGGGCGGAATAAACCTCAAGGCAGGCCTGATTGGGCATGTGCAGCTCCCACCCCAGCTCACCGGCATAGGACATGCGCATCGCCCAGACCTTGTGGCCTGCAACGGTGATTTCCTGCGCAGACAGCCAGCGGAAACCTGCGTTGGACAAATCCGCATCCGTGCAGGCCGCCAGGACATGCCGCGACTTTGGCCCATTCAGGGAAAGGGCCGACCACTGATCCGACAGGGCGGCAATGCTGACATCCTCGCCATCAAGGTTCTGGTGCAGGTGGTCCAAAAGCCGCTGTTCAAAAAACGCAGCGCAAACCAGATAAAAGCGGTCATCCCCAAGACGGGCGATTGTTGTTTCCAGCTCGATCCGGCCGCGCCGGTTCAACATATGCGTCAGGGCGATTGATCCGGTTTTCTGCGGCATGGCATTCGCGGTCAACCGATCCAAAAGCGCATAGCCCCCCGGACCAGATACCTCTACCTTGGCAAAGGCGGTCACATCCATGATGCCCACGGCTTCGCGCACGGCCTTGACCTCGTGGGCGACCATGTCATGCACCACGTTGCGCCGGAACGAATAATGATCGTGCTGTGCAACACCGTTTCGCGCAAACCAGCGGGGGCGCTCAAAGCCGTAGACCTCTTCGTGAACGGCCCCGCGGGATCTAAGCAGCGCGTGCAGGGGGGACGGCTTGATCGGCCGACCGGCCAGGCGATTGAAATGCGGAAAAGGGATTTCGTGGCGCAGGCAATAATCCTCTTCGGCCTTGGTGACCTGCCATGGCTTGTTCGCATAGGCCCCGAACCGGCGCGGATCATATTCGCGCATTGAAATATCGGCCGCCCCATGCACCATCCACCGTGCCAATTCGCGGGTCAAACCCGGCCCCCAGCCGATGCCGATCTGAGTGCCACAGCAACACCAGTAATTGCGCACACCCGGCGCCGGACCAATCAACGGGTTCCCGTCAGGGGGATGGCTGATGGCGCCATGCACCTCGCGCTGAATACCAAGATTTGCAAAGATCGGCATCCGGTTCAGGCTTTCCTCAAGCCACGGCATGACCCGATCATAATCAGCATCAAACAACCAGTTTTCATAATCCCACGGACAGTGATCATGCCAAACAGAGTTTGGATTTTGCTTTTCGTAAATTCCAATTAACCCGCGCTGCTGCTCCATCCGGATGTAACCGGACACCTTGCGATCATCGCGGATCACCGGCAATTCGCGGTCAAGCCCGGCAAACTCTGGAACGGGCTCTGTCACGAAATAATGATGGGTCATCGACGTCATAGGCAGCTGCAAGCCCGACCATTCGCCCATCTGCCGCGCATAGGTTCCCCCCGCGTTCACGACATGCTCGCAGGTTATGGTGCCCTTTTCGGTCTCGACGATCCATTCGCCGCTGGGGGCCTGCGTGATATTTGTGGCGCGGCAGTGGCGGATAATCCGCACCCCCTTTTGACGCGCCCCTGCGGCCATCGCCATGGTCACGTTCGTTGGATCGACATGCCCATCATCCGGCGTATGCAGCGCGCCCAAAACCCCATCCAGATTGTAAAAGGGATGCAGCTGCGCAATCCTGTCCGGCCCCACCAGTTCAATATTAAAGCCAAGCGACCGCCCCACCGAAAGGGTATGTCGCAGCCAATCCATTTCGTCTTCGGTATAGGCCAGCCGAAATGATCCACACCCATGCCACGTCACCGGCTGGCCGGTTTCGGCCTCAAGCCCGCCAGAATACAAACCAATGTTGTAATCCACACATTTGCCCAAACCAAAGCTGCTGGTGGAATGGGTTATCTGCCCCGCCGCGTGCCAGGTGCTGCCGCTGGTCAGCTCTGCTTTTTCAAGCAGGACCGTCTCGGCCCCCCAGCCCTCATGCCCAAGATGATACGCAAGGCCAACGCCCATCACGCCGCCTCCGACAATCACAACCCGCGCGTGGGTGGGAAAATCTTGCGCCATGACAACACCTCTCAGAGTCATTTTTCCTCTCGACTTGATAATCAGACAAATATACCATCGTCAATCATGAATGGCACAAATGTATCAAATTCGATTCTTGAGCGGCTCGCAGAGGAACTCGGGGATCTAACGCCCGAGGCACGCAAAGCCGCGACCTATGTCCTGGAAAACCCGCTTGACGTCGGCGTTTCCACCGTGCGCGAAATTGCGCAGGCCGCCAATGTAAAGCCAAATACAGTCGTTCGGATGGCCCGGCAGGTTGGGTTCGAAGGATACGAAGATTTCCGCGCGCCTTTCCGTGACGCCATCCGTCAGGGCACCGCCGGCTTCCCCGATCGCGCCAGATGGTTGCAAGACATCCGAAAATCTGACGACCTGGGCGGCCTTTATGCCGATATGGTTCAGGGCGCTCTCAGCAATATCGAAGAAACCTTTGCCACGATTTCAGCCGATGACCTCAAGGTTGCGGCCACCGCAATCTGGAATTCGCGCAATGTCTTTACCCTTGGGGTTGGGGTGAACAACTCTAATGCCCAGAATTTCACCTATCTTGCCTCAACCGGCATGGTGCAGTTTCATGCAATCCCAAAGGCCGGCTCAACCCCGGTTGACGATCTGGCATGGTCCGATCATCGCGACGTGCTGATCGCGATCACCTGCAAACCCTATCGCGCCGAAGTGGTTCAGGCGGTCGCAATCGCAAGGCAACAGGGCATGACCGTTATCGCCCTGTCAGACAGCCCCGCCAGCCCGATCATTCGCGCCGCCGATATCGGCTTTGTTCTGGCTGCGGACACGCCACAATTCTTTCCCTCATCGGTCAGCACAATTGCCCTGCTTGAAACACTGTTGTCCTTTGTGGTGGCCGTCGCCAGCGACGAAATCGTCCAGCGGGTTGAAACCTTTCACAAGCGTCGCCACGACGTTGGCCTTTATCACGAAGGATAGCATATGGCGCAGCCGACCCTGTCACTTGATGCACGCTATTACACCGACCCGCAGGTGTTCGAAATTGAAACCAAGGGTCTGCTGGCGCGCAGCTGGCAATTTGGCTGCCATAGTTCGGAACTGGAAAAACCCGGAGACTATGCCACCTTTGAAATCGCCGGCGAAAGCCTGTTTGCAATTCGTGGCCGCGATGAAAAAATTCGCGCTTTCTATAATGTATGCCAGCACCGCGCCCACCAGTTGGTCAACGGCAAGGGCAGCACACGCGTTGTTGTGTGCCCCTATCACGCCTGGACCTACGAGCTGAGCGGAGAGCTTAGGGCAGGGCCAAACATCAAGGCCGTTGAGGGTTTTGACAAATCCAGCATTTGCCTGACCGATGTCAAAGTCGAAGAATTCCTTGGGTTTGTCTTTGTTAATCTCGATCCAGACGCCGCCCCGATGGAGGAATGGTTCCCCGGCGCCCGCCACCAGCTTGAGGAATGGGTGCCCCATTGGGACCAGCTTAGGCCGCTTGAATGGGTTGAAATTCCGGAAAAATGCAACTGGAAGGTCTCGGTCGAGAATTATTCCGAATGCTATCACTGCTCCTTGAACCATCCGACCTTTTCCAACGGGGTCATCAAGCCGGAAACCTACGATATCCAACCGCAAGGCATGTGCCTGCGCCACACCACGCAATGCCAAAGCCTGGACCGGATGACCTATGACATTCAATCCGGCTTTGCCCACCACCTGGAATATTCAAGCTGGTTCCTGTGGCCGATGTTTTCCTTTCAGGTCTATCCCGGAAACGTGCTGAACACCTATCACTGGCGCGCGATTGACGCCAATCATGTCGTGGTCTGGCGGGGATGGTATTCGGTTGAGGGGCTGGATGATCCAAAAATCCGCGCCCTGGCCATTCAGGATCGCGCCACAACGGTCGAAGAAGACATCCATCTGGTCGAATCTGTGCAACGGGGTCTTGGGTCGCGCGGCTATCGGCCCGGCCCATTGGTCATTGACCCCTGCGGAGGCGTCAACTCAGAACACCCCGTCATGCACCTTCAGCGCTGGATGCGCGAAGCCGTTGATGGCATATAGCCGCGAACCAACGACTCCCGAAGGAATTCCCCATGACGAAGATCGCCCCCTATTGGCAAAATTACATTGACGGCGCTTGGGTCGATGGCGGCGCAGGACGCATCGCCGTCACGGATCCCGCAACGGGCCAGATGATCGCGGAACAGGCGCTGGCCGATGCCCGCGATGTGGATCTGGCGGTGCAGGCCGCCCAAGCCTGCCACAGCGGCGGCGCCCTGCGCCATATGCGCCCGATCGAAAGGGGCCGTCTGGTGCAGGCGATGGGTCAATATCTGCTCAAGCACAAAGACGAAATCGCCCATGTTCTGACCATCGAACAGGGAAAACCGCTTTGGGAATCCCACATAGAAATCGAAGGGGCCGCGCTTTATTTTGAATATTACGGCAATCAGGCCAGCACCGTCGAAGGCCGGTCAATCCCGCTGGGCGGCGGCTATTTTGATTGGACCGAACACGAACCTTTCGGCGTTTCGGCGCAAATCATTCCGTGGAATTACCCGGTTGAAATGACGGCACGGTCCCTTTCTGCGGCGCTGGCAACCGGTAATGCCTGTGTGATTAAATCACCGGAACTCACCCCCCTGACCAATGCCTGGTTTGCCCGCGCTGCAATCGCCGTGGGCCTGCCCAAAGGCGCGGTCAACGTTATCTGCGGTCTGGGGCACGAGGCCGGAAACGCATTGGCCAGCCACCCGCAAGTCAACCAGATCGTCTTTACCGGATCCGTCCCGACCGGCATCGCGATTGCAACCGCGGCGGCGCAAAACGTCGTGCCCAGCATTCTGGAACTGGGCGGAAAATCCGCGGCAATCGTCCATCAGGACGCCGATTTGGACGCCTTTGAAAACGATATTCGCTGGGGCATTTTCTTTAATGCAGGTCAGGTCTGTTCCGCCATGAGCCGGGTCATCGTCCACGAAAGCCGCGCGGACGAGCTGACCGAACGGGCCGCAGCGGTCGCCCGCTCTCTCTCGGTTGGGCCGGGGATCGACCGCACGGAATTCGGGCCAAACATGGGCGCCATGGTGTCCACATCCCAACGCGATCGTGCCTTGTCAATGATCGCACGCGCCACCGATCAGGGCGGACAGATCGCCGCCGGGGGGCATCAAACCAACCAGCCCGGCGCGTTCCTTGAACCGACTGTCCTGGCCAATATTACCCCGGATATCGAAATCGCCAGCCAAGAAGTTTTCGGCCCCGTTCTGTCCATCCTGACCTTCAAATCAGACGCCGAGGCCATCCAGATCGCGAATTCAACCGATTACGGGCTGGTTGCAGGCGTCTTCACCAATGATCTGGACCGCGCCACGCGGGCCGCCCGATCCCTGCGGGCCGGGCAGGTCTTTGTAAACGAATGGTATGCCGGCGGCGTTGAAACGCCCTTTGGCGGCTTTGGGAAATCCGGCTATGGCCGCGAAAAAGGCCGCGAGGCGCTCTGGAACTATGTTCAGACCAAAAACATCGCCATCAAGCTTGGTGGATAAACCACCAGGCCGCCTGGCGCCCCATAACGCCCCGCCCACGGGGGGGGTAACGCCGCCAGCCTGAAACCGGGCTGGCGGCGTTCTATCGGTGTAGAATTGGGGCAACCGACGGCACGGCCGGCGTTAGCGGGATATATCCTCAAGAATCATATCGCTGGCTTTTTCACCGATCATGATTGCCGGTGCATTGGTGTTGCCTGACACGATTTCGGGCATGATCGAACAATCTGCAACGCGCAACCCGCGCACCCCGTGAACCCTCAGCCGGGCATCGACAACGCAATCCGGGCCTTGCCCCATCTTGCAGGTGCCGGTGGGGTGATAGATGGATGCGGTATTGTCGCGGACCCAATCCAACGTGCCCTCGTAATCATCCATATCAAGGGTCGCTGCGGGGCGGTATTCCTCTGATATTTTCTCCGCAAGGGGCGGGGATTTCGCGATTGTCCGGGCGATGTTCACGCCCGCCACCAGCGTTCGGCAATCTGTTTCGGTGGACAGGTAACGCGGAACAATAAGCGGGTAATCCTGCGGATTGCCGCTGGCCAGTTTGATTTCGCCTTTGCTTTCCGGGCGCAGTTGACAAACAGACATGGTAAAGGCCGAAAACGGATCGACGCCTTTGCCGGGGCTGTCCGCAGACAGCGGTTGCACATGAAATTGAATGTCGGGCGTTTCGACGTGATCGCCTGTGCGCATGAACCCGGTGGCCAGGCTGGCGGCCATTGCCATCGGGCCGCGCCGGGTCATTGCATATTTCAGCGCGATGCGGGCCTGATTGAACAGGCTGCGCACCTCATCGTTCAGCGTGGGTTCGTTGCATTTGAACACCAACCGCGCCTGAAGGTGATCTTGCAGGTTCTTGCCCACGCCGGGCAGGTTCTGATGCGTTTTGAGGCCATGCTGCGTCAGTTCGGCGGCATCGCCGATGCCAGACAGCATCAAAAGCTGGGGCGAGTTGATCGCGCCACCAGACAAGATGACCTCGCGCCCGGCATGGACGGTTTGCACGCGCCCCGCCCGATCAACAAAGCGCACACCCGTTGCCCGCCCATCCTCAAGGATCACGTTTTGCGCCTGCGCATGGGTCAGGATTTTCAGATTGGGGCGTGATTTCACCGGGTTCAGATAGGCCACCGCCGCCGAGCAACGCCGCCCGTTGTGCGCCGTCAGCTGGAAAAAGCCGACCCCTTCCTGGCTGCCGGCGTTGTAATCGGGGTTAAAGGGGTATCCGGCGTGCTGCGCCGCCTCGATCCAGGCGTTGCAGATCGGGCGTTCAATTCGCATGTTGCTGACCCGCAGCGGCCCCTGATCGCCATGAAACGCATCGGCGCCGCGTTCATTGTTCTCGGCGCGCTTGAACAGCGGCAGAACATCGTCCCAGCCCCATCCGGAATTGCCCATTTGCCGCCAGCGATCATAATCTTGGGGCTGTCCGCGCACATAAAGCAGCCCGTTCAGCGATGACGACCCCCCCAGCACTTTGCCACGGGGCCAGTCGATTGACCGCCCGTTCAGCCCAGGATCGGGCTGGGTTTTATAGCACCAGTCCACTTTGGGGTTATGGATCGTTTTGAAATAGCCGACAGGAATATGAATCCAGGGATTTGTGTCCGGGCCGCCCGCTTCGAGCAAGATCACAGTGTTACGGGGATCGGCGCTTAGCCTATTGGCCAAAACACAACCTGCGCTGCCCGCACCGACAATCACAAAATCCGCTTTCACATCTGTCTCCCTCTGGGTCTTTGAAAAAAACTCTATACAGAAGGAAAATTACATACTAGTCTTTTTTGAAACCATAAGTCTCAAAAAACGACAATAAATTACATACCACGGCAATGGGAGGACGTGAAAGTGAGTATTCAGGACAAATTAAAAGGCATATCGCGCCGCGATGTGTTCAGGTTGGCCGGGCAATATGGGTTAAGTTCAACCCTGCTGGCGGCCGGAAGCTTTGGCGGGGCCATGAGCCTGTCAAACCTGGCGCAGGCGGCTGAATCGACCTATGACAAGCGTTTTGCAAAACCTGCGAAACATACGCTCAAATTCGGGGCGGCTGGGTTTAATGCACGGAACTTGTTGATCGAACGTGCCGGCGCGTTGGAATTTGCCCGCGATCTGGAAAGCCGCACAGACGGTGAAATCCGCGTTGAATTCATCGGCGACAACCAGATTTGCGGCCAGACATCCTGCGTTGAGAAAACCCAGCAGGGCATCGTTGATATCTATGCGGCATCGACGCAAAACTCGGCCGGTGGCGCGCCCTATCTGAACGTATTGGATTATGCCTATATGTTCCCATCGCGGGCGGCCCAGTATCATTTCCTGTATTCCCCCGAATCGCAGCGCATCCTGCGCGAACCGCTTGAAAAGCGTCACGGGCTGAAATTCTTGTTCAGCCACTGTGAATTGCGCGGGATTCAGCTGGGTCTGGGCTGGGAAGACAAGCCGACCGTGACCAAGATCGAACAGCTGTTCGGCACCAAGAACCGTGTGACCGGAACGCAGCTGGGGCGGATTGCCATGCAGGCGCTGAACCTCAATCCGGTGCCCGTCGCCTGGGAGGAGACGCTGGATGGTCTCAAGCAGGGCCTGATTGACGGTGCCGAAACCTGGGCCTCGGCGGTTGCTTATGCCAACATGTCGCCCGTTGTGTCCCAATCGGTTGATCTCAAGTTCTTCTGCGGAACAGAGCACACGTCGATGTCTGCGGCGGTGTTCGACAGCCTTGACGGATATCTGCAAGACGCGGTGATGGAATCGTCCTATCTGGCGCAGGTGCATGTGCAGGCCGCAAACGAGGCCGCGCTGGTGAATACGGTTGGTCATTCCGATCCGCAGTTGCCGGGCACGATCTTTGCGCAAAACAACGTGCGCAATGCCTTCCTTGCCGATGATCAATTGAAAATGGCCGAGGAAATGTGTTCGCCTGAATTCCAGCCCCAGCTTTGGGAGCAATGGCGCGAGCGGATCAACGGTTGGGCCGGTGGCATTGATACCTATCAGGAAATCTATGACATCGCGCGCGAGATCCCCAAAGACACCCTGGCCGAAAACGTTGAGCCACGTCGCTGGTGGAAAGCTTGATTTAAAACAATTTATGGCGCCTTCTAGCAGGAAGGCGCCATAAGTGCGTTTGCTGAAAGGGTTGGGGAAGCAATGTCGATTTGGACAGAGGCCGCGCAAGTCGTGGCGGCAATGTGGTCTGGGGACCCCTATGAAATGCAGCCGGCCTTTCGTCGGGACGGGGTTTGGTTGGTGTTCGGCGCGCTGACGCTTGTCGGTGGGTTTGCGGTTCAGGCCCTTTATCGGATCGTGCCCTGGCTGGACCGCAATCTTGAGCGCGCGATCATTGTTTATACCTATCTCGTGATTGCCGGGATTATCTTTGCCGGTGTGATCCAACGTTTTTACCTGAACGGCCAGCCGCCCTGGTCAACCACGATCCCGCCGCTGTTGTTCATGATCATGGCCTGGTTTGGCTGTTCCTATAACGTGCGATTGCGCACCCACCTGAGCTTTAGCGAATTTCGCGTGAATCTGCCGCGCCCGGCGCAGTTGGGCTGTTTGATATTGGATGCGGTCTTGTGGCTGGGGTTTTGTATCATCGTGGTGGTCACGACCGCCAAGATCACGGTGAATTCCGTGGCCAATTTCCAGATCGTTCTTGGAACCGATAACCTGATGCAGTGGTGGTTCCTGATTACCGTTCCGCTGGCCTTTACCCTGATGGCCGCGCGGGTGATTGAAAATCTGTCAGAGGATCTGGCGCGCTATCGCAGCGGCGAAGATTTAATCCAGGCCACCGTGATCGGAGAAGACACAATATGACTGATGCCAGCTGGATCACCGTGATTTCAATTGCCGTGACGTTTCTGTTCATGTTGGGCACCCCGGTTTTGCTGATCATCGCCTATTGGGTGATCGGGTGCAGCTTTGTGATGGGGCTGACCCTTGATAACATGGGGTCCGAGCTGCTGAACGTGTTTAACAAGGGCTTTGCCCTGTTGGCGATGCCGCTGTTTATTCTGACCGGTGATTTGATTAACAAATCCGGGATTGCGCGGCGCTTGTCGGATTTTGCCTATTCCTGTCTGGGGTGGCTGCGCGGCGGCTTGGCCATGGCTGCGATTGGGGCCTGCGGGCTGTTCGCGGCGATCTCGGGGTCCAATTCGGCCACGACGGCGACAATCGGGTCGATGCTGCACCCCGAGATGGTCAAAGGCGGATATGACGAACGCTTTGCCGCAGCCACGGCGGCGGCGGGGGGCACGGTTGGTATCATCATCCCGCCGTCGATCATTTTCATCGTCTATGGTTTCTTGATGAACCTGCCGATTTCCGACCTGTTCGTGGCGGGGATTATTCCCGGCGCCTTGATGGTCATCGCGATGCAGCTGGCCTGCTGGATCATTTGCCGGATCAATGGCTGGGGCCATCTTATTCCGCTTCGGCTGAACCGCGTTTTGAAAACCGCGCTGGGCGCTTGGCTTGGGTTCTTTGCCATCGGGCTGGTGCTTTGGGGGATTTACACGGGCAAGTTTTCACCGACCGAAGCGGCGGGGGTGACCGTTGGCTTTTGTGTGATCGTGGGGTTGATCAGCTATCCGCTGAATAAACTGCTGGGCAGTTCCAAGGATCGTACGGTGAGCGATACGACGGCCATGCAGATGGTGGTGGTCGAAGGGTTCAAGCTGACGGAAATCCCGTCGATTGTTGTGCGGTCGGCCCAGATTACCGGCATTTTGGCGCCGCTGATCGCAGTGAGTGTCGTCATGCAGCAAATCCTGTCCTTGCTGGGCGCGCAGGCGGTCATTGGCGGGTTTGTGACGTCAATGGGCGGCTATCATGCCGTGTTGTTCACATCGATGGCCATCGTTTTTGTGGCAGGCATGATATTGGAAAGCCTTCCCGTTACGATCATCCTTGCACCGATCTTGGCACCGATTGCCGCGTCGGTTGGGGTTGATCCGGTTCATTTCGCGGTGATTTTCCTTGTTGGTGCCTCGATCGGGTTTGTGACACCGCCCTATGGGCTGAACCTCTATGTGGCCAGCGGCGTGACGGGCGTTCCATATTTCAGGCTTTTGAAATATACGGTGCCCTATCTTGCAGCTTTGATCAGCATCTGGTTATTGGTTTCCCTGATCCCGGATCTTGCCTTGGTCTTGTTGCCGAACCGATAACCCGTGGGTGCCCATGACCGATCCTTCTGACGCGGATAAATCCGTCCCCCCGAATTTGCGCCTGCTGCTGGTGCTGGAAGAGCTGGCGCATATCGGGGTGCCGGTCAATCCGACAACGGTGAATGAAAAGCTGGGCCTGGCCAAGCCGACGGTGCACCGGTTGTTTCATCAGCTTGAGGCCGAAGGGTTCTTGCAGCGCGATATGGACGGAAAATCCTATGGCCCCGGTTTGCGGCTGCGCCGGATGGCGGTTGATGTGCTGTCGTCCTCGCGGGTGAGGGCGGTGCGCCTTCAGGTGCTGACGGCACTGGCCGAAGACATCGGCGAGACCTGCAACATTGCCATCCCCGACCGCAATGCCATGGTGTATTTGGACCGGGTGGAAACCAAATGGCCGCTGCGCATTCAGCTGCCTATTGGCACCTCGGTTCCCTTTCATTGCACAGCAAGCGGCAAGATGTATCTGGCCTCCCTGCCTCCGCGCCATGTTGAGCGGTTCTTGGGCACCACGCAATTGCCGGTTCGAACGGTGAAAACCCGGATCGAGCCAAGCGTGCTTCGTGAGGAGATCGCACAGATCGCCAAGCGCGGCTATTCGACCGACGATGAAGAATTCATGGAGGGTATGGTGGCCCTGGCCGTGCCGATCCGTGATGGCCAAAATCGGCTGGTATCCACATTGTCTGTTCATGCGCCCAAACAGCGATTGCCCCTGGACGAGTTGCAAAAACATCTGGCGCGCCTGCAGGATGCCGCCCGTCACCTGTCAGAGCTGATGCAAAAATAAACCGGCACCTTTGTTGATTGAGAGAACGCCGGTGAAGCGACCGCTGGTTTGGAATTCGATAAGGCGGTCATGGGCACCGTGACCGAAAAAATCATCAGCGCTCTTGGCAATGTGCGTTTCTCGTGATGTGGTGAGATATCGTCCCGCGAATTCAGAGCGGCGGGACACACTCAGGGAGTTATTGATGATAAAATCCATAAACATGATGGCCATTGCGGCGCTGCTTTCCACGACCACGATTGCCTCGGCCGAGACCCTTCGTTGGGCGCGCGCGGGTGACGCGCTGACGCTGGATCCCCATGCGCAGAACGAAGGCCCAACACACACGATCCGGCACCAGATGTATGAGCCCCTGCTGGTGCGCGACACCACAGGTGCGTTCCAGGCGGCCCTTGCAACCGAATGGGCCCCCAGCCCAACCGACCCGAATGTCTGGGTCTTTCAGCTGCGCCAGGGCGTGACCTTCCACGGCGGCGAAGCGTTTACCGCTGAGGACGTGGTGTTTTCCTTTGAGCGGGCCAAGCAAGAAAACTCGGATATGAAAGAGCTGATCGGTTCGATCACCGAGGTGCGGGCTGTTGGTGATTACACGATCGAGATGGTCACAGATGGGCCGAACCCGATCCTGCCGTCCAACTTGACCAATCTGTTCATCATGGACAAGGGCTGGTCCGAGGCGAACAATACGGTGAACGTGCAGGACTTTGAGGGCGGCGAGATCACCTATGCCACCACAAACGCCAATGGCACGGGGCCCTATGTTCTGACCTCGCGCGAGCCTGACGTGCGCACAGTGATGACCCGCAACGAAGCCTATTGGGGCCGGGATCAGTTCCCAATGCAAGTGTCCGAGATCATCTATACCCCGATCCAGAATGCAGCCACGCGTGTGGCGGCGCTGCTCTCGGGCGAGGTGAACTTTCTTCAGGACATGCCGGTGCAAGACCTTGTGCGCGTCAGTGAGGCAAGCGGGCTGACCGTCAAGAAGGCGCCGCAAAACCGCGTGATCTTTTTTGGTATGAACCAAGGCGCGGCTGACATCGAAGCGGACAACATCGAAGGGGCGAACCCGCTTGCCGACGTGCGCGTGCGCAAGGCGATGTCGATGGCGATTAACCGCGACGCAATCCAGACGGTTGTTATGCGCGGACAATCCGAGCCGGCAGGCATGATTGCGCCGCCATTTGTCAACGGCTGGACCGCCGAGATGGATGCCGAAAGCTCAACCAACATCGACATGGCGCGTTCTTTGATGGCAGAGGCGGGCTATGGTGACGGGTTCTCGATCCGTTTGGATTGCCCGAACGACCGCTATATCAACGATGAGGCGATTTGCCAGGCGGCCGTTGGCATGCTGGGGCAAATCGGCGTGAAGGTGAACCTTGACGCAAAGCCCAAGGCCCAGCACTTTCCGCTGATCACAGACGGGAAAACCGACTTTTACATGTTGGGTTGGGGCGTGCCGACCTATGATTCCGAGTATATCTTTAATTTCCTGGTGCATGGCCGCGAAAGCAGCATTGGCACATGGAACGGCACGGGGTTTGACAACGATGAGATCGACGCGAAAATCGCGACGCTGTCGTCCAACACGGACCTCGCTGCGCGGAACGCAGATATCGCGGCCATCTGGCGTGTTGTTCAGGATGAGGCGCTTTACATCCCGATCCATCACCAGGTTCTGAACTGGGGTATGGCCGAGGGCGTCGGCATTGAAGTAGACGCCGAGGACCAACCAAAAGTGAAATACTTCACCATGAACTAAACCGATTGGGCCGCCCGCATCCGTGGGCGGCCTTTTTCATTCCTAAATTTTGACACCAACGGGAGATCAGTATGTTTCGCCTTTCAGCGGCTTTTGCCATAGCCTTGGCCCTACCTGTCTCTGCCAAAGATTTTAGCTTTGCTGTAACGACCGACCCGCAAACCATGGACCCACATGCGGTTAACTCGGCGCCGGTTCTTGGATTTCTGAACAACGTCTACGAAGGTCTTGTGCGGCGCGGCAAGGACATGTCGATTGAACCATCGCTGGCGACAAGCTGGTCACCGATTGGGAACGGCGAGGGCTGGCGCTTTGTCTTGCGCCAGGGTGTGACGTTTCAGGACGGATCGGCATTTGATGCCGATGACGTGATTTTTTCATATGAACGCGCCTCCTCCGAAGAGGCAGATACCTCAAGCTGGTTCGCGCCCGTCAGCAAGGTCATCAAGGTGGACAATTTCACCGTTGATATCATGACCAGCGCGCCGAACCCGATTTTCCCCGATTCCATTGCCAACTGGATGATCATGGACAGCGGTTGGGCCGCGGCCAACAACGCCGAACGTCCCGACAAGGAAAGGGGCAACTTTGCGACGCTGAACGCCAATGGAACAGGGCCGTTCCAAATCGCATCGCGGCAACCCGACCTTGCCACCGAATTAAAGCCGCACGCCGGATGGTGGGACAAGGTTGAGCACAACCTTTCGCGGGTCAAGATGACGCCGATCCAGAATTCAGCAACCGCCTTGGCCGCGCTTTTGTCCGGGGACGTTGATTTCATCAACCCTGTGCCAATTCAGGACGCCCAGCGGTTGCAGGGCAACCCAGATGTAAAAGTGATCCAAGGGATTGAGGCACGCGTGATCATGCTGGGCTTTGACCAGCAACCCGGCGCCGCAGAAAGCGGTCAGGGCGCATCTGACATGTTCCTTGATGCCCGCGCGCGCGCCGCAGTGGCCCAAGCGGTGAATGTGCCGGCGATCTTGCAAACCATCATGCGCGGCAACGCCGAAGTCGCCAGTCAGTTGGTCAGCCCTGCGATGCGCGGCTATTCGAATGCACAATCGGCCCCTTACGCCTTTGACCCCGATGCCGCCCGCGCATTGGCAGCGGACGCCGGGCTGACGGGTCAGACGATCTCGTTCAAATGCCCAAATGATCGTTACCTGAACGATGAAGCGGTCTGCCAAGCGATTACCGGGATGCTTGCGCAAGCGGGGATGGATGTGTCGCTTGATGCAATGCCGGTGTCCAACTATTGGCCCGAGCTTCGCGCCGATAACTTTGACATGTATCTGCTGGGCTGGTCGCCCGGCACCTTTGACGCCGAACATCCGATCCGTTTCCTTGGGTCCACCCCGAATGCGGAAAAGCGGCTGGGTTCGTGGAACTTTGGCGCGTATTCGAATGCGCGCATTGATGCGCTGCTGCCGATGATCCAGTCAGAAATCGACGATACAGCCCGGCAGAGGATGCTTGATGAGGTTGCCAAAATTATGCAGGACGAGGTCGCCTATGTTCCGCTTTACGTTCAGCCGCTGGTTTGGGGGGCGCGCTCGAATATTCAGGTAACACAGCGTCCGGATAACTTCTTTATTCTTCGTTGGGTTACTGTTAACTAAGCCCTCTGCCCCTTCGTGCGATCAAACGAAGGGGCGCGCGCAAGAAAGACCCCCATGCTCTCATTTATTGTTAAACGTGTCGGACAATCCGTCTTGGTGCTTTTGGTCACGGGCCTTGTGGCGTTCTCGATGTTCACATTTGTCGGTGATCCTATCGACAACATGCTGGGCCAGGAACGCACGATGGAGGATGTTGAACGCCTTCGAACCCAGCTTGGCCTTGATCAGCCATTTGTGGTGCAATACGTCCGCTTTCTTGAGCAAGCTGCCCAAGGCAACTTTGGCATTTCCTATCGCCAAGGGCGTCCGGTCGCGGAAATCTTGATGGAACGCGCGCCCGCCACGCTGGAACTTGCGGCGGTATCCGGGATATTGGCGATTGTGATGGGCATCGCGCTTGGCGTCTTTACCGCGATCCGCCGCGATGGCGTGGCAGCCAACCTGATCATGTCTATTTCGCTTATCGGGGTGTCTTTGCCGACCTTCCTGATCGGGATTTTGCTGATCTATCTGTTCAGTGTCGAATTGGGCTGGCTGCCCAGTTTCGGCCGCGGCGAGACGGTGAAAATAGGTGGCTGGTCAACCGGTTTCTTGACGGAATCGGGTCTTAAGGCGCTTATCCTGCCTGCCATAACCTTGGGGCTGTACCAAATGACGCTTATCATGCGCCTTGTCAGGTCCGAGATGCTTGAGGTGCTGCGCCAAGACTATGTCCGCTTTGCCCGCGCGCGCGGGCTGAGCAACCGGGTTGTCAACTTTCGCCATGCCCTCAAGAACACAATGGTCCCCGTGATCACGGTGATCGGGCTTCAGCTTGGGTCAATTATCGCCTTCGCGATCATTACTGAAACAGTGTTTCAATGGCCGGGCGTGGGCCTGTTGTTCATCAATGCGATCCAGTTTGTCGATATCCCGGTGATGGCGGCCTATTTGATGCTGATTTCGGTGATGTTCGTGGCGATCAACCTTTTGGTCGATATCCTATACGCGATGATCGACCCACGGCTGAGGTCCGCATCATGACCCGGTTTTTTGACAGCGATGTCTTTTATGCGTTTCGCACCAGCCCGGTCGCGATCTGCTCGCTTGTGGTGACGGTGCTGCTGGTCCTATCAGCGGTTTTTGCACCGCTTATTGCGACGACGAACCCCTTTGACCCGGCCAGTTTGAACCTGATGAACGGCTTTACCCCCCCAATGGAGCCAAATGCCTTTACCGGCGAACGCTTCTGGTTGGGCACCGACGATCAGGGGCGTGATGTGTATTCGACCATCTTGTATGGGCTGCGCATTTCTCTTTTCGTGGGGATTTCTGCGGTTCTGCTTGCAATGGTGATTGGTATCTTTCTGGGGTTGCTCAGCGGCTATGTTGGCGGCTGGACCGAAACGATCATCATGCGCGCGGCGGATGTCCAATTGACCTTCCCATCGATCCTTGTGGCCATGTTGATCTTTGGCGTTGCCAAAGGTGTGACCCCGGTGGAATACCGCGATCAGATGGCGATCTGGGTTCTGATCCTTGCGATTGGCCTGTCAGACTGGGTGCAGTTCGCGCGGGTCGTGCGCGGGGCGACCTTGGTCGAAAAATCCAAGGACTATGTTGCGGCCGCGCGCCTGATTGGGCGGTCCCCACTGGCGATCATGATCCGTCATATTCTGCCCAATGTGCTGTCGCCGGTTCTGGTCATCGCGACCATTTCATTGGCACTGGCCATTATCGCCGAGGCGACGCTCAGCTTTTTGGGCGTTGGCGCCCCGGCCACGCAGCCCTCATTGGGCACATTGATCCGCATTGGCCAGGGCTTCTTGTTCTCGGGCGAATGGTGGATCCTCGCTTTTCCTGCCTGCACGCTGCTTGTTCTGGCCCTTGCCGTGAATTTGTTGGGCGACTGGTTGCGTGATGCTTTGAACCCGAGGCTGCGATGACGAAACCTGTTCTTTCCATAGTGAACCTGACCGTCGAAATTCCCACCCGGCGGGGGATTTTCAAACCGGTCGAGGGCGTGTCCTATGACATCCGCCCAGGTGAAATCCGGGGCGTTGTCGGCGAATCCGGGGCCGGGAAATCCATGACCGGAAACGCGGTGATTGGCCTGCTGGACCCGCCCGCGCGCATTACCGAAGGCGAGGTATGGCTGAACGGGCGCCGCATTGACCAGCTGGACGCAGAGGGCAAGCGCCGGATCCGGGGCGGCGAAATCGCCATGATCTTCCAGGATCCGCTGACCTCTCTCAACCCGCTGTTCACTGTCGGTGAGCAACTGGTGGAAACGATTCAGCTGCATCTGGGCCTTTCGGCAACAGAGGCGCAAAAGCGCGCGATTGCTTTGCTGGACCGCGTCCGCATTCCAAACGCCAAAGAACGGTTTCACCAATATCCACATCAATTTTCGGGCGGGATGCGCCAACGCGTCGTGATCGCGCTTGCGCTGTGTTCCGAGCCGTCTGTGATCGTCGCGGATGAACCCACGACCGCGCTTGACGTCAGCATTCAGGCGCAGGTTCTGGACCTGATCAAGGAACTCGCGCGCGAGCGTCAGGTTGGCGTCATCCTTGTGACCCACGACATGGGCGTGATCGCCGACACCACTGACCAAGTCACTGTGATGTACGAGGGCCGCGTAGTGGAACAGGGCACGACCTCGCAAATTCTAGGGGCCCCCACCCACGCGTATACCAAAAGCCTGATCGCCGCCGTGCCCCGCCCGCAGGTTAAACTGCGCCGGTTTCCGCAGGTCAGCTATGGCGGACGCGATACCGCGTTCAAGATCGAAGATCTGGCCCGCAATTGGGATCGCTCTACCACGTCGAAATCCGGCACGTTGCTTGAGGTTAAGGGCCTGACGAAACGCTTCTTGGAAAAGGGCGCGATCTTGCCATCACATCGGCGCTATTTCACGGCGGTTGATGATGTTTCCTTTGACATCAAGGACGGCGAAGTTTTTGGTTTGGTGGGCGAATCCGGTTCAGGTAAATCCACAGTCGCGCGGATGCTGGCAACCCTATACCCCGTGGATGGGGGCACGGTGACCTTTGATGGCCAAGAGATCACAGGCATGACTGCCAAGCAGCTGTCAGCCTATCGCAAACAAATTCAGATGATCTTTCAAGATCCGTTTTCGTCGCTTAATCCGCGCATGTCCGTGGGTGACATCGTGGCTGAACCGCTGGCGCATCACAAGCTGCTGAGCCGGTCAGAGGTTGGCCCAAGGGTGCGCGAATTGCTGGACCGTGTTGGGTTGGCACCTGACGCCTATCGCAAGTATCCGCATGAATTTTCCGGCGGGCAACGCCAAAGAATTTCGATCGCGCGCGCGTTGGCGACGCAGCCTCGGTTCTTGATCTGTGATGAACCCACCTCGGCGCTTGATGTGTCGATTCAGGCGCAGATCTTGAATATTCTAAAAGACCTGCAAGAGCATTTAGGTTTGACCATGCTCTTTATTTCACATGATTTACCAGTTGTGCGCCAGATGTGCGACCGGGTTGGCGTCATGCGCCAGGGCAAGCTGGTCGAAGTGCAGGAAACAAGCGCGCTGTTTGAACGGCCACAGTCCAGCTATACGCGGGAATTGCTTGATTTGATGCCCCGTCTTGAACAGCTTTCCGAGAAGGAAATTGCAGACCTGCGCACATAACGCGGACAGATGCCGTTAATCTGCCTATACGAACCAGTTCGGGGCAAGACGCCTTGGGGCCCGTTTTTTTCAAGCCCATTGGGGCCTTCAATACCAAAGACCCGTTCCAAGAAGGGGCTTCAATCGCAATGCTTTGCGTCTTGCCACCATTTGTCGGCCTCGGCGGGATCGAACGCACCGCGCAAGCCGATACCCACCAGTTCAGTCAAAGTGGGGCGTTTATGGGGCTTTATACTGACCGACCGGCCGACGGCGTGAACCTCCCATCCTGAATGCGGCGTGTGGGCGACAAAACCCTTGACGCGAAACAGGCCACCCGGCCGCGTGGCCAGCGCGGCTTCCAGATCTTTGCGGCTGATGTGCCCCGGCCCCTGAAAGGACCAGCCCTCATATGCCGGATGCAGGTGCGCCCGCACCCGAGGGGCCTGCGCCGCCCGTCCGCCCAACACAATCGGGGCCACCTGCGGCAGATCGGCCAAGTTCAGAATTTGCCCACGCGTCAATGCCCCAAGCTGCAATGACAAGGCCGCGTCCGGTTGCGCCGCCTTGCTGATCAACACCGCATCCGCCACCCGAACCTGATCACGAACCTGAGGGCCGATTTGCGCATCCTGCGCCAGTTGCGGGTATTCCAGCGCATCCACCAGGGTCATGATCCCGCCATAGCTTAGCTCTGGCTCGGTCTCGGCGACCTGGGCAATTCTGGCTGGATCGGAAATGCCCGATGCCTCGATAATCAGGTGATCGGGGCGTGCGGGCTGATCCAGAACATCCCCGATCGCCATATACAGATCGGCCCCCATGGTGCAGCACACACAGCCATTGGTCAGGGTCAGGGTATCGTTTGTCGCGCTTTCCAGCAGGCTTGCATCAATGTTGATCGCCCCAAAATCATTCACCATAATCAACAGCTTTTGGCCATGCGGCTCGGACAAGAGCCGGTTGATCAGGGTGGTTTTCCCCGCCCCCAGATACCCGGAAATCACGCTGAGCGGCAACCGCTGTTTCATAGCAGATGCACCCGCCCCCCCGACACGGTTCCCAAGACCTTGATGTCCTTGAGCATCATGGGGTCACAGGCGGTTGGATCATCGGCCAGAACGGCGAAATCCGCGATCTTGCCGCTTTCAATGCTGCCGATGTCGCTGTCCAGCTTAAGGGTATAGGCCGCCCCCATGGTGATCGCGAAAAGCGCCTCAGCGACCGTGATGCACTGCGCCGGGCCAAGGGTCTTGCCGCTCATGGTTTTGCGGTTCACCGCGCACCACGCGGTGAAAAGCGGCCCAAGCGGGGTCACCGGAGCATCCGAATGGATGGCAACATTCACGCCCAAATCCAAGGCGGTGCGGGCCGCATCCATCCGCGCCGCGCGCTCTGGCCCAAGGGTCAGCGTCACATGCTGATCACCAAAATACCAGATATGGTTGGAGAAAATATTGGTGCAAACCCCCATGTCCGCCGCGCGCTGAAGCAGATCACGCCCCATCATCTGGCAATGTTGCAGCACATGGCGATGCGCAGACCATGGGTATTTCTGCATCGCGGCCTCGATCGCATCTAGCGCAACCTCGGCAGATTCATCACCATTCACATGAATATGCATCTGAACGCCGCGCTTTTGCATTTCCTCGGCCAGCGCATGAATATCCTTGGGGGATGTATTCCAAATGCCGTTCGGCTGCCCGCCCACATATCCGGGCCATTTGACCCGCGCCGTCCATCCCTGGATCGATCCATCGGTCATCAGCTTGACCGCCCCCAGCCGCAGCTTGTCCGTGGAGCGTTCCCGCAACGCCAAAGCCTTGTCCGCGATTTGCGCTGGATTGCCCGAAGCCCCAAGCGCCGGGACAATACGCAGGGGAAAATCCTCTTGTCCGGTGACCTGCAACATCGTGGCCAAATCCGCCTCTTCCATCATGGAATATAGATCGGTGATCGTCGTCACGCCCGCGCGCTGTGCCACCTGGGCATAGGCGCTGATCGATTCCTTTTTTTGCGACAACCCGCGAAAATCAACGCCAAGCCGGCGCATCACCGGGAACATCGCGGCCATTTCCTGCAACTCGCCGGTCGGGCTGCCATCGGCGCCTTTGACCACGCCTTCGGCATTGGTGCCGGCGTCATAGCCCGCCATTTCAAGCGCCACGGAATTGACACACATCAGGTGGAAATTAGAATAGATGATCGCAATCGGGCGCGTGGCGCTGATCTGATCCAGATGTGACTTGTTTAACCGTTCCGTTGTCAAAAAAATCGGATCAAACCCCCATCCAACCAGGGGATCGCCAACGGGCAGATCGGCCTCATAGCTGCTCAGGCCGTTGATCACGCTTTCGATGTCGGTCAGCCCCGGCCACAGCTTGCCGTCCGGGTCGATCCGGTCATGATATCCCGCATAGGCATATTTCCACATCGCGCCGGCCATCATATGGGCGTGCCCTTCGACAAACCCCGGACAAAGCACCGCATGCCTTAGGCGCTCATCGACACGCCCCCCGCCCCAAGCCTCTGCGCAATCGGCGCCGCCAACCGCCAGAATGCGGCCATCGCGCACGGCAACATGGGTGGCTTCTGGCTGGTTTGAATCCATCGTAATGATTTTTTTTGCTTCAAAAACAATAATATCCGACATGAGAGGCCCTCTTTTTCTTGATCAAGACCTAGCGCAGCTTTGACCATCGGAAAAATAGAATTACTGTGGGTCATTACTTTATTGAATGCGGGATTTAGACCATGCGATTTACGATCAAACAACTTCGGTACTTTGACGCGGCCCTGCGCACCGGGTCTATTGCGCGGGCGGCCCAAGAGATGAACATCTCGCAATCGTCAATCACCGCAGCCATCGACATGATCGAATCCTCATTGGGCGGCAGCCTGTTCCGACGCGTTCCGGCCAAAGGGCTGATTCCAACCGAAACCGGGCGCGATGTCGGTGTCCGCGTCGCCGAATTTCTGGACCAATGCCGCATTTTCGACAGCGATTTGATGAGTCTGGACGGTTCTCCAACCGGGACGCTGCGCCTGGCCTGCTACGCCCCAACAGCGCCCTTTGTCCTGCCGCCATTGCTGAAACGGATTGCCAAGATTTACCCGGCCGTCCGTATCGACATCAAGGAAGGCGATATGCAGCAGATTGCCGATTTGCTTTACAGCGGCGCGGTGGACATGGCCCTGACCTATCAGCGCGTCACGCGGCAGGGGCAGCCGTTCTTGCAGATGTTCAAGGCGCGCCCCTTTGCTCTGATCGCACAAGATTCCCCCCTGGCCCGGCGCAGCGCGCTTCGCCTTGAGGATCTGGCCGATCTGCCGATGATCATGCTGGATCTGCCCACCACGCAAAGCTATTTCGGCGGCCTGTTCAGCAGTCAGGGCCTTGAGCCAAAGGTGGTTCATCGGACCAAATCATCATCGGTGCTGCGCGGCCTTGTCGCAGCAAACCTTGGATATTCAATCCTCAATATCTATGGTCACGGGGACCAACTGGAAACCAGCGGATACGCCTGCCGTCCGCTGCTGGGCCAGCTTGATGAGCCGGATTTTGGCGTGGCCTATACCGCAAACGCACAGCGTTCAACGGTGCTCAAGGCGGTTTTGACCATCAGCAGGGATCTCGTTCAAGAGGGGCACTTCAGCAGCCTGTGTCTGCGCCCACGCAACTATGCCGCATAGAATGTATTTAAGAACATCACAAAACCATGTTTTCTGTATCAATCAGCGAGAGTAGCCTGACGTCAATCATAATTCCAAGGGAGAGAGTTCATGACAGTTTTTGCAAGGCTTATGGGGGCGGCCGCGATTGCGGTCGGCACATTGGCAACGCCAATGGCCTTTGCCGATGGCGGCACGCTTGTGATTGCATCCTCGCAGGTGCCGCGCCACCTTAACGGGGCGGTTCAATCCGGCATTGCCACTGCCGTTCCGTCGACTCAGATTTTTGCATCGCCCCTGCGCTATGACGAAAACTGGGAACCGCAGCCCTATCTGGCCAAAAGCTGGGAAACCTCGGCCGATGGCAAAACGGTCACGCTGCACCTTGTTGACAATGCGACCTTTCACGATGGCGCGCCGGTCACATCGGAAGACGTTGCGTTTTCGATCATGACCACCAAGGAAAACCATCCATTCAAGTCGATGTTCGCCCCGATTGAGGCGATTGAAACCCCCGATGCCCATACCGCCATTATCAAGCTCAGCCAGCCGCACCCAGCCCTGTTGCTGGCGCTGTCGCCGGCCTTGGCCCCGGTGATGCCCAAGCATATTTTCGGTGATGGACAGGATGCCAAATCCCATCCGGCCAATTCGGCACCAATCGGGTCCGGTCCTTTCATGCTCGAAGAATTCACGCCGGGCGAAGCCATCGTTTTGAAAAAGAACCCCAACTTTTTCATCGAGGGCCGCCCCAAGCTGGACGAGATCATCGTTCGGATCATCAAGGATCCATCCGCCCTGCTGATCGCCATGGAAAATGGCGAGGCCGACATGTATCCCTTTATGGCCGGATCGCAAGAGATCAAACGCCTTGAAAAGGTGGATGCGCTGACCATCACCGCAGATGGCTATGCCGCCGTTGGCCCGATCAACTGGCTGGCGTTCAACACCGCATCGCCCAAACTGTCTGATGTGCGCGTGCGGCAAGCGATTGCTTATGCCGTTGACCGGAACTTTATCACCAAGGCCTTGCACCGCGGTGTATCCGCGCCCCAGCGCGGCCCGATCATCGAGGGATCGCCCTATTTCGATGCGTCGATCCCCGCCTATGACGTTGATCTGGAAAAGGCGCAGGCGCTGATGGCCGATGCCGGCTTTGCCGATGGGATGGAGTTGACGATTGATTACATCCCCGGCCCAAAGGAACAGCAGCAATCCATCGCCGAATATATGAAATCCCAGCTCAAGAAGATCGGCATCGACATAACCGTGCGCGCGGCCCCGGATTTCCCCACATGGGCCGGACGTGTCGGCGGACATGATTTTGAGCTGTCGATGGATATCGTCTTTAACTGGGGCGATCCGGTGATTGGTGTTCACCGCACCTATCTAAGCGACAACATCAAACAAGGCGTGATCTGGTCCAATACCCAGCAATACAGCAACGCCAAAGTCGATGCCCTGTTGAATTCGGCCGCCGTGGAACAGGACGACACCAAGCGCAAAGCGCTTTATGCTGAATTCCAGCAAATCGTTGCCACAGATCTGCCCGTCTACTGGATCAATGCCCTGCCCTATCACACGGCTTATAACGCCAAGCTGAAAAATGTTCCGACCGGCATCTGGGGCAGCATGCACCCGATGGATATGGTCGAATGGTCCGATTGATCTGAACCCCATGCTCTGCCCGGAACCGCGCCGGGCAGAGCGCCCTTGAAAGATTAACATGACCTTTTCATTTTTGCTGCGGCGTATCGGCTATGGCCTCTTGCTCATGCTTGGCGTCGTCATTTTGAATTTCCTGCTGATCCGTCTGGCGCCAGGGGATCCGGCAATCGTGATCGCCGGAGAAATGGGCGGCGCAACCGAGGAAATGCTGGCCCAGATCCGCGAAGACTATGGCCTGAACCAGCCCCTTCTGACCCAGCTTTGGATTTATGTCAGTTCCATCGCACAGGGCGATCTTGGGGAGAGCTTTTTCTTTAACCAGCCGGTCGCCAAGCTGATTTCCATGCGGATTGGGCCGACCATTTTGCTGGTCATCAGCGCGCAAGCCCTATCCATCCTGATCGGGGTCTGCCTTGGGGTGCTGGCCGCGCGCAAGCCAAACGGGATCATGTCGGGCTTTGTCTCCGTCTTTGCCACCATCGGCTATGCGGTCCCGGTGTTCTGGACGGGCATCATGCTGATTATCGTCTTTGCCTCGGCGCTGCCGATCTTTCCGGTCGAGGGCATGCAATCGGTGCGGCTGCGCGATGCTGGCCCCGTGGTCAAAACCCTAGATGTCCTGCACCATCTGGTGCTGCCGGCCTTTACCCTCGCGATCATTTATCTGGCGCAATATGCACGCCTTAGCCGCGCTTCGATGCTGGATGTGCTGGGGTCCGATTATATCCGCACCGCCCGCGCCAAGGGCGCATCAGAGCGATCGGTGCTGTTCCGGCATGCGCTGCGCAACGCGGCCCTGCCCATCCTGACCGTGGCCGGGCTGCAATTTGGCAACCTCATTTCAGGCGCGCTTCTGGTGGAAACGGTGTTCAACTGGCCCGGCATGGGGCGTCTGGCCTTTGACAGCATCCTGCGCAGGGATTACCCGACCATCATGGGGGTTTTGTTCTTTGCCTCTGCCATGGTGGTCATCGCCAATATCCTGACCGATATTTCCTATCGCTGGGCCGACCCCAGACTGAGAGGCCGGACATGACAAACCAGCCAATGACAGAAACCTATATCGCCCAAAGCCCAAGCCGCGAGGCCTGGCGCATGTTTCGGCGCAACCTGCCGGCCGTGTTTGGCCTGGGGCTGCTGATCGCGATCATTGTCATCACCCTTTATGGCGCGTTTCTATATCAGGGCGATCCCTTTGATATCGTCTGGGCCCCGCACGAGCCGCCGGGCGTGACGCCGGAATTTCCCCTTGGCACCGATTACCTGGGGCGCGACATCGTTGCCGGGCTGCTGATGGGTGGTGGCCCCACCCTTGCCGTAGGGGCGGTTGCCGCGCTGATCACCATGGTGATCGGTATTTCTTTGGGGGCGCTCTCTGGATATTATGGGGGTTGGGTGGACAACCTGCTGATGCGCATCACCGAATTTTTTCAGGTGTTACCCGCGCTTTTGTTTGCCATGGTGCTGGTTACCCTGTTTTCCCCATCGCTGTGGACCATTGCCATTGCCATCGGCGTGGTCAGCTGGCCGCAAACCGCCCGATTGACCCGCGCTGAATTTCTGAAAATCAAGGAACTTGAATATGTCACTGCGGCCCGCGCAATTGGGGCGCGTAACCGGCGGATTATCTGGAAGGTGATCCTGCCCAATGCCGCGCCGCCCCTGATCGTATCCGCGACCCTGACCATTGGCGTTGCGATCCTGTTCGAGGCAGGTCTGTCCTTTCTGGGTCTTGGCGATCCCAACGTCATGTCCTGGGGGCTGATGATCGGGGCAAACCGCGATTACATCCTCGACGCCTGGTGGCCGGTGACCTTTCCGGGCCTTGCGATTTTTCTAACGGTTTTTGCTGTCTCGCTGGTTGGCGATGGTCTCAATGATGCCTTTAACCCAAAGCTGAGGGAACGATGACTGCTCTTTTGGACATTTCAGACCTGCATGTCACCTTTAACACCCGGCACGGGCGGGTGACCGCGCTCGATTCGGTTTCATTGCACGTCAACGCAGGCGAAACGCTGGGCGTTGTCGGGGAAAGCGGCTGCGGCAAATCCATTACCGCCCTGTCGGTCATGGGGCTGATCCCCGCCCCGCCCGGCAAGATCGCAGGCGGATCGATCAAGCTGAACGGAGAAGAGCTGACAACCGCGTCTCCTGCCCGCCTGCGGGCCCTGCGCGGCGCTGAGGCCGCGATGATCTTTCAAGAGCCTATGACATCACTGAACCCGGTGTTCACCGTCGGAGAGCAAATCGCCGAAGCCATCATGCTGCATCAAAAGGCCAGCCATGATCAGGCGTTCAAACAGGCGATTGCCCTGCTGGATCGCGTCGGCATCCCGTCGCCCGATACCCGCGCCCGAGATTATCCTCATCAGCTTTCTGGCGGGATGCGCCAACGGGTCATGATTGCGATGGCCGTCTCTTGCCGCCCCAAGCTGCTTATCGCGGATGAGCCGACTACGGCGCTGGATGTGACGGTTCAGGCACAGATCTTTGATCTTTTGAATGAAATTCAGCGCGATTTTGGGGCAGCGATCATCCTGATCACCCATGACATGGGTGCGATTGCCGAAATGGCCGACCGGGTGGCGGTGATGTATGCCGGACGGGTGATCGAAAGCGCGCGGGCCGATGACGTGCTGGACCATCCCCAACACCCCTATGCCCACGGGCTGATCGATTGCATTCCCAACGTCGGCAAAGGTGACACAAGCCTAAAGGAAATCCCCGGCGTGGTGCCGCCACTGCACCTGCTGGGGGATGGCTGCGCCTTTGCCGCCCGATGCGCCCATGCCGATGCCCGCTGCACCCGCGAAAAACCGGTTTTGACCGATCACGGGCACCATCCCGTCGCCTGTCACGCCATAGAGGAGGCGCGCCTATGACGGCCCCCTTGCTCGAAGTGCGGGATCTGACGGTGCGGTTCGCGCTGCCGCGCCCCCGCCCCTTTGGACCGCGGCCCTATCTTGAGGCGGTGCGCTCGGTGTCATTCACCCTCGCCAAAGGACGGGCGCTTGGCATTGTTGGCGAAAGCGGATCGGGCAAAACCACAACGGCGATGTCCGCGATCCGCCTTGCCCCGGCGGCCTCGGGGCAGGTGCTGATGAACGGGACGGACCTTCTGGCGCTGGATGAGGACGCAATGCGCCGCCAACGCAAGGATATCGGCCTGATCTTTCAAGACCCCTATTCATCGCTCAACCCGCGCGCGCGCGTCGCGGATATCGTGCGCGAACCTTTGGACTTGATGAACATAGGCACGCCCGCCACCCGGATGGACCGGGTGCGAACGCTCTTTACCCGTGTCGGTCTGCGCGAGGATCAACTGAACCTCTTTCCCCATCAGTTTTCGGGTGGCCAGCGGCAAAGGATTTCAATTGCCCGCGCCTTGACCACCAATCCGCAGCTGTTAGTCTGCGATGAACCGGTCAGCGCCCTCGATGTGGCCATTCAGGCACAGATTCTTAACCTGCTTGGACATCTCAAGACCGAATTAGGGCTGAGTTACCTGTTTATCAGCCATGATCTGGGGGTGGTGCGTCATGTTTGCGACGATGTCGCGGTCATGTATCTGGGCAAAATCGTGGAAAGCGCGCCGGTTGAACGGCTGTTTACCCAGCCGCAACACCCCTATACCCAGGCGCTTTTGTCAGCGGCGCCATCCCTGAAACGACGCAAATCGCAGGGCTATGCCCGCGCCATGCAGATCACCGGCGATCCGCCCAGCCCGATCAACCCGCCGCAGGGGTGCGCCTTTGCCGGGCGATGCCCCAAGGCCCAGAGCCGCTGCCGCAGCGAACGCCCCGAAATGAAAGTGGCGGGGGACCACAAGATCGCCTGCCACTTTCCTGCCTAAGCCGTGTCGCGGGGCAATGGCCCCGCGTCCTTTGGATTATGACGTTTCGGCTTTGGCTCGACGTATCCGTTGCCACTGCCGCACTGAAATCTATGATTTCAGGTCGCAATCGATGATTGCGGATCAGCGTTACAATGTCTTACGCACGTTCGGCCTTTTCCAGGCCGATACTCAAGAACGCATGGGCGGCTGATCGCGTTGGGTCGTTCAACGGGGCATTGACCGCTATTTGATGTGCACCAGGTTCGTTGTGGCGGGCATGTCAGCCAGGTATTCGCGCAGGGCGGTCTCGCAGCCATTGTTCCAAATCAGCGCCAACCAGCCTTCGAACGCTTTGGCAAAGGGTTGGATCGTCGCCAGATCACCATAAAGGTTCTCTTGTGCCAGCCAGGCGCTTGGGGCGGATTGAGCGGCCCTGGCCACCTTTTGCAACTTGCCCCAATGTGGATCATTCGGAGCGATCTCGGTTCCGTCTTCGCGCGTGCCTGCGCACATGCGGGCCCAAAGCGCCTCGACCAAGGCAAGGCCCGAAACGGAGCCCCCCGCCGCCAGCTGATCCTTGATCACCGGCAACACAAACCCGGTATGCCGCGCCGACCCGTCAAAGGCCACGCGCCGGGTTGTGTCGACGATACGCGGGTTGGCAAAACGTGTTTCGATCAAGGCAAGATAGGCCTGCGGGGTCATGCCCGGAACGGGTGCAACGGTCTGCGTAATCTCGGTGCTTTGCACCTTGTGGAACATCGCCGCCACGAGCGGATGGGCCAGGCACCCTGAAATTGTATCAATGCCCAGGATTTCGCCAACATTGGCAAGCACTTGATGCCCCGCGTTCAGAATGCGGATCTTCATCGTTTCATAGGCGTGCACATCCTCTGAGAATGTTGCCCCGACCCGATCCCAGTCGGGCCGGCCTGCGCAGAAATCATCCTCGATCACCCATTGGCGAAATGCTTCATGGGTGACCGGGGCGGCATCTTGGATCCCAAAACGCTGCATCAGGGCCTTTTCGCTTGGCCCTGTTACCGGGGCGATGCAATCCACCATCGAATTTGGGAAACTGGCGTGGGTGTCGATCCAGTCGGCCAGTGATGGATCTGATAATCGCGCCAATGAAACCACTGTTTGCCGCAACACATTGCCATTGCCCTGTAAGTTATCACAGCTGAGCCCTGCAAACGGCCCATGCCCGGCATCCCGGCGCATCCTGAGCGCGGCGACCATCGCCCCGAACGCTGTGCGCGGCGTGCCTGGATTGGCGGCGTCATGTCGAATATCGGGGTGATTGGCGTCAAACCCTTTGGTGACTGGATCAAGATAATACCCGCTTTCGGTCACGGTAAGCGTGACAATGCGAATAATCGGGTCGGCCATTTGCGCGATCAACGGCGCGTTGCCGTCCTCGATCGGCAAATACCCAATCATTGAGCCGATGACCTCGGCCGAGATTTCCTTTGGGTCCAGCTTGATCAATGTCGTCAAACAGTCCTGGGCCAAAAGGGTTTCACGCATCACCGCATCATAGGGGCGCACCCCGGCCCCGATGATGGCCCAATCATGTGCCTGACCTTCTTGCATCAGGCGGTGCAGATACCACGCCTGATGCGCACGGTGAAAATTACCCACCCCAATGTGAACGATCCCCGGCGTCAGCGCCAAGCGATCATAGCGCGGCCCTTCGATCCCCAGATCCCCAAGCCGATCATTGCAAAGTGAAATCGGCTTAGTCATCGGTCCCGTCCACAATATAGGTTCGCACAGCATCTGCCTGGCGGTCATGCACAATCGGCGCGGTATTGACGCCGGGCACACTGTCATGGCGCGCGCCGATCATCAGGACCATCCTGGAGACCAACCGCATCAATCGACCCGCAGCCCCTGCCCATCAAATTTGTGCAGTTTGTCATTTTGAGGGGTCAGATAGATTTCGTCGCCATGTTTCACCGGCAGCTCGCCGTCCACGCGCACTGTCATTGGATCACAACCCGCGACCCCATGGATATGCAAGAACGTGTCGGATCCCAAATGCTCGGCCACGCCCACTGTGCCGTGCCACAGGCCCGCCGTGGAGGAAACCTCGACATGCTCAGGCCGGATGCCAATGGTCGCAACGCCGTGTTTTTGCGCCTCGGCCCCTTTGATCAGGTTCATCTTGGGCGATCCAATGAACCCGGCGACAAATTCATTGCAAGGTGTGTGATACAGATCAAGCGGGCTGCCCACCTGTTCGATAACACCGGCCCGCAGCACCACGATTTTATCGGCCATTGTCATGGCCTCGACCTGATCGTGGGTGACATAGATCATGGTGGTTTGCAGCTTTTTGTGCAGCTCTGATATCTCCATCCGCATCCCCACCCGAAGCGCGGCGTCAAGGTTTGACAGCGGCTCGTCAAACAAAAACGCCTGCGGTTCACGGACAATTGCCCGGCCAATGGCGACCCGCTGGCGTTGCCCGCCTGAAAGCTGGCCCGGACGCCGGTCAAGATAATCGGTCAGGTTCAGGGCCTCGGCTGCCGCTGCAATCCGGCGGTCTTGCTCTTGTGCGGGCACACCCGCCATCCGCATCGGAAACGCGATATTCTTGCGCACCGACATATGCGGATAAAGCGCATAAGATTGAAACACCATCGCAAGGCCACGCTTGGCTGGTGGCACGTCGGTGGTATCGGTGCCGTCGATCTGAATACTGCCCGAGGTGATGTCCTCCAATCCGGCGATCAACCGCAGCAGCGTTGACTTGCCGCAACCTGACGGGCCAACAAAAACCGTAAATTCACCATCTGCGATTGTCAGATCAAGGGGGGGAATGACTTCCACATCGCCAAAGCGCTTTGACACCTTGCTCAGTTTGATTTGTCCCATTTGTCTGGTCCTTTATTGATTGGCCGCGGGGCAAAGCCGCCTATTTCACTGCGCCGAAGGTCAGGCCGCTAACGAGTTGCTTTTGGCTGAACCAGCCAAGGATGAGGATCGGCGCGATGGCCATGGTCGAAGCGGCGCTGAGCTTGGCATAAAACAGACCTTCGGGGCTGGAATAGCTGGCGATAAAGGCCGTCAGCGGCGCGGCCTTGGCCGCCGTCAGGTTCAGGGTCCAAAAGGCCTCGTTCCACGCCAGAATGACATTCAGCAAGATCGTCGAGGCAATTCCCGGAATGGCCATCGGCGTCAGCACATAAAGCAGCTCTTCTTTCAGGGTTGCCCCGTCCATCCGGGCCGCTTCAAGGATCTCGCTGGGGATTTCCTTGAAATATGTGTAAAGCATCCAAACGATGATCGGCAGGTTGATCAGCATCAAGATAAACACCAACGCGATCTTGCTGTCCAAAACACCCAGATGGATACACAGCAAATAGATGGGATACAAAACACCAACAGCAGGCAGCATTTTGGTCGACAACATCCAAAGCAAGATGTCTTTGGTGCGCTTTGACGGCACAAAGGCCATCGACCAGGCGGCGGGGACCGCAACCAATATGCCCAGCAAAGTTGACCCACCGGCGATAATGATCGAATTCCACAGGAACCGGCCATAGTTTGACCGCTCAAGAACCGCTGAGTAATTCTCCAAAGTCCAGTCAAACCCCAAAAAGATCGGGGGATCCGCGATTGCCTGCGCCTCGGTTTTGAAGCTGGTGAGGATCGTCCAAAGGATTGGAAAGAAAATCAACACCCCCACAGACCATGCGGCGACGGTAAAGAGGATCTTGCGACGTTGAGAAACTGCGCGTGCCATGGTGCCCTTCTTACTTATCCAGATTTTTGCCCACGATGCGCATCAAGAAGATCGCAACGATATTGGCAAGAATGATTGCATAGACACCGCCCGCGGAACCAAGACCGACGTTTTGGCTCTCCAACACGCGCTGAAAGATCAGATATGTCAGGGTTTTGGTGCCAAAAGCACCGCCCGTTGTGACAAATATTTCGGCAAAGATTGACAGCAAAAAGATCGTCTGGATCAGCAGCACAACCGCAATCGCGCGCCCCAAATGTGGCAGCGTTATGAACGCAAAGCGCATAAGCGCGGGCGCGCCGTCCATTTCCGCGGCCTCAAGCTGTTCGCTGTCAAGGGATTGGATCGCCGTCAGCAAGATAAGCGTGGCAAAAGGCAGCCACTGCCAGGATACGATCATCACGATTGATTGCAGCGACGCCTGGCTTAGCCATTCAACCGGCTGCGCGCCGAAAAATTCCCACAGGTGGGCCAGCAGGCCATAGTTGGGATCCATGAACATATTCTTCCAAACCAACGCCGAAACGGTTGGCATGACAAAGAACGGCGCGATCACCAGGATGCGCACAAATCCCTGTCCCCACATCGGTTGGTTCAGCAAAATCGCCAAGAGCACCCCAAAAACGACAGTGATCACCAGGACGCCGCCGACGATCGTCAATGTCGTCAAGACTGATGGCCAAAAGGCGCTGGACGATACGAAACGTACATAGTTGTCGAACCCAACCCAGCCAAGATCACCCCCCCGCAAAGGCAGATATTTCTTGAACGAAAAGTAAAGCGTCATCGTCAAGGGCACGAGCATCCAACCCAAAAGCAAGACAACCGCCGGAGCCATCATAAGACGCGCAGCTGATCGGGAGTGATGAGTAGCCATCTGGCATACCTCCTTTGCTTGCGGGCACATGCCGCCTTGGGTCAAGGATAACACATTATAGGGTGGGGGACGGGGTAAGGACGGCACATCGCGCCGCCCTTTTTCATGCAATGCGGCTTAACGATAGCCGGCGGCTTCCATTGCCTCATTGGTGATGGCTTGCGCCTTGGCAAGCGCCTCTTCCACTGTTTGCTGACCTGCATAGGCGGCCGAGAACTCTTGGCTGACTTCGGTGGCAATGCCTGCAAACTCGGGGATTGCCGCGAACTGAACACCGACATAGGGCGATGGTTCAACGGTTGAGCTTTGCGGATTGGCCGACAGGATCGAATTCAACGTCATCTGTGCAAAGGGCACTTTTTGATACTCGGGGTTGTTATACAGCGATGTGCGCGCACCGGGGGGAACATTGGCCCAGCCTTCTTTCGACGCAACAAGGTCAATATACTCTTTCGATGTTGCCCATTCGATGAATTCCTTGGCAGCCGCTTCTTTTTGCGTGCCTGCCGGGATCGCAAGCGCCCAAGCCCACAACCAGTTTGAACGCTTGCCAAGACCTGTGTCAGGCGCAAGGGCAAAAGAAACCTTATCGGCCACCGTCGAATCCGCCGGGTTGGTCACGAAAGACGCGGCCACCGTCGCATCAATCCACATGCCGCATTTACCTTGCTGAAAGAGCGACAGGTTTTCGTTAAACCCATTTGTCGCGTACCCGGCAGGGCCTGCATCATCCATCATGTTCACAAAGAAATTCAGGGTGTCCGACCATTCGCGCGTGTCAAACTGGGCGTTCCATTCTTCGTCGAACCACCGCGCCCCAAACGAGTTGGACATAGCGGTGATAAAGGCGCCGCCCTCGCCCCAGCCGGCCTTGCCCCGCAGACAAATCCCGTTCACGTCGTTTTCACGGTCGGTCATTTTGCGCGCGGCCTTGGCAATAAACGACCAGCTTGGCGCATCGGGCATTTCCAGACCGGCGGCCTCCATCAGGTCTGCGCGATACATAATCATCGAGCTTTCGCCATAGAAAGGCGCCGCAAACAGCGTGCCGTCGTGGCTTAGGCCACCGGCCATCGCGGGCAGGATGTCCGCCGCATCATATTCCGCGCTCAGGTCGTTCAACCCGACCAGCCAACCGTTTGCGCCCCAGATCGGCGTTTCGTACATGCCGATGGTCATGATGTCGAACGCCCCACCTTTGGTAGAGATATCTGTCGTTACACGCTGGCGCAGAACGTTCTCTTCCAGGGTGACCCACTCAACCTTATGGCCGGTCTTGGCGGTAAAGTCGTCGGTATAACCTTGCATGCGGATCATGTCGCCATTGTTGACCGTGGCGATGGTAATGGTTTCGGCTGTCAAGGCGCTGACGCTGAAAAGCGACAAGGCCGTAGCCGCAAAAAGTTTTGTCTTGATAGACATCCGTAGTCCTCCAATTCGGGATGATGGGCAAAGCCTAGTTCAAATAACAACGCGAGGTCAATAAAATTTTAACGCGCGTAAAATATAGATTAAAAAATATTGCATTACATCATGTTACGCTGAGTTTCGCATGACAAGCGATCCGTCAAACAGCGTCTCTTCGCGCACTGACGGGCGCTGACCGGTGTCAAGAATATTGAAAAGCGTGGTCGCCGCACGATTCGCAATCGCCGCATAGTCCTGGGCAATCGTCGTCAAGGATGGGCAAGTAAAGCGCGAGAACGGGTGATCGTCATGCCCGGCGATGCGCATCATGGCGCCCTCGCCGTGTCCTACGCGGATTCCCAGGTGATAGGCCGCTGACATCATCCCGATTGCCAGACGATCATTGCTGCACAAGATGGTATCGGTCTTGAAAAGATTGCCCCTTAACAGCCGCCCGCCTTCGGTGCGCCCGATCTCTTCAAAGCCCCAATCCTCGCCTTCGGCCTGATAAATATGCGCCTCGACCCCATGCTGTGCCATGCTGGTCAAATAGGCCTGCCGCCGTTTGTTGGCGTTGGGATTCAGCGGGGATTTGACCTCGAAAAAGCACGGCGGCATACCGCTGCGACACAGGTATTCAACAATCAAATCAACGCTTTGGAAATTGTCTGTGCCGACAAATGCCTCGCATAGCCCTTCGACATTCGCGTCAAAAAGAACAACCGGCACGTCTTTGCAAAAGTTTTCAATATCTTTGCGGTCTGAAACCCTGCCAAACGGGGCCAACAGCACCCCGGCCGGCTTGAGCGATCGCAACGCTTCAAGGTTGCGGCGCTCTTGTTCGGGGTTTCCATGCGAGCTGAGCAAAATAGGGCTGTAGCCTGCCGCGATACAGGCCAGCTCGACCTCTCGGCCGATCTCCGAGAAGAACGGGTCTGCAAGGTTCGGCAGTACCACCCCGATGTTCCGTGTCGTGCGCCGGTTTTGGTTTACCGCATAGACATTCGGCCGATAGTCATATTGCGTGAGCGCCCGCTCGACTTTTTCGCGTGTTGATTGGCGCACGCTTTCTGGATCGTTAAAGTATTTGGACAGCGTCGGACGCGAAATACCGCTTACCGCCGCAAATTCTTCCATGTTTCTTATCTTCTGCAAAGCGACTTTCCCGAAAGTTTACCGCAAAGAGACGCGGGTAAATTTTCATACAAATATGATCACTTTGCGCGGAAAGGCAAGCCCGCGCCCCATTTTCCCCAAATGACGGGGCGCCGGGGCCGCATCGCAGGGCTAGGACAGTTTTTTGATTAGCTGGACAGTCGATGGATCCTTGTTCTCGATCGCACCGCCCTGAAACATCGGCAGCAAGTTGGTCGCCAATTCCTTTCCCAGCTCAACCCCCCACTGATCAAAGGAATTCAGACCCCAGATAACGCCCTCGACGAAAACCCGGTGCTCATAAAGCGCAATGATCTGGCCAAGCGTAAAGGCGGTCAGCTTTGGATAGGCCAGCGTGATAGAAGGGCGGTTGCCCGGAAAACTGCGGTGGGCGGCCTGCTGTCTTTGCGCGTCACCGGCAAAGCCCAATTGGCCCGCCAGTTCCAGCGCGACCTCGAACGGGCGCCCCAGCATCAACGCCTCGGACTGGGCAAGGCAATTGGCCTTGAGCAGGTCATGATGATGCGCCAGCGCCGCTTCGTGCCCCTGCGCGGCAATCAGAAATTCGGCGGGGATGACATCGCTGCCTTGATGCAGCAATTGATAAAAGGCGTGCTGCCCATTGGTGCCCGGCGCACCCCAGACCACCGGCCCGGATTTTTGCGCCAGCGCCGCGCCATCCTCACCGACGCCCTTGCCGTTGCTTTCCATATCCAGCTGCTGCAAATAGGCCGGCAATTGCCCAAGCCGTTGATCATAAGGCAAAATGGCGCGCGTGCCATACCCACAGATGTTGCGATGCCAAACCCCCACCAGCGCCAAAAGCAAAGGCAGGTTTTGACGTGGCTCGGTCGTTTGGAAATGCTGATCTATGGCGTGCCCGCCCGCCAGGAGCGCGCGAAAACACTTGCCCCCTACGGCCAGCATGATCGGCAAACCCACCGGCCCCCAAAGCGAATACCGCCCACCAACCCAATCAGCAAAGCCGAACACCCGTTCGGGATGAATTCCCATCTTGGTGGTCCGGTCAAGCGCGGTTGACACCGCCGCCAAATGCGCGCCGATCTCTGCGCCGATGCCGGCCCGCAGCCAATCCAGAACCGTCTGGGCATTGGTCATGGTTTCAATGGTGGTAAAGGTTTTCGACGCCACAATGACCAGCGTCGTTTCAGGGTTTAGCCCGCGCAAGATATCTGCCGCGTGCGCCCCATCGACGTTGGACAAAAAGTGGCAGCGTGGCCCATCGTGATAGGGGGCCAGCGCCTGTGTCGCCATGACCGGCCCCAAATCGGAACCACCGATCCCGATATTGATCACATCGGTAAAGCGCGCGCCGCTCTGCCCGGTGATCTTGCCGGATCTGACGGCTGCGGCAAAGCGCTCCATCCGGGTCAGGGTTTTGGCGATTTCCGGTCGCACATCCGCACCATCCACAACCAGCGGCGCGGTTTCTGGCGACCGCAGCGCCGTGTGCAGCACGGCACGGTTTTCGGTCGCGTTGATTTTGTCGCCGCGGAACATCGCGGCGCGCCGTTGTTCCAGGCCCGCGTCTTGGGCAAGGTCTATCAGCAGGCCCAGCGCCTTTTCGTCCAGATTGGTCTTGGAATAATCCAAAAACAGATCGCCGGCCTGCGCCGAAAACCGCGTGGCCCGATCAGGTTGATCAAACAACCCCGCAATCGACCGCGGCGCGATGGCGCGATGATGGGCGTTCAGTTGGTCCCAGATCGTGCTCATGCTGACCCCCTCAGTTGGGCCGCAGACCGCGCAAGGGTTTCTATCCCCGCCCAGTCCCGCGCGGCGATCAAGGCACCGGGTGCCACCCAGCTGCCGCCGGCACAGAGCACATTCGGCAACCGCAGATAGCTTGGGGCGTTGTCTGGGCTGACACCGCCAGTTGGGCAAAAGCTGATCTGGGGCAAGGGCGCGCCAATCGCCCTGAGCGCAGGCGCCCCGCCAGAGGCTTCGGCCGGAAAAAACTTGAGCATATCATAGCCCCGGTCAAACAATCGCATGGCCTCGCTTGCGGTTGCCGCACCGGGCAACAGCGGCAATTCCTCGGCCTCGCAGGCGTCAAGCAACGCATCGGTTGCCCCCGGCGACACCCCGAAAGTGGCGCCTGCCGCCTTGGCGGCCCGGACGTCCGCAGGGGTCAGCAACGTCCCAGCCCCAACGTGCCCGCCCGGAACCTGAGACATCTCGCGGATCACGTCCAAGGCGGCCGGGGTGCGCAAAGTCACCTCGAGAACGGGAAGCCCCCCCGCCACAAGCGCCTGCGCCAGGGGCTGCGCCACCGACACGTCATCGACGACCAGAACCGGCACGATCGGGGCCAACGCACAAAGCGCGCGGGTGCGGGCGCTGATTTCTGTTGGGGAAAGGGTCATGGATCAGCCTCCGAATATGCTGGCGCCGGATGTGGCAGGACCAACCGTGTTGCGAAACATCGTGAACAACTCACGACCAGTGCCAAACTGCACTGTGGACAGATCGGCGACCGCGTTGGGGCGGCTGTCCAGATCGGCGCCCGGCACATCAAGCCGCCCTGTGACGGCGTCAACGCGCACCATATCCCCGTCGCGCAGCCGCGCAATGGGGCCGCCATCCACCGCCTCGGGTGTGACATGAATCGCCGCCGGCACCTTGCCCGACGCGCCCGACATACGCCCATCGGTCACAAGCGCCACCTTATGCCCGCGGCCTTGCAATATCGACAGCAGCGGCGTCAGGCTGTGCAGTTCGGGCATCCCATTGGCCTTTGGGCCTTGAAACCGCACAACAACCACAACATCCCCCGTCAAGGCCCCGGCTTTGAACGCGGCCTTGACCGCGTCTTGGTCGGCAAAGACCCGCGCCGGGGCTTCGATCACCTGATGTTCGGGCGCAACCGCCGAGACCTTCATCACCGCTGTGCCAAGCGACCCTGTCATGCGCTTCAGGCCACCACTGGGTTGGAACGGATCGCTTGAGGGGCGCAGGATCTTTTCGTTCAGGCTCGTGGTTGGGCCGGCTTTCCACGACAACGTCCCGTCTGCGTAAATCGGATCTTGGGTATAATGCCCAAGCCCCACACCCGCGACAGTTTTTGTATCGGGGTGCAAGAACCCTTGTTGCAACAGATCGCCGATCATGAACCCAAGCCCGCCGGCGGCGTGAAAATGATTCACATCGGCCAGCCCGTTGGGATAAACCCGCGCCATCAGCGGGGTGACATCCGATATCTCGGAAAAGTCCTGCCAATCCAGAATGATCCCGCCCGCCCGCGCCATGGCGACAAGATGGATCAGCAGATTGGTTGAACCGCCCGTGGCGTTCAAGCCGACGATCCCGTTAACAAAAGCGCGTTCATCCAAGATATCGCACAATGGCGTATACTGGGTGCCCAGCGCGCTTAGCGCCAGCGCCCGTTGCGCGCCGTGGCGCGTCAAGGCCGTGCGCAGCGCGGCGCTGGGCGGCACGAAACTTGACCCCGGCAAATGCAAGCCCATGAATTCCATCAACATCTGGTTGGTATTGGCGGTGCCGTAAAACGTGCAAGTCCCCGGACCGTGATAGGCCGCCATTTCTGCCGCCATCAGCGCCGCGCGGTCGGCCTGGCCTGCGGCAAACTGTTGACGCACCTTGGCTTTTTCGTCGTTGGACAACCCGCTTTCCATGGGGCCAGCGGGCAAGAACACCGCAGGCAAATGCCCAAAGGCTTGCGCCGCAATCACCAATCCGGGCACGATCTTGTCACATACCCCAAGAAAAACCGCCGCATCAAAGGTATTATGGCTGAGCGCAACCGAAGCAGCCAAGGCAATCACATCGCGCGAAAAGAGCGACAGCTCCATTCCCGCTTCGCCTTGGGTCACACCGTCACACATGGCAGGCACCCCGCCGGCCACTTGCGCCGTGCCGCCAACCTCGCGCGTGGCCGCCTTGATGATCTCGGGATAGCTGGCAAAGGGTTGATGCGCCGACAGCATGTCATTGTAGGCTGTAACAATCCCAAGATTGCCCGCCGTGCCAGCCGACAATCGGTCCTTGTCGCCCCCCGAAGCGGCATAGGCATGCGCCTGCCCACTGCAAGACAAATGTCCGCGCGCCGGCCCTTGGGCACGGGCCGCTGCCATCTGCGCAAGATAGGTGCTGCGCGGGCCTTCGCTGCGGGCAATGATCCGTTCCGTAACGCGGTCAATTGTGCTGTTAAGGGTCATCTTGATGCCTTTCAGTTCAGTTCCCGCCAGCGGCGGCCATCGCGGTGAAGCAACATAAGCGCGTCATCAGGCCCCGATCCACCCGGATCATAGCCAGCCGGGGTTGCACGCGCATCCTCCCAGCCCTCGACGATCGGATCGACCCACGCCCAGGCGGCCTCGACCTCGTCACCGCGCATGAACAATGTCTGATCTCCGCGGATCACATCCATGATCAGGCGCTCATAGGCGTCTGGCGCGTCGGCCCCCTGTTCTAGCGCGTCGGCAAAGGTCATATCCAAATTCACCTCGGCCAAACGAAACCCGCCTGGGCCTGGCTCTTTAATGGTATTGCGCAATGTAATGCCTTCATCTGGCTGCAACTTGATGATCAACGCATTGCCCCGTCGGCCGGACATCTGAGGAAAGATCATATGCGGTGGATCGCGAAACACCACCGCAATCTCGGAGCTGCGCGCCCGAAGCTTTTTGCCTGTTCGCAGATAAAACGGCGTGCCGGACCACCGCCAATTGGCAATGTTCACCTTCATCGCAACAAAGCTTTCGGTGCGGCTGTGGGGATCGCCTGCATGATCAAGATAGCTGCCCTCGTCGCCCCTGCTGCGATATTGGCCCCGCACGATATCGCTTTGGGGCACGGGCTCAAGCGCCTCGATCACTTTTACTTTTTCGTCGCGCACCGCATTTGGCGTAAACCGAGAGGGGGGCTCCATCGCGGTCAGGCACAAAAGCTGCATCAAATGGTTTTGCACCATATCGCGCATTGCCCCTGAACGATCATAATATTCGCCGCGCCCCTCGACGCCAAGGCTTTCGGCAACCGTGATCTGGACATGATCAACATGGGTCGCATTCCACAGCGGTTCCCACAGGGCATTGGCAAAGCGCAGCGCCATCAGGTTTTGCACCGTTTCCTTGCCCAGGTAATGGTCAATGCGGTAAATCTGCCGCTCTTCAAAACTGCGCCGAAGATCGGCGTTTAGCGCCTGTGCCGATTTGAGATCATGTCCAAATGGCTTTTCCACAACGATGCGGCTGGTTGGCGTGGCAACGCCATAGGTCTGCAAATTCTGAGCAATCGCCCCAAAAAGCGACGGGGAAACCGACAGATAAAAGGCCCGCACAACGTCATCGCGCAGGTGCTCGGCCAAAGACGCCCAGCCGCTTTCGCCGGTGGCATCCACCGTGACATAGCTGAGCCGTTCAAGAAAGGCCGCCACCAGATCCTGCTGCTTGAGCGACGCCGGGGCAAAGGTTGCGATGCTCGTGGCGACCTGCGCGCGAAAGGCCGCGTGATCCATCTTGCGGCGCGCCACGCCGATAATGCGGGCCTGCTTTGGCATCTGGCCGACCACAAACCGGTGAAACAGCCCCGGCAAGATCTTGCGCTGCGCCAGATCGCCACTTGCGCCAAAGACGACAAGGTCAAACGGATCGACCGGGATAACCCTTGAAACCATTGTTCAGCTCGCGATCTGCATTGGTGTTTGCCGCATCAGGCGCCCCATATACGCGCCAGTGTCCAGCATACGGTTCGAGAACCCCCATTCATTGTCATACCAGCTTACCACACGGACCATCCCGCCCTGGGTGACAGCGGTCTGTTTGGCCGCAAAACAAGAAGAATGCGGATCGTGGTTAAAATCGACGGAAACCAGCGGGTCTTCTTCATACGACAGCACACCAGCCAGCGCCCCCTGCGCCGCCTCGGCGATGGCGGCATTCACCGCGGCCGGGGTTGCCGGACGCAGGGGCACAAAGCAGAGATCCACCATCGAGACATTGGCCGTCGGAACCCGAACCGCCGAGCCTTCAAGTTTTCCCTCAAGCTGAGGCAGCACCAATGAGATCGCCCTGGCCGCGCCCGTTGATGTCGGCACCATAGACAACGAGGCGGCACGCGCCCGGTAAAGATCTTTGTGATTGCTGTCGTGGCTTGGCTGATCCCCGGTAAAGGCGTGAATGGTCGTCATATATCCGGTCTGCACCCCAAAGGCGCGATCCAGCACCATGGCCACCGGCGCAAGGCAGTTGGTCGTGCAGGACGCATTGGACACAATCGCATCCTCGGCTGTCAGGTCCATATGGTTGACGCCATAAACCACGGTTCGGTCTGCATCCTTCCCCGGCGCCGAAATAAGCACCCGCTTGGACCCATTGGCCAGATGCCGTGCCGCCGCCGCACGGCCCGTAAACAGACCGGTGCACTCATAAGCAACATCAACATCCGCCCAAGGCAGATCCTCGGGGTTGCGGATCGCCGTAAGGCGGATCGAGCGCGCGCCCACATGCAAAATGTTTTGCTGCGTATCAACCCACACTTTGGCCCCGACACGGCCATGAACGCTGTCATATTTAAGCAAATGCGCAATGTTTTCGGCTGGTGCCAAATCATTGATGGCCACCACGTCGATATCCGTATCGCCCCGTTCGATCAGCGCGCGCAAGACACCGCGACCGATGCGTCCGAAACCATTGATTGCAATCTTGAGAGTCATAGGTATTCCCTTTCTCATAGCGAAGATAGCGCTAACATTCCCAGTAAGATAAAGCTCGCGCAAGATAAAGCGGCAAAAATCTGGGCATGTTACAATTCCCCAGCCCAGGGTGGATTTGCCCCCGCCCGTGACACAGTGACGGCGGCAACATCTGCCCCATAGGCCAGCGCCAACCTGAGCGTTTCAGGCGCGATATGCGCCAGCCCGCTTTTGTGCAGGCAGCCCAGCTCTGACAGCTTGGCCAACACACCGGCGTTGAACGTGTCACCGGCGCCGACCGTATCGACGATCGCCGATTTGCGCGCCGGCACCTGCACCTCTGCCCCGTCGGCGGTAAAGCCCATCGCCCCCTCGCCGCCGCGCGTCAAAATTACCAACGAAACGCCCTTGGCCAGTATCCCATCCACCTTTTCGCGCAGGGAAAGCGGTTCGGGCGTGATCCAGTTCAGGTCTTCGTCTGACACCTTTACAATATCCGACTGCCCCATCATGCGATCCAACCGCGCCCGATAGCGCGCAATATCGCGGATAAACCCCGGACGGATATTGGGATCAAGCATGACAGCCCGCCCCGGCGCGTTTTTCACCAGCAGCGCAGCATAGGCGTCGGCCGCAGGTTCGCACGCCAGGCTGATCCCGCCGAAATAAAGGGCTGTGACCTCGCTCGACAGGTTGGGCATATCAGCAGCGCCAATCATCCTGCCGGCTGAATTTTCGTCATAAAACTCATAACTGGCGTGACCGTCCACCAGCTTGACAAAGGCCAGCGTCGTCGGGCGCGTGGCGATCATCACATGGCTTAGATCAACGTGGCTTGCCCGCAGCCCTGCCGCCAACAGCTGTCCGAACATGTCCTGCGACAACCCCGTCAGCATCCCGGTCTGCCCGCCAAGCCGGCCAAGCGCAATGGCCGTATTATAAACCGCACCGCCGCAATGGGGCACGAACCCCTCATCCCCGCCAACAGTCGGGGTGGGGATCATGTCAATCAGCGCCTCTCCGCAACACAATATCATGGCTTACACTTTCAAAAATGCGTCACGATCCACAAGGAACCGATCAGAAAGCGGCAAACTTGCCGCGCCAAGCGCCTTGGCATCAAATCCGATCGTTCCCTCTTGGATTTCTGGAAACTCAATTCCCGGCACAACCAAGCAAGCAAGCGCGCTGCGCGTCCGTGCGACAAGGGCTGCACGCACCCTGTTGGGCATCGATCCATCAATCAGAACGGCACGAAAATCAATCAGGCAGGTTGAGGCGACAATCGCCTGAGCCAGGCCCTGGGCGGCCTGCTCCAACCACGCCCCAAGCACAGGCTCCGAGATCACCCAATCGGCTTGGCGTTCCCAGATGTCGCGGCGATCATGCCCGGCGGCCAGCAACATTTCCTCAAGCGTCAACAACGAGGCCACCTCGACCAACTGGCAAATATCGCCCGCGTCATTGGCAACCCGCAACGACCCAAGGGCCGCCGCATTGCCGCTGGGGCCCGTATAAAGCCGGTTGTCCAGCACCAGACCACCACCGACATAAGATCCAACATAGACATAAAGGAAATCACGGGGCTTGGCCTGATCTCCAAAGACAAGCTCGGCCCCGCAAGCGGCCGACGCATCATTGCACAGATAGACCGGAAAATCCCAATCGGCGCCAAGCTCGGTCGCGATATCGCGATCGCGCCACGCAACAAGACCTGCCGTGGCGGGCTGCGCTGGGTTCACCCAATCCCACATACGAAACGGCAGAGCAATTCCCAACCCTGCGACACGCGCGCCGCTTGCCTCGGGCAACGCCCGCAGAAACTCCCGAATGGTGTCATTGGCAAATTGAACCACACCGTCTGGCGTCACGCTTTGCAAAATTTCGCGCCGATGCGCGCGAACTGTGCCCATAAAATCACAAAGCACCAGCTCAGCGCCGCGTCGACCAACCTTGAGCCCAAAGAAAAATGCACCGTCCTGATCAAGCCCCATCGGCACCGACGGCTGGCCGACCTTGCCGCGCACCGGCGCCCCCCGTCTGAGCAGCTGATCGCCCTCAAGCGCGCGCATGATCACAGACACCGTCTGCGCCGAAAGCCCCGTCAACCGCGCAATCTCTGCCTTGGGCATCGGACCGGCCTGACGGATGATCGAAAGCACAAGCCGTTCGTTATGGGCGCGCATACCGCTTTGATTTGACCCGCGCACAGCACGGGCACCGCCAGCTGGCGAATGACTTGCCGTCGTATTGTTCTGCGCCCCAAATGACATGATCGCCCCAAGATGAATACAGCCCCCAAGCGCTATATCTCTTAGATTCGCGCGGGCCTGTCAATAAATAAATCAAAGTGAATTATTAAATATGGCGCCAAGGCCACTTCCCACGGCCACGTGATCCCACTGCTCTCCCCTTCAGACAAAGGCATCCTCACCCCCGACGGTAAGCCCACCCCATTGCCCTATTGATTTTTGCGCAAAAAGCCTCTGGACACCGCCCCTCCCCTCGCCTAGAACCCCGCTACCCAGAACGCCCAGCGTTCATCCCGTGCCCGGGTAGCTCAGGGGTAGAGCAGTGGATTGAAAATCCTCGTGTCGGTGGTTCGATTCCGCCCCCGGGCACCATTTTTACCAAGCAAAACAATGACTTATCCATCGCACATTTTTACGAAATGTGTTACACACTCATCGCACAGTTTTTTGCTGCGTTGGTGTCAAGAACACTGTGTTGAACACAGTAACCACGAGTCGTTTCGCAACACAGTGTTTGCGACACAGTGTTTGAACATAGTGTTTGGGAAAGCGTGTTTGCTGCACATAGCTTGAGCCTAGTGCTTACGACAGAGCGGCTTGCATATTTGCCTTGGATATCTTCTCTTAATATCAAATTGAAAAAGGGGATTACGTGATCAAGACGCCCCCCTCCCAAATTTGGAGTAGCGCTTGCAAACTTGTTATTGTTGCCCTGAGCCATCCACATCTCGGGAGCACGTTCCTCCAAAATGTTTTTTTCCGAAGAAAATAGACGGAGATGAAATCGATTATCGGCTCAATCTAATGACCGTGCCTTCATGTAACGCTCACAATCAAGCCAAGACAAATGACGATGAGTATTTGCGAACCATAATAACAATGTGCCTCTCAGCAAATTCGATAGCGACTAAGCAATTTCGCTCAACTGTTTTGCGAGGTGCGCAAGAGCAACCCGGGCTGCTAAGAAGCATACTCTCATCTCCCAAGCAATTGATTATACAAGAAGATGTCAGCTCCGAGCCATTTGATACGGTCGCGGTTGAAATAGATCGCCCACGCATAGATAGTTCGCTTAGGCAAATTGCTTTGGGAATTTATCACAATAAATATGAAAAACCCTTTATTGGGTGCGTAGATGTATTTCCCTTTTTTCTAGCTGACTTAACCTCTGAGTATAGCGCTTACAACGAAGCCATGCTCAATATAAGGCACACTTGCGATCATGTAATTCTGAGCTACCCCCCGAAATTCGGACACTGACATAAGCTACGATTTGTTGTCTGCTGATCTTCGACGAGAAGGAGATCAGAGATGTCGAAACGGAAACAACACGCGCCCG
>CAKZPD010000037.1 GCA_937138475.1 uncultured Sulfitobacter sp. | reverse complement strand
AAACTCAATCAAGGATGAGCCAGAGCCTCCAATAACGAAAACGCTCTGTTGGCCCAAATTATCTGACGACGGACAGGCGGCTTCGGATGCGATCAGACCCTCTGGGGCGCCATCGCCGAATGCTTTGGGTGTTTTGGAGGTGCGCTGAGCATAGGTATAGGCATGAACTGGGCTGTGAACTCTCCTACGCCGGGGATCATTCCCATCAGTACGCCAAACCCGCCGACAGAACCGATGAAAAGGGCCAAGGCCACGTCCCACCGCATAAGAAGATTTATGCCCGAAAAGAAGGTTTCCATTGGGGTGCTTGGAAATAGGTCAAAAAGACGGATCGCAACGTTGCTGGCAGCAGCTCATAGGCGGCGCCGGGCACTTTTACCTGTAGCAGCGACTTGAAGATAACGACGACGATGGCGCCGAACAGGGCCGCGCTTCCTAAATACTTGGCCCCCCGATACCCCAGCCGGGCCGACAGCGCGACGGCCAGCAAGATCGTGGTCGGAAGATAGCCAAGCTGTGGCACCGCGACAACATATAGCATGAACCAGCCGGCGAATTCGACCGATCGCAACCAAAAGCCAATTTCCTGCCCCCGTCCTTTGCACCCTTGTCGGATTGAAAACAGGGCGGGCACGCCGTGTTTGGTTTGAAAGTCTTCGGCAATCATGCGTGTCAGAACATCTTCGGCGTCGCCGGGGGGCACGGAACGATAAACTCTACCGGTTTTTCCGGATATTCCGCCAAGGTTGCACATGGCACAGCAGTCGCAAGCGCCAAAGCGCCGGCAATCAAAATCTTTTTCATCTCTGTCTCCCGGCTATCGGTGCGTTATTAGCACCGATGGTTTAAAATGTGTTGATCTACAAATAATCATCTGTCAACAATGCGGCGAACCGATAGGCCGGGAATTTTTCAGGTGCAGACCATGCACACGCAAACGCACGCAGGGCAGCCATGCAAGCATCTGTGAATACTGAACATTTTGCGTCATTCCGGGGGGGAAGGCGCCAAAGTGGCCCGCAGCACAACGGTGTGGATGGCGCGGCCGTCGGCCCAGTGAAAGGATAAAAACATGAAAGACAGTAATTTTCTGAAAGAAAACAACGCCCGCCACATGTGGCACCCGATGGCGCATCCGGCTGAAAGCCTTGCCAACCCGCCGCAGATCATCACCGGTGGGCGCGGTGTGCGTATTACCGATGTGGATGGCAAGGAAACAATCGACGCCGTTGGCGGGCTGTGGAATGTAAACTTGGGCTATTCTTGTCAGCCGGTCAAAGATGCGATTGCAGCACAGCTTGAGCAGCTGCCTTATTATTCCACTTTTCGCGGGACCAGCAACGATCAGGTGATCGAGCTCAGCTTTATGCTGCGGGAGTTTTTTGCCCCCGATGGGCTAAGCCGTGCCTTTTTTACCTCGGGCGGGTCCGACAGCATCGAGATCGCTCTGCGCTTGGCGCGCCAATATCACAAGTTGCGCGGGGCCCCCGGACGGATCAAGTATCTGAGCTTGAAAAAAGGATATCACGGCACGCATACCGGTGGTGCATCGGTGAATGGCAACGCCAATTTCCGCACGCAGTATGAGCCGCTGATGCCCGGTTGTTATCATATTCCGGCACCGTACACGTATCGGAACCCGTTCAATGAAACCGATCCCGAAGCGCTGGCGCAGCTGTGCCTGAGCGCGCTTGAAGATGAGATCGCCTTTCAGGGCGCCGAAACCATTGCCGCCTTTGTGATGGAGCCGATATTGGGGGCGGGCGGTGTTATTCCACCTCATCCCAGCTTTATGCCCGGTGTCCGCGAGATCTGCGACCGCAACGGCATATTGTTGATCGCAGACGAGGTGATTACCGCTTTTGGCCGCACCGGCAGCTGGACGGGGTCACGGCATTGGGGTGTCAAACCCGATTTGATGGCAACGGCCAAGGCGATCACCAACGGGTATTTCCCGTTTGGCGCGGTCATGATTGCCGCCCATATTGCCGAAGTTTTTGAGAACGACACAAGCGGCAAGGGCGGGATTGCATCTGGGTATACCTATTCGGGCCACCCGGTCGGGGCTGCCGCCGCCGTTGCCTGTTTGAAAGAAACGCTGGCCCAAGACATTCCGGCCAATGCCGCAGCACGCGGCGCAGAGCTGTATCAGGGGTTGCAGGCTTTGCAAGACAGGCACAGCGTCGTTGGTGATGTGCGCGGCGGTCACGGGCTGATGTGCGCGCTTGAGCTGGTCAGCGATCGCAGCACCAAAACCCCGCTTGGCGCCGCAAGTATCAAGCGCATTTTCGACGCGACATATGACAGTGGGGTGATGGTGCGCGTGTCTGGCCCAAATATTATCCTGTCCCCACCGCTGGTGCTGACCACCGATGACGCGCAGAAAATCGTTCAGGCGCTTGACGCGGGTCTGTCGGCGGCATGAGGTAAAGGTCGCCATTCGCAAAGCCGCTGAGCGTGATCGTCCGGCTTTGCGGGCAAAACAGGGAGGGTGAACGTGGCTGACAAAACGATCCTGGTGGTTGGCACATATGACACCAAGAACGACGAACTTGATTACATGGTGCAGCGGATCCGGGCCATGGGGGGCGGTGCCCTGAGTATGGATATTTCGGTCTTGGGCGACCCAGCCACGCCCGCCGATTATTCCAAACATGATGTCGCCGCCGCAGCGGCAAGCACAATTCAGGCGGTCATCGACAGCGGCGATGAAAACACCGCGATGCAGATCATGGCCGCCGGGGCCAGCGCATTGGCGCGCGATTTGTTTGCACAAGGCAAGTTCGATGGGGTCGTTATTCTGGGTGGCACGATGGGCACGGATGCGGCGTTGGATATCTGTCAGGCCTTGCCTTTGGGCGTGCCGAAATACGTTGTTTCAACCGTGTCCTTTTCGCCGTTGATCGAACCACAGCGATTGTCCGCAGATATCCAGATGATCCTTTGGGCTGGCGGGCTTTATGGGCTGAATTCGGTTTGCAAATCCTCGCTTAGCCAAGCGGCCGGGGCGGTTTTGGGGGCTGCCCGCGCGGTTGAACCCCCGAAAGACCAGCGCCCGATGATTGGCATGACATCGCTTGGGTCGTCCTGCCTCAGGTATATGAAACGCCTCAAACCAGAGCTGGAAAGCCGCGGCTTTGAGGTTGCTATTTTTCACGCCACTGGCATGGGCGGCATGGCCTATGAGCGCATCGCCCGCGACGGTGGCTTTGCCTGTGTGATGGATTTCGCGCTGCCCGAATTGGGGAACCTGTTGGCCGGGTCGGTGGTGAACGCCGGCGCCGATCGAATGTTGAATGCGGGCATGGCTGGGATCCCGCAGATCGTGGCGCCAGGGTGCCTGGATTTGATCGACTTTGCCGGTTGGCAGAGCATCCCGGCGCAATATCAAGACCGCCCGTTTCATGCGCACAACCGGTTGATCAAATCTTCGGGTCTGAATGGGGCCGAGCGGCGCGAAACCGCGCGGGAAATGGCCAAACGATTGAAAACGTCAAGCGCCCCGGCGCATGTGATCCTGCCCCTTCACGGGATTGAAGAATGGGACCGTCAAGGCCAAGAGGCCCATGACCCGGCCGCCTTCGCCGAGTTTTGCGACGAGATGCGCGCGCAAATGACTGATCCCATCCAATTGACCGAGCTGGATTGCCATATCAATGATCAGGCCTTTGCAGATGCCGTTCTGGACATCTTTGATGGTTGGGTTGCCGACGGAACGGTAAAGACCACCCAAATTTGACCTGGCCAGCCTCCCATGAGCCGCAATCCTCAGGGCTTGCTTCCCCGCTCGCGGGCATTATTTGAACACCTTTCGGGTCAGGCTGCCAGTCTTGCGCGGGATGGTCGGTGGTTCAATATAGACAACGTTGGTGCGTATGTTATGGTAAATTTATCTTTGAATGGATGGGCCACACATGAAAACCGTCGACAAGGCGCTTGCTGTTCTGAACCAATTTTCTTTTGAGAACACCGAACTGGGATTGAGCGAGCTGTCAAGAATGGCGGGGCTGGACAAGGCGGCAACCCGCCGCCTGCTTGTTGCGTTGTCGACCCATGGATTTATTGAACAGGTGTCGGACACGCGCAAGTATCGGCTTGGCAACGGGTTTCTCAGGCTGGCGCGTATCCGCGAGGCGACTGTTCCGGTTGCCCGTGTCGCCCAAGAAGTCGCAGACTGGTTGATGGCACAATCTGGTGAGACGGTGCATGTCAGCATCCCCGGTGCGCAGGGCATGACGACGATCGCGCATCGCCTGCCAAACCGGGGCCATGTGGTGAATATCGACCCTTCGGAGCTGCTGCATTATCATGCGACGGCATCCGGGTTGGCGTTTCTTGCATTTTGCAGCGACGAAACGGCAAAGGTCATTCTGGAACTGCCCCGACGCAAAGTGACCGAGGCAACGATAACGTCGAAATCTCAGCTTCGGCACATGGCGGCGACTTTCAAGCGGCAAGGGTATTCCCAGACCCGCAACACATTTGAAGCGGACGTATCAAGCCTTGCTATGCCGTTTTTCCAAGACGGTGCAGACCCGGCCGGCGCCGTCGCAATCGCCCTTCCGCAAAATGATCTGACCAATGAACGCTGTGCGGCGCTGTTGCCGCTTCTTCAGGTGGCCGTAACGCGGATAGAGACCGCCCTGACGGGGCTTTAGCCGAGGCTTGACCTTTGGGGCGTCCCTTTGGCGCGCTATGCCTTTTGCCGTGAATTGTCTGGATCCCAGGCAGGCGCGTCCAAAAGAGTCATCGGCACGCGTTCGCCAAGGATCAGCACCTCCAAACCTTGGGTCACGCCGGGTTCGACATAGGCAAAGGCAAGGCTTTTGCCGGTTGCATGGCCAAAACCGCCCGAGGTGCAAACCCCGACCGTGCGGTCGCCATGGGCATCGGCGGCATCATATCCGCCTTGTAACTGAAAACAGCGTGAGTTTTATGGTCTTACCCGATAAAAACGGGGAGATGACACGCCAACTGACATTTGCTGATTTAGCAGGGAAGTGAATTTATTAAACCACATTTCCGATCAAGGCGGCTGTGGATGTTCATCCCCAAAGTGGTAATGGTGGAGCCTAGCGGGATCGAACCGCTGACCTCCTGCATGCCATGCAGGCGCTCTCCCAGCTGAGCTAAGGCCCCAAGGTGAAGGCGTTGCCTTCGGTGGGTCAGATCGTAAAATCCGATGCGCGGTGGATATGCGCAACTGCGGGCGGGATCAAGGGGAAAACCGCATCATCCCGCCGAAATTTCTTGATCAGTCTTCGTCGTTTGATGCGACGTCTGCGATATCGTCCAAAGGCACGCTGTCGTCATCGTCATCGTCGTCATCCAGGATGTCGTCTCCCAGATCCAGATCAACATCATCGTCGTCCAGAACCGTGTCGTCGTCGTCGGATGCCATGGCTTTGGACTTGGCTGTGACCGCGTCCTCGGCGTCGGCGGCGATCATGCGCGATTTCGACAGGTCCACCTCGACGGTTTCGCCGGTATAGGGGCTGACGATCGGATCTTTGTTCAGGTCATAGAAACGCTTGCCTGTGGTGGGGCAAAGGCGTTTCGTTCCCCATTCTTCATTGGGCATGAAAAACCCCTTTTGCAAATGCTGTTGCGTATAGATGATTGGCGCCAACTGCCATATGAAGAACGAGCTGTAAAGGGCTTCCCCTGTCCTGTGCGTCGCAAAAAGGCCGATATGTCTGATCTGATCCTGCCCGGAGACCCCCCCATTGCCTTGTGTTTGCGGCGTTCGGCGGCGGCCCGGCGGATTTCCCTTAGGGTGTCTCAGCTGGATGGGCGGGTGACGCTGACCCTGCCCAAGGCCCTCAGGCAAGCCGAAGCGCTGGCTTTTGCTCAAGAAAAAGAACCATGGATCCGCAAGCATCTGGCGGCCCGTGGCCAGGATGTCCCGGTTGAAATCGGCGCAGAGCTGATGATCGGTGGGCAGATGTATCGGGTGCAAAGCGGGGCCGGGCGCAAGATCGTCCTGACAGACGGCGTGGTCCAGGTGCCCGGCCCCCTGGCCCAAGCCGGGGTGCGGCTGGGGGCCCACCTGCGCGAACAGGCCCGCATCCAGTTGACCGAATCAGCAGATTTTTATGCGGCACGGCTGGGGCGGGGCTACAGCCGGCTTGCCCTGCGCGATACCCGCTCGCGCTGGGGATCGTGCAGCAGCGATGGGCGGCTGATGTTTTCCTGGCGGCTGATCCTGGCCCCGCCGACGGTGCTTAACTATGTCGCGGCGCACGAGGTCGCGCATCTGGCGGAAATGAACCATTCCCCCGCCTTCTGGCACAGGGTGCAAACGCTGTTCGGCGACTACGGCGCGGCGCGAAGCTGGCTGCAGCACTCGGGCCGCGATCTGCATCGCTTTCGCTTCCCTTGATCACCATCCCACAGGGCTTGACGCGACCTGCTTTCGTGATCACAAACGCCCCATGACCCCGACTGCCAAATCCTCCGACAGCTTGCCGGTCGCGCACGACCGGGTGTATCGCTCGTTGCGCCAGCGCGTGATGTATGGCGATTTGCCGCCGGGCCACGCGTTGACCCTGCGCGGTATCGGCAAAGATTACGAGGTCTCGATGACCCCCGCCCGCGAGGCCGTGCGCCGTCTGGTCGCCGAAGGGGCGCTCACGCTCTCGGCCTCGGGGCGTATCTCGACGCCCGAGCTGTCTTCCGAACGGATCGAAGAGCTGGCCGCCTTGCGCGCCTTGATCGAGGTCGAACTGGCCAGCCGCGCCCTGCCGCGCGCCCATATGGCGCTGATCGAACGCCTGCAAACCATCAACTCCGCCGTCTCCGAGGCCGTGGCCCACCGCGACGCCGTGGGCTATATCCGCACCAACCTTGAATTCCACCGCACATTATACCTGCGGGCGCAGGCCCCGGCGATGCTGGCAATGGCCGAAACGGTTTGGCTCCAGATGGGGCCGACCATGCGGGCGCTCTATGGCAAATTGCGCCGAACCGAACCGCCACACTACCATCGGCTGATCATTGCCGCCTTGCGGGCCGGGGATGAGCCGGGCCTGCGTCTTGCCGTGCGCACCGATGTCACCCAGGGGCTGCGCCTCTTGGCCACCTAAGGCGCCCCGCCGGGTTCTTTTGTTCTTAAATATCCCCGCCGGAGGCTCCCGCCGCCGCGATCTGCCCTTTGGCTGCCCGCGGCGCGCGCGCTATGATCAGGCGGCAATACCCTTCGATCCAATCTCCAGGAATTTGCGGCGGCGATCGTCGATCAAGGCCTTGGGTTTCTTGCCCGACAGCTCTTTCAGCATATCGGCAATCGCTGCGCCCACGGCCTTGATGGTCTCCTGCGGGTGGCGATGGGCGCCGCCCAGCGGCTCGGGGATGGTCATATCGGTCACGCCCAGCTTGCGCAGATCCTGGGCCGTAAGGCGCATGGCTTCGGCGGCTTCGCGCATCTTTTCCGCGTCTTTCCACAGGATGGCGGCACAGCCCTCTGGGGTGATCACCGAATAGACCGAATGCTCAAGCATTGCGACCCGGTTGGCGGTGGCAAAGGCAACCGCGCCCCCAGAGCCGCCTTCACCAATGATCACCGACACCAGCGGCACACCGATCTGAAGGCATTTCTCGGTCGAACGGGCAATCGCCTCGGATTGACCGCGCTCTTCTGCGCCCTTGCCGGGATAGGCCCCCGGCGTGTCAACCAATGTGATCACCGGCAGGCCAAACCGCCCGGCCAAATCCATCAGCCGCACCGCCTTGCGATACCCTTCCGGGCGGGCCATGCCGAAATTGCGATCAATGCGCGATTTTGTGTCACTGCCCTTTTCGTGGCCGATCACCACCACGGGTTGATCGTTGAACCGGGCCAAACCGCCCATGACCGCATGATCATCGGCAAAATTACGGTCACCGGCCAGGGGCACGAAATCGGTGAACAGCGCCTCTATATAGTCGCGGCAATGCGGTCTTTCAGGGTGCCGCGCCACTTGGCATTTTCGCCACGGCGTCAGCGATTTATACAGCTCGGTCAGCAGGCTGGCGGCTTTGCTGTCCAGGGCGGCCGCCTCGGCGCTCACGTCCATGTCCTCATTGGTGCGGGCAAGGGCGCGCAGTTCTTCTGCCTTGCCTTCAATCTCGGCCAGAGGTCGTTCGAAATCCATGTAGTGTGTCATAGGGCGCTCCGCTGTTCTGGGGGTATATGACGTTCTCTTGGGCGCATTGCAACGCTTTGGGTGATGCCTTAGCCGGGCAATATCGCCGGAAGCGTCGACGCAATCAAGAGAGCGGCCATCCCCCAGTTGAACACCCGCAGGCGCTTGGGGGCCTGTAGGAGCCGCGCCAGCTGCCGGCCCATCATCGCCCAAAGCATCACCGATGGCAGGTTCACCACCACGAAAACAGCAGCAACAAGCGCAAAGGCCCGCAGGCTTGCATCGGGCGCATAAAGGCTGATCGCGGTCAGCGCCATGCTCCAGGCTTTGGGGTTGACCCACTGAAAACTGGCCGCTTGCAAGAATGTCATCGGCCGTGCCGCACCGCGGCCCTGTCCCAGCGGTTGCGCCTGTGCGATTTTCCACGCCAAGAAAAGCAAATAGCCCAGCGAAAGAATTTTCAGAACGGTATAGACCAGCGGAAAGGTATCAAAAACCCGGATCAGCCCAACCCCGACCAACAGCACCATCAGGCCAAATCCGCAGGAAATGCCCAGCATATGCGGAACGGTGCGCCACACGCCAAAATTCGCCCCCGAGGCCATCAGCATCAGGTTGTTCGGTCCCGGCGTGACCGAGCTGACAAAGGCAAAGATCACCAGGGCGGTGAAGATATCGCTGCTCATGCTTGCGTGCCCTTGCATGTGGGGCGGGGCGCGATCGGGCGGGGCCGGGTCAGCCGTTGATCATTTGATATTGTTTGACAATGACTTCGGCCTGTTTGATCGAGGCAATATCGACAAGGCGTCCTTTGTAAACGGTTGCCCCCTCACCCTTGGCCTTGGCGGTCTCCATGGCGTTCAGAATTTCGCGCGCTTCGGCCACTGCGGCCTCAGAGGGGGTAAAGACCTCGTTGGCCAGGGCGATCTGTTTGGGGTGAATGGCCCATTTCCCAACCATCCCCAGGGTGGCCGACCGCCGCGCCTGGGCGCGAAACCCTTCGTCATCCGAAAAGTCGCCAAACGGGCCATCAACCGGCAGAACCCCATGGGTGCGACAGGCGGCGACGATGGCGGCTTGCGCCCAATGCCATGGGTCCGACCAATGCCGGGTTTCGCCTTGCAGCATATAGTAATTGTCCTGCGTGCCGCCGATGCCGGTGGTCTGCATCCCCATCGAGGCGGCAAAATCTGCGGCGCCCAGGCTCATTGCTTGCAACCGAGGAGAGCTGGCGGCGATGGCTTCGACATGGGCAATGCCTGCCGCGCTCTCGATGATGACTTCAAAGCTGATGGGTTTTTTGCGCCCTTTTGCGGTTTCGATGGCGGTCACAAGCGCATCCACCGCATAGACATCCGCGGCACAGCCGACCTTGGGAATCATGATCTGATCCAACCGATCCCCGGCCTGTTCCAGCAATTCCACAACGTCGCGATACCAATATGGCGTATCCAGCCCGTTGATCCGCACCGAAAGCGTCTTGGTGCCCCAGTCCACCTCAGAGATGGCGGCAATGATATTGGCGCGGGCCGTGTCTTTGTCGCTGGGGGCGACGCTGTCTTCCAGATCCAGATTGATCACATCCGCCGCCGAAGCTGCCATCTTTTCAAAAAGCGCCGGCCGTGATCCTGGCCCAAAAAGCTGGCAGCGATTCGGGCGTGCGGGGGCGGTCGGCTGGATGCGAAAGCTCATGTGGTCTCCTGGCGTAAGAAAATTGCGAATTTTTCTTTGGATTTGCTATTAAATTGCGCGCGGGATGGCAAGGCCGATTTCGCAGGTGCAGCATTCGCGTATCAAGGGGCGGGCCGCATGTCGTGCACGATAATTCGAATTATTGCAGATGTCGTGCAAAATACTTGCGCCAATTTCTGAATGTGGGGCGAGAAAGAGACAGGATTTCAGGCTTGATCGGACAAGTTGCGGGGAAATCAATCGAAGGGGCGTTGCCATGATCGAAACACCATATCTTTTGTTCCTTGGGGATGCGCCGGATCAATTGGCCGCCAAGGTCGCGCAGGGCATCAAGGATTGGCGCCCGGACAATGCGGTCGGTCAGTTCCGGATGGCGGGCTGTGGTGCCGATTTGGGTTTGCAGGACATGACCCTGGCCGAGGCCAAAGCGGCAGGCGCCAAGACGCTGGTCATCGGCGTGGCCAATCGTGGCGGCGTGATCAGTGCCGAATGGCGCAAGATTTTGGTTCAGGCAATCGAAGCCGGCTTTGACATCGCCAGCGGCCTTCACAATCTGCTGCGCGACGAGGGAGAGCTGACCGCCGCAGCCCAGACCCATGGCCAGACGTTGCATGATGTGCGGGTGCCGACCGTGGCCTATCCGATTGCAACAGGGATCAAGCGGCGCGGAAAGCGCGTTCTGGCGGTGGGCACCGATTGCTCGGTAGGCAAGATGTATACGGCGCTGGCGCTGGACGAAGCGATGAAGGAACGCGGCATGAACAGCACGTTCCGCGCAACGGGTCAGACGGGCATCTTGATCACAGGCGGCGGTGTGCCGTTGGATGCGGTGATTGCCGATTTCATGGCCGGTGCGGTTGAATACCTGACCCCTGATAATGACGACGATCATTGGGATATTATCGAAGGCCAGGGCAGCTTGTTCCATGTGTCTTATTCCGGTGTGACCATGGCATTGATCCATGGCGGTCAGCCCGATGCGTTGATCTTGTGCCATGAGCCGACGCGCGCCCACATGCGGGGGCTGCCGGGCTATGCGCTGCCAACCTTGCAGCAGGTGCGCGATATGTCGCTGACTGTGGCGCAGGTTGCCAATCCCGATTGCCAGGTGGTTGGGGTATCGGTCAACACCCAACACATGACCGAAGTCGAAGCGACGGAATATCTGGTCAAGCTTGAGGCCGAACTGGGTTTGCCTGCGGTTGATCCGTTCCGTCAGGGGGCCGGGCGTCTGGCCGAAGCGCTGGCGGATCTGTAAGGATCTGTCGAACACCCAAAGGGGCGGCGCGGCTGCCCCTTTTTCTTGGAACCTCTGTAAGGGCCTTTCCTATGCGTATCGAAGTCACCCGCGATGTTTTCCCTTTGGCGCAGGTCTTTACGATTTCGCGCGGCTCGCGGACACAGGCCGAGGTTCTGACCGTTCGCATCACCGACGGGGGCCACAGCGGCTGGGGGGAATGTGTGCCCTATGCGCGCTATGACGAAACATTGGACAGCGTCACGGCACAGATCGAGGGGGTGCAAGGCACGATAAGTCGCGCCGCGCTGTCCGAGGCGCTGCCGGCGGGCGCGGCCCGTAACGCGCTGGATTGCGCTTTGTGGGACTTGCAAGCCAAGCAAACTGGCAAGCCGGCTTGGGCGCTGGCCGGGTTGGCGGCACCGGGCCCACAGATCACCGCCTTTACGCTGTCGCTGGATACGCCGGCCAATATGCAGACGCAGGCGCAGCAGAACGCCCATCGCCCATTGCTCAAGATCAAGTTGGGCACCCCGGATGACATGCCGCGTCTTGAGGCCGTGCGCGCCGGGGCGCCTAAGGCCCGAATCATCATTGATGCCAACGAAGGCTGGAGCGCAGAAGTCTATGCCGATCTGGCGCCGCACCTGCGCCGCCTTGGCGTGGAATTGGTCGAACAGCCCTTGCCCGCCGGGCAGGACGATGCGCTGTTGGGGTTGGACCGCCCGGTGCCGATCTGTGCGGACGAAAGCTGTCATGATCGCGAATCGCTTGCGGCGCTGAAGGGCAAATATGATCTGATCAACATCAAGCTGGACAAGACCGGCGGCCTGACCGAGGCGCTTGCCTTGCGCGCGGCTGGGTTGGCGCAGGGGTATGGGGTTATGGTTGGCTGTATGGTTGGGTCATCGCTGGCCATGGCGCCGGCAACCTATGTGGCGCAAGGCGCGGCCTTTACAGACCTTGACGGGCCGCTTTTGCTGGCGCAGGACCGCGCCGAGGCTTTGAAATTTGACGACGCGGGTGTCCACCCGCCAGAAACGGCCCTTTGGGGTTAAGGAGACCAGCAAATGCGCACTGTATATCTGAATGGCGAATACCTGCCCGAGAACGAAGCCCGCGTGTCGATTTTTGACCGCGGCTTTTTGATGGCCGATGGTGTCTATGAGGTGACATCGGTGCTGGGTGGCAAGTTGATCGACTTTGACGGCCATGCCGTGCGGTTGCAGCGATCGCTTGATGCGCTGGATATGGCGAACCCGATCTCGACCGAGGACCTGTTGGCAGTGCATCGCGAGCTGGTGCAGCGCAATGATATAGACGAAGGGATGATTTATCTTCAAATCACCCGCGGCGCGCCGGAAGATCGCGATTTCGTCTTTCCCGACCCCGATCAGACGCCGCCCACAATCGTGTTGTTCACCCAGTCCAAGCCGGGCCTTGCCGCCAATCCGGTCGCACAAAAGGGTTTGAAGGTGATCAGTATCGAAGACATTCGCTGGGGGCGGCGCGATATCAAGACCGTGCAGCTGCTTTATCCGTCCATGGGCAAGATGATGGCGAAAAAGGCCGGGGCGGACGATGCGTGGATGACCGAGAACGGCTTTGTCACCGAAGGCACGTCCAACAACGCCTATATCGTCAAGGATGGCAAGATCATCACGCGGGCACTGAGCAATGACATTCTGCATGGGATTACCCGTGCTGCGGTATTGCGCTTTGCCGCCGAGGCCCAGATGGAAGTCGAGGAACGCAATTTCACCATAGAAGAGGCCAAGACCGCCGATGAGGCATTCATCACCTCGGCCAGCACATTCGTCATGCCGGTGGTGCAGATCGACGGTGTGCCGCTGGGCGGCGGCGTTCCGGGGCGCGTGGCCCCGCGTTTGCGCGAAATCTATCTTGAGGAAAGCCTGAAAAAGGCGATCTGATCGCCTGACCGGCTTAGTCGTTCGGCTTAACGTTCTCGGCAAAGGCCTTTTCAAAGGCCTTTTGCTTTTCTGGCGTTGCCCCGGTCTGGTGGTTGCGTTTCCATTCCTCCATGGTCATGCCGTAATACAGCTCGCGGGCTTGGGTTTTGTCCATGTCGATGCCACGGGCGTTGGCCGCCTCTTGATACCAGCGGCTGAGGCAATTGCGGCAAAACCCGGCCAGGTTCATCATGTCGATATTTTGAACGTCAACGCGGTCTTCCATCAGATGTTTTTGCAAGCGTCGAAAGGCGGCGGCCTGAAGTTCGATTTCGGTTTGGCTGTGCTGCGTCATGGCGAATATCCTTTGTTTGCCTGCCAATGTGGCGCATTTGGGCGCGGATGCAAGCGGCTGATGCTTGTTTTGATCTTCAAACACCGGCTTGCTAAGCTGGGGCTGAGGCCGCATAAGGCAGGCAGCCTGCTAACGCTAACATGGAATGACTTGTTATATGAGACGCCTTCGCAACGTCAAAATTGTCGCCACCCTTGGCCCGTCGTCTGAAACCTATGAGGTGATCCACGCGCTGCATATGGCCGGGGCGGATGTGTTTCGGTTGAATATGTCCCACGGCAGCCATGACAGCATCCGCGAAAAGCACCGCATTATCCGCCAGGTCGAACAAGACACAGGGGGCAGCATTGGCATCTTGGCGGATTTGCAGGGGCCAAAACTGCGGGTTGGCCGCTTTGCTGCCGATTCCCATCAGCTTGAGACAGGGGCCAAGTTTCGGTTGGATCTGGATCCGGCGGCGGGGGATCAGGCGCGCGTTTGCCTGCCACACCCCGAGATCTTTGCGGCGCTTGCCCCCGGCGCGACGCTTTTGGTCAATGACGGCAAGATCCGGTTGCGGGTGGACGATTGCGGTGCTGACTTTGCCAATTGCGAGGTGATTGCGGGCGGGGTGATATCCGACCGCAAGGGGGTCAACGTGCCGGATGTGGTGCTGCCGCTGGCGGCTTTGTCGGCCAAGGACCGTGGTGACCTGGAATTCGCCTGTGGGTTGGGGGTGGATTGGCTGGCGTTGTCTTTCGTGCAGCGGCCCGAAGATGTGATCGAAGCGCGGATGCTGTGCAAAGGCCGTGCGGCGATTCTGTCCAAGATTGAAAAGCCCGCAGCGGTGGATTGCTTTGATGACATTCTGGCGGTCAGCGACGGGATTATGGTGGCGCGCGGTGATCTTGGGGTTGAGCTGCCGGTGCAAAACGTGCCGCCCATCCAGAAACGTCTGGTGCGCAAATGCCGGTCAGCGGCCAAGCCGGTGATTGTGGCGACCCAGATGTTGGAAAGCATGATCGAAAGCCCGATGCCGACGCGCGCCGAGGTGTCGGATGTGGCGACGGCGATCTATGAGGGGGCCGATGCGGTGATGCTGTCGGCGGAATCGGCGGCGGGGCAATTCCCGATCGAGGCGGTGACGACAATGAACAATGTCGCAACCGAGGTAGAGCAAGACCCGACCTATACCCAGATCATCGAAGCATCGCGCGTGGCAAAGCGCGCCAGCGTTGCAGACGCCATTGTGTCGGCCGCGCGCGAAATTGCAGAAAATACCGATATCAAGACGATTTGCTGCTTTTCCCAAAGCGGGACCACCGCGCTTTTGGTTGCGCGCGAGCGCCCGCGCGTGCCGATCATTGCGATGACGCCGCTGGTGGCGACCGCCCGGCGCCTGACCCTTAGCTGGGGGGTGAATTGCGTTATGACCGGGCCGTTGGAGCGGTTCAAGATGGCCGTGGTGGCCGCGGCCAAAGCCGCGCGGCAAGAGGGATATGCCGCCCCCAGCGATCAGATCGTGGTGACAGCCGGGGTGCCGTTCAACGTGCCAGGCAGCACCAATATCCTGCGTGTCGCCCCCTGTGACGAGCGTTTGATTTTCTCAACCGACCCTGAATAGCGTCGGCCAGTCGGGGCGCCGATTGGGGTCTTGTGCTTTGGGCGCCGCGCGCTTATACGGCGGCTTCTAGTCGTGCGACCGGCCAATGCGGCATGCCGAGTCGTACTTAAACCGACCTGAACCATAGGAGACGGAAATGCCCAAGATGAAGACCAAAGCAAGCGCCAAGAAGCGCTTTAAGGTGACGGCCACTGGCAAAGTCATCGCAGGCCAGGCTGGTAAGCGGCACGGCATGATCAAGCGGACCCGGAAATTCATCCGCACCGCGCGCGGCACCACAGCGCTGTCCGCACCCGATGCCAAGATCGTCAAGGGCTATATGCCCTACGACCGCTAAGCCAGAAGGAATAAAGATATGTCCCGAGTCAAAGGTGGAACAGTCACCCACGCCCGTCACAAGAAGGTCATCAAGGCAGCCAAAGGTTATTATGGCCGCCGCAAGAGCACCTTTAAGGTCGCGCGTCAGGCGGTCGACAAAGCCAACCAATACGCCACACGCGACCGCAAGAATCGCAAGCGGAATTTCCGCGCACTGTGGATTCAGCGGATCAACGCCGCCGTGCGCAGCCACGACGAGGCGCTGACCTATTCGCGCTTTATCAACGGTCTGGCGCTGGCCGGTATCGAAGTGGATCGCAAGGTTCTGGCCGATCTGGCCGTGCACGAGCCCGAGGCCTTTGGTGCGATCGTTGCACAAGCGCAGGCGGCCCTGGCGGCCTGAACCCTGCCACATAGGTGATATTTTAAAGCCGCTCTGCAACATGCAGGGCGGCTTTTTTCTTGGCGTGATCCAAAGGAGCGGCTGCGCCGCACGACATGTCTCGGGTGGGTGGCTTGGCCACCCACCCGATGTGGGCGCCTGTGGCAAGGGGAAGGCTTTGCCGTGCAGGGCGGGTTGTATTTAGACGCGGTTCTGGTAGCAGGTGCCGGGAAACCAGAGGTGGATGTGGTGATGGACGATCTTAAAGCAAAATACCTTGGCCAGATTGCACAAGCCGGCGATGAGGCCGCGCTTGAGGCCATCCGGCTGGCTGCGGTGGGCAAAAAGGGCGAGGTGGCCCTGCAGATGCGCGAGCTGGGCCGGATGACCCCCGAGGAACGGCAGGCGGCCGGACCGGCGCTGAATGCTTTGAAGGACGAGATCAATTCGGCGCTGGCGGCCAAGAAAGCGGCCTTGGCGGATGCGGCTTTGGATGCGCGGTTGCGCGATGAATGGCTGGACGTCACATTGCCGGTGCGTCCGCGCCGCGAGGGGACCATCCACCCGATCAGCCAGGTCACAGAAGAGGTGACGGCGATCTTTGGGGAGCTGGGCTTTGCTGTGGCCGAGGGGCCGCGGATCGACACCGATTGGTATAACTTTGACGCGTTGAACATCCCCGGACATCATCCGGCCCGCGCCGAGATGGACACCTTTTATATGCACCGGGCCGAGGGGGACAACCGGCCGCCGCATGTGCTGCGCACCCATACATCGCCGGTTCAGATCCGCACCATGGAGGCCCAGGGCGCCCCGCTGCGGATTATTTGCCCTGGGGGCGTGTATCGGGCCGACTATGATCAGACCCATACGCCGATGTTCCATCAGGTCGAGGGGCTGGCGATCGACAAGGATATCTCGATGGCGAACCTCAAGTGGACGCTTGAGGAATTCTTTAGCGCCTTTTTCGAGGTCGAGGGAATAAAGACCCGATTCCGCGCGTCGCATTTCCCCTTTACCGAACCTTCGGCCGAGGTGGATATTCAGTGCTCGTGGGTGGATGGGCAGCTGCGCATCGGCGAAGGCGATGGCTGGATGGAGGTTCTGGGGTCGGGCATGGTGCACCCCAAGGTTCTGGCCGCGGGGGGAATTGATCCCAATGAATGGCAGGGGTTCGCCTTTGGCATGGGGATCGACCGGATTGCGATGCTGAAATACGGCATCCCCGATCTCCGGGCATTTTTCGATTCAGATCTGCGGTGGTTGCGGCATTATGGGTTTGCCAGCCTTGATCAGCCGACCCTGCGCGGCGGCCTTAGCCGCTAGGGGGGCGTGACATGGTGGATATTCTTGTCGTTGACAGCAACCCTGCTGCTTTGAATGCACAGATCCAGGCCGCCGGCAGTCTGCCGCTGGGGCAGGGATACCGCAAGGCGGTGCTGACCTGTGATGCCGGCGCCGATGTGGCCATTTGCGCCCCCTATGATGGTCAGGCCCTGCCCCAGCTCTCCCGGTTTGACGGGGTTATTTTTAGCGGATCGAACGTTGAATGGGTGGCGAGCGATCCGCGCGCTGCGGTGTTGGCGCAGGCGCTGCGGGATGTGTTCGCAGCGGGTTTGCCGGTGTTTGGATCATGTAACGGTATGCAATTGGCCGCCCATGTGTTGGGCGGCGCCTGTGGACCATCGCCCAATGGGCGCGAAGACGGGCTGGCCGAGGCCATTACCGTGGCGGCGCCCGCGCATCCGATGATGGCCGGCCGCACCACCCCCTTTCGGGCCACTTGCGTGCATCGCGACGAGGTCACGCGCCTGCCCACCGGCGCCACGCGTCTGGCCGGAAATGCCCATACCGCCGTTCAGGCCTTTGCCTATGAGGCCAATGGCCAGAGGTTTTGGGGCACCCAGTATCATCCTGAATATACGCTTGGGGATGTCTGTGCTGTCTTGTCGGCCGGGGCGGGATGGGATGCGGACCAATGTGCGGCGCTTGGACACTTTGCGGCGGATCCTGACCTGGCGGATGGCGCCCGCCTGACCGAGCTGCGCAACTGGCTGACCAGCCTTTGATCGTCACGGCCCGCCCTGCGGGGCTTGGGCGCTTTCCCCCGCGCTGTGATTGGTCTATCACGGCGCAACAACAATCTTGTCTTTGGTGATCTTTCGATGAAATTCACGCTGTCCTGGTTGAAAGACCATTTGGAAACAACCGCGTCTTTGGACGAAATTCTGTATGCGCTGACCGATCTGGGTCTTGAGGTCGAGGGCGTCGAAGATCGCGGCGCGCGGCTGGCCGATTTCACCCTTGGCTATGTGGAAAAAGCAGAAAAGCACCCGGACGCAGACCGCTTGCGGGTTTGTCAGGTGCAAACTGACGAGGGGCTGCAACAGATCATTTGCGGGGCGCCCAATGCGCGCGAAGGGATCACCGTTGTTGTGGCCAAGCCCGGTGTTTATGTGCCGGGGATCGACACCACCATCGGTGTCGGAAAAATCCGGGGCATTGAAAGCTTTGGCATGATGGCAAGCGAGCGCGAGCTGGAGCTGTCAGAGGAACATGACGGCATTATCGAACTGCCAAGTGGTCAGGTTGGGCAGCGTTTTGTCGATTGGTTGGCCGAAAATGATCCCAGCAAGGTTGACCCGGTGATCGAAATTGCCATCACCCCCAACCGCCCCGATGCGCTGGGCGTGCGCGGCATCGCCCGCGATCTTGCGGCGCGGGGGCTGGGGACGCTTCGGGCGCGTGATGTGGAACCGGTGCCCGGCAGTTTCGCCTGCCCGATAAGCGTCAGTATCGACCAGGACACATCGGAGCAATGCCCGGTCTTTTTTGGCCGGATGATCCGGGGGGTCAAAAACGGCCCTTCGCCTGACTGGTTGCAAACGGCGCTGCGGGCGATTGGATTGCGGCCGATATCCTTCCTTGTGGATGTGACGAATTTCTTCACTTTTGACCAAAACCGGCCCCTGCATGTGTTCGATGCCGATAAGATCGCCGGCAACAGCCTGCGTGTGCATCGCGCCAAAGGTGGCGAGACCCTGATCGGTCTGGACGAAAAAGAATATCACTTTGCCGAGGGGATGACGCTGATTTCGGATGCGAAGTCGGTTGAAAGCATCGGCGGGGTGATGGGTGGATTGGCCAGCGGCTGCACGGCCGATACGGTGAATGTGTTCATCGAGGCGGCGTATTTCGACCCGGTGCGAACAGCCTATACCGGACGGGCGCTCAAGATCAATTCCGACGCGCGGTATCGGTTTGAGCGTGGCATTGATCCGGCATGGACCCCACATGGGCTGGAACACGCGACCCGGATGATCCTGGATCACGCCGGCGGCGAGGCCAGCGATGTGATTGTGGCGGGGGCCATCCCGGACACGCGGCGCGCCTTTCGTCTGGACGTGGCGCGGGTGAAATCGCTGGTCGGTATGGATATTCCGGAATCTGCTCAGCGCCAGACCCTGACGGCCCTTGGGTTTGTCTTGGAAGGGGATATGGCACATGTGCCCAGCTGGCGCCCCGATGTTCAGGGCGAAGCCGATCTGGTCGAAGAAGTCGCCCGCATCGCGTCTTTGACCAAATTGCAAGGCCGCCCATTGCCGCGTGCCAGCGCCGGCGTGCCGCGGCCGATCTTATCCCCCTTGCAACGCCGCGAGGCCGTCGCCCGCCGCACCTGCGCCATGCTGGGCTATAATGAATGCGTCAGCTACAGCTTTATTGATCAGGCTTCCGCACAACTGTTTGGTGGCGGCGACGATCTGACCCGGCTTGAAAACCCGATCAGCAGCGATCTAAGCCATATGCGCCCCGCGCTTTTGCCGGGATTGCTTCAGGCGGCGGCGCGCAATCAGGCGCGCGGCTTTGGCGATATGGCGCTGTTTGAAATTGGCACAGCCTTTCATGGCGGCGAACCGGGCGAACAGCATTTACAGCTGAGCGGCCTGTTGGTCGGACGCACCGGCCCAAAGGATTTGCACGGCGCCGCGCGGCCTGTCGATGTTTTTGATGTCAAAGCTGATGCCGAAGCGATCTTGGCGGCGATTGGTGCCCCGGCGCGGGTGCAAATCCTGCGGGGCGGCGCCGACTGGTGGCATCCCGGACGTCATGGGGTAATCTGCCTGGGGCCGAAAAAGGTGCTTGGTGTGTTTGGCGAAATCCACCCCCGTGTGCTGGCGGCGATGGATGTAAAAGGCCCGGCCATGGGCTTTACCATCTGGCCAGAAGAGGTGCCCTTGCCGCGCAAAACCGGCGCAACCCGTCCGGCGCTGGGGGTCAGCGACCTGCAAGCCGTCGAACGTGATTTTGCCTTTGTCGTAGATGACAAAGTCGAGGCGCTGACCTTGGTCAATGCCGCCATGGGCGCCGACAAAACGCTGATCCAGGATGTGCGGGTTTTTGATGAATTCATCGGTGGCAGCCTGGGGGCTGGCAAGAAATCTCTGGCCATCACCGTGCGGTTGCAGCCGATAAACGAGACGCTCAAGGACAAGGACATTGACGCCATTGCCGCCAAGGTCATCGCCAAAGTCACCAAGGCAACCGGCGGAACCTTGCGCGGATAAACCGGCGCCGCGCGGCGACCAAGTGACCGACAGAACCAGATGAAAGGGACGACCAGATGCTGAAGATCTATCTTTCAGGGGAAATCCACACCGACTGGCGTGAACAGATCATCGCCGGTGCCGCCGATCTTGAGGTTCAGTTTTTCGCGCCAGTCACCGATCACGACGCAAGCGATGATTGCGGCGTGGCGATTCTGGGCGACGAAGACAGCACGTTCTGGCACGACCACAAAGGCGCCAAGGTGAACGCGATCCGGACCCGCAAAGCCATCGCAGATGCCGATATTGTCGTGGTGCGTTTTGGCGACAAATACAAGCAATGGAACGCCGCGTTCGATGCCGGTTACGCCGCCGCACTGGGCAAGTCGTTGATCATCCTGCATGGCTCAGATCACGCTCACGCGCTCAAGGAAATTGACGCCGCCGCCCTTGCTGTGGCCCAGGACCCCGCTCAGGTCGTGCAAATCCTGCGCTATGTGCAAACCGGACAACTGCCGCAAGGCTGATCCATTTCGTTCATCGCGATCTTGTGATATCAAAACATGGGCCTGAGGATATAACCATGGGCCGTATTGTTAGCTATTTTGAGGTTAAATATGTTGAACGAATTCAAGAATTTTATCGCCAAAGGCAATGTCATGGATATGGCCGTTGGCATTATCATCGGCGCCGCCTTCACCGCCATCGTCACATCGCTTGTGTCTGATCTGATCAACCCGGTCATCGGGCTGGCCACCGGCGGGGTGGATTTCACCAATAACTACGCAGTGCTTGCCGGGGATGTTCCGGCCGGCGCCTCGCTTGATGCTGCCCGCGAGGCCGGCGCCTCGGTCTTTGCCTATGGCGCCTTTGCGATGGCGGTGATCAACTTCCTGATCATCGCTTTTGTGGTCTTCTTGCTGGTGCGCTATGTCAACAAGGTCAAGAACGCCGCCGCGCCGCAAAAACCACCGGCGCCCGCCGCGCCCAAAGGCCCCACCCAAGAAGAGCTGCTGACGCAAATCCGCGACGCCCTGCGCGCCGGTCAAACGTAACCCTCTGCGGATCGCCCCGGCTGCGGCCTCGGGCGATCCGTTTGTTTCTTTTGTTCATAAATATCCCCGCCGGAGGCATCTGCCCCCAGCGGCATCTATGCTGGCCGCGCGGCGACCCATATGCCGGCGCCTCAGCCGTTAACCACGGCTTTGGCGGATACCACATCCAGATCCAGCGCCGCGCCAACCGCCTCATAGGTCAACTTGCCGGCATGGATGTTCAGCCCGGCCATCAAGTGTTGATCCTCCAGGCAGGCCTGCCGCCAGCCTTTATTGGCCAGCGCCAGCATGAACGGCATCGTGGCGTTGCCAAGGGCAATGGTTGACGTCCGCGCAACTGCTCCGGGCATATTGGCGACACAATAATGCATGATGCCGTCAACCTCATACACCGGGTCTTGATGGGTGGTCGCCCGCGAGGTCTCAAAACAGCCTCCTTGATCAATGGCCACATCCACCAGGGCTGCACCTGGCTTCAGCTCGGACAGTTGCGCCCGGCTGATCAGTTTGGGCGCCGCAGCCCCCGGCACCAGCACCGCGCCGATGATCATATCGGCCTGCCGCGCCAGCTCGATTGTGTTGCCCGCCGAGGCATAGCTGGTCTTGAAACTGCCACCAAAGGCGTCATCCAAATAGCGCATCCGCGAAATGGAGCGATCCAGCACCGTGACATCTGCGCCCATCCCGGCGGCAATCCGTGCCGCATGGGTGCCGACAACGCCGCCGCCGATGACCACAACCTTGGCGGGGCCAACCCCCGGCACGCCGCCCATCAGAACGCCGCGCCCGCCATTGGCCTTTTGCAAGGTCCAGGCTCCGACCTGCGGCGCCAGCCGTCCGGCAACTTCGGACATTGGCGCCAGCAACGGCAGGCCGCCATTGGCATCAGTGACGGTCTCATAGGCGATACAGGTTGCCCCGGACGCCAGCAAATCATGGGTCTGCGCTGGATCGGGGGCCAGATGCAAATAGGTGAACAAGACCTGACCTTCCCGCAGCATCTTGCGCTCCGCGGCTTGTGGCTCTTTCACCTTGACGATCATATCGGCGGTTGCAAATATTTCGGCGGCTGTGTCGACAATCTGCGCCCCGGCGGCCACATAGGCGGCATCCTCAAAGCCGGCCCCAACACCGGCGCCGGCCTGTATCAATACACTATGACCGTGGTTCACGGCCTCTTGCGCGGCGTTTGGCGTCATGCCGACCCGAAATTCCTGGGGTTTGATCTCTGTTGGGCAACCTATTTTCATCTCTGGCTCCTGTGACCGAAAGGGGTTTTCCCCACCCTAGCCCCCGCACATCGCAATGTGCATTCAAAGATACCCCATGATATACTAGTGTTATCGAAAAATTTCCTGCATTATTGGCAATAAACCGGAGAAACTTGCGTAAATGAGCCTTGATACAACAGATAAGCGTATCCTTGCCGCCCTGCAACGAAAGGGGCGTATGTCCAATGCCGACCTCTCTGACGCGGTCAACTTGTCGGCGTCCGCCTGCCACCGACGTGTGCAGCGCCTTGAGGTCGATGGCTATATCAAAGATTACGTTGCCCTCTTGGACGCGCGCAAGATGGGGGTGCCCACAACCGTCTTCGTCGAGATCACCTTGCAAGGGCAGGCTGACGAAGTGCTGGACGCCTTTGAAAAAGCGGTCTCGCGCATCCCCGATGTGCTTGAATGTCACCTGATGGCGGGCACCGCAGATTACCTTTTGAAAGTGGTCGCGGAAAACACCGAAGACTTTGCCCGGATACACCGCCAGTATTTGGCGCGTCTGCCGGGTGTGGCCCAGATGCAATCCTCGTTTGCCTTACGGACCGTGTTCAAAACCACGGCACTGCCGGTGTGATGGCACGGGCCGGGCCAAAAAAACCCCCCGCTTATGTCTATAAGCGAGGGGTAATTATGTGCTGATATCAACGGATCAGACGTGACTTACATCATGCCTTCGCGCTGCATCTTTTTGCGTGCCAGCTTGCGGGACCGACGGATGGCCTCGGCCTTTTCGCGCGCTTTTTTCTCGGAGGGTTTCTCGAAATGCTGCTTGAGCTTCATTTCACGAAACACACCTTCGCGCTGTAGCTTTTTCTTCAGGGCACGAAGCGCCTGATCGACGTTATTGTCGCGAACACTAACCTGCATGTGGTTTTCACCACCTTTCTAAGTTGAGTTGCAAGGATTTGCAGGAAATGCGCATATAGCAAGGGTGCCGGTTTTTGTCCAGCGCCCCGCCTGCCAAAGTAAAGGATCCGTCACCATGCCCCTCTCTCCCCATCCCGACAAGGCTTTGCTGCTACAAGCGGCGCTGACGCATGTGCCCTTTGATGGCTGGTCCGAGCCATGTTTCAAAGCCGCCGCCGCTGATATCGCCATGCCAATCGACCAGGCTCGGGCCTTGTGCCCCCGCGGCGCGGTCGATCTGGCAATTGCCCACCACAAGGAGGGCGACAGGCGTATGCGCCAAGAACTTGATCACACTGATCTCGCCCAGTTGCGGTTCTCAGAGCGAATCACCCACGCCGTCCGCCTGCGTATTGAAGCCGCCCAAGACAAAGAGATCCTGCGCCGAGGCACCACTCTTTTTGCGCTGCCGCAATACGCCCCCGATGGGGCAGCGCTGATCTGGGCCACCTGTGATGACATCTGGCGCCACCTCGGTGATCAATCCACTGATTTCAACTGGTACACCAAACGCGCAACCTTGGCGGCGGTCTACAGCGCAACATTGCTCTTTTGGCTGGGCGATGCCTCGGAAGATGGCGCCGATACCTGGGCCTTTCTGGACCGGCGGATCGCGGATGTCATGCAGATCGAAAAGGCCAAGGCCAAATTTCGACAAAGCCCCAAGCTCATGCGGCTGTTTTCCGCCCCCGCCAAACTGGTTGGTCAAATCCGCGCGCCCGCGCCCCCCAATGACCTGCCAGGGCGCTGGGGCTAGGGCTCGGTCCGCACCCTGGCATTGACCTTGCCTCACTGCGGCTTCTTTTGTTCAAAAATATCCCCGCCGGAGGCTCCCGAAATATCGTTCTTGGCGAAGGTGTTTCTGGCGCGCACCCCCGCCCCTCCCCCGTGCGCGGCCATTGCACGCGGGGCCAAGATCGGCAATGGTTGCCGCCAGTCACAGCCAAGGAAAGAACGATGCAACAGATGATGCGCGCGGTGGAAATCACCCAACCCGGCGGCCCAGAGGTGCTCTGTATGACCCAGCGTCCGGTGCCAAAGCCAGGCCACGGCCAGGTGGTGATCCAAGTGGCCTGGGCCGGTGTCAACCGCCCCGACGCGCTGCAACGCGCCGGGCTTTATGCCCCGCCCCCAACGGCCAGCGATTTGCCTGGGCTTGAGGCTTCGGGCCATGTGGTGGCGTTGGGTAGTGGTGTGGCGGGTTTGCGCATCGGTGATCCGGTCTGTGCCTTGTTGCCCGGTGGCGGCTATGCCGAATATGTCGCAACGCCTGCCGCCCATTGTCTGCCAATTCCCGAAGGCATGGATTTGCAACAGGCCGCTGGCCTGCCCGAGACGTTTTTCACGGTTTGGTCAAACGTGTTCATGCGCGGCGGGCTGATGGCAGGTGAAAAATTCTTGGTGCATGGGGGATCCTCGGGCATTGGCACGACAGCGATTCAATTGGCCTATGCTTTTGGCGCGCGGGTCTTTGCCACCGCTGGAAGCGCTGAAAAATGCGCCGCTTGCATCGATCTGGGCGCCGAGCGCGCGATCAACTATCGCGAAGATGATTTCGAAGCAGTGCTGAGCGCCGAAGGCGGGGCCGATCTGATCCTTGATATGGTCGGAGGCACGTATATCCCCCGCAATCTGAGGGCCCTGGCCGAGGACGGTCGCCTGGTGCAGATCGCATTTTTGGGTGGCCCAAAGGCCGAGGTCAATTTCGCAACGCTGATGACGCGCCGTTTGACCATGACCGGCAGCACGTTGCGCCCCCAAAGCGATTTGGCCAAGGCGCGGATCGCCCAAGAGCTGGAGGCAAATGTCTGGCCATTGCTGGCCGCCGGACGCATTGCGCCGGTTTTGGATCAATGCTTTGCTTTGGAAGAGGCCGGCAAGGCCCATGCGCGAATGGAAAGCAGCGCGCATATCGGCAAGATCATGTTGAAGGTGGCTTGAAATTTCGCCGATCTGATCGCCTGAGGAAATGTCGGAGCCTCCGGCGGGGATATTTTTGAACAAAAGAAGCCGGTGGTCGAGGGCGCCCCGCGCCATGGGGCATCTTGGTGATCTTGGCCGGCGGCACAGAGGGAAGATGATGATGACACGTGTGGTTGAAATCGAGGCGCCTGGCGGCGCCGAAAACATGCAGATTGTGATGCGCGACGTGGGCGCGCCTGGTCCGGGAGAGGTGCGAATCGCGCATAGGGCCTGTGGGTTGAACTTTATTGATGTCTATCAGCGCTCGGGGCTTTATCCGCTTGCCTTGCCGCAGGCGCTTGGGATGGAGGCATCCGGGGTAATCGAGGCCGTTGGGGACGGGGTGGCGCATCTGGCGGTGGGGGATCGCGTGGCCTATGCCGCGATGCCACCCGGTGCCTATTGCGATGCACGGGTTATGTCGGCGGCGCAGGTTTGCCGTTTGCCGGACGCCATTTCGTTCGAGCAAGGGGCGGCCATGATGCTTAAGGGGATGACAGTGCAATATCTGTTTCACCGGACCACAGAGTTGAAGGCCGGAGATACGGTTCTGTTTCATGCCGCTGCGGGCGGGGTGGGGTTGATTGCCTGTCAATGGGCAAAATCCGAAGGGATTACACTGATTGGGACTGCGGGCACGGAGGAGAAATGCCAGTTGGCGCTGGATCATGGGGCCAGCCATTGCATCAATTATCGCAACGCCGATTGGGCGGCCGAGGTGCGGGCTTTGACCGGTGGTCTGGGGGTTGATGTGGTGATGGATGCGGTCGGCGCGGATACGTTTGAGGGCTCATTGGCGTGTCTGAGACCCCTTGGCATGATGATATCGTTTGGCAATGCCTCGGGGCCGGTTCCGCCATTTTCGATCGGGGTTCTGGGGCAGATGGGGTCGCTGAAAATCACGCGGCCAACGTTGTTTACCCATATCGCACAGCCCGAGGTCTGTCAGCAGATGGCGGCGCATTTGTTTGACAAGGTGACTTCGGGCGCGGTCACGATCCCTGTTCATCAGCGCTTTGCCCTGGATCAGGTCGCCGAGGCCCACCGCGCGCTAGAGGCCCGCACCACCACCGGGGCGACCGTGTTGACGATCTGAGCCGGGAACAGTTGGGTCTTTTCTTTGGGTGTCGTCTGATTTATACGGGGGGCCAAGTTCCCCGACAATGGAAACCGTTCTGCCAGCCAGGACAGCCAATTCAGGCGACGGGGAAGGTCTGTTCAAAGGAGCGTTAAGATGGCAAAACCAATTATGGCCAGGGCAACTGCCGTCTGGCTTGTCGACAACACAACAATCACATTCAAGCAGATTGCCGATTTTGTCGGCATGCATGAGTTGGAAATCCAGGGCATCGCTGATGGGGATGTGGCGCAGGGCGTCAAGGGGTTTGACCCGCTTTCCAACAACCAGCTGACCCAAGAAGAGATCGACGCGGCCGAAGCCAACCCGCTGCACAAGCTGGCGCTTAAGTTCAATGCCTCGGCCCAGGGTGAAGAAAAGCGCCGCGGGCCGCGCTATACGCCGCTGAGCAAACGTCAGGACCGCCCGGCGTCGATCCTGTGGTTAGTGAAGTTCCATCCTGAATTGTCGGATGGCCAGATCAGCAAGCTGGTCGGCACCACCAAGCCAACCATTCAAGCCATCCGCGAGCGGACCCATTGGAATATTGCCAATATTCAACCCATCGACCCGGTGGCGCTTGGCCTGTGTAAACAATCCGAGCTGGACGCCGCCGTGCAAAAGGCTGCCGCCAAAAAGGCCGCCGATGCCCCAGTGATGAGCGATGACGAACGCCGCAAACTGGTCAGCACCGAGCAAAGCCTTGGCATGGACGCGGAACCGAAAATCCCCACGGCGATCGAAGGGCTTGAAACCTTTACCCTGTCGGGCACCTCGACCGAAGAAGATGACAGCCCCGCCGGTGATTTCTCGGACGCCGATAGCTTCTTCAACCTGCCCGATGGCGCGCATGAGGACGAAGAAGAAGACGACGACGCGAACCCATTCGCCTAAGCCTGACACAGGGCCGGTGCCGCGGGCATCGGCCTTGTTTGCTCGGCGGTGTTGCAAAACTGCGCCAGCGGAAAAAGTTGGGCCAAGGTCATTTTCCATCTTGTGCGAATCTGAAATTGGCGTAAATGCGCCTTCACAGACGCCAACGCACGCGCCTCTGGCCGGTCAATCGTCCTGACTGACCCGCGTTTATGTAGCGACGGTAACGTCTCCTTTTGTGACCTATGGGCTTGCCCTTTTCGTTCTTTTGGAGATGACCATGAACGCGATTTCAACCGGCGCCCTGCGCGCCGATACGCTGTCCACCTTTGATCCCGCTCTGGCCTATATCAACGCGCACAGCTTTGATGAGCCAACCTTGGTCATAAGCCGCGACCGGGTGCTGGCGCAATATAAGGCGCTGCAAGCCGGCCTGGGTGCGGCGCGGATACATTATGCGGTCAAGGCGAACCCCGCGCCCGAGGTGATCAAGATATTGGCCGATCAGGGATCAGGGTTTGACGCCGCGTCGCGCGCTGAAATTGCCCTGTGTCTGGCGGCAGGGGCCGCGCCCGAAAAGATATCTTTCGGCAATACCATCAAGAAACCCGGCGATATCGCGTTCGCCCATGCTGCGGGTATCGGGCTTTTTGCCGCCGATAGCCTGAGCGAGCTGGAAAAGATCGCAGCCCAGGCGCCAGGCGCAAAGGTCTATCTGCGGGTGCTGGTACAAAACAGCCTGGCCGATTGGCCCTTGTCCCGCAAATTCGGCTGTGCTCCGGCGATGTTGCCAGAGCTGATGCAGGCCGCAGATGCGCTGGGCCTGATCGTGCATGGGCTGTCCTTTCACGTCGGCTCGCAAACCCGGCAGGCCAGCGCCTGGGCGCCGGTTCTGGATCAGATCGCCCCGCATTGGCATGCCGCCCGTGCCGCCGGATTCGATTTGCAACTGCTGAACATCGGTGGTGGCTTTCCCGCCGATTATGGGCAGGACATTGCCCCGCCCAGCCAATATGCCGCCGATGTGATGGCCCTTGTGCAGGCGCGCTTTGGTGCTGTGGCCGAAATCATGGCTGAACCCGGTCGCGGCCTTGTCGCAGGTGCCGGCCATATCGCCGCGCAGGTGCTGCTGGTGGCGCGCAAAGATACCGCCGATCTGCACCGCTGGGTCTACCTGGATATTGGACGTTTTTCGGGGCTCGCGGAAACCGAAGGCGAGGCAATTCGCTATCCATTCGTCACCGCGCATGATGGCGGCGAAACCGGGCCATGTATCCTCGCCGGACCCAGCTGCGACAGCGCCGATATTCTCTACGAAAAACGCCCGGTGCAACTGCCATTGGCTCTGCAAAGCGGCGATAAGATCGTCATTCGCAACTGCGGTGCCTATACCTCAAGTTACGCCTCGGTGGGCTTCAATGGCTTTCCGCCGTTGCATGTCACGGTGATCTGACAAAGCCACGCCGGCTTCTTTTGTTCCTAAATATCCCCGCCGGAGGCCCCCCTTTCCTCTGGCGGGACGTCGGCAAGAACGCGCCTCTATTGCCCCCGCCGGCGGGGCTACAGCGCCTTGCGCGCGCGCATCGCGGCGCTGATGGTGCCATCGTCAAGGTAATCCAGCTCTCCGCCGATCGGCACCCCTTGCGCCAATGAGCTCAACCGAACATGGGCCTCCAGTTGCTCAGCGATGTAATGGGCGGTGGTTTGCCCATCAATGGTGGCATTCAAGGCAAGGATCACTTCGCGGATGTTTTCGGTTGCCACCCGTTCCTTCAGCTTGGGAATGCGCAACTCATCCGGGCCGATGGCATCCAGCGCCGACAGTGTGCCGCCCAACACATGATAGCGGCCTTTGAACACCCGTGCCCGCTCCATCGCCCATAGGTCGGCCACGTCCTCAACGACGCACAGCTCACCATTCGCGCGGCTGTCCTGCGCACAGATGTCACACAGATCGGCGGTTCCGACGTTGCCACAGTTGACACATTCGCGCGCGGTATCGGCGACGGTTTGCATGGCCCGTGCAAGTGGCGCCAACAAGATGGCCCGTTTGCGGATCAGATGCAGCACCGCACGCCGCGCCGATCGCGGCCCCAAACCGGGCAGCTTGGCCATCTGTTCGATCAGCGCTTCTATGTCATCGGTGCCGGGCATAAAGGCGGTTCAGAACGGCAATTTCATGTCGGCGGGCAGCCCCATGCCTTGGGTCAGCTTAGACATCTCTTGCTGTGCGCGCTCGGTGGCTTTGGCCTGCGCATCCTTGATCGCGGCCAGGATCAAATCCTCGACAACTTCCTTGTCGTCGCCGCTAAAGATCGACGGGTCGATATCCAGCGATTTCAGCTCGCCTTTGGCGGTGCAGGTGGCCTTGACCAGGCCTGCGCCGCTTTCGCCGGTGACGATGACATTGTGCATATCGTCCTGAAGCTGCGCCATTTTGCCTTGCATCTCCTGCGCGGCTTTCATCATTTTGGCCATGTCACCCATGGCGCCCAATCCCTTAAGCATTGCTGTCTCCTGTCACTGGTGGTTGCGTCTATATGCGGGCTTGCCGCAAAGGGGGCAAGGGGTCAGCCATCCTCGAAGGGATCCCATTCGTCCTCGACTTCGGGCAGGGCCTCGGCAACGGCTTTGGCCGCGATCTGCTGCGGCGTCCGAATTGAGGTGATCGCCGCCTTGGGGAACTGCATCAACACGGCTTGCATCAAGGGATGGGCCTCGGCCTTGGCCCGCAGCGCCAAATCCGCAGCGTCGCGGCGGGCGGCAATGGTTTCGGCCCCGCCTTCGTTCACGACGCTGACCGCCCAGCGGTTGCCGGTCCAAAGTTGCAAGCGCTGCCCCAGCCGATGGGCCAGATCCCGCGGCGCGGCAGCGGTGGGCACAAATTCGATCCGTCCGGGTTGATAGGCGGCCAGCTGCAAGCCGGTTTCGACCTCGACCAACAGTTTGACATCGCGGTTCTGACGGATCAGTTCCACAACATGCTCAAAGCTGGGAAAGCGCGCCAGGGCGCTGTCGGACGCAACGGCCAGTGCTGCGGTCACATTGCCGCTGCCTGTGGTCGCCCCGCCGCTGCCGCGCTGTGTCGGTTGGGCGGGGGGCGCCAATGCGCCGCTGCTGCCCGCCGGGCCAGCCGCCGGGGCGGGGCCGCCCGTGCGCGGTGCGGGGGCGCTGGGCGGCGGGCTGGCATTCAGCTTGCGCAGCAGTTCTTCTGGGGCGGGCAGATCCGCGACATGGGTCAGGCGGATGATCGCCATCTCGGCGGCCATCATCGCATTGGGGGCCGCGGCCACTTCTTCCAGCGCCTTGAGCAGCATCTGCCACATCCGGGTGAGTATCCGCATCGGCAGGTCTTGGGCCATGGCTTGACCGCGCGCCCGCTCGTCCGGTGAAACGGTGGGATCGTCGGCGGCCTCGGGGGTGATCTTGACCACCGAAACCCAATGGGTGATCTCGGCCAGATCGCGCAGAACCGCCATCGGATCAGCGCCATCTGCATATTGCGCCGACAGCTCGGAAAGCGCGCCGGCGGCATCGCCGCGCAGCACCATATCAAACAGGTCCAAGACCCGTCCGCGGTCTGCCAATCCCAGCATCGCCCGCACCTGATCGGCGGTGGTCTCCCCCGCGCCATGGCTGATGGCCTGATCCAACAGGGATGTCGCATCGCGCGCTGACCCTTCGGCGGCGCGGGTGATCAGTGCCAGCGCATCATCGGCAATCTGCGCCGTCTCGGCGTTGGCGATCTTGCGCAGCAGGGCGATCATCACCTCGGGTTCGATCCGGCGCAGGTCAAAACGCTGGCACCGCGACAGAACCGTTACCGGAACTTTGCGGATTTCGGTTGTGGCGAAAATGAATTTCACATGGGCCGGGGGTTCTTCCAGCGTTTTAAGCAAAGCATTAAAGGCGCCGGTCGACAGCATGTGCACTTCGTCGATGATATAGACCTTATAGCGCGCCGAGGCCGCCCGGTAATGCACCGAATCGATGATCTCGCGGATGTTGGCAACGCCGGTGTTGCTGGCGGCATCCATTTCCACCACGTCGACATGGCGCCCTTCCATGATCGCGGTGCAATGTTCGCAGCGGCCGCAAGGCTGGGTGGTGGGGCCGCCCTGACCATCGCTGCCGATACAGTTCATCCCCTTGGCGATGATCCGCGCTGTGGTGGTTTTGCCGGTGCCGCGTATGCCGGTCATTATAAACGCTTGGGCGATCCGGTCGGCATCAAAGGCATTTTTCAGCGTCCGCACCATGGCATCTTGCCCGACCAGATCAACAAAGGTTTCCGGACGGTATTTACGGGCAAGCACCTGATATTTGGGCTGGGGGGTATCGGTCATGGAACGCCTTGGCTAATGGGTGGAATCGCAAGTTGCGGCAACCCTAAGCCTGTGAACAGGGGAAATCCACCAAAGCCGTTAAGATTCACCGAAAGAATACATCGCGCAAAAGCAGAAGGTGAGAGGCTGGACAACGACCCAAGCGGGGCTCGTTACGGCTGCTTCCTTCCGGATCTGACCGGGTTGGCGAGGCGCTCGCCCGCGCCAACCTCTCAGGGGGTGATATAGGGCGGCGCGCCCTTGGGTGCAAGCTGCAACTGAAGCCGCGCCATCCCTGTGCTGGTGGTGCTGATGCGTTTCGGTCGAAAATCCGCGATTTCATCCAGATGCGCCAGGGCCGCGGGTGGCGCATCATAGGTGACACAGGCCGCCTGTCGCGGGGTCAGGCGCCAGGGATGCGGATCGTTGATCTGGCTGAAATCCCCGGCGGCCAGGAAATCGGTCAGCGCGCGCTCCAGCACCAATTCGGTGCGAAGCACGATGTGGCGATCGTCAAAGGCGGTGATGCCTCCTCCGCCGCTGGCGCGATAATGGGTCGTTGCGACCAGAAATTCCTGATCGGGGTCAAGCGGGCGCCCCTGCCAACGCAGATTGCGCGCCGGCTGCGCGTCCCCCGGAATGATTTCATATTGCAACCCGTGCAGCGTATCAAAGTTATGCAGTGGAAAATCTTTGCAGATCAGGGGTGCGCCATTCTGTGGGCGCGCGAACAGGCCGGCGCCCCAATCCAGCCATTGTTGAATTTGGGCCGCGCGCAGGCGCAATACCCAGATTTGATCTGAAAATGGGGTCATGCCGGTGATGTGGCGCCGTTCGATCCAGCCGTTTTCCACATTGATGTAATTTTCTGGCCCATCCGCCAAATAGTCGCAGGTTGCGGCCAAAAGCGGCAACTGCGCCAGATCGGTGTCCCGCACGAGGGGCTGGATGGCCTTGCGTCTGACATCGGCCAGCAGGGCCTGAACCTTGCTGGGACGAAGGGTCGAGAAAAAGCTGTTGATCGCGGGCACGGATCCGGCGACCGGTTGCGCCAGAAAACCACAGGTTATGTTGTGCATAGGGGCGCTAATTTTTAGGATATCGGGGTTGTCACGCGCCAGCGGTGTTGGCTGTTCCAGACGTGCCTTGGCGGTATAAATGCACCACCCTTGCGCAGAGCGCCCAAGGGTCAGGTCAAGGATGGCCAGCTCGGCGCCATAGGGGGCGGGTTGTGCCACGGGGCGCCCGTTGATGGTGCCCTTTTGGGTATCTATGCCGGTGCGGCCCTCAAAGCCCGGTGCGGGAAACCGCTGATGCGAATGCCCGGCGATCACCGCGTCAATGGCGGGGAACGCGACCAGATCTTCGATTTGGTTTTCCTGGATATCCCGTTTGTCTGATCGGGCAATGCCGCAATGGGCCAGCGCAATGATCAGGTCGGCGCCGCCGGATTTCAGGGCGGCGATTGCCCGCCGCACGGCTTGCAAGGGCGGTTCAAGCTGGGCCTGACCTTCCAGATGATGCCGGTTCCAGCTGGCCGTTTGCCGGGGCATGGTCGACAGCACCCCGATCTTGATCGGGTGATTGGCCAGGCGCCGTTCCAAAATGGCATGGGGGGCAACCAGCGGCAGGCCCTTTGCCGACAGGTTGCTGCTGATCACCGGCATCTGACATTCGCGGCAAAAGCGATCAAGCGCGGCGATGCCAAAATCCAGATCGTGATTGCCCAGACCAAGCGCGTCATACCCCAAGTAGTTCATCGCCTGCGCCATCGGGTGGGGCAGCTCGGGGTGGTGTATGCACATCTCGGCCAGGGCGTTGCCCTGAACCGTATCGCCATTGTCAAACAGCAGACACAACCCGCCGCGATCCTGAATTTGGCGGCGCTGACGGTTTATCAAGGAACAAAGCCCGGCCAAGCCACCGCTGTCCGCGGCGCGCCCATGCACATAGTTATAGCCCGAAAGCTGCATGTGCAGATCCGTCGTCGCCAGTATCCGCAGGGCAAAGGACGAGGTTTGGATCGCGAGGCTCCTTGCGTGGCGTTTCCCCTTGAAACAAGAAAATTAGGAGAAATCAGCCTGACAGGCAATGGGGATGTTTGGGGGATGTTTGCGGCCGATGCGACGGGCTTGGTGGCTTGCAATGCGCAGGGCCGCGTGCAACCTCGGGCTGGGCAAGGGGGAATGACCATGAGAAACGCGGAACAAGTGACCTTTGGCGGATCGGCCTTTGATCGGGGCGGCGCGATGCGCAGCGACGCCAAGGCGATTGCGCGGGCGCAGGCGGAGGATGCAACGCGGGCGGTTGTGTTGTGGCGGGGTAAGCCGCTGATCACGCGCGCAAATCCGGCCAAGCTGGTGCGCCTGGCGATGGATCACCCCTTGTTGGAGGGGCGCGCGGACGGTGCGATCTTTTTGGGAGAGGAGTCGGGCTTTTTGGGAGAGGAGCCGGGCGGCGCGCGCTTTGCCATAGATATATCCGATTGGCAGCCCGACGCGGCGGATCTGAACAGTGTCGGCGCCTTCACCGATCCAAGTGAACAATGGCACCCTTTGCTGCCCGAGGGGCAGGTGTTTGCGGAATTGCGCCGCATCATGACGTGGCTGTCGCCGCGGGATGCCGAATTGGCCGCGACCGCCAAGGCGATCATCGGATGGCATGGCACACATGGCTTTTGCGCCGCTTGCGGCCATAAGACGGTGATCGCACAAGCGGGCTGGCAGCGCCATTGTCCGGCCTGCGCGGCGGCGCATTTCCCGCGCACCGATCCGGTTGTGATCATGCTGATCACCCATGGAAACAGCGTGTTGCTTGGGCGGTCGCACGGGTGGCCCGAGCGAATGTATTCCCTGTTGGCCGGTTTCGTGGAACCCGGCGAGACGCTGGAAGCAGCGGTGCGGCGCGAGGTGTTTGAGGAAACCGCGATCCAAGTTGAAGAGGTGCAGTATCTTGCAAGCCAGCCCTGGCCATTTCCGGCGTCCTTGATGGTGGGTTGCGCCGGGCGGGCGGTCAACACAGAGATCCTGGTCGATCCGGTTGAAATCGAAGATGCGCTTTGGGCCAGCCGTGAAGAGGTGTTGCAGGCGCTGTCGGGGGATCACCCCCGCATCCTGCCGGCGCGCAAGGGGTCGATAGCGCATTTCCTGTTGAAGCGCTGGCTTGCCGACACGCTGTGACGGCGCGTGCCCAAGATCCGCGCAGCGCTGGGGGCTGAGTGTGGGAGCCTCCGGCGGGGATATTTAAGAACAAAAGAAGCGGGCTGGGGTTAGTCGCGACCGGCGTCGGCGGGGTAGACGCCGAGGACTTCGATCATGTTGGTGAAGTAATCGAGTTCGTCCATTGCGCGGCGCACGCCGGGATCATCGGGGTGGCCCTGGATATCGGCATAAAACTGGGTGGCGGTGAAGGAGCCGCCGACCATATAGCTTTCGAGTTTGGTCATGTTGACGCCATTGGTGGCGAAACCGCCCATAGCTTTGTAGAGGGCCGCCGGGATGTTGCGGACTTCGAAGACGAAGCTGGTGATCATGCCATGATCGCCGCGGCGATTGTGATTGGCATGTGGGGACATGATCAAGAACCGTGTGGTATTGTTGCCCTGGTCTTCGATATGGCGGGCGAGCACATCCAGGCCATAGATTTCAGCAGCCAATTCGCTGGCCAGGGCCCCCATGGTTGGATCTTGCGCGGCGGCGACCTCTTTTGCGGAGCCGGCTGTATCCGCCCCGGTGATGCGGCGAATGGCGTGCTGGGCGAGGAAATCCTTGCATTGCCCCAAAAGCACGGTGTGGCTTTTGGCTGATTTGATATCGCTGATTTGTGTGCCGGGCAGCCCCATCAGGTTGATGTGGACCCGCACAAAGGCTTCGTCCACGATATGCAGCCCCGATTGGGGCAAAAGGCTGTGGATATCCGCCACACGGCCATAGGTTGAGTTTTCGACGGGCAGCATTGCCAGATCGGCCTTACCGGATTTCACCGCAGCGATTGCGTCTTCGAAGCTGGGGCAGGGCACTGGGGTCATATCGGGGCGGGCCGTGCGGCAGGCCTCGTGGCTGTAGGCGCCAAGCTCGCCTTGGAAGGCGATGCGATCTGACTTTGAAGGGCTCATTTTTGGCTTCCTCGGGCAGTTTTGCGTCAATCAGGGCGTTTGGTCGCGGTAACTACACCTTGCCAGCGCCAAGGTGAAGCAATAGACAGCCCTTAAACCCATAGCAATGGACGACAAGCCGATGTTCGACACAATGACCTTAACTAAACTCACCGGCGGGCTGTGCGGCGCGCTGCTCGTGCTTCTTTTGGGCAAATGGGCCGCAGAAGAGCTGTATCACATGGATTCGCATGGCGAGGCTGCCTATGTGATCGAAACAGACGAGGGCGATTCCGGCGCCGCAGAGGCGGAAGAGGTCGATTTCGGTGCTTTGCTGGCATCTGCGGATGTGGGCAAGGGCGCCAAAGTGTTCAAGAAATGCAGCGCGTGCCACAAGCTTGAGAGCGGCGCGAATGCCACAGGCCCGTATCTGTATGGCGTTGTCGGACGGCCGATCGCGGCGGCGGATGGCTTTAGCTATTCCGGTGCGCTGAGCGATCTGGGCGGCGATTGGACCGCCGAAGCCCTGAGCGGGTTCCTTGAAAAGCCAAGCGCCTATGCCGCAGGCACCTCGATGAGCTTTGCCGGTCTGAAGAAGATCGAAGACCGGGTGAATGTGATCGCGTATCTGGACAGCCTGGATAACTGATTTGCGCCAAGCGCAGTGACGGGCCGCTTGCCTTGGGCAGGCGGCCTTTTGCTTGTCTGAACGGAAAATCCTTTTAACTTCACGGTTTCGCAACTTGTGTTCGGGCGCATTGGGCCTCTATCGTGTTGTGGCCGGGGCGCGTGCCCTTTGGCTGGCTTCTGAGGGGATGCTTTGATGGTGTTACATTGGGTTCGCAAGTTTGTGCGTGTTTTGCCGGTCATTGTGGCGGCGGCATCCGGCGGGGCGGTCATGGCCGAGGGCAAGATGATCGTAAGCCATGGTTATTCCTTTTACGGCGATCTAACCTATCCTGCGGATTTCAAGCACTTTGACTATGTCAATCCTGATGCCCCCAAGGGCGGAGAGATATCCCTTGGCACATTGGGCACGTTTGATTCGATGAATCCCTATTCGCGCAAGGGGCGTGGTGGGGCGCTGTCGACCATCATGTATGAAAGCCTGTTGGGCGAGGGAAACAATTCAGAGCCGGCCCCGGCGGATGTCTATGGCGAATCCTATGGGCTGTTGGCTGAACGTCTGGAATATCCCGAAGGAAAAGATTGGGTTATCTTCTATATGCGCCCCGAGGCGCGGTTTTCCGATGGCACCCCGGTGACAGCGCATGACATTGCGTTCAGTCATAATCTTCTCTTGGATCAGGGGCTTAAGTCCTATGCGGATGCGGTGCGCAAACGTATCCCCAAGGTTGAGGTTATTGACGATCACACCATCAAATTCCACTTTACGCCGGGTATTTCGCGGCGGAGCCTGATTGATCAGGTGGGCGGGGTGCCGGCGTGGTCAAAAGCGTGGTTCGACAAAACCGGGGCGCGGCTGGATGAAAGCCGTTTGATGACTTCGCCGGGGTCGGGGCCGTATATGATCGACAGCATCGATGTGAACCGGCGAATCGTTTACAAACGCAACCCCGATTACTGGGGCAAAGATTTGCCGATCAACGTTGGCCGCCACAATTTCGATGCCATTCGGGTGGAATATTTCGGGGATGAGAACGCCGCCTTTGAGGCGTTTAAGGCGGGGGAATACACCTTTCGCCGCGAAGGGAATTCGCGGCAATGGGCCAGCGCCTATGATTTCCCAAAGGTCAGCACGGGCGCCGTGGTCAAGCAAGAGCTTCACGATGGTTCGCCCGCAACGCCGGCTGGCATCGTCTTTAACCTGGGCCGTGATGTGTTCAAAGACAAGCGGGTGCGCGAAGCGGTCGCATTGGGGTTCAATTTCGAATGGACAAACGAATCGCTGCAATTCGGGCTGTTCAAGCCGCGCGCTTCGTTTACCCAAGGCACTGAGCTGATGGCCGGTGGCCCGCCCGTTGATGATGAGCTTGCTTTCCTGAAATCCCTAGGGGATGTGGTTCCCCCCGAGGTGCTGAGCGCGCCCGCGCGGGTGCCCCATACGTCAGACAGCAAGCGGCTGTTGGATCGTAAAAACCTGCGCCAGGCGATGAAGCTGCTGGATCAAGCCGGCTGGGCGGTGGGCGATGATGGCAAACGCCGCAACGCAGCCGGCGCGTCGCTCAGGCTGACGTTTTTGCTGAATTCGGCCGGGTCGGCGACCCTGAGCGCGATTGTCGAAAACTTTATGTCAAACCTTGAGAATATGGGCATCGAAGCGGTGCTCGAGGCGGTTGATGCCTCGCAATATACCCTGCGCGAGCGCGACCGCGATTATGATATGGTCTATGACAGCTATGGTGCATTCTTGGGGACCGGCACCGGTTTGATGCAACGTTATGGGTCTGAAACAGCGGCTTTCAGCTTGTTCAATCCCGCTGGCCTGGCCAGCCCGATGGTGGATGCGATCATCGACGCGTCCTTGAATGCGCAAAGCGCAGCGGAAGAGAAAACCACATTGATGGCGCTGGACCGGGCGCTGAGATATGAGTTTTTCATGATCCCCACCTGGTATAACGACAATCATTGGGTCGCCTATTACGATCAGTATGAATACCCCGAAAACTTGCCGGATTTTGCTTTGGGATACCTCGATTTCTGGTGGTACAACCAAGACAAGGCAGACGCATTGCGCGCTGCCGGGGCGCTGCGCTAGACCGATGGGTGCCTATATCCTTCGACGGCTTTTGCTGATCATTCCAACGCTTTTTGGTATTATGTTGATCAATTTTGCCTTGGTGCAATTCGTGCCTGGCGGTCCGGTTGAACAGGCGATTGCCCGCATTCAGGGCGGCGGCGATGTCTTTCAAGGCTTTGCCGGGGCGGGCAACGATGCCGGGGAAACGGCGCTGGAAACCGGCGGAAACCAATATATTGGCGCGCGCGGCTTGCCGCCTGAATTCATCGCCGAGCTTGAGCGCGAATTTGGCTTTGACAAGCCACCGGTCCAGCGGTTCATCAACATGATGTGGAACTATGTCCGGTTTGATTTTGGCGACAGCTATTTCAGATCCATCAGCGTGATTGAGCTGGTCAAGGAAAAGCTGCCGGTGTCGATCACCTTGGGGCTGTGGTCAACATTGATCGCCTATCTGGTGTCGATCCCTTTGGGTATCGCAAAGGCGGTGCGCGACGGCAGCCGGTTCGATACATGGACCAGCGGCGCAATTATCGCGGCCTATGCCATTCCGGGGTTCTTGTTTGCGATTTTGCTGCTGGTGTTATTCGCCGGTGGCTCATACTGGCAGGTGTTTCCGCTGCGCGGGCTGACCTCGGATGATTTTGATCAACTCAGCCCGTTGGGCAAAGTGGCAGATTATTTTTGGCATATCACCCTGCCGGTCTTGGCGTCGACCATATCCGCCTTTGCCACGCTTACACTGCTGACCAAAAACAGTTTTCTGGACGAGATCAAGAAACACTATGTCATGACCGCACGCGCCAAGGGCCTGTCAGAGCGACGCGTCCTTTATGGCCATGTATTCCGCAACGCCATGTTGATCGTCATTGCCGGCTTTCCGGCGGTGTTTATCGGGGTGTTTTTTGGCGGCTCGTTGATTATTGAAACGATCTTTTCGCTGGATGGGTTGGGGCGCCTTGGGTTCGAGGCCGCCGTGGCACGCGATTACCCCATCGTTTTCGGGACGCTGTTCATCTTTGGCCTGATCGGGCTGGTGGTGGGGATATTGTCCGATCTTATGTATGTTCTGGTCGATCCGCGGATTGATTTTGAACGTCGCGAGGGGTGATCATGGCGCTTTCACCGCTTAATCAACGACGCTGGCGCAATTTCAAAAGAAATCGGCGTGCCTATTGGTCGCTTTGGATTTTTGCGATCTTGTTCGGCATTTCCCTGATGGCCGAGTTCGTGGCCTATGACAAACCGATATTGGTGCAATATCGCGGTCAATATTACGCGCCGATCTTCAAGTTTTACCCGGAAACAACGTTTGGCGGCGATTTCCAAACCGAGGCCGTCTATCGCGACCCCGAGGTGAAATGCCTGATCGAAACCGGCGGGCTGGATCAATGTTTCGATGACCCGGACGGGCTGATCCTTGATGCGCAAGATGGGCAGGTCGGTGGGCAACCGATTGACAAAGGCTGGGCCATTTGGCCGCTGATCCCATATTCTTTTGACACGGCGGTGGATCGCCCCGGTGCTGCGCCGTTGCCGCCCAATCGGCAGAACCTTTTGGGCACCGATGGCACCAAGCGCGATGTCTTGGCGCGGGTTATTCATGGGTTTCGCTTGTCTATTGTATTTACCATTTTGGTGACGGGCGCGGCCAGCTTGATCGGGATCATGGCCGGCGCTGTGCAGGGATTTTTCGGCGGGTGGCTTGACCTGATCTTTCAGCGGGTCATTGAAATCTGGTCCTCGACCCCGTCGCTTTATGTGATCATCATCATGTTCGCGATATTGGGGCGCAGTTTTTGGCTGTTGGTGGTGCTGCTGGTGCTATTTTCCTGGACATCTCTTGTTGGCGTGGTGCGGGCCGAATTCTTGCGTGCCCGAAATCTGGAATATGTGCGCGCGGCCAAGGCGCTGGGGGTATCGAATGCAACGATCATGTTCCGTCACATGCTGCCCAATGCGATGGTGGCGACCCTGACAATGCTGCCGTTTATCATCACCGGAACGATTTCGACCTTGGCGATTTTGGACTTTTTGGGCTTTGGCTTGCCGTCGTCGGCCCCCTCGCTCGGAGAGTTGACCCTGCAAGCCAAGCAAAACCTGCAAGCGCCGTGGCTGGCGTTTACCGCATTCTTTACCTTTGCGATCATGCTGTCGTTGCTGGTGTTTATCTTTGAAGGGATCCGCGATGCCTTTGACCCACGAAAGACATTTTCATGAGCCCGGTCCTTGACGTCAAAGATCTGCACGTTGCGTTTCGACAAGATGGCGGAGTAACACCGGCGGTCAAAGGCATCAGCTTTCATCTGGACAAGGGCGAGACAGTTGCCCTGGTCGGGGAAAGCGGATCGGGAAAATCGGTGTCGGCCCTGTCGCTGGTGTCTTTGTTGGGTGACAACGCACAGGTGCGCGGATCGGCGCGGTTCAACGGCCAAGAGATGATCGGCGCAGACGAGGCCACCCTGCGGCAGGTGCGCGGCAACGACATCAGCTTTATCTTTCAAGAGCCGATGACATCGCTGAACCCACTGCACACCATCGAAAAACAGCTGGCGGAAAGCCTGGCCCTGCATCAAGGGTTGGCCGGGGATGCCGCGCGGGAAAAGATCTTGGCGCTGCTTGATCAGGTGGGAATTCAGGACGCACAGGATCGGTTGGGCAGTTATCCCCATCAGCTGTCCGGCGGGCAACGGCAGCGGATCATGATTGCCATGGCGCTCGCCAATGCGCCGCATGTGCTGATCGCGGATGAACCAACCACGGCGCTGGATGTGACAATTCAGGCGCAAATTCTTGAGCTGTTGAAAGACCTCAAGGATCGCATGGGCATGGGGCTTTTGTTCATCACCCATGATCTGGGCATCGTGCGCCGCATCGCGGACCGGGTTTGTGTCATGCAGAACGGCGAAATCGTCGAACAAGGCCCGACAACACAGATTTTCCAAAGCCCGCAGCACCCCTATACCCAAAAGCTGTTGGCGGCCGAGCCAAGCGGCGCCCCTGCACCTGTGCCAGACAAGGCCCCCGTGATCGCCAGCACCCAGAACCTGCGGGTGTGGTTTCCCATTCAGGCCGGATTTTTGCGCCGCACCATAGGGCATGTAAAAGCGGTGAATGACACCAGCCTGACCGTGCGCGCCGGCGAAACGCTGGGCATTGTCGGGGAAAGCGGTTCCGGCAAGACGACGCTGGCGCTGGCCATTATGCGGCTGATCCAATCCAGCGGCAGCATTCGTTATCTGGATCAGGATTTGCGGCAATGGTCGACCAAGCAGTTGCGCCACCTGCGCAAAGACATGCAAATCGTGTTTCAGGATCCGTTTGGATCGCTGAGCCCCCGCATGACCTGCGCGCAGATTATTGCCGAAGGGCTGAGCGTGCACAAACTGGACACCGGCACCCCCCAGCGTCAGCTGGTGTCAGATGTCATGCAAGAGGTGGGGTTGGACCCGGCGGCGATGGATCGCTATCCGCACGAGTTTTCCGGCGGGCAACGCCAGCGTATCGCCATTGCGCGCGCCATGGTGTTGCGCCCTAAATTGCTGGTGCTGGATGAACCGACAAGCGCGCTTGATATGACCGTTCAGGTCCAGATCGTAGAGCTGCTGCGCGCGCTTCAGATGAAATATGGCTTGGCCTATCTGTTTATTTCACATGACCTAAAGGTGGTGCGGGCGATGTCGCATCAAGTCTTGGTGATGAAACGCGGCGATGTGATCGAATATGGCCCGGCGCAACAGCTTTTTGATGCGCCCCAGACGGACTATACCCGGCAACTGCTGCAAGCCACGCGTTAGGCAGTGCAGCAAGGTCAGATCGCCGAAGAATGCCGGCTGTCGGCCATGTCATAGGCGTCGAACTGCCGGGCAATCATGCGGGTCAACGCGCGGCCCTTGGGGTGAATGAAAAATCCCTGGTCGCTGTGATCAACAAATTCCGCAAAGGTCTTGGCGGCCCGCTCAAACAGCGGGTGGATATCGTTGGGCTGGCCCAATCCGCGGCCGGTCAAGTCGGATATATCTACCTTGAAATCGCACATCAGGGCTTCGATAATTCGGGCGCGCAGCTTGTCATCCTGGCTCAGCGTATGGCCGCGGGTTGTGGCAAAATGCCCCGCGCGAATGGATTTGGTATAGCCCCCGGTCGATGGATCGTTTTGCGCATAGCCTTGCGGAAACTTAGAAATCGCCGAGGCCCCAAGACCGATCAGCACGGGATAGGGATCGCTGGTATATCCTTGGAAATTGCGCCGCAAGGTGCCGGATTTTTGCGCCTGGGTCAGGCTGTCGGATGGGCGGGCAAAATGGTCGATGCCAATCGCCGCGTAATCGTTTTGCAAGAACAGTTTTTGCGCGGTTTCAAACAGGGTCAGGCGCTCTTGCGGGGTGGGCAGGGCGTCTGAAGGGATCAGCGCCTGACGGCGGGCCATCCATGGCACATGCGCATAGCCATAAAGCGCAACGCGGTCTGGCTCCAATGTCAGCAACTGCTTTACGCTGGTCGCCATGCGGGCGGTGGTTTGATGGGGCAGGCCGAAAAGGATGTCAGTGTTCAACGATGTCACCCCGGCGGCACGCAACATCTGGGCGGCCTGTTGTGTGACCTCGTAGGATTGAATGCGTCCGATGGTCTTTTGAATTTCGGGATCAAAATCCTGCACCCCGATTGACGCGCGGGTCATCCTTGCCGCCGCAAGGGCATCAACGCGCGGTTGGTCGATTTCATTTGGGTCAATCTCGACCGAGAATTCGGCCGTTTCGGACATTGGAATGGCCGCGCGCACGGTGCCGGCTAAATCCGTCATCATCTGCGGGGTCAGCAAGGTTGGGGTTCCGCCCCCCCAGTGCATATGACCAATGCGCACACCCGCCGGCAGAATGCTGGCCAGTTGGCGGATTTCGGTCTTGAGCGTTTCAAGGTAAATTTGCACCGGATCCAGTTTCTGGGTGCCCTGTGTGCGACAGGCGCAAAACCAACACAGGCGCCGGCAGAACGGCACATGCAGATACAAAGAAATTTCAACCAAAGGGGGAATTTCTTTGACCCAGTGGTCAAAATGTGAAACACCGACGCCTGCGCTGAACTGCGGCGCGGTGGGATAGCTGGTATAGCGCGGGACTTTTGCGTCAAAAAGTCCCAGAGCGCGCAATCGAGGTGAACAATCCATCAAATACCGTTAAGTCTGGTGTTCGGGGGCTTCCTTGATACAGATCAATATTTGGACGTAGCGATGAATGATTTGAGAAAACTTGCCCCTGCCGATTGCAGCGACTGTCCGATCCGGCATCGTGCCGTTTGTGCGCGCTGCGACGCGGATGAATTGGCGCGACTGGACGAGATCAAATATTACCGCAGTTTCTCGGCCGGTCAGACCTTGATGTGGGCCGGGGACACGATGGAATTCGTGGCTTCGGTGGTGTCAGGCGTTGCGGCGCTGACCCAAACCATGGAAGACGGGCGGACGCAGATGGTGGGCATATTGCTGCCATCGGATTTTGTCGGGCGTCCGGGGCGGTCTGCGGCGGCCTATACCGTGACGGCGACCACGGATGTGGTCATGTGTTGTTTTCGGCGCAAACCCTTTGAGCAAATGCTTTTGTCCACCCCCCATGTCGCGCATCGTTTGCTTGAGATGACATTGGATGAACTGGACGCAGCGCGCGAATGGATGCTGGTGCTGGGCCGCAAGACGGCCCGCGAAAAAATCGCCAGTTTGCTTGCGATCTTGGCACGGCGGGACGCGGCTTTGGCCAAAGACGGCAGCGGCCAGACCCGGCGATTTGATTTGCCGCTGACCCGTGAGGCGATGGCCGATTATCTTGGGCTGACGCTGGAAACGGTCAGCCGTCAGATGTCGGCGCTAAAGCGTGATGGGGTGATCATCCTTGAGGGCAAACGCAATGTGACCGTGCCAGACCTTGAACGCCTGCTGGACGAAGCAGGCGACGACAGTGACGGCGGTTTGCCAAGCTGATCAATGCGCCAGCAAAACCGGAACGTTCGAATGTTCAAGCATGTGCCGGGTCGCACCGCCCAGAATTGCCTCGCGGAAGCGCGAATGCCCGTAACCGCCCATAACGATCATATCGCCATCCAGATCGGTAACGTGGCGCAGGATTGTATCGCCCACCCGGCCCCCTGTCTTGGGCATCACCTGAATATCGGCGTGAACCCCGTAACGTGACAGCATCACCGCCAGCGCCCCGCCCGGATCCGAGCGGTCAGGCCCATGGTTGGGGGGATCTACGACCGTGATATGGATCTCGTTTGCGGCTTGGATGAACGGCATGGCGGCACGCACGGCGCGCAGGGCCTCGCCGCTTTCGTTCCAGCCGATGACGATGGAACGGGGCGTATCGGTCGGGGCGCCCTCGGGCAGGCACAGCGTCGGGCAACCCGCGTGCAGCAACAGCGATTCCACCAGCAACACATCCTGGGTGCTGCGACCCTCGGCATAGGGTAAGGGCGCAATGGCGATGTCTGAAAAACGCGCGAGCCGCGCGACAGGGGTTCCCACATCGGTTGCCGCCGCCACAGCCCGCGTGGTCGCCCATCGGATGTCATTGCCCCCCAGCTTTTCCCGGACATGGGTTTCGATATCCTGGGCTTGGGCGCGGGCCCGCTCGATGGCTTCTTGCAATATAATGGCATTGGCACCGGCTTCAAAATAGTTGGCGTGGCTGCGATCAACCCCCAGGCACATCACATCCAGATGCGCGTCAAATGTCCGTGCCAATTCGCTTGCGTATTCAAGCGGGCGCGCCGGGTCTTGGGGCTGGGTCAGTGCGGTGAAAACGGTCTTATAGGCCATTTGGTGCTCCTGTGGTTGCGCGGGGCTTTGCGAATCAACATCCGTGCATTGCGCTGTGAATCCCTAGCACCGGGAAATCGTCGATAAATTGACACAGATCAAAGTGCGGCTTGTCAGCGCTGTGCCATTACGGCTGAAATATCCACAGGCCCAAGGTGCGTCTTTTGGCCAGGATAAAGTGAAGGGACACACAGATGTTGAACTATGTGAAACTGGTTGCGCTGGCGTTGATAACGCTTTTTGCGATGATCGCAGCCAATTATGCACGCGATCTGGCCTATCAGGTTCATATGGTGCTGTTGATGATGGTTTCGGGCGGTCTGTTTCTGGTCACGTTGCGGGCCACAGATGAACCGGCGCCCGCGGTGCCGACCCATGAATATATGGATGACGTGGTGCGCGCCGGGGTGATCGCCACGGCTTTTTGGGGGGTCACAGGGTTCCTTGTCGGGGTGATCATCGCGTTCCAGCTGGCCTTTCCGTCGCTGAACTATGATTGGGCCGAAGGGTTTGCCAATTTTGGCCGCTTGCGCCCCTTGCACACATCGGCGGTGATTTTTGCCTTTGGCGGCAACGCGCTGATTGCCACCTCGTTTTATGTGGTGCAGCGGACATCGGCGGCGCGGCTTTGGGGTGGCAACATGGCGTGGTTCGTCTTTTGGGGCTATCAGTTCTTTATCGTGTTGGCCGCGACGGGATATGTTCTTGGGTCCACCCAATCCAAGGAATACGCCGAGCCAGAGTGGTATATCGACCTGTGGCTGACCATCGTTTGGCTGGCTTATCTAGCGGTGTTCCTGGGCACGATTATCAAACGCCGCGAGCCACATATCTATGTGGCCAACTGGTTCTATCTGGCCTTTATCGTCACCGTTGCCATGCTGCATGTGGTCAATAACCTGTCAATTCCGGTGTCGATCTGGGGGTCAAAATCGGTTCAGGTCTTTTCCGGGGTGCAGGACGCCATGGTTCAGTGGTGGTATGGCCACAATGCCGTTGGATTTTTCCTGACCGCAGGTTTCCTTGGGATGATGTATTACTTTATTCCCAAGCAGGCCGAGCGCCCGGTCTACAGCTATAAGTTGTCGATCATTCACTTTTGGGCGCTGATCTTTTTGTATATCTGGGCGGGTCCGCACCATCTGCATTATACGGCTCTCCCCGACTGGGCATCCACTTTGGGCATGGTGTTCTCTATCGTGCTGTGGATGCCCAGCTGGGGCGGTATGATCAACGGGTTGATGACCTTGCAAGGGGCCTGGGACAAGCTGCGCACCGATCCGGTCATTCGCATGATGGTGATTTCGGTTGGGTTCTATGGCATGTCCACCTTTGAGGGGCCGATGATGTCGATCCGGGCGGTGAATTCGCTGTCGCATTATACCGATTGGACAATTGGGCATGTGCATTCCGGGGCGCTGGGCTGGAACGGGATGATCACCTTTGGCGCGCTGTATTACCTGACGCCGGTCTTGTGGAAACGCGAGCGGCTTTATTCGCTGTCGCTGGTCAGCTGGCATTTCTGGCTCGCGACAATTGGGATCGTGCTTTACGCGGCGTCCATGTGGGTGACGGGCATCATGGAAGGGCTGATGTGGCGCGAGGTCGATGCCAATGGCTTCTTGGTCAACAGCTTTGCCGACACCGTGAGCGCCAAGTTCCCGATGTATGTGGTGCGCGGACTGGGGGGCACGCTGTTCCTGACCGGGGCGCTGATCATGTGTTACAATCTGTGGATGACTGTCCGCGCGGCGCCGGCCAAGGCCCCGCTTGGCACAGCCGTTCCGGCCGAATAAGGGGCCTGAAAACATGTCAATTCTGTCAAAACACAAGTTTATCGAAACCAATGCGACCTTGCTTTTGGTCCTCAGCTTTTTGGTTGTGACCATCGGCGGGCTGGTACAGATCGTGCCGCTGTTCTATTTGGAGAATACCATCGAAAAGGTCGAGGGAATGCGCCCCTATTCCCCGCTGGAGCTGGCCGGGCGGGATATCTATGTCCGCGAGGGGTGCTATGTTTGTCACAGCCAGATGATCCGCCCGATGCGCGATGAGGTTGAACGATACGGACATTATTCGCTGGCGGCGGAATCGATGTATGATCACCCGTTTCAATGGGGGTCCAAGCGCACCGGGCCAGATTTGGCGCGGGTTGGCGGGCGCTATTCTGATGATTGGCATCTGGACCACTTGCGCGATCCGCAATCGGTGGTGCCGGAATCGATCATGCCGAAATACGGATTTCTTGAACGCAAGCTGATCGAAGCGGATCATATTGCGGATTTGCTGCGCACCCATCGCCTGGTCGGCGTGCCCTATACAGATGAGATGATTGACGCGGCGGCCGAAGATTTCGAGGCGCAGGCCGACCCGGACAGCGACTATGACGCGCTGCTGGAACGTTATCCAGGTGCGCAGGTGCGGAACTTTGACGGCCAAGCCGGCATTTCCGAAGCCGATGCGGTGATCGCTTATTTGCAAATGCTGGGCACGTTGGTCGATTTCTCGACCTTTACCCCCGATGCCAGCCGCTAAAGGAGAGACGCATGGAAACTTATACATTGCTGCGCGCCTTTGCCGACAGTTGGATGCTTTTGCTGTTGTTCGCTGTGTTCATTGCCATGCTGATCTGGGTGTTTCGCCCAGGCAGCACGGCGGTTCACAAGGATACCGCCGATATTCCGTTTCGCCATGATGACAAGCCCGCGCCGGTGCAGGAGTAAAGACAGATGAGCAAGAAACCGCAAAGACAAGAGGGCGATCCAAAGACGACGGGCCATATTTGGGACGGGATCGAAGAGTTCGATAACCCGATGCCGCGCTGGTGGCTGTGGACGTTCTATGCCTGCATCATCTGGGGCGTTGCCTATACGGTGGCCTATCCGGCTTGGCCGTTGGTGTCGCGGGCCACGCAAGGGGTTCTGGGCTATTCGACCCGCGCCGAAGTGGCTGGGGATATCGCGGCCGTCGATGCGGCGAATGCGGCGATCACCGCGCGGCTGGCCTCCATGCCGCTGGAGGAGATCGCGCAAGATCCGGCGCTGGATAGCTTTGCGATCTCGGCCGGGGCGGCGGTGTTTCGCACCTGGTGTGCGCAATGCCACGGGGCCGGGGCGGCGGGGGCGAAAGGGTATCCCAATCTGCTGGATGATGACTGGTTGTGGGGCGGCGACATAGACGCCATCCACACAACCATTGCACATGGGATCCGCAACGAAGAAGACGATGACGCGCGCTATTCACAGATGCCAGCCTTTGGTGAGCTGTTGGAAGAGCAGGAAATAGCCCAGGTGGTCAATTATGTTATGACCCTGTCGGGGGCTGCTGCCGATGATCCGGCATTGGTGGGCGCCGGTCAGACGGTGTTCGAAGACAACTGTGCCTCGTGTCACGGAGAGAAGGGGCTGGGCGACCGCACACAGGGGGCGCCAAATCTGGCCGATGCGATCTGGCTGTTTGGCGGGGACGCGAAGACCTTGACGCATACCGTAACCAACAGCCGTTTTGGCGTTATGCCCAGCTGGCAAAACCGCCTGACCGAAGCGGAAATGCGCGCGGTGGCAAGCTATGTGCATCAACTGGGGGGCGGCGAATAACGCCGGGCATGACCGTGATCCAAAGGAGCGGCTGCGCCGCACGCCATTCTGCGGGCGCTCTCTTTGGCAAGAGAGCGCCCGCGCGGGTGCGTCCATGCGACCAAGGGTTGAACGTCGAGGAAGGCGTGATGCAAGCTGGGCCGGGAATTGATGCAAATCAAGGCGCGGATTTGACGGCAGCTTAGGGCTGTGACGGTTGATGAAAAAAGGATCAATACGCAGGTGACGGACCAAACGCCCCCCCCCAGCCTTTATGCCCCACGAGAGCCGATTTTTCCCCGCCGTGTGTCGGGCGTTTTTCGGCGCCTGAAATGGGGTATTCTGGCGGTAACCTTGGGGATTTACTATCTGGTTCCGTGGGTCCGCTGGGATCGGGGCCCGAGCCTGCCGGATCAAGCGGTCCTTTTGGATCTGGCGAACCGGCGATTTTATTTCTTTTGGATCGAAATCTGGAGCCACGAGTTTTATTTTGTCGCCGGTTTGTTGATCATGGCCGGGCTGGGGTTGTTTTTGTTTACCTCGGCGCTGGGCCGGGTTTGGTGCGGGTATGCCTGTCCACAGACTGTTTGGACCGATCTGTTCATTCTGGTCGAACGGTGGATCGAGGGTGACCGCAATGCGCGCCTGAGGTTGCACCGGCAAAAGCGCTGGGATCTGCGCAAGCTGCGCTTGCGGATGACCAAGTGGCTGACGTGGCTTGTGATCTCTGTGGCGACCGGCGGGGCATGGGTGTTTTATTTTGCCGATGCACCGACGCTGATGGCGGATTTGCTGCGCGGGCAGGCGCATCCTGTTGCCTATATCACGGTTGCGATCTTGACCGCGACCACCTTTGTTTTTGGTGGGTTTATGCGCGAGCAGATTTGCATTTATGCCTGTCCCTGGCCGCGTATTCAGGCCGCGATGATGGATGAGGACACCTTGGTGGTTGGGTATCGCGACTGGCGCGGAGAGCCGCGCAAGCACAGTGACGCCGCCAAGACCGCGCCGATGGGCGATTGCATTGATTGCATGGCCTGCGTCAATGTTTGCCCGATGGGCATCGATATCCGAGATGGGCAGCAGCTTGAGTGTATAACCTGCGCGCTGTGTATCGACGCCTGTGATGATGTCATGCAAAAGATCGGCAAGCCGCGCGGCCTGATTGATTACATGGCCCTGTCGGATGAAGCCGAGGAGCGGGCGGGCGGCGCCCCCAAAAACCTGTGGCGGCATGTATTACGGCCCCGGACGATCCTGTATTCGGTGCTGTGGTCCGGTGTCGGGTTGGTGCTTTTGTATGCGCTGTTTATTCGGCCCGATATCGAAATGACGGTGGCGCCGCTGCGGAACCCCACCTTTGTCACGCTTTCTGATGGGTCAATTCGCAACACCTATGACGTGCGTTTGCGCAACAAAAACAATGAAGAACGATCCTTTCGGGTGTTTCTGCGCGGCGATCCGGCCTTGCGGGTTCAACTTGAGGGAACCCCCTATGGCACGGTGTTGGTGCCCGCAGATACATCGCTGCGACAGCGGGTGTATGTCATCGCCCCGCAGGGATCGGGGCCGGCGCAGAGCGAGCGGAGCGATATTCGCTTTTGGGTCGAGGATGACAGCACCGGGGAACGCGCCTATCGTGACAGCAGCTTTACCGGAAAGGGACAATCCAGATGACACAGAACCGCGAGCTGACAGGCCGTCACGTTGCGGCGCTTTTTGTTGGGGCCTTTGGGGTCATCATTGGTGTCAATATCTTGTTGGCGGTGAATGCGGTGCGCAGTTTTCCGGGGCTTGAGGTGTCAAATTCATATGTGGCCAGTCAACAGTTTGATACGGCGCGCACCGCACAGCAGGCGCTGGGGTGGACCGTGGCCGCGACTGCCGGCACAGATCAGGTCAGGCTGCGGGTGACAGATCAGACCGGGCGGCCGGTGCAGGTGGCACAGCTTGATGCGGTTTTGGGGCGGGCGACCCATGTCCAGGATGACCAACTGCTGGCGTTTGTCTTTGCGGATGGGGCGTACCTGGCGCCGGCCCGGCTTGGGCCCGGCAATTGGAACATCCGAATGAAAGCGGTTGCGGCCGATGGCACGACCTTTCAGCAGCGGGTGATCCTGCACGTCGCGCCGGGCGAGTAATGGAACAGCAGGCACAGATTGTCGCCTGCCCCGGCTGTTTGGTTCCGCCACCAGCATCGGCAAGCCCCCCCGCCGCGCGGTCAAATGCGCAGATTGCGCTGTCTTTGCCGACGATCCATTGTCAGGCCTGTATTGCCAGGGTTGAGCAGGCGCTTGAGCGCCACCCAAATGTTAACGCGGCGCGGGTAAACCTGACGTTGCGCCGGGTCATGATCGATGCAGAACCAGACGTAACCGCTGCGCATCTGGCTGATCTGCTGCGCGCCGAAGGGTACGAGGCGCATGAACTGGACATGGCAAGCCTGACCCAGACCGATACGGATCTGATCGGCAAAGATCTGTTGATGCGCCTTGCGGTGGCGGGCTTTGCCTCGATGAATGTCATGTTGCTTTCGGTGGCGGTATGGTCGGGGGCAACCGATGTCACCCGTGATCTGTTTCACTGGATTTCGGCGGCCATTACCCTGCCGGCCATCGCCTTTTCAGCCCGGCCGTTTTTTGCCAACGCATGGCGGGCGCTCAGCGCGCGGCGGCTGAATATGGATGTGCCGATTTCATTGGCCATCGTGTTGGCATTGGTGTCGTCGCTTTGGGAAACGTGGTTGTCGGGTGCGCATGCCTATTTCGATGCGGCGCTGACCTTGACGTTCTTTTTGTTGGCCGGGCGCTGGCTTGATGCGCGCACCCGCGCGGTGGCCCGATCAGCGGCAGAAGAGCTAACGGCGCTTGAGGTGCCGCGCGCCCTGCGATTCTGCAATGGGGATTGGGTGGAAACCCCGGTGGCGCAGCTGGTGGTGGGGGATCGGCTGCTGGTGCGGCCGGGCGCGCGGGTGCCGGTGGATGGAACGGTTCTTGACGGACGGTCGGAATTGGATCGCGCCTTGTTGACCGGCGAAACCATGCCGGTTGCGGTGCAAACTGGCGATGGCCTTTGCGCCGGCGAATTGAACCTGACCGGCCCGCTGACCATCGTGGCAACGGCGGTTGGGGCGGATACATCCTTGCACCGGCTTGCGGCGTTGGTGGCTTTGGCCGAAGGCGGGCGGGCGCGCTATACGTCTTTGGCCGACAGGGCTGCCAAGCTTTATGCGCCGGGGGTGCATATCCTGTCGGCGCTGGCCTTTGCCGGTTGGTGGCTGTGGTCGGGGGATTTGCGGTTGGCCTTGAATATCGCAGCGGCGGTTTTGATCATCACCTGCCCATGTGCCTTGGGGCTGGCGGTTCCGGCGGTAACAACAGCGGCGTCGGGGCGGCTTTTTCGCAAGGGGGTCTTGATCAAGAATGCCACCGCGCTTGAGCGCCTGTCCGAGGTCGACACAGTTGTTTTCGACAAAACCGGCACCGTTACCCAGGGCGTGCCGCATCCGCTGAATTGGGGTGATATTTCCCGGCCTGCCCAGCGTCTGGCGTTTGCCTTGGCGCAGGGATCGTCCCATCCGTTATCACAGGCGATCTGCGCCGCAGCGCAGGCCGGCGGCCTGCACCCGGCCGATGTCGCGCAGCGCCGCGAAAATCCGGGCCGGGGCATCGAGGCGATATGGGATGGCCGGCGGGTTCGTTTGGGACGGCCCGATTGGCTGGGCGTGCAAGATGACAGCGGCGATCTGGTGGTGGCGCTGGATATGGGCGATGGCGCGGCGGTGCAGCTGCGGTTTTCCGATCATCTGCGCGCCGGGTCTGCAGAGTTGGTCGCCGCGCTTCAGCGCATGAACATCGCGGTAAGGCTGGTGTCGGGGGACCGGCCCAGCGCCGTGCAGCAGGTGGCCAACAGACTTGGCATAGACGACTGGCAGGCAGAGGTGCCCCCCGAGGGCAAAGCCCGTATCATTGCAGACCTTCAGCAGCACGGCCACAAAGTTCTGATGGTTGGGGATGGGCTGAATGATACGGCGGCACTGGCGGGTGCCCATGTGTCCATCAGCCCCGCCAGCGCCTTGGATGCCGCGCGCGTGGCGGCGGATATCGTGTTGTTGGGGCACGATCTTGGGCCGGTTGCAGACAGCCTGTTGATTGCCAAACAGGCCACGCGGCGGATCAAGGAAAACTTTCGCATTGCGACGCTTTATAATGTCGTGGCGGTGCCCTTGGCCATTGCCGGTCTGGCGACGCCATTGATTGCCGCCTTGGCGATGTCGGCGTCGTCGATTACCGTGTCACTGAACGCGCTGCGGCTTAGGGGGCGATCATGAACGTATTGGCGTATCTTATCCCGATTTCACTTGTCCTTGGCGGGGTAGGGCTGGCCGGGTTTATCTATACGCTGCGGGCCCATCAATACGACGACCCCGAGGGCGACAGCCGCCGCATTCTGAACGATCAATGGGATGATCGCCCGCGCCCGGATTGATTGACGCCCGCGGCTGGCCCCGGTGATTGATCCCTTCGGATCAGGACGGCCCGACCATCTGACAGCGAATATTGCGCGCGGCAAGCCGGCGACACGCCAAATCTGCCGCCTCTTTGGTCATGCCCAGAAAGTTGGCTTCAAAGCCAAGTGGGCTGCGCTCAACTTTGCGCTGGGTGCCCTCCAGGGTTGCCATCTCGGTCAGGGCCGTGGTCAGCAATACTTTTTCAGCCTTATAGCGGCTGGGATAACGCCCGACATTCACGCCCCATTGCCGCCCGCCGGATGTGGACAGGCGCGTCACGACCTCGGGGGGTTGGTCTTGATCGCTGACGCTTGCCAGCACGATATCGGTTGGTCGGGGTTCGGGCCTTGGGACGCTGACCACTTTGTTGATGGGCGAATGCCCCTGCGCCTCGAGCAAAGCCGATGCAATATCGTCCGAGGAAATAACCGCCTGCGGTGCGGCCTGGGCGGTTATGGTTCCGGGGCGCAACCTGGGGCGCAGGCTGCTGGTTAAGCCGCGCGGCGCGCTGTTGAGGTTGGCATAGTTTGGCTTGTCAGGCTTGTCCAAAGCCGCCCGACTGGGGGCGCGCTGAAATCCCATGTCCAGCAATTCGGCAATTCGTTGATTGCGGGCCCGCGATGAGGTGCCGCCAAAAACGGTCGCGATAATCCGTTCATTGCCGCGCTGGGCCGATGACACCAGGTTGAACCCGGCCGCATAGGTATAGCCGGTCTTGATCCCATCCGCCCCGCGATAGGCCCCGAGCAAGCGGCGGTTGGTGTTATTGACCTTGCGTACACCGGCATTGGCCGTCCGGCTTGAGAACAAGTGATAATATCCGGGATAGTCATAAAGGACATGCCGCCCCAATATCGACATGTCGCGCGCGGTGGACAAATGCCCCGATTCCGTCAGCCCATGCGCATTCTTGAAATGGGTGCGGGTCATGCCCAGCGCCTTGGCGGTGCGGTTCATCCGCCGGGCAAATGCGGCCTCTGAGCCTTCGATGGCTTCTCCGATTGCTGTGGCGGCGTCATTGGCCGATTTGACAGCCGCAGCCCGGATCAAATAGCGCAGCTGAATGGTCTGCCCTGCCTTAAGGCCCAGTTTCGAGGGCGGCTCGGACGCGGCCTTGCGGGAAATGCGAACCTTTTTGTCGGGGGAAATTTCGCCTTTTTCAATCGCCTCGAACGCGATGTACAGGGTCATCATCTTGGTCAGGGATGCCGGGTGCAGCCGCGTGTCAGCATTGCGTGAATGCAGAACCTCTCCGGTGCGGGCGTCCATCACAAAGGCCGCATAGGGGGCCGCAGCCAGTTGAAAGGGCATCAGCGCCAGCGCCCATATCGCAACCAGAGCCAACAAATACCCGCGGGTCGACAGCTTGCGCTGAACCTTCATGATTGTATGCCTTTTTGTACTGCCTCGGGCCGCAATTTTTTGCTGACCATTTTGTTGCACGAACGCTAGCACAAGATCCGAATCGGATAAACCCATTGATTCTAAGGAATTTTGTCTCTTTCGACAGCGGTTGATCAATATCTGGTATGTGGGTCGGGTGGGGCCACAATATCGCGCATGTCGGTCAAAGTCGTGAAATCAGGGGCATCAAGCCTGCCAAATCAGGCAATTCGTGAAACCTGGGGTGATCGACGGGCGCTGTGGCCTGTTCCAGCGCCCAGGGCGTGCCGTGGGGGACAAAGACCGCCCAGCCTCCGACATGCAGCATAGGCAACACATCTGATTGCATGCTGTCCCCGACCATTGCACCGCTGGGGGCGCCGCCGCCGTGATGCGCGAAAATCCGGGCATAGGCGGCAGGGGTCTTGTGCGAGATGATCTCGACCCCGTTGAATAAATCCCCCAGCCCAGATTGGGCCAGCTTGCGTTCTTGATCCAGCAAGTCCCCCTTGGTGATCAGCAAAACCTTGTGGCTTTGGCGCGCGGCGATCACGGCCTGACGTGCGTGGGGCAACAGCTCGACCGGGGCGCGCAGCATTTCGCGGCCCGCGTCCAGCAAATCGGCGATGACGGCGGCGGGGACCTTGCCGTCTGTGATCTCGATGGCGGTTTCGATCATCGACAGGGTAAAGCCCTTTACCCCATATCCATAGTGCCCAATATTGCGCCGCTCTGCCGCCAGCAGGCGATCCATTAGGTTGACCGGGTCGGTATAGTCCCGCAGACGTTCGGCAAAGTAATCCTGTGTAAGGCGAAAGAAACGCTCGGTGTGCCAAAGGGTGTCGTCAGCGTCGAACCCGATCGTGCAAAGCTGTTGGGTCATCCCGTGCGCCCCCTTTCCTAAATGCTCAGACTGGTTATATAGATCGTGCACAATGACCGCACCCGAATCCAGAGCAGGAGCAGAAATGCCCCAAGCCCAGATCACAATGGCTGACCGCCCGCAGGATGAAGACGACAGTTTCATTCTGACCGCGACCAAGCCCAAGACCAAGCGCCCACCTTTGTATAAGGTGCTGCTCTTGAATGACGATTTCACCCCAATGGAATTCGTGGTTCTGGTGTTGGAACGGTTCTTTGGGTTGAACCATGCCCAAGCCTTTGAGATCATGCTGACCGTGCACCAAAAGGGGTTGGCGGTTGTCGGGGTCTTTAGCCACGAGATCGCAGAAACCAAGGTGGCGCAGGTCATGGATTTTGCCCGCCGCCATCAGCACCCATTGCAGTGCACCATGGAAAGAGAAGACTAGCCGATGCTGGATGCACGATTGGCGCTGGCCCTTGACGGGGGCGGCTTGGCATTGCCCCAGGGTCGCATTGCGGTTTTCGCCCCCAGCAGCGCGGTCAACCTGGATCAGCTGCCCAAGGAGCGGACGCTGTTGGTTCTGGGGCACAAACCCGATTTTGATCATTTCAGCGCGTTGGGGTTTGATTGCGCCGTCGCGCCCGGTGGCACGTTCGCCGCCAGCATCGTGTGTTTGCCGCGCGCCAAGGCCCAAGCACGGGTCTTGATTGCCCAGGCGCTTGCGGTGACGCAGGGCGTTGTGGTGATTGACGGGCAGAAAACCGACGGTGTCGATAGCCTGCTGCGCGAAGCCCGCAAGCGCACAGATGTGTTTTCCGTTCTGTCCAAGGCCCACGGCAAACTGTTTGCCATATCGACCGACAGCGCGCCGTCGTTTGCGGATTGGGCGGATGGCCCGGCGCTGACCTCGGGCGGGTTTTGGACCGCGCCGGGCGTCTTTTCCGCCGATGGGGTGGATCCGGCCTCGGCGCTGTTGGCTTCGGCCTTGCCCGATAAGCTGGGTGGCTATGTTGCCGATCTGGGCGCGGGCTGGGGGTTTTTGTCGGCGCATATTTTGACGCGCCCTGCCGTCAAAGAGGTGCATCTGGTCGAGGCCAACCACATGGCCTTGGAATGTGCGCGGCGCAATGTCACCGACCCGCGCGCCCGCTTTCATTGGGAAGATGCCACGACCTGGCAGGCCGGATTGCGCTTTGACACGGTGGTGATGAACCCCCCGTTCCATACAGGACGCACCCCCGAAGTGTCGCTTGGTCAGGCATTTGTGGCCGCTGCGGCGCGGATTTTGTCGCCTCAGGGACAGCTTTGGATGGTTGCCAACCGGCATTTGCCTTATGAAACCACTTTGGGGACGTATTTTGCCAAAGTGACGGAGCTGGGCGGTGATGCCCGGTTCAAACTGTTGCAGGGTGCGCGGCCCCTTCGGGCACGCAAGTAACCAACGACGGGGGGTCGTCATGTCTTTTTCGATCAACGGAAAAACCGCCATTGTGACCGGGGCGGCCAATGGAATCGGATTGGCCATTGCGCGTCAATTCGCCGACAAGGGCGCCAATGTTATCTGTGCGGATATGGACGAAGCCCGCTTGGTCGATGAATGGGGCGAACAGCTGGACGAAGGGAACGTGCGCTATTTTGCCGGGGATCTGCGGCAGCGTTTGACCATTGCCAATCTGGTCTCGGCGACAATCGACGCCTTTGACCAGGTCGATATTTTGGTCAATGCATCGCGGCAGGTATTGGCCACGGATGCGCTGGACGTCGAGGATACCTCGGTGTCCGTCTTGCTTGAGCAAAACCTGATGACAGCGCTGCAACTGACCCAACAGGTGGCGAAACGGATGATCCGTCAGGGTGAATCCCAAGAAGAGGGGCAGGTCGGGTCGATCATCAACCTGTCGTCGATCGCGGCGCGCAACACCCGGCCCGAGCTGATGGGGTATTCTATTGCCTCGGCAGCGTTGGAACAGATGACCCGCTCGATGGCGCTGACCTTGGCGCCGCACCGCATTCGTGTGAACGCCGTGGCCTTTGGATCCGTGATGAGCGCCTCTCTACAAAGCTCGATGAACGAACACCTTGACTGGCGCGATGACATTCGCGCCCACACGCCGCTGGGCCGGATCGCCAGCCCATCCGAGCTGACCGACACAATACAGTTTCTGGCGGCCGAAAGTTCCAGCTTTATCACCGGCGAGGTGCTGACCATCGACGGCGGGCGCAGCATCTTGGATGCGGTATCGGCCCCGGCACACTGAGGCATTTCGTCCCTTTCAGGGCGGACAACGCTGAATTAGAAGTGACCAGCATCAAGGAAAGGCGCCGCATATGTCCCCCAGCTTTGACAGCGAAAAGGCCCAGGCCGCAGATTGGTTCAAAACCCTGCGCGATCAGATCGTGACCGCCTTCGAAGCGCTTGAGACCAGCCATGACACCGGGCCGTTGGCGGATCAGCCGCCGGGCCAGTTCGAGGTGAACACCACCAAACGCAGCAGCGATGATGGCACAGATGCCGGTGGCGGCCTGATGAGCGTGCTGCGCGGCGGGCGGGTGTTTGAAAAGGTTGGGGTCAATATCTCGACGGTCTATGGCCAGCTTGGCGCGCGGGCCCAGCAAGCAATGGTCGCGCGCAAGGGCATTCCGGGCATGGCCGATGATCCCCGGTTCTGGGCGTCGGGAATCAGTCTTGTGGCGCATATGCAAAACCCCCATGTTCCGGCGGTTCATATGAACACCCGGATGTTTTGGACCCCGCATGCGTGGTGGTTTGGCGGTGGGTCCGACCTGAACCCCTGCATCGAATACCCCGAGGACACGGCGCATTTCCACGCCACACAGCAAAGGTTCCTGGATCCGCATGGCGCAGAGCATTACCCCCGGCTAAAGGCCTGGGCGGATGATTACTTTTATATCCCGCACCGCGGGCGTGCGCGCGGGGTCGGCGGTGTCTTTATGGATGATCAGTGCAGCAAAGATTGGCAGGCCGATTTTGCCCTGACCCAAGACATCGGCCGCGCCTTTTTGCCGGCCTTTTTGCCGCTGGTGGAAAAACGCCGTGTGCAGCCGTGGTCCGATGCGGACAAGGATGCGCAGCTGGTGCATCGCGGGCTTTATGCCGAGTATAACCTTGTCTATGACCGGGGCACGAAATTCGGTCTGGAAACGGGCCATGACGCCAATGCGGTATTGATGAGCCTGCCACCCATGGCAAAGTGGGTTTAGACGGCTACCAGCCTGCTTCTTGCAGCGCGGCCCGATAAGACGGCGCAAGGCGCATGGCGCCGCCGTGGCCTTTGTCGATCAGCATCCGGTGCATGCGCGGCAATTGCCAACAGGGGACATGCATCACCAGATGATGTTCAAGGTGATAGTTCACCCAATAAGGCGCGACCAGCGCCCGTTCCAACAGGCGGGCCTTGGTTGTGCGCACATTGCGCAGGGGGTCTTGGCTTTGATCGGTGGCGCCGTGTTCAGCGATATTGCGGATGCGCAGCACCAGTTGAAACCACGTCAGGTAAGGCAAAAGCCACAGGGCCAGCCCGCCCCACCAGGGCCCGATCAAGCCAAAGGCCACAATGATGCCCAGAAAAATCGGCGCCGAGGTCCAAAGGTCACGGGCCTTGAACGCCTGCGCCGCATCTTGGGTGGCGGCGGCGATTGCATCGCCATCGCCGGCAAGGCGCAATGACATGATGATCTGGGCGCTAAGCTGTTTCAGGCCGGTCCGCCCGGTCAAATCACGAATAAACTTGCGTCGCAGGCTGGCGCGGGTCGTCGGAAATTTTGAAGACAGCGCCAAATCCGGGTCCAGATCGGTTTGGGTGTGACGATGGTGGGTCAAATGATAGTGGCGATAACTTGTCAATTCGGCCAGGATCGGGCGCCCGCACAGCCACTCTCCGGCGAATTCATTCAGCTTTGCGGTGCGAAACAGCGCGTTATGGGCGGCCTCGTGCATCAAGATAGCCAGGCCCAGTTGTCGCGACCCGATGACCACCACGGCGCCGACAAATGTCACCGGATTGGGCCAGAGGATAAAGACCGCCCCCGCCGCCACTATGACGCCCCAGCAATGCAGAACCAGCGCCCAGCCCATTAGGTCTGAACGTTGGGAAAGCGGGCGAATTTCATCGCTGCTCAGAAAGGCCTTGCCGGGTGTCATGGCCCAAAGGTCACGGATTATCCCCGCCGCTGTCAAGCTTTTGTCAGCTGCGCCAGTCAAAGAACCCAGCAGGGGCTTGCCGCAGCAGGTCATCCGCCAGATCCATGCCCATGGCCGCACCCTCTGCGATTGGGCCTTGCCGTGCGGCACAAATCACCTGTCCGCCGTCGGGGCGCAGGATTTCGCCGCGCAGGGTCAAGGTGCCGCCGGAAATCGTTGCCAGCCCGGCGATCGGTGTTTCGCAAGATCCGTCCAGTTGTTTCAAAAAGGCCCGTTCAGCGTGCAGTTGGTCGGCGGTATCGCGGTGATGGATGGCCGCCAGCAACGCGGCGGTGGCACTGTCATCTGCGCGGCGCTCGATCCCGATGGCGCCTTGTGCGACAGCTGGCAACATATCGTCCGGGCTGATCGGGGTTGCCGGGACGCTGGCGCCCATGTCCAGCCGGTTCAGGCCGGCCATGGCCAAAAAGGTGCAATCCGCCACCGCGTCGTCCAGCTTGCGCAGCCGGGTCTGCACATTGCCGCGAAATTCGACCACCTGTAAATCTGGCCTTTTGTGCAACAACTGCGCACGCCGCCGCAAGCTTGAGGTGCCGACAACCGCGCCGCTTGGCAGGGCCGCTATGCTGGAAAAACGCTTTGAAACGAAGGCATCGCGCCGATCTTCGCGCGGCAGAAAACAGTCAAGAACCAAACCATCGGGCTGAACCGTGGGCATGTCCTTCATGGAATGCACGGCGATGTCGATTTGGCTGTTCAGCAGGGCCTCTTCGATTTCCCGCGTGAACAAACCCTTGCCGCCGATCTCTTTGAGGGGGCGATCTTGAATCGCGTCACCGGTCACTTTGATCACCGCGATGACAAAGGCATCCTGCGGCAGATCAAAGGCGGCCATCAGGCGGGCGCGGGTTTCATGGGCCTGAGCCAGCGCCAGCGGTGATCCGCGGGTGCCGATCCGAAGGGGGTGTTCAGCAGTGGGAAGCAATATTGTCATGGCCCTTCTTTAGGCGTGTCATTTTGACCTGACAACCCGCCAGTGCCTTGACAAGACCTGCAATGATCCAGACGAAAGCCCAAGTCCGAGAAGGAGAGACAGCCAAATGGCCCAGACCAAAACCATCCTGCGCGCCCTTGCCGGTGAAACCCAAACGATTCCGCCCATCTGGATGATGCGTCAGGCGGGGCGCTATTTGCCCGAATATCGCGCGACGCGGGCGCAGGCGGGGGACTTTTTGTCGCTGTGCTATAACAGCGATCTGGCGACCGAGGTCACTTTGCAGCCGATCCGCCGCTTTGGTTTCGATGCGGCGATTCTGTTTGCGGATATCTTGCTGGTGCCGCAGGCGCTTGGCGCTGACTTGTGGTTTGTCACAGGCGAAGGCCCACGGCTGAGCACCATAACCAATCAGGGTGATTTCGACCGCCTGCATGCGCCCGATGATATCCATGAAACGTTGGCGCCGATTTATCAAACGGTGCGCAACCTGTCCGGGGCGCTGCCTGCGGAAACAACCCTGATTGGTTTTGCCGGGGCGCCTTGGACGGTTGCCACCTATATGATCGCCGGCCGCGGCACGCCGGATCAGGGGCCGGCCCATGCGCTGCGTCAAGAAAATACGGCGCTGTTTGAGGCGCTGTTGGATCGAATAACCCAGGCAACCATCCATTATCTATCTGCCCAGATCGACGCCGGCGCCGAGGTGATCAAGATTTTTGACAGTTGGGCAGGGTCGCTGAAGGGCGCGGATTTTCAGAAATACGCCCTTGCCCCGGCACGGGAAATAACTGCCGCGCTCAAGGCGAAATACCCGGCGATCCCGATAATCGGGTTCCCGCGCGAAGCCGGTGACAACTATGTCGGGTTTGCCAAGGCCACTGGCGTTGATTGCGTGGCGCTGGACAATTCGGTCAGCCCCGATTGGGCGGCCCGGCACGTTCAGGTCGATGGCTGTGTGCAGGGCAATCTTGCGTCGCGCCACATGGTCAGCGGGGGGCAGGCGCTGGTTGACGAAACCCGGACCATTGTCAGCGCTTTTTCGGGCGGGCCGCATATCTTTAACCTGGGCCACGGTATCACGCCGGACGCGGATCCGGATAATGTTCAGCGGATGATTGACGCTGTGCGCGAAATTTAGACTTTTGCACCTTGACGGGGGGGGCTGGCTGGCATACTCGAAGCGCCCATGGCGTGGTAGCTCAGTCGGTTAGAGCGAACGACTCATAATCGTTAGGTCGGGAGTTCGAGTCTCCCCCACGCCACCATATCCCCCATTGTTTTGCAGATCGACGATTGCGACGAACCGGCGCAGTTCTTGTGATATAGTGCAATATAGTTACAAAGCCGGGTGACAAGTCGTGTCACTTATCTTAGCACTGAAACACCAAAAAGCCGCGTGGATAAACCGCTGCGATCATCAAGGGAGAACCAAAAGAAATGATCTCACGTAAGACGTTTTTGAATATGGCTGCTGCTGCTGCGGTGGCGATTGGGTGCGGGGCCACTGCGGTCGCTGCACAAGAAGTCACCTTGCGGATGCACCAGTTTTTGCCGCCACAAGCCAACGTGCCAAAGCTGGTGCTTGATGTGTGGGCCGACAAAGTCGAAGCCGCCAGCGAAGGTCGCATCAAGATCGAGCGCTATCCGTCAATGCAGCTGGGCGGCCGCCCGCCCGAGCTGATGGACCAGGCAATTGATGGGGTTGCCGATATCGTCTGGACCGTTGTCGGTTATACCCCCGGACGTTATCCGTCGACCGAAGTCTTTGAGCTGCCGTTCATGATGACCAATGCCCGCGCCACCAGCCGCGCCTATTGGGAAATGTTCGAAAAGCACATGAAGGACGGCGAATTCAAGGATGTGCATATTCTGGGCACTTGGGTTCACGGCCCCGGCTTGATCCATGCCAACAAAGAAGTGCGCCTGCCCGAAGATCTGGAAGGCATGAAAATTCGCGGCGGATCGCGTCTGGTCAACGAACTGCTAAGCAAAATGGGCGCGACCCCGGTCGGCATGCCGGTGCCAGCAGTCCCCGAAGGGCTGTCCAAGGGCGTGATCGACGGGACGACCATCCCCTGGGAGGTCACAGCCTCTCTCAAGGTGCCAGAGCTGGTGTCGAATCACACCGAATTTAATGGCAATGCGCTTTATGTGCTGACCTTTGTTCTGGCGATGAACAAAGACCGATACGAAGGCCTGCCAGCCGATCTGCAAAAGGTCATTGACGACAATTCCGGGCTTGAGTTCTCGGTCTTTGCCGGCGGGACACAGGCCGATTCAGACGGCCCGGCGCGTAAATTGGCGGCGGATCGCGGCAACAATATCGTCACCCTCAGCGCGGCTGAAACCGATGCGTGGAAGACCGCGGCTGCGCCGATCTATGCTGAATGGGTCGCCGACATGAAAACCAAGGGGATTGACGGCCAGGCCCTCATCGACGAGGCGCGGATGCTGATCGACAAATACACCGAATAATCGGTGCAAGCGGCCCGCAGCCCAACACCGGTTGCGGGCCGTTTCTTTTGACACAAGACAAAGGGCAGGGGATGCAACGCTTTATCAGGCAGCTTGCGCGCGGAACCGCTTTGCTGGGCGGGCTGGTTCTGATCGCGGTTATCGCGCTGACAACCGTGTCGATTGTCGGGCGCTCATTGAATAAACTGCTGCATTCCGACGGCGCGCAGGCCTGGTTGGGCGACGCGTCGCGTTGGCTGTTGGATTTGGGCCTGGGCGAGGTCAACGGCAGCTATGAGCTGCTTGAGGCCGGCGTTGCCTTTGCGATCTTTTCTTTCTTTCCGGTGTGTCAGCTTTATGCGTCGCACGCGACAGTGGACGTATTCACCAGCTTCTTGCCCGACAGGATCAATCGGATGATTTTGGCCTTTTGGGAAGTCGTTCTGACCGCCGCGTTGATTTTGATCAGCTGGCGGCTGTTCGAGGGAATGCAGCGGTATGTCAATAACGGCGAAACCACTTTGTTTTTGCAATTCCCTGTGTGGTGGGCCTATGCGGCCAGTTTCGCCGCTTCGGTGGTGATCTGTGTTGTCGGGCTGTATTGTGCCGCGCTCAGATTGGCCGAAAGCCTGACCGGGCGCGACCTTCTTCCCAGCAGCTAAGGACTTTGACGTGAGCAATCTTGAACTTGGCTTTTGGTCATTCCCTATTCTTCTGATCATGGTCTTTTTGCGGGCGCCGATTGGGTTGGCGATGCTGCTCTGCGGATTTGGGGGGTGGTATTTTGCGATGGGTGGAAACCCCACGCCGCTGCTCGCCAAGCTCAAGTCTGAAACTTATACGACGTTTTCCAGCTATTCTTTGTCGATCATTCCGATGTTCTTGCTGATGGGGCAATTTGCGACGTTGTCGGGGATGTCCAGCGCGCTGTTCAAGGCGGCGGAAAGCATGGTGGGGCATCGGCGCGGCGGCGTGGCCATGGCGGCGGTGGGGGCCTGTGCCGGCTTTGGCGCGATTTGCGGGTCGTCCCTGGCAACGGCGGCCACCATGTCCAAAGTGGCGCTGCCTGAGCTGCGGCGTTACGGCTATTCGGGCGGATTTTCCACCGCAACACTGGCGGCGGGGGGCACTTTGGGGATCTTGATTCCCCCGTCGGTGATTTTGGTGATTTATGCCATCTTGACCGAACAGAACATCGCCAAGCTGTTCTTGGCTGCCTTTGTGCCCGGTATCTTGGCGGCCCTTGGGTATATCATCACCATCTCGATTTATGTGCGGCTGTATCCGGACGCGGCAGGCACACGCCCTGCGGTGCCGATGGCCGAACGCTGGAAAGCGCTGGCCGAAACATGGCCGGTGCTGGCCATCTTTGGCCTGGTGGTAGGCGGTATTTATCTTGGCTGGTTTACCCCGACAGAGGGATCAGCAATCGGCGCGGCAGGCACCGGCTTTGTGGCGCTTATGTCCAAAAGCCTGAATTGGCAGGTACTGCGTGACAGCCTGCTTGGCACCGCGCGCACCACGGCAATGATCTTTTTCATCGTTCTGGGCGCCGGGTTCTACAACGGGTTCCTTGCGCTCAGCGGTGTGCCGCAATTCATGGCCGATTGGGTGCTTGGCCAAGGCTTCAGCCCATGGCTGGTTCTGACCATCATCCTGATATTTTATCTGATATTTGGTTGCCTGATGGACAGTCTGTCGATGATCTTGCTGACGGTGCCGATCTTCTTTCCTGTCATTTCAGCGATGGATTTCGGCATGTCGACCGAACATCTGGCAATCTGGTTCGGTATCTTGGTGCTGATCGTCGTCGAAGTCGGCTTGATAACGCCGCCGGTTGGGATGAACCTGTTTATTATCAACGCCATGGACAAAGAAACGCCGATGGGGGAAACCTATAAGGCGGTGATGTTTTTTGTCGGCTCCGATTTGGTTCGCGTGGCGATCTTGGTGCTTTTCCCGGCGATTACACTTTTCATACTGCCCGGATAATTCTGCCGATTGTGCATCAAACTGCATAATCGGGTGTGCGCCCTTGTTTGGGGTGCGGCAAAGTGCATCCTTTCCCCAGCAATGTCTTGTTGGCTTGGGAGGGACGCATGGCATCACGGGCTGAAAACGCCGCAGATTTCCTGCTGGATCGTCATATTCGCGATGGTCGGGCAGATAAGATCGCATATCATGAGATACAGACCGGGCGCGGCCTGAGCTATGGCCAGTTGGCGCAGGGTGCGGCAGAGGTGGCCGCCGCGCTTATGCGCAGTGGCATCCGCCGCGAAGAGCGGGCGGCGATGCTGGTTCTGGATTGTCTGGAATTTCCGCAAATCTTTTTGGGTGCGATGCGCTATGGTGTATTGCCGGTGCCGCTCAATACTTTGCTGACCGCCGCCGTATATGACGCGATATTGCGCGACAGCCGCGCGGCGATCTTGTTTGTCTCCGCGCCGCTGTTGGATGTGGTTGCCCCGATCCTTGCGGATTTGCCCGACCTGCGCCAAGTGGTGGTGATTGATGGGGTGCCGGGGGGCGACCATTTGTCATTTGATCGTTGGTGCACAAAGACCACGGTGGAACCGCCCATTGCGGTTTGCGCAGATGAGCCGGCGTTTTGGCTTTATTCTTCGGGGTCGACCGGGCAACCCAAGGGCGTTGTGCATGTGCATTCCAGCCTGCGGGCCACCGCAGATACCTATGGTGCACAGGTTCTGAAAATTCGCGAAGATGACTGGGTCTTGTCGGCGGCCAAGCTGTTTTTCGCCTATGGTCTGGGCAATGCTTTGACCTTTCCCCTGTCGGTTGGGGCCAGCGTGCTGTTGTTTGGGGGGCGGCCAACCCCGGTTGATATGCTGGCGGCGATCAACGACCATCAACCCAGCATCTTTTGCGGGGTGCCCACGCTTTTTGCCTCGATGGTTGCGCAGATGAACGATGCAGGCGCCCCGCGCGCCCCGGTTCGCTTGTCCATTTCCGCCGGCGAAGCGCTGCCAGACAACGTCGGAACCCGCTGGAAGGCGCATATGGGGTCGGACATTCTGGATGGGGTCGGCTCAACCGAAATGCTGCACATTTTCCTAAGCAATCGCGAGGGCGATGTGGTCTATGGCACGTCGGGCCGCGCGGTGCCGGGATATGATTTGCGCCTGCTGACCGAAGATGGCACCGAGGCTGCGCCCGGCGAAATAGGAGAGCTGTTGGTGCGCGGCGCCTCTGCGGCGGCGACCTATTGGAACCAACGCGATAAAACGCGCGCGACATTCGAGGGGCACTGGACCCGCACCGGCGATAAATACGAACGCCGCGAAGACGGGCGTTTGGTGTACTGTGGCCGCACCGATGACATGTTCAAAGTTTCGGGGATCTGGGTCTCGCCGTTTGAGGTTGAGCAGGCCCTGACCAGCCATCCGGCGGTGCTTGAGGCGGCGGTTGTGGCCGCCCGTGATGCGGACGGGTTGGAAAAGCCCAAAGCGTTTGTGGTGCTGACGGGGCCGGCAACGGATGGGCTTGCACAGGCGCTTAAAGATCATGTCAAGCAGGCGGTGGGCAAATGGAAGTATCCGCGTTGGATCGAAATCGTGCCGGATTTACCCAAAACCGCCACCGGCAAGATCCAACGTTTCAAGCTGCGATAGGGGAAAGACATGGCGCAATGGACCGACGGCCGCGCAGAAAAGTTGAGCCTGAGAGACTGCGAATTGGAATACGCCTGTTGGGGCCCGGCGCCAGAACAGGCGCCAACGCTTGTGCTGCTGCACGAAGGGTTGGGGTCGCTGGGCTTGTGGAAAGGGTTTGGCGAAGGATTGGCCAATGCAACCGGCCTTGGGGTTTGCGCGTTTTCGCGGGCGGGCTATGGCCGGTCGTCTGCAATCGGCCTGCCACGCCCTTTGGATTACATGACCCGCGAAGCACAAGACGTGTTGCCACAGGTGTTGGATGCGCTTGGGGTGCGCCGGGCGATATTGTTGGGCCATTCCGATGGCGCAAGCATCGCCGCGATCTATGCCGGGTCGGTCAGTGACCGGCGGGTGCGCGGCTTGATCTTGATTGCGCCGCATTTTTTTACCGAAACGCAGGGCCTGGCGGCCATTCGCGCCGCACAAGATGATTTCACCAACGGTGGGCTGCGGGCGCGTTTGGCGCGCCATCACAACGATCCTGACGGCGCGTTTCAGGGGTGGGCGAACGCCTGGCTTGACCCTGGTTTTGCCGATTGGAATATTGCCGATGTGATTGATCATTGGCGTATTCCGGTGCTGGCCATTCAAGGGCGCGACGATCCCTATGGCACGCTGGCCCAGATCGACGAAATCGATTCGCGCATTTATGCGCCGCTGGAAACGGTGATCTTGCAGGGATGTGGCCACGCCCCACATTTGGAATGCGCAGAAGAAACCCAGGCCGCGATCGTCGATTTTTGCGCCCGCTTGACCCGGATCGAGGCAGAGCAGGTGCGCCTGGATGGGCTTTGATTGGCCGCCATATGCCTATGTGCCGACGCGCAACGCCCGTCATCCCAAGGGGGCGTTTGATGGGTTGATTGCAAGCGTCGGCCCCGATGTGCCAACCGCCGCGCTGCACCATACGGCAGCGTTTCGGGCCGGCATGGCTTATCTCAAGGCCGGATATTATTGGGAGGCCCACGAAGTGTTCGAACCGATTTGGATGGCCGCGCCACCAGGCAGCGCAGAACGCTTGGTGGCGCAAATCTTGATCCAGATTGCCAATGCCCGACTGAAACACGCGATGCAGCGCCCCAAGGCCGCCGCGCGTCTTGAACAGATTGTGCGCGATCTTTTGGTGCTTTGTCCCGCTGCGGGCGCATTGGGCTTGACCCGCGCCGCATTGGGCAGGCTGGCTGAAACTTAGCATTATAATACCAATAATTGTTGAATTTTGACGAAAACCTTGCCGGATGATCGCCATAGTGGTGATAAATTGCACAACCCCGCATGAAGGAGCCCGCCGTGACCCATCGCATTGATTTCCAGGTTGACCCAAACGCGATGAAGCATTGGCGGGTCGAATATGACGGGCCAATCGCCAATCTTTATATGGATGTAGATGAAAAGGCCGGGCTTCATGACGGTTACGAGCTGAAGCTGAATTCCTATGATCTGGGGGTGGATATAGAGCTGGCCGATGTGGTGCAGCGGATGCGTTTTGAGCACCCCGAGGTCAAAGTGGTGGTTATGCGTTCGGCCAAGGACAAGGTGTTTTGCGCCGGGGCCAATATCCGCATGTTGGGTGGGGCAAGCCATGCCCACAAGGTGAATTTCTGTAAATTCACCAATGAAACGCGCAACACCTTCGAGGCGGCGCTGCAAGACAGCGGTCAGAATTATATCTGTGCGGTGCGCGGGGCCTGTGCGGGTGGTGGTTACGAACTGGCGCTGGCGTGCAACTATATCATGCTTACGGATGACAGCGTGTCATCGGTGGCGCTGCCCGAGGTGCCGCTGTTGGCGGTGTTGCCCGGCACAGGCGGGCTGACCCGCGTGACCGACAAGCGCAAAGTGCGGCGCGATCTGGCCGATGTGTTTTGTTCTGTCGAAGAAGGCGTCAAAGGCAAACGGGCGTTGGACTGGAAGCTGGTTGATGAGGTGGTCGCCAATTCCAAATTCGACGCGGCGGTGCAAGACCGCGCCCAGGCATTTGCTGCCGCGTCGGCCAAGCCGGACATTGCCAAAGGCATTCCCTTGCCGCCATTGGACCGCCGGTTCGACCAAGATGGGGTGCGATATTCATCAGTTACGGTCAGCATCGACCGGGCCAGCCGCAGTGCCGATATCAGTATCACCGGGCCAGATGGGCCGGCCCCGGCCGACATGGCCGCCTTCGAGGCGCAAGGCGCCGCGTCGTGGATGCTGCGTGTTGCTCGCGAACTGGATGATGCGATCTTGCACTTGCGCACGAACGAGGACCAGATCGGTTTGTTGTGCTTTCACACCCAAGGTGATCCGCAGCAGGTGCTGGCGCACGAGGCCCTGTTGCTGGCGCACAAGGATCACTGGCTGGCGAATGAGGTCTTGGGGCTGTGGAAGCGGGTGCTCAAGCGGGTGGATATGACCGCCCGCAGCCTTGTGGCGATTGTCGAACACGGCGGGTGTTTTGCCGGACCACTGGCCGAGCTGCTTTGGGCTGTGGATCGCAGCTATATGATGCTTGAGCCATTCGACGGCGACAATCGGCCGCTGGCCAGTATCACCCTGTCGGATGGCAACTTTGGCCAATATCCGATGGGCAATGGGCTGACACGTTTGCAGACGCGCTTTTGGGGCGAGGCAGGTCATGTTGACCAGCTAGCCGCGCATCTGGGTCAGGCCATCGAGGCCGCCGAAGCCGAAGCGCTGGGGCTGGTCACCTATGCCTATGATGATATCGACTGGGAAGACGAAGTGCGTCTGTTCAAGGAAGAACGCGCCAGCTTTTCCCCCGATGCGATGACCGGAATGGAGGCCAACCTGCGGTTCGCCGGACCAGAAACCATGGAAACACGAATTTTCGGCCGTCTGACGGCCTGGCAAAACTGGATTTTCCAACGGCCAAATGCCGTCGGCCCCGAAGGCGCGCTTCAGCGCTATGGCACCGGGATGCGCGGCGATTACAACATGCAACGCGTCTGACGCCGCATAGAGGAGACGAAAATGCTGGATCTTATCAACGTCAGCTATGACAGCCAAATCCCCAACAATGTCGGGCTTTCATCCGACAAAAAGGTGCTGAAAGCGCTTGAGAAATGGCATCCTGGCTATATCAACTGGTGGAATGATCTGATCCCCCAAAACTTTCAGGAATCGATGGTGTATCTGCGCACGGCGGTGTCAGTTGATCCCAAGGGCTGGGCCAAGTTTGATTATGTCAAAATGCCCGAATACCGTTGGGGGGTGCTTTTGGCCCCTCAGGTCGAGGATCGCAAAATCCCTTGCGGCGAACATCTGGGCGAACCGGCCTGGCAAGAGGTGCCGGGCGAATACCGCAACATGTTGAAACGGCTTATCGTCATTCAGGGCGACACCGAACCTGGGTCGGTCGAACAGCAGCGTTTCCTGGGTCTGACCGCGCCATCGCTTTATGACATGCGCAATCTGTTTCAGGTGAATGTCGAAGAGGGGCGCCACCTTTGGGCAATGGTTTACCTGCTGCAAAAATACTTTGGTCGCGATGGCCGAGAAGAAGCGAATGACCTTTTGGTGCGTTCATCCGGATCGGATGAGGCGCCGCGGATGCTGGGCGCCTTTAACGAAGAAACACCTGATTGGCTTAGCTTTTTCATGTTTACCTATTTCACCGATCGGGATGGGAAAATGCAGCTTGAAAGCCTTGCGCAATCTGGGTTTGACCCGCTGTCGCGCACCTGCCGCTTTATGTTGACCGAAGAGGCGCACCATATGTTTGTCGGCGAAACCGGCGTCGGGCGCACCATTCAGGCAACGCTTGAGGCCATGGCCCGCGCGGGCATCACCGATCCTTACGACATCAACAAGATCCGCGATCTGGGCGTGATCGACCTGCCGACGATCCAGAAAAAGCTGAACCTGCATTACACCTTGTCGCTGGATTTGTTCGGGCAAGAGGTATCAACCAATGCGGCCAATGCGTTCAATTCCGGTATCAAGGCCCGCTATATGGAGCACCGGCTGGATGACGATCACCAGTTGAACGGCGCAAGCTATCCGGTGTCGTCGGTTAAGGATGGCAAAATCGTCACCGAAGATGCGCCGGCGTTGACCGCGATCAATATGCGGCTGCGGGATGATTATGTGCGCGATGCGGCCGGCGGTGTCGGCCGCTGGAACAAGCTGATTGCCAAAGCCGGGGTGCCGTTTGAGCTGCGCCTGCCCCACGAAGGGTTCCACCGCCAGATTGGCGTATTTTCCTCGGTGGCGGTCAGCCCCGAAGGGGATGTCATCAGCGCCGCCGACTGGGAGGCGCGCAAGACCGAATGGTTGCCCACCAAAGCTGACGGCGATTTCATTCAGTCGTTGATGGTGCCCTGTTTTGAACCTGGACAATACGCCAGCTGGATTGCCCCGCCCAAAGTGGGAATAGACAACAAGCCAGGCGATTTTGAATATGTTAAGCTGCATATGGCTTGACCATTTGGCGGGCTGCACGACCTGTGGCCCGCCTGATCGTGATCGTTGACACCCTTATCAACCCAGGAGACCGCCCCATGCACCGCACCCCTGTTCAGACCCCGCCGCCGATTGGCACCGCTGCACCGCAATGTCTGGGATGCAAAGATTGTCAGGGCCTGTGCCGACAACTGCTTGAGATGGCGACACTGCCCCAGGTGGTTTTGCACCGGGTCCAGCGCCCCTCATGACTGCGCCAGTCAAACAACATCTGATTGACCCTGAAATCTGTATCCGCTGCTATACCTGCGAGATGACCTGCCCGGTCGGGGCAATTCAGCATGACGATAACAATGTGGTGGTGGATCCAGACGCCTGTGACTTTTGCCTTGATTGCATTCCGGTGTGCCCGACCGGGTCGATTGATGAATGGCGTGTTGTGCAGACCCCGTATTCGTTGGAAGAACAGTTCGAAATGGACGAACTTCCGGCGCAGGAAGATTTTGCATCAACATCCGCCAGCACTGATCCCCAAACAGAGGCCGGCACAGATATCGGCGCAGATATCGGCATCGAGGCCCACGACGCGGCAATCGCAGCGCTGTTGGCGCAAGCGCATAGCGGTGCAGGCGGCAAGGCGACCGCACCGAAAACAGCCGCCAAGCCAACCATCAATCTTTATAATCCGGGCCATCCGGCCACTGCCTTGGTTCAAGGGAATTACCGCCTGACGGATCCAGCCAGCGACGCGGATGTGCGGCATATCATTCTGGATTTGGGGGCGTTGCCTTTCCCGGTGCTGGAAGGGCAAAGCATCGGCATTATCCCGCCCGGCCACGACAGCAAGGGCAAGCCGCATCTGCCACGGCTTTATTCTGTATCAAGCCCCCGCGATGGGGAACGGCCGGGGTTCAACAACCTGTCCCTGACCGTCAAACGCGAAGGGGGCGGGCTGTGCTCTAACTATGTTTGCGATCTGGCGCAGGGGGACAGGGTGCAAATCACCGGCCCGTTTGGCGCGACCTTTCTGCTTCCGTCCGATCCACAAGCGCATCTGTTGATGATCTGCACGGGCACAGGTTCGGCCCCGTTTCGCGGGTTTACCATGCGGCGCCAACGTGAATACAAGGGCCTTGAAAACAGCATGACGCTGATCTTTGGGGCGCGTACGCCGCGTGATTTGCCGTATTTTGGCCCCTTGGCCAAAGTGCCGCAGGCCGTGCTGCACAAGGATTTCGCCTTTAGCCGCGAGGATGGGTCGCCCAAGCAATATGTGCAGGACAAGCTGCGCGAACACCCCGATAAGATTGCCGCCCTGATGCAAGACCCCAAGGCGCATATCTATATCTGCGGCCTTAAGGCGATGGAACAAGGTGTCGAAGAGGCAATGCGCGACATCGCCCGTGGCGCCGGTCTGGATTGGAGCGCGCTTCGCAACACCCTGCGGCAAGAGGGGCGGTATCATGTGGAAACTTACTAAGCGTTCAGGCGCCCTGCCTGCAAGGCAACAGGCCGCAAACGGTGCCCGTGGCCGTGCAGCGCGCTAAGACAAAAGGGGGCATGATGCCAGCGCAAGACCCAGCCGATGATGTCGCCGCCACCCCGTTGATTGCGCGTCTGGCCTGCCGGGTCAAAGAGGCGCGCAAGGCGCGTGGGTGGCCGCGCCGGGTATTGTCAGAAAAATCTGGGGTCTCGCCGCGTTACCTGGCACAGCTTGAGGCCGGCGAGGGGAATATTTCGCTGGCTGTTTTGCAGCGTGTGGCCAAGGCGTTTGATTTGCACGTTGAAACCCTGTTGGCACAGGATCTGACCTGGTCGGAAGATGTGCAGCGTGTGGCGGGGCTTTACCGGGGCGCAGCCCCCGAAATCCAAAGCAAGGTGCGCGCCTTGCTGGCCCCGCAAAACCCCGAGGCGCTGCGCACGGGGCGCATTTGTCTGATTGGCTTGCGTGGCGCCGGAAAGTCGACGTTGGGACGGATGGCCGGCAAGGCGCTGGGCCTGCCCTTTGTTGAGCTGAACCGAGAGATCGAAGCCGAAAGCGGTATGCCTCTGGCCGAGGTTATGGCGCTTTATGGTCAGGATGGATACCGAACCCTTGAATCCCAAGCCCTGGCCCGCGTCATGGCCCGCCACGAGCGGCTGATCCTTGCCGTGGCCGGCGGCATCGTGTCCGAGCCGCAAACCTATGGGCAATTGCTGGAACAGTTCCATACCATATGGGTGCGCACTTCGGCGGCCGAGCATATGCAGCGGGTGCGGGAGCAAGGGGACTTGCGGCCAATGGAAGGCAACCCCGCGGCCATGGCACAGCTGAAGGGCCTGCTTGAGGCGCGCACCCCTCTTTATGCGGCGGCAAGCGCGCAGATCGACACATCGAACAAGATGATTTCGGCGTCCTTCAACGATTTAATGGCCGTGATCGCCACGCGGAAATTTCTGAGCAGCCCAAGCTTGTGACCCCAGGCGTTGTCATCCTTGGCCCGGATGGGATGCACGTTTCGCTGGCCGTGACTATGGCGCGGTGCGGTTTGCAGCCAACCTTGGTGATTGCAGATCCGTATGATCAACACCGCCTGCGACAGGCGCTGCGGTCCAGCGGGGTACAGATCACTGGCGATTGTCCCGCCGGGGATGTGTTGATTTTCGCCGCCCAAGATACCCCGGCAGATCTGCGGCGCTGGCCGCTGGCGCTGTGCAGTTCGGGGGCTGCGCCGGGCGTCGAAAATTGCGCCGCGCTGTGTTTTCTGGGGCGGCAGGTGATTGAACTGGGCAAGGCCGGGGCCGGGCCGTCTGCCGTCAAGATGGCCACAGCGTTGGCCGGGCAAATGGGCCGATATCCGATCTGGACCCGCGGCGACATCGCCAGCAGGCTTTTGGATCGTGCGGCCCGCCGGGCGGAACAGCTGATGCTGAGCGGGGCAACCCCGTGGGATCTGGATGCCGCGCTTGAGGCGGCGGGATTTGCCATGGGCCTGTGTGCCGCGCAGGATATCGAAGGGCTGGATGTGGCGCGTCAGCGCCGCAAGGGCCGTATTGCGTTGATATCTGACCGGATGATGCAAGAGGGGCGGCTGGGGCGACAGGCGGGCGTCGGGTGGTATCGGTATCCCGGCGGCGGCGGCGCGGTGATCGACCCCTTGATAGAGGATCTGATCCGAGAAGAGGCCCATTTCGCCGCAATCACCCGTCAGGCCCTGTCGGGCGATGCCATTGCGTCGCGGATCATCGAGGTTCTGCAAGGTTGCGGGCGCGCGGCGCTGAGGGTTGGCGCGATTGCCCCAGATGATTACGAGCGCTTGACCCGTGATCTGTTTGGTACGGCGCTGGGCTGAGGCATACCATCTTTTGCAAAAGAAAAAGGCCGCGCCGGGGCGCGACCTTTCCAACTGCCGGCAACGGCAGAATTTATGACCAGGCCAGACGGGCTGGGTGGATCTCGAACGAGATGTGGTGCTTGCCGCCCACAACGCCATCGCGTGTGTGGTTATAAAGCGAGCGCCAGTAAGGCTGGATTGTCACGCCATCGTCTTGCAGCATCGCCTGACCAGATTCCATCAACGCACGGCGCTTTTCAACATCGGCCGTGGCCAGCGCTTTGGTCAGCAGGGCGTCGAACTCTGGGTTGGAATAGCCAAACTCGTTCCAGGCTTCGCCTGTGCGATAGGCGAGGGCCCAAATCTGGACGCCCAAGGGGCGGTGGTTCCAGTTGGTGGACGAGAACGGATATTTGGTCCAGTCGTTCCAGAAGGTCGATCCGGGCAGAATGGTCCGCTTGACGTTGATGCCAGCATCACGCAGCTGGGCCGCCACCGCATCGGTGGTGTCTTTGCGCCACGCATCGTCAATCGAGAACAGCTCGTGCTCAAAGTCGGCCATGCCCGCTTCGGCCATCAGGGCCTTGGCTGCGGCTGGGTCTACCTTGCGCTCGGGCAGTTCGGCGTATTCGGGGTGCATCGGGCCAACATGGTGGTTTTCCGCCACAAGGCCGCGACCGCCGATACCCAGTTCAAGCAGAACCGCATTGTCGACCGCCATGGAAATCGCCTGACGCACGCGCTTGTCGGCATAGGGCTTTTTGCCATCGACTTCGGCCAGCTGGTTAGGGCGCACAACGATGGTCGCCGCGGTGACAACTTCGTTGCGGTTCCAACCGTCAAGCGTATCGAAAATGTCGATGAATTCGCCTTCGGTCGAATAGGTCATGTCGATTTCTTCGGCTTCGGCCGCCGCAACCCATGCGGATGGATCGGTGCCATAGTCGATGAATTCGATACGGTCGAGGTATGGTCCGCCGTAAACTTCGGTGCCCCACCATGTGTGACCTTCGTTCTTGGCCAGCACGCCTTTGACGCCCACTTCCAGCGATTCGGGCAGATAGGGGCCGGTGCCGACCGGGTTGCCGGACAGATCGTCGACATTGGTCGTGGCGTGGGTGATGGCGGCCGGATAATCGGCCATGCCGGCAACAAGCGTGATGTCGGGACGTGGCAGCATCAGTTTGACGGTGTGGCTGTCGACAACCTGAATGGCGCCGTCAATGGCCTGACCGGAATCGGCGTCAATCAGTGTGGCGAAACGACCGGCCATTGAGTTGCCTTCGACGCTCTTGTCACACCATCCGGCGATGTTGCGGGCAACGTCTTCGGCGGTGAAATCGTCACCGTTGTTCCATTTGACACCCTTGCGGACGTTCAAAGTATAGACGGTCGCGTCGTCGTTGACCTCCCAGCTTTCCAGCAAGGCGGGGGTGAATGTGCCGTCATTTTCATAGACGACCAGATATTCCAGCCAGCCGCGCGAGAAGTTGGCGATTTGCGACCAGTCATAGGTGCGTGGGTCTTTCAGGGCACGCACTTCTTGCTGGATGCGCAGAGTGCCACCGGCCTTATGTCCAGCGGCCTGCGCCGGGGCGGCCATGCCAAGCATACCATAGGCGGTCGCAGCGGTGGCGCCGAAGGCGCTGGCTGTTGCCAGGAACTCGCGGCGGGTTACGTCGTTGCTGCCGACCTTCGCCGCCGAGTCCACGACGGACTGTGGCAAAGGTTTGCCGGTGCGAGTCAAAAATGTCATGATCTTCCTCTCTGTTGATGCGCGGTCTTGCCGCACGGTGCCGGGCGAACCCGAATAGGTGATGCAGTTTGCCTGCGTTATGCGACACCCCGAGACGGGGGACTTGCGAAGTGTTTACAATGCAAGGGGTTCCGTCAACCCTAACTTTTGGTCCCCCAAGACAAGTTTACCAAGCCAGCAGCGGGTAAGAATCAGCCCAAAGCGCCGCAGCGTCATTTTCAGGGGGCGTAATGTCGTTTTTTGGCAATGTGCGCGATTTTGGCCCGGCATCGGCCCGCATAGCAGGCGCAAAAAAATGCACGCGTGTGCAAGAAATGTCGCGTTTGCGCCATGCGATTCTGGTTGGCCCGTGATCCAGCGGAGGCGCTGCGCGCCACGACATTATTGAAAATGCCCCGACATGCCGGGGCATTTGGGCAAGCTGCGGCCGAGGCGGATTGGCTTAGCCTTTGGTGGCAGCCGTCGGCCGGGCCGCCTGCATCAGCGCCGTAAGTCGGGCCGGGTCTGCAATTTCATTGGCAAGGATCAGCACCAGCCGGGCGTTCAGGGCGTGGCTTTGGTCTGGGGTCAGGCCCTCGTGCAGGTCCATCAGTTCGGCATAGAATGCGTCGCCATGGCGGCCAAGTTTGTCATCAAGGATCATCATTTCGGGGTCCTGTTGTGGCGCGGGCGTAAGCTGTGGCAATGGCGGCGGCATCCGTATGGCGGAAGGCGGCGCAGACGTGGCCATCGGGACGCAAAAGGTAAAGATGGTCGGTGCCATAGCGTTCTGCGGCCAAGCCTTGCGGGTCTTCGAAACAGGGGTAATCACCGCTGTGGCCAATACCGATGCGGGCAAAGCCGGGGATATCGGGGATTGGGTCGTGCCCGACACGCAGCAAGGTGAATTGACCTTGGGCCTTGGCGATCAACCATGCGGGGCGGCCCGCGTCCAGCAATGGCGCATCAATCAGGGGATCGCCCGGCTGTATGGGGGCATCTGGTGCGGCGGTTTGCAGGGCCATGCCGCGCAGGGTGCAGGGCTGGGACAACCGGCCCGAGTTGATCAGCTTGCGGGCAAAAGGATGATCTGTGGCCAGCGCCAGCACCTGATCGCGAAACACCGACTCGATGGCCGATTTCGGGGTCATGAAATTGGTGGCGCGGGAGGAATTCAGGATATTCTCGGCCGAGCCATGGGTGCGTTCCTGGTTATAGGTTTCGAGCAGCGCGGCAGGGGAGCGCCCATGAATAACCCGCGCCAGCTTCCAGCCCAGATTGTCCACATCCTGAATGCCGCCATTGCCGCCACGGGCCCCAAAGGGGCTGACCACATGGGCGCTGTCGCCCACGAACAGCACCCGGCCGTGGACAAAACGATCAAGCTTGGCACAGCGGAATTTGTAAACGCTCATCCAGTCAAGGCGGAACGGCGTATCGCCGACAATGGCGCGGATGCGCGGAATGACCTTTTCTTCGGTCGCTTCGGTCTTGGGATCGGTCTCTGGCCCCAATTGCAGGTCAATGCGATAGATGTTGTCGGGCTGTTTGTGCAGCAGGGCCGATTGCCCCTTGTGAAAGGGGGGTGCGAACCAGAACCAGCGTTCAGGCGTGTCGTGATCGCCAAAGGGGCTTTGCTCCATTTCCACATCGACAATCAGGAAATGCTCTTCAAAGGTCTGCCCTTCGAAGGGCAGGCCCATGCGCTGGCGGGTGGGGGATCCGGCGCCTTCGCAGGCGATATACCAATCGGTTTCCAGCGTGTAATCGCCATCGGGTGTGGCGATCTGAAGGCTGACGTGATCGCCATGATCCCTATGATCCGTCACTTTGTTCAGGAACCGCAAGTCGATCAAATCGCCCAGCGCCTGCGCACGTTCCACCAGGTATTGTTCAACATAGTATTGTTGCAGGTTGATAAAGGCGGGGTATTTATGCCCCGGCTCGGGCAGCAGATCAAAGGAATAGACCTCGTCCTTGCCGTGGAACTGGCGGCCCACCTTCCAGGTAACGCCCTTGTCCAACATGCGTTCCCCGACCCCAAGGCGATCAAAAATTTCCAGCGTGCGCTTGGCCCAGCAGATTGCCCGGCTGCCAACAGACACCACGTTGTTGTCATCCAGAACGACCGAAGGCACCCCCTGTTGGGCCAGATCAATGGCCATCGCCAGCCCAATGGGGCCGGCCCCCACGATCACCACCTTGTGGCGCGCTTCGGGTGCGGTCAGCCCCGGCGGGGCGACATAGGGAAAGGGGGCATAGTCGTAAGCCATGGAAATGTCCTTTGTGATCAACCGCTCTGCTGCAAAGGGTTACCCTTGCAGCGCCGCCCACATCTCAAGATCGCGTTTGTCGGTCCAGATGCGCGGATGGGCGATGCCGCGGGCTTCGTCATAGGCGCGGGCCACGTTAAAGGGCAGGCAATGCTCATAGATCGCATAATCGCTGAACTTGGGATCGCATTCGGCGCGCACCGCGTCCCAGGCATCCTTGAGGCTGCCGTTGCGGGCCGCGACACGGGCCGCCGGGCGATAGGTGCTTTGCACGAAATCGCGGGTGTTCTCGATCGCCTTGTTGACCATGTCCTGCCCAACCAGCGCATCACCGCGTCCGGGGGCAATGGCGTCCACCTCATAGGCCTTGATCGCATCCAGTGTGTTGCCCCAATCGGCGAAATGCCCGTCGCCGCAGTAACAGGCGGAATGGTATTCCACGATATCCCCGGTGAACATGACGTTCTGATCAGGCACATGAATCACGATGTCCCCGGCGGTATGGGCGCGCCCCAGATGCATCAGATCAACCCGCCGCTTGCCCAGGAAAACCGTCATGCGATCGTTAAAGGTGGTGGTGGGATAGGTCAGGCCGGGGATGCTTTCATGCCCCTCGAACAGCCGGGGAAAGCGTTGGAATTCGCTGTCCCAATCCTCTTGGCCGCGCTCCATCACCATGCCGCGCGCCATTTCCGACATGATGATCTGATCCGCGCCAAAGGCCGATGCCCCCAGAACCCGCACCGCGTGATAATGGGTCAGCGCCACATGGGTGATGGGCTTGTCCGTGACCTCGCGCACCTTTTCGATGACCTTATTGGCCAGACGCGGGGTGGCCTGCGCCTCGACGATCATGACGCTGTCATCGCCGATGATCACACCGCTGTTGGGGTCGCCCTCGGCGGTAAAGGCCCACAGGCCCTCTCCCACTTCGGTAAAGCTGATTTCTTTTTCCGTCATGTCCCCCTGGGACGCGAATGCCTTAGCCATTTTCAGGGCCTTTCTTGATTATTCCGTTTCAATTGCGGGCAAGATGGTGCCAGTGCATGCGCCAAATCCCACACGATATCCGTCGCCCTGGGCATGGCCGCGCAGGGTCAGCGTGTCGCCATCTTCGATAAAGCTGCGGCTTTGACCGTCTTGCAGGGTCAGCGGCTCCTTGCCGCCCCAGGACAGCTCAAGCAGCGATCCGCGCTGGTGCTTTTCAGCCCCCGAAATGGTGCCAGACCCCAGCAGATCGCCCGCATTCATCGCACAGCCCGATGACGCGTGATGGGCCAGCTGCTGCGCCGCTGAATAATACATCTCGTTGTAATTGGTGCGGGCGATGGTTTCGGGCGCTCCGCCTGCGGGCTGCATGTCAATCGACAGGTCGATGTCGAACAGCATCGGCGCAGGTTCGCGCAGATATGGCAGCAATTCCTTTTCCCGCTCAGGGGTTGAGGTCCGGAACGGCGCCAACGCCGCAGGCGTCACGATCCACGGCGAAATCGAGGTGGCAAAGGCCTTGGCCTGGAACGGGCCAAGCGGCTGGTATTCCCAGGCCTGGATATCGCGCGCCGACCAGTCATTCAGCAGCACATAGCCAAAGATCATCGCATCCGCCTCGGCGACGGAAATTCGTTGACCCATCTGCGTTGAGGTGCCCACGATCGCCCCCATCTCCAGCTCGATATCCAGCCGTTTGCACGGGCCAAACACCGGCAGATCGGCATCCGGGGCCTTGAGCTGCCCCATCGGGCGGTGAATGTCGGTCCCCGAAACAACCACCGTGCTGGCACGGCCATTATAGCCAATCGGAATATGAAGCCAGTTCGGCGGCAGCGCATTTTCAGCGCCGCGGAACATGGTTCCCACATTGGTCGCATGATGGCGCCCGGCATAAAAATCGGTGTATTCCGACACCACCAGCGGCATATGCAGCTGGGCGTCAGCCATCGGGATCAGATGCGGTTGCACCAGGGCTTGTTCTTCGGCGCCTTCGGTCAACAGCTGCATCAGCCGTGCCCGGAGTGCGGCCCAGGCTTCGCGCCCCAGCTCCATCACGTCATTCCAGAACGGCAGATCGAATACCGGCTCATCGCCCAAGGTGACAAGCCCAGCCGCCTCAAGCGCGGCCATATCCACAATGTAATCCCCGATGGCCACCCCGCAGCGTGCCTCTTCGCCAGCGCGGGAAAACACCCCATACGGCAGATTGTTCAGCGGGAAATCCGTATCGGGCGAATTGGCGCTGGTCACCCAGCTTTTCATCAGACTCATGCGTTATCCTTTGGTGGTCGTGGGGCCGTCCGGCCGGGTTCATTTCTTGCCGGGTGTGCCGTCGAATTTCTTTTCAATGCTGTCCCAGCAGTCGATGTAATCATCCTGAAGCGGCGCCTCTTGGGCCGCAAACCGCGTCAGATGCTGGGGAAAGCGGGTCTCGAACATGAACGACATGGTGTTGTCCAGCTTCTCGGTCCGCAGATCGGCATTCGATGCGCCTTCAAAGGCGGTCTTGTCCGGCCCGTGTGGCAGCATCATATTATGAAGGCTCATCCCGCCGGGCACAAATCCCTGCGGCTTGGCGTCATACTGCCCGTAAATATTGCCCATCAGCTCAGACATGATGTTCTTGTGATACCACGGCGGGCGAAAGGTGTTCTCGGCCACCATCCAGCGTTCGCGGAACAGCACAAAATCAATATTGGCGGTGCCCTCGACACCCGACGGCGCGGTTAAAACGGTAAAGATCGACGGATCAGGGTGATCGAACAGGATCGCCCCCACCGGGCAATAGGTGCGCAGATCGTATTTCACCGGCGCATAATTGCCGTGCCAGGCCACCACATCCAGGGGGCTGTGGCCAATCTTGGTTTCATGAAACTGCCCGCACCATTTGACGGTCACCGTCGATGGGGCGTCGCGGTCCTCAAAGGCGGCGACCGGGGTCTTGAAATCCCGGCGGTTGGCCATGCAATTGGCGCCGATCGGCCCGCGCCCCGGCAGATCGAATTTCTGGCCATAGTTTTCGCAAACAAATCCGCGGCACGGCCCCTCCAGCACCTCAACCCGATACAGCAGGCCGCGTGGCAAAATGGCGATTTCCTTGGGCTCAAGGTCAATCACACCCAACTCGGTGCAAAACCGCAGCCTCCCCTCTTGGGGAACAACCAGCAATTCGGAATCCGCGGAATAGAAATAGCTATCCTGCATGCTATTGGTCACCAAATATACATGGCTGGCCATGCCGACCTGCGTATTGACGTCCCCCGCCGTGGTCATGGTGCGCATCCCGGTCAGCCAGGTCAGCGCCGCGCCGCTGTGGGCCACGGCATCCCAACGGTATTGGCCCAGACTGATCACATCAGGATCAACGCAAGGCGCCGATTTCCAATAAGGCAGGTCGATTTTTTCATAACGGCTGGAATGCTTGACCGAAGGGCGAATGCGATAACACCATGTGCGCTCATTTTGATGGGATGGGGCGGTAAAGGCCGTCCCGGACAGCTGCTCGCCATAAAGGCCGTAATTGCACTTTTGCGGGCTGTTCATGCCCTGAGGCAAAGCGCCGGGCAGGGCTTCGGTCTCAAAATCATTGCCAAACCCCGGCATATATCCGGGCGAAATGCCGGCTGAAGACGCGGCTTGGGTCATCGAATGGGGCAGGGTTTGACGATTCATCGCTGGCCTCTCTTGCAAATATGGTCGCATCTGTAATAGTTGTTTTTGTAACTAACAAGCGATGAAAATGCAAGATGTCACAGTTTAACGTCAATGAATTCATGCCTTACCTGTTGTATCAAGCCGCAGAAGCCAGCGGCCTTGAATTTCAAGAGGTCTATAAAAGGCGCTATGGCATGCTGCGCACCGAATGGCGGGTGCTGTTCCACCTGGGTGGCAACGGCGCAATGACGGCCAGCCAGATCGGCGCCCTCGCCAATCTGCACAAAACCAAGATCAGCCGCGCGGTGCAAAAACTCAGCGATCGTCGCTTTTTGATCCGCAGGCGCGATACGTCAGACCGGCGCAGTGAACAGCTGTCGCTTACCCCGGCGGGGCAGGCGGTTTATGCCGATCTCATTCAGGTGGCTCAATCCTATGATCAGGTCTTGTTAAGCGACCTCACCCCGCACGAGGCCCAGGTCCTGCGCCGCACCCTTCACAAACTGTGCAGCAAAGACATGCCGCGCTTTACCTAAGCGCCGGCTTCTTTTGTTCCTAAATATCCCCGCCGGAGGCTCCCTTCCTCGCGCCAAGCGCCTGGGCTGGGGCCTTAGATCGTGACCGTGACGCCGGGCAGGTTAAGCGCCTTGATCAATTCACGCAGCTCCTGCCGGGCGGCGATATTCGACATATTCAGCTGCTTCACCCCCAGATCGCGCAGGTCCAAAAGCGTCAACCCCTTGGGGAACAGCTCGCGGAAAACCACCCGTTCGCTAAACCCCGGCGCAACCCGAAAGCCGATGCGTTTGGACAGCTTGCCCACGGCCTGCTCCATTTTTTCCTTGTTGATCATGCGCTGAACGCCCAGACGGTTGCGCACCACGATCCAGTCAATCGGGTTGATCCCGGCGGCTGCGCGGGATTGCCGGGCGCTCCAGACCATTTCGGAATAGACTGACGGGCCAAGGATCTTGTCACCGCCCGCGTCGATGCGCGCCAGCAAGTCGAAATCGACAAAACTGTCATTCAGCGGGGTGATCAGCGTATCCGCCATCGCGTGGGCCATTTGGCTCAGCCGGGTATGCGAGCCGGGGCAGTCGATCAGCACGAAATCATTTTCCGCAACCAGCCCCGCCACCGCCTGCTCAAGCCTCAGATCATCGATATTGCGGCCGGGTGGGCAATCGGTGGCTGCAAGGGTCGGCAGTTCGCAGACGTTGGGGCTTGGCAGATCCAGCCCGGCGCCGCGCAAGAACGCACGGCGGTTTTCAATATAGCGGGCAAAGCTGCGCTGACGCAGATCAAGATCAATCGCGGTTATGCGCTTGCCCATCCGCGCCAGGGCCGTGGCCACATGCATGGAAACGGTGGATTTCCCCGCGCCGCCCTTTTCATTTCCGACAACAATAATATGCGCCATCGTGCGACCTGCCCTGCCTTATGCGTTTTGGGTTTGGATGTCTTTCGGGGGTGGGGTTTTGGGCGTTGATCCCGGTCTGTCCCCCAGACAAAAAACGCCGCCTCGGGGTGCGAGGCGGCGCCGAAATTGTCGATGGCGACAGGCGATCAGAAGCCGAGGCCTTCGTATTTCTTTTTGAACTTGGAAACGCGGCCGCCGGCATCCAGCAGACGCGAAGACCCACCGGTCCAGGCCGGGTGGACGGTTGGGTCAATATCAAGCGACAGCTGGTCGCCTTCTTTGCCCCAGGTTGATTTCATCTGGATGATCGTGCCGTCGGTCATTTTGACGTCGATCATGTGGTAATCGGGGTGTGTATCGGCTTTCATTTGTCCGCTCCTTACGCGCTGGCGTCGGCTTTTGGCTTATAGTGAGAATTCTCGGCGATCCGTGCAGATTTGCCCCGGCGCGCCCGCAGATAGTAAAGCTTGGCGCGACGAACGCGGCCACGGCGAACAACGGTGATGCTGTCGATATTGGTCGAATGCAATGGGAAAACCCGTTCGACGCCTTCGCCAAACGAAATTTTGCGCACGGTGAACGAGCCGGCAATGCCATGGCCATTCTTGCGCGAAATGCAGACGCCTTCGTAGTTCTGCACACGGGTGCGCGTGCCTTCGGTGACTTTGAAGCCAACGCGGATGGTGTCTCCGGCGCGGAAGTCAGGGATGTCTTTTCCCAGCGCGGCCACTTGTTCCGCTTCGATTTGTGCGATCAGGTCCATCTGATCTTCTCCTACAATTGCTCGTGGTTTTTCCACGAAGATTTCTGCGTTGTCAGAGCTCCGGCTCTTCTGGTGGGACAGCCTGTGCAGCCCGGCGGAGGTATCCAACGTCATTCCTTGGTCATGTGTCGGCCCGAAAAGGGTGCGGTCGAAGAAAGCCGCGCGTTGTTAAGGCAGACACAGGTCAAGATCGCCTGAGCGATTCCGATAGGGCGCGGTATAGGCAGGAATGTGGAAGGGATCAAGGGGGTGTGGGGCGGGGGTTGCGCCCTGGACCCCGAGGCCAGGGTGCGCGGAGGGTTCGGGAGCCTCCGGCGGGGATATTTAAGAACAAAAGAAGCCGATGTCAGGGTTTTGGCGCCTTGGTCTGGTGCGCCTGCCACAGGTCGGGGCGCCGCTGTTTTGTAAGTGTGTGCGATTGGTCGCGGCGCCAGCGGGCGATTTCGCCGTGGTTTCCGGACAAAAGCACCGGCGGGATTTCACGGTCTTGCCAGGTGGCGGGGCGGGTATATTGCGGGTGTTCAAGCAATCCGTTGGCGTGGCTTTCGTCTTGGGCAGAGGTTGCATTGCCCAGCACGCCGGGCAGCAGGCGCACTGTTGCGTCGATCATCGCCTGAGCGGCCAGCTCTCCTCCGGTCATGACGAAGTCCCCGAGGGAAACCTCTTGGACGTCGAAGTGGTCGAGCACCCGTTGGTCGACCCCTTCGAAGCGGCCGCATAGGATTGTGACGCCGTCGCAGCGGGCCAGCGCCTGAGCCATTGTTTGGTCAAAGCGGCGGCCGCGCGGTGACATGTAGAGGATGGGCCAGTTGCCGCGTGCGGCGGCTTGTGCCTCTTGGAGGGCGGGGCCAACGACATCGGCGCGCAGCACCATTCCGGCGCCGCCACCCGCCGGGGTGTCATCGACGTTGCGGTGTTTGCCGATGCCAAAGCGGCGCAGATCATGGGTGTGTAGTTGCCACAGCCCGTCCTGGAGCGCTTTGCCGGTCAGGCTGGCGCCCAGAACGCCCGGAAAGGTTTCCGGGAAGAGCGTGACGAGGTGTGCTTGCCAGGCGCGGGTCAGGTGCGGGGTTTCACCCAGCAGGTCGCTGGGTGTCATTGTGGCGCGAATCGATTTTCGGCCATGGGATTTGGTAGGTGTGCGCATGGGGCGGTGATAGGGCAAATAAGCGGGTTTGCAAATGGCGCCTTGCCGGCCGGGGTCACAGGGCGCCTTCGGGGGGATCGACGATGATCCGACCTGCGGCCAGATCGACCAGGGGCACGGTGGCCTGTGTAAAGGGCAGCAGCGCCGTGGTTGCAGAGGTGCCGAGTTGCAGTTCGAGCAGGTCGGCGGCGCCATGGTTTTGCACCGATTTCACCTGGCCGAGCCGAACGCCGCCGCTGTCATAGACCGCGAGCCCGATCAGGTCGGCATAGTAGAATTCGTCGTCGGCCAAGCTGGGCAGTTGATCGCGGCGGGCATAAAGCTGGGTGCCTTTGAGCGCGTCGGCCTGCTCTTTTGTGCTGACCTCGGTGATGCGCGCGGCAAAGCCGTTCTTGATGGGACGGATCAGAGCGAGATGAAAGTGCCGGCTGCCGCTTTCATCGCTGAGGGGGGCATAGGTTTCGATGTCTTCGGCGCGGGCGCAATAGCTTTTGATCCGCAGTTCGCCATTGACGCCATAGGCGCCGGCGATTGCCCCGACACAGGTTTTTTCGTCGCTCATCTGAATGTCTGATCCTTTGCCTTTTGTCTGGGTTACAGCCCTTTGCACAGCCCTGCCAAGGGGGTGCCGCCCAATTGGGTGCATTTTTCCGCCGCCTGGTTGCGTTCATAAAGGGCGCCAAGCACGAAGGCGATCGACAGTAGGATCAACGTGCGTATGGGTTTCATTGTGGTATCTGCCTGTCGGAAAGATTATCAGCGCGGCCCGGAGCGGTCAGCGCGGGGGCGATATAGAAAAACGCTGCGCCCGGTGGGACGCAGCGTTTTGTTTGACGCCAAGGCGCGGGCTTATTCTGCCGCTGCGTCTTCTTCGGCTGGGGCGGCGGCGGCCTCGGCGGCAGCGGCGGCTTTGGCGGCTTTTTCTTCAAGGCGCTCGGTGGCTTTTTTGCCAGGGGTGCCTTTCTTGGGGTTGTTGCGCTCGGTCTTCGGGGTCACGCCTGCAGCTTCGAGCATGCGGGCAACACGGTCGGTGGGCTGGGCGCCCTGGCCCAGCCAGTGCTGAATGCGCTCTACGTCCATTTTGACACGGTCTTCGCTGTCTTTGGCGAGAAGCGGGTTATAGGTGCCCAGCTTTTCGATAAAGCGCCCGTCGCGGGGCATGCGGCTGTCGGCAGCCACGATGCGATAGAAGGGGCGTTTTTTGGAGCCGCCGCGAGCGAGACGAATTTTCATTGCCATGGTATTTGGTCCTTTGGGTTGGTTTGGGCCGGTCTGTTGGTTCGGCCTAGGATTGATGTTGTTTGTGGTGCTGAATCACTTCAGCGATGATGAAGTTGAGAAACTTCTTGGCGAATTCGGGATCGAGGTCGGCCTCGTTCGCCAAATCTTCGAGCCGGGCGATCTGGGCCGCTTCGCGGTTGGGATCGGACGGGGGAAGTTGGTGTTCGGCCTTGAGTTTTCCCACGGCCTGGGTGTGTTTGAACCGTTCGCCCAGCGTATAGACCAAAATGGCATCAAGCCGGTCGATGGACGCGCGGTGCCCCTTGAGCAGCGCTGCGGCGCGGGCGGTTGTTTCTGATATGTCTGTCATGCCAAAGACCCCTTTGTTGCGAGGATCCACAGGGGATCCAAAGGACGCGCTGACGCGCGACGACATTTTTGGCGCATCAGGCGCGCTGAGCCTGCCGTAAGGGCGGTGGCGCGGGTGGATATGGCGGGGATATGGGTCATTTCTTTTTGCCAAACCCTGACAGGCCGGTTGGCAGGCCCATGCCGCCGCCCAGACCGCCCATGCCGCCCGGCAGTTTGCCGCCCAGCTGTTTGGCAGCGGCTTGCAGGGCCTGTGGGTCCATGCCGGCGGCCATATCGGCAGGTGTGCCGCCTTTGCCCATCATGCCCTTCATCGCCTGTTTGAGCATGCCGCCTTTGCCCATCTTGCCCATTTTCTTCATCATGTCGGACATCTGCCGGTGCATTTTCATCAGCTTGTTCAGGTCGCTGACCTCCATGCCGGCGCCTTTGGCGATGCGCTTTTTGCGGCTGGCCTGAAGCAGCGCGGGGTTTGCGCGCTCTTTCTTGGTCATGGATTGGATCAGGGCAATTTGCTGCTTGAGGATGCGGTCGTCAAAACCGGCGTCCTCGATCTGTTTGGCCATTTTGCCCATGCCGGGCATCATGCCCATCATGCCCTGCATGCCGCCCATCTTGATCATCTGTTCAAGCTGCATCTTGAGGTCGTTCATGTTGAACTGCCCCTTGGCCATGCGGCGCATCATCTTTTCGGCCTGTTCGGCCTCGATGGTTTCCTGTGCCTTTTCCACCAGCGCGACGATATCGCCCATGCCAAGGATGCGGCCGGCGATGCGGTCTGGTTCAAAGGTCTCAAGGGCGTCCATCTTTTCGCCCAGACCGACGAATTTGATGGGTTTGCCGGTCACGGCGCGCATGGACAGGGCGGCGCCGCCGCGCCCGTCGCCGTCCATCCGGGTCAGCACAACGCCGGTGACGCCGATCTTGGCGTCAAATTCGGTGGCGACATTGACCGCATCCTGGCCGGTCAGACCATCGACAACCAGCAAGGTTTCGCGCGGCGTCACCACATCGCGCACCGCTGCGGCCTGGGCAATCAGCTCGGCGTCGATATGCAGCCGCCCTGCGGTATCAAGCATATAGACGTCATAGCCGCCCATGGCCGCCTGGGTCTTGGCGCGTTTGGCGATGGTGACCGGGTCTTCGCCCTTGACGATGGGCAGGGTGTCAACGCCGATCTGTTTGCCCAGGATCGCCAGCTGTTCCATCGCCGCGGGGCGGTTCACGTCAAGCGATGCCATCAGCACCCGCTTGCCATCGCGGTTCTTCATCCGCAGGGCCAGCTTGGCGGTTGTCGTGGTCTTGCCCGATCCCTGCAGACCGACCATCAACAGCGGTGCGGGCGGGTTGTCGATCTTGAGGGCGCCCGGTTCACCTTCGCCGGTCAACACATCCACAAGGGCATCATGGACGATTTTTACGACCTGCTGTCCGGGGGTCACCGATTTGGTGACGGCCTGTCCGGTCGCCTTGTCTTGCACCGCTTTGACAAAATCACGGGCCACCGGCAACGATACGTCGGCCTCGAGCAGGGCGACGCGCACTTCGCGCAGGGCGGTCTTGACGTCTTCGTCAGACAGGGCGCCTTGTTTGGTCAGGCGGTCAAAGACACCGGATAGGCGTTCAGACAGATTTTCAAACATGGCCACGGGCCTTTCTGAGCGGGTGCAGGCCCTGTTCCCAGCGCACTGCGAGAATTTTCAAAACACCACGACGGGCGCTTCATAACACGAAGGCCCCCACGGGCGAAACTCGCTGGTGGGGGGCGATCCCGCATTGTGCGGGACCGGAAGGCGTGAAATGCGTTCCGGATATGGACGGGGATTTAGGCTGCCTTGATAGAAGAGTCAAGGCAGCGCTGGGTCAAGATGACCTTGGGCGTTTACGCGGCAAGCGCGGCGATTTGATCATTGGCAGCGGCCAGCGCCTTGTCAGCGTCCTGGCCCAGTTGATCGGCGCTGACAAAGCTGACGTCGGTGATGCCGATGAACCCAAGGATGTGGCGCAAATATCCCGTGGCGAAATCATATGATGCCCCTTGCGGTGTGCCGCCTGTGGCCAGCACAACGATGGCGCGCTTACCGCTGAGCAAACCCACCGGGCCAGCATCGGTATAACGGAATGTCACGCCGGCGCGGCAGATCAGGTCGATCCAAGCCTTGAGCGCAGCAGGAATGGCAAAGTTATACATCGGCGCACCGATCACCAGCACATCTGCGGCCTGAACTTCGCCGATCAGGGTGTCGGACAGGGCAAGCGTTTGTCGCTGGGCGTCGCTGCGGTTGTCTTCGGGGGTGAAATTGGCGGCGATCCAGTCTTCGGTCAACAGGGGCAACCCGCCGACCAGATCCCGGCGCTGTACGCTGCCGCCCAGTTTGCTTGAGACGCTGTCGGTCAGATTGCGCGAGACGGAACCGTTCAGGCGTGCAGAGGCGTCGATTTGAAGAATGCTCATGGTCATATCCTTGTGAGTCTGTGTGTGCCAAGGAAATATACATTGCAATTTCGAACGCAATTACCCAAAATCAACAGTGAATGTTAATAATTGCACAATAGGTGAGTGGGAAATGGACAATTGGGACGAGATCAAAACCGCTTTTCATGTGGCGCGTCTGGGCACGGTCAGCGGCGCGGCCGAGGCGCTGGGGGTGCATCATGCGACGGTGATCCGGCATATTGATGCGCTGGAAGGGCGGATGAAGGTCAAGCTGTTTCAACGTCATGCGCGCGGCTATACCCCGACCGAAGCGGGGCAGGATTTGCTGCGCGTCGCGGCGGTTGCGGATGATCAGTTCAGCCAGCTTGCCGGGCGGATCAAGGGGCGCGGCGCTGATGTATCAGGTGATCTGGTGGTGACATCCCTGGACGCGCTGGCGCCAAGGTTGGTGCCGTTGCTTGTGGCGTTTCAGCAAAAGCATCCGCAGGTCTTGGTGCGCTATTTGACAGGAGAGCGCCTGTTTCGCCTGGAATACGCCGAGGCCCATGTGGCGATCCGCGCCGGCGCAGCGCCCAGCCAGCCCGACAATGTTGTGCAACCATTTTACCACACACGGGTGGGGCTGTTTGCCAGTCAAGGCTATCTTGACGCGCATGGGGCGCCCAAGGGCCAGGAAGATTTTGTCAATCATCGGTTTATTGGCCATGACAGCGATGACAATCGCGCGCCGTTTTATCAGTGGATGCGTGCGCATGTGCCGGAAAGCGCCGTAACATTTCGGGCCACGGACAGCAGCGCGCTTGAGGTTGCGCTTTTGGCTGGGGCCGGGATCGGCTTTATGTCGCTTGAGGAGGCCGCGCGCCACGAAACCTTGGTCGAAGTGCACCCGCGCGAGGCGGATTGGGCCGCCCCATTGTGGTTGGTGACCCATGTCGATCTGCATCGCACGATGAAGGTGCAAAGCCTGCTGAGTTTTTTGAAAGCCCATACCAAAGGGTGGGACGCATGAGCCCGTCCCGGCAGGGGCATCTGGCGATGCTGGTGTTTTCGGCGCTGGTGGCGGGGTCGTTTTCCCTGGGCGGTCTGGCCGCCAATGAGATCAGCCCGCTGGCGTTGAATGCGGCGCGCTTTGCCCTTGCGGCGGGGGTGATCGCGGCCGTGGTATTTGCCGGAGCGGGTGTGCCGCGCGGCAGTTTTCAGGCGCCCTGGCGTTATCTGGTTTTGGGGGGCTTCTTTGCGATTTATTTCGTACTGATGTTCGAGGGGTTAAAGACGGCGCCGCCGGTTAGCGCCGCAGCGGTTTTCACCCTGACGCCTGTCATGGCGGGGGGATTTGGCTGGGTGCTGCTGCGCCAGATCACGACGCCGCGCATGGCGCTGGCCTTGGCGATCGGGGCGGCCGGGGCGCTGTGGGTCATTTTTCGCGCCGATATCGGCGCGCTGCGCGCCTTTGAGGTCGGAACGGGCGAGGTGATATATTTTGTCGGCTGCGCCAGTCACGCCCTTTATACGCCATTGGTGCGCAAGTTGAACCGGGGAGAGCCGGCGGTGGTGTTCACCTTGGGCACATTGGTTGGCGGTGCGGTTTTGCTGACGCTTTATGGGTGGTCAGAGCTGGTGGCGGTGGATTGGATGGCGCTGCCGATGATTGTGTGGGTGACGCTGATTTATGTCGCGGTCTTTGCGTCGGCTTGCACGTTTGTCTTGTTGCAATTTGCCGCAATGCGCCTGCCGTCGGCCAAGGTGATGGCCTATACCTATCTGACGCCCAGTTGGGTGATTTTGTGGGAGATGTCCTTGGGCCACGGCGTGCCGCCGGTTCTGGTTTTGGGCGGTGTCGGGTTGACGGTTCTGGCGCTTTGGCTGTTGTTGCAGGACGGTGAGGACGCCGCTGGCGCGGCGGGCCTGCGCCGCATCGGTGGCGCCGGGCCTTGAGGGCAGGAGCCTCCGGCGGGGATATTTGAGAACAAAAGAAGCGCGCGTCAGGATTGATTGAGTTCCTGATCAAGGAAGCGTTCAAAGGCGTCCAGGTGGATGGGTTCGAATTGACCAAAGCCTTGCATCCACACCGAGGCGGCGCGCATGGCGTTTGGGTCCAGCTTGCACCATTTAACCCGTCCACGTTTTTCCTGGGTGATTAAACCCGAGGCGCTGAGAACCAGCAGATGTTTGGAGATGGCCGCCAGGGAGATGTCGAAAGGCTGAGCCACGTCGGTAACGGCCATGTCGTCTTCGAGCAACATGGTCAGGATCTGGCGCCGGGTCGGATCAGCGAGGGCGGCAAAGACGGTGTCTAGCGGGTGGCTCATGGTTAAGGTGATGCCTGCGGCGGAGCGTTTCGTCAACCGATTGGTTGAATAAGCCCTTGAGGGTCTGGACGCGGATATTGGGGCCGGTTTGTCGGGGCGGGGATTTGGGTTGTGGAAATTTATCGTTGTTTTTCAATTGGTTTTCCAGGTGGATAAGGGCCGTTGACTCGGGTTGGGGATGGCTCTAGTTACTGCGCAACTCTTTCATGGGGGTGGACGCGATGGATCCTGATGATCAGCAGCAAAAGCTTGCGCAGCTTGAGCAGAAGATTGCATCGGCCAAGAAGGCGCAGGAGCCTGCCCCGCGTGTGGACGAGCATTATTCGCAAGCGCATCTGGCGTGGCGGATGGTGATTGAACTGGTGGCCGGTCTGGGGATCGGCTTTGGCATTGGATACGGGCTCGACAGCCTGTTTGGGACGCTTCCTGTGTTTCTGGTGCTGTTTGTATTTTTGGGGCTAGCGGCCGGGGTCAAGACGATGCTGCGCAGCGCCCAGGAGATACAGGAAAAGAAAATGGCCGAAACGGCCGAGAAGAACGAACGCCCCAAGGGGCACTGACCATGGAGGCCTGAAATGGCGACAGAGGCAAAAGACGCACATGCGGCAGAGGGCGGCGGACTGGTGTTCCATCCGATGGATCAGTTCAAGGTCGAGCCCTTTTTTGGTGACGGTCCCATTGCGTGGTACACCCTGACCAATGCGGCGGTCTGGATGGGCGTTGCGGTTCTGGCGATATTTGCCCTTTTGGTCTTGGGAACGGCGCGGCGCGCCGTGGTGCCTGGCCGCATCCAGTCGATTGGCGAGCTGGCCTATGGGTTCATTTATAAGATGGTTGAAGACATCTGTGGCAAGGATGGGGTGAAGTATTTCCCCTATATCATGACGCTGTTTATGTTCATCGTCTTTGCCAATTTCCTGGGTCTGTTGCCGATGGCGTTTACCCCGACATCGCATATCGCGGTGACAGCTGTTATGGCCTTTGCGGTGTTCTTTGCCGTGACCATCTTGGGTTTTGTGAAAAACGGCGCCTCGTTCCTGAGCCTCTTTTGGGTGTCGAGCGCGCCTTTGCCGTTGCGCCCTGTGTTGGCCCTGATCGAAATCATCTCGTACTTTGTGCGCCCTGTCAGCCATTCCATTCGTCTGGCAGGCAACATGATGGCCGGTCACGCGGTGATCAAGGTTTTCGCCGGATTTGCCGCGATTGCCGCGATTGCGCCGCTGTCGGTGGTGGCCATCACGGCCATGTATGGGCTGGAAGTTCTGGTGTCCTTTATCCAGGCGTATGTATTCACAATCTTGACGTGCGTTTATCTGAAAGACGCGCTGCATCCTCATCACTAATGTTCGGGGCGCCGCTGCGCGCTTTGGATAAAATCATCACCTCAATTCCATCGTAAGGAGAATACCAATGGAAGGCGATATCGTACAAATGGGCGCATACCTTGGCGCGGGTCTGGCATGCATGGGCATGGGCGGCGCGGCTGTCGGTGTGGGCAATGTTGCTGGCAACTATCTGGCGGGCGCTCTGCGCAACCCATCCGCCGCGGCATCGCAAACCGCGACGCTGTTCATCGGCATCGCGTTCGCAGAAGCGCTGGGGATCTTCTCGTTCCTCGTTGCTCTGCTGTTGATGTTCGCCGTCTAAACCTTCGAGACGACATTCCTTACGGTCGGGCGGTGGGGCCATCCCGTCGCCCGATGTAACGGCCCGTTTCCAAGGAGACCGACATGGCAACCCAAACCCCCGCAGCCTCTGCCCCTGGTATGCCGCAACTTGATTTTTCAACCTTTGGCAATCAGATCTTTTGGCTGGTTGTGGCATTGGTTGCGATCTATTTTGTCTTGTCGCGCATGGCGTTGCCTCGGATCGCCTCTGTTTTGGCAGAGCGTCAGGGCACCATTACCAGTGACATTGCTGCCGCAGAAGACCTGAAGGCCAAGGCGCTTGACGCTGAGGCGGCCTATGAAAAGGCATTGGTCGATGCCCGCGCCGAGGCGCATCGCATCGTGGCCGAGGCCAAGGCCGAGATCCAGGCCGACCTTGATGCAGCCATTGCCAAGGCCGATGCCGAGATCGCGGCCAAATCCGCAGAGTCCGAAAAGGAAATCAGCGCAATCCGCGCCGGAGCCATGGACGCTGTGAAAGATGTGGCGAAATCCACAGCGAAAGAAATCGTCGCCGCGATGGGGGCAACAGCTGATGCCCGCAGTATCACCGCGGCAGTCAACGCCCGGCTGAAAGGATAATCGACATGCGTATTTTGAAAAATGCCGTGACGAGCCTGGGCGCCCTGGCGATTGCCAGCCCGGCCTTTGCCGCCAGTGGTCCGTTTGTGTCGCTGGGCAATACCGATTTTGTCGTGTTGCTGGCGTTTATCCTTTTTGTCCTGGTTCTGTTTTACTTCAAGGTGCCCGCTTTGCTGGGTGGTTTGTTGGACAAACGCGCCGAGGGCATTGCCGCCGAGCTGGAAGAGGCGCGCAGCCTGCGCGACGAAGCCCAGAGCCTGCTTGCGTCCTATGAGCGTAAGCAAAAAGAAGTGCAGGAGCAGGCAGACCGCATCGTTGCCGCAGCCAAAGAAGAGGCCAATGTGGCAGCCGATCAGGCCCGTGCCGATTTGGCCAAGTCGCTTGAACGCCGGATGGCGGCGGCGCAAGATCAGATCGAAAGCGCCCAGGCCGCGGCCATTCGCGATGTGCGTGATCAGTCGATTGCCATTGCCATCGGCGCAGCACGGGATGTTCTGGCCAAGCAGATGACTGCGGCGGCGGGCAACAGCCTGATTGACGCGGCCATCCTTGAGGTGGACGCGAAGTTGCACTGATCGCGGACATCGACCGACCAGTTTAAAGCCCCGGTGCCCTTGTGGTCCGGGGCTTTTGTTTTGCAACGGGCGGTGGTGCGTCTTGCGAGGGCAGGAGCCTCCGGCGGGGATATTTACGGAACAAAAGAAGGCAGAGGTCAGCGATCTTCGTGTTCGAGGCGCTGGCGGGCAATGGCTTCGTTGTGGTCCGTGCGCTTTTGATCGCGCAGAGAGGTTTCGACGAAGTCGAGGTGGTGTTCGACCGCAGCGCGGGCGCGGGCGGCATTTCGGGCCTGTATGGCGTCATTCATGGCGCGATGTTGGTCCAGCAGCGCGCTGCGGGTGGTGCGCTGTCTGAAGATCACTTGGCGATTGTAAAAGACGCCATCGCGCAGCAGGTCAAAGATCGAACGCATCATATGCAACATGACGACGTTGTGGCTGGCTTCGATGATTGCCATGTGGAATTGCGCGTCGAGGGTGGCCTCTTCTTCCGGGTTGCGCTTGGCGTGTGCGGCTTGCATTTTGTCGAAGACGGTTTGGACGACTTGCAAGTCGGTATCTGAGCCATAGCGGGTGGCACGTTCGGCGGCGAGGCCCTCCATGTCGCGGCGAAAGGCGAGATAGTCAAATACCGCCTCGTCGTGGTCAGCGAAGAGTTGTTGCAGGGCCGGGCTGAAGGCGGATCCCAGAACGTCGGCGACATAGACCCCGGCGCCGGCTTTTGCTGCCAGCAGGCCCTTGGCTTGCAGGTCTGACAGGGCTTCGCGCAGCGAGGGCCGCGAGACCCCCATGCGGTCTGCCAGTTCACGTTCGGAAGGCAGGCGTTCGCCGGGGCGTAAAATGCCGCGCAGGATCAGTTTTTCGATTTGGTGCACGACGGCGGTCGAGAGTTTTTCCGGTAAGACGGTGCGAAACGGCATGGTTTACCCAATCAGTTGCCGCACGAGCGGGCCTTCGAGGGCGTCAAGGCCAAGGACCATCCCGGCGCCCAGGGCCATGGCCCCGGCGAGGCGTATGTGCAGCGGCGGCAGGCGGCGCGCGAAAGCGCCTGCAGAGGCTGCCATCAGCCATTGCACAGCAATAAGACCGGCAAGATAGCCTGCCAAGACACGCGGGCCGGCAGTGATTTCCGCCGCTGTTATGGTTTCCCCGAAGGCGGCGCCGTGAAACAGCCCAAACAGGGCCAAAAGCCCTAGATAGAGCAACGCCTTGCCGCTTTGCTGATAGGCGACCAACCCGCCCAGCAGCAGCAGCGAAGTCAAGATCATCGGTTCTTGGCCCGAGATATCAAGACCCCGCGAGACAAGCCAGCAGCCAAGCGCCATCATCAACAGATAGGCGCCAATGCCGCGCTGGCCGATCCTGGCCTTGGCCGAGGCCACCCCGGCCAACAGCACGAAAAACAGGTGGTCAAACCCAAGCAGCGGATGGCCGATCCCTGACAGGATCCCATCGGCAAGACTGTCCATCGGCAGGCCATTCAACGGATGATGCGCCAAGGCGGGCGAGGCGAAGGCCAGCATGGCAAGGGTGCAAAGCGTGCGAAACATTGGCGCGATCCTTATGCGGCGTGATGCGTGGCGGTATTCAACGTTGCGCGCCGGGGTAAGTCAAATGTTCTGACGCAAAGGCCCGGTTTGGCCGCAATATATTGTGGAAAACTGCCGAGCGCCCCCTTGGTTTAGGGGCTTTTTGTTGACAGCTGGGGGCTTTGCGCCGCAGGCTGCTTTACGAATTGGAATCAACGAAAGTCGTTTGCGGTTGCGCTTTTCGAAACTCAGACTCACCGGCTTTAAGAGCTTTGTCGATCCGACGGATCTGGTGATCGCGGACGGGTTGACGGGCGTGGTTGGTCCAAATGGCTGTGGCAAGTCGAACCTGCTTGAGGCGCTGCGCTGGGTGATGGGGGAAAACCGGCCAACCGCGATGCGCGGCGGGGGTATGGAAGATGTGATCTTTGCCGGAGCAGCCAGCCGCCCGGCCCGAAATTTTGCCGAGGTCAGCCTGCATATTGACAATTCGGACCGGTTGGCGCCGGCGGGATTCAATGACGATGACATGCTTGAAATTGTTAGGCGGATCACGCGGGATGTTGGATCGGCTTACAAAGTCGGCAGCAAAGACGTGCGGGCGCGGGATGTGCAGATGCTGTTTGCCGATGCCTCGACCGGGGCGCATAGCCCGGCATTGGTGCGTCAGGGCCAGATCGCTGAGTTGATCAACGCCAAACCGAAAAATCGCCGGCGCATTTTGGAAGAAGCGGCGGGGATTTCGGGCCTGTATCAGCGCCGTCACGAGGCAGAGCTGAAGCTGAAGAGCGCCGAGAGCAATCTGGCGCGGGTCGATGATGTGATTGAACAGCTGGCGGCCCAGTTGGGGCAGCTGGCGCGGCAGGCCCGGCAGGCGGCGCGGTATCGCGAGATCGGTGCGCAGCTGCGTGCCACCGAGGGGATGTTGTTGTTCCGGCGGTGGCGCGAAGCAGACGAGGCCCGCGCCGTTGCTGATGCCGACCTAAAGGCGCAGGTGTTGGCCGCCAGTAAATCCGAAGGCGTGGTGCGCGCCGCCGCCAAAGACCGTATGGCAGCCGAAGCTGCCCTGCCGGCGTTGCGCGAGGAAGAGGCAATCGCCGCAGCGGTGTTGCAGCGCCTGACCGTTCAAAAAGATGCGCTTGCCGATCAGGAACGCCAGGCCCAGGCGACCATCGACACGCTGGCCCGGCGGATTGAACAACTGGCCCGCGATATTGACCGCGAAGGTGGTTTGAACCGCGACGCGGGAGAGACGATTGCCCGGCTGGAATGGGAGGGGCGCGAACTGACCAAGGCCGGCGAAGGGCAGGCCGATCGCCTTGAGGCCGCCCAGACATCCGCCCGCGAGGCTGCGTTGGTTTTGCAATCCTGCGAAGCCGACCAGGCGCAGCACACCGAAGATGTGGCGCGTTTGGCGGCGCGGCACGGATCGGCCCAACGCTTGCTGGATGACAGCCGCAGGACCGAGGCAAAATCCGAGGCCGAAGCGGCAAAGGCCCGCGCGGCGGCGGTGGACAGCCAGGCGGCCTTGGCGCAGGCCAAAACTGATTTCGAAGCCGCCCAAACAGCCGAGGCAACCGCGACCGCCTTGGCCGCCGAGGCCGAAGCGGGTTTGACCCGCGCCGAAGAGGCCCGCAGCGACAGTCAATCCCGCGAGGCCGAGGCCCGCGCCCGGCGTTCCGAGGCAGAGGGCGAGATGAACGCCCTGCGTGCGGAAACCGCGGCCCTGGCCAAGTTGGTGCAGCGTGACACTGCCGAAGGTGGGCAGATCTTGGATCGCTTGCAGGTTCAACAAGGGTTCGAAAAGGCGTTGGGCGCGGCGCTGGCCGATGACTTGCGCAGCCCCGAGGTCGATGCCGATGGCCCGTCGGGCTGGGCGCTGTTGCCGGCCTATGCGGCGGAACAGGCCTTGCCGGATGGGGTTACCCCGTTGACGGCACATGTCTCTGTGCCCGAGGTCATGGCCCGCAGGATGAGCCAGATCGGCCTTGCCCATGGCGATGACGGTCCCCGCCTGCAACCTTTGTTGCGGCCGGGCCAAAGGCTTGTGTCGCCCGAGGGTGATTTGTGGCGCTGGGATGGGTATCGCGCCTGGGCAGAAGACGCCCCCAGCGCTGCGGCGCTGCGCTTGCAGCAACTGAACCGACTGGAAGAGCTGAAGCAAAGCCTTGAACAAGCATCGCAACGGGCCGAAGGCGCCCGCGCCGCCCATGATGCCTTGACGGCGCAATTGGCCGCCTGTTCCGAGGCAGATCGCATGGCCCGCGAGGACCGGCGCGCGGCGGATCGTGCTGTGGCCGACGCGGGGCGACGGCTCAGCCGCGCCGAGGCAGATCGAAACCTGGCCGAGGGGCGGCTTGAATCGCTGGGGTTGGCGGTGGCGCGGCACGACGAAGAAGCCTTGCGCGCGCGTGCCAATGTTCAAGAAGCCGAGGCCGCCTTGGCCGCGCTGGATAATCTGGAAGAAGCCCGTGCCGCCGGCGAGGATTTGCGCCTGGCGGTCGAGGCCGCGCGCATCACCATGATGTCGTGCCGCGCGGCGCATGATGAGCTGCGCCGCGAGGGCGATGCACGCACCCGGCGCTCTCAAGAGGTGGTGAAAGAGCTGAGCGGCTGGCGCCACCGGTTGGAAACCGCCGAAAAACGTAGCGCCGAGTTGGCAGAGCGCAAAACCCTGTCAGAGCAGGAATTGGAAGTCGCCAGCGCGCAGCCGGCGCAAATCGCAGCCCAGCGCCAAGAAATGAGCGGCGCGATCGCCGCCGCCGAGGCACGCAAGGCCCAGGCCGCCGACGCCCTGGCCGGCGGGGAAACTGCCCTGCGCGCCGCCGCCGCTGCTGAACGCGACGCAGAGCGAGCTGCCTCGGAAAGCCGCGAACAACGCGCCCGCGCCGAGGCGCGCTTGGATGCCGCGGCCCAAACCGTTGCTGCCGCAGCGGACCGGATATTTGAAACCACCGAGCAAACGCCCCAAGCGCTTTTGGGGTCTTTGCCGCAACCTCCGGATCAAATGCCCGCCGCCGATGCATTGGAGGCCGATGTGAACCGCTTGAAGCGCCAGCGCGAAGCTTTGGGCGCGGTCAACCTGCGCGCCGATGAAGACGCCAAAGAGGTTCAGGCCGAACATGACACATTGGCCGCCGAACGCTTTGACCTGTCCGAAGCAATCCGGACCCTGCGCAGCGGTATCGCCAGCCTGAACAAAGAGGGCCGCGAACGCCTGTTGACAGCTTTTGAACAGGTAAACAGCAATTTTTCGATGTTGTTCACCCATTTGTTCGCCGGAGGCGAGGCAAATTTGGTGATGGTGGAATCCGATGATCCGCTTGAGGCCGGCTTGGAAATCATGTGCCAACCCCCTGGCAAAAAGCTGAGCACCCTCAGCCTGTTGTCAGGGGGGGAACAAACGCTGACCGCGATGGCGTTGATTTTCGCGGTGTTTTTGGCCAACCCCGCCCCGATCTGTGTGCTGGACGAGGTCGACGCGCCGCTGGATGATGCCAATGTCACCCGGTTTTGCGACCTATTGGACGAAATGTGCCGTCAGACCGACACGCGGTTCCTGATCATTACCCACCACGCGGTGACAATGGCGCGGATGGATCGCCTTTTCGGGGTGACGATGGCCGAACAGGGGGTCAGTCAGCTGGTCTCGGTGGATCTGAAAAAGGCCGAAACGCTGGTGGCCTGACGTGGTCGATGCGCACGCCGTCCGGGTGGCATGGGGGGCGATATCTAGGGTTTTCCGGTCTGTTTGGTGCGCGGATTTTGCTCGGACATGATTTCATCCTTGAGGGCCTGCACCACGTCCTCGCCCAGATCGAAACGGTCTTGAAGGGCGGCCAGGATACGTTCTTCGTCGGGCGACAGTATCCCGTCTTCATAGGCGACGCGCAGCTCCTTTTCATAAATTGCCTTGCGCCGGGCCACTTGGTTGGCAAAAGAAGAAGCGACAATGCCGGTTAAAATCGCCACGGTCGAAACGCCAATCAGCGCCGTAATCATCGCGATCACCTTTCCTATTGGGGTGATCGGTGAAATATCGCCAAAACCAACCGTGGTCAGCGTAATCAAAGACCAATACATCGCATGTGGAATAGAATGTAATTTATCCGGTTGCGCGCTGCCTTCGGCGTAATACATCAACGCCGAGCTAAGCGTCAGGGCAATGGCCAACAGATAAAGTGTCGCCCCAAAGGAACGTCGTTCGGCGCGGATGGCATCGAACAGGTCCTGCAATGCCGAAGAATAATGCGACAGCTTTAGCAATCGCACCAGGCGCACCATACGCAAAATGCGCATATCCACCCCGGTCAGAATGGTTTGCAGGTAAAAAGGCAGCGTGGCAATCAGATCGACCAAACCATGAAAACTAAGGATATATTTCAGGCGGCCCTCCCAGGGGGCATGGGGGGTGCGGGCCGCATTGCTCCAGACGCGCAACAGATATTCGATGGTGAAAAATCCGATGCTGAACACCTCAAAAAGATCAAAGGCTGGGCCATAGGCGTCATAAATAGGCTGATAGGATTCCAGCGTGATGGCGATCACGTTTAATATAACCAGCAGGGTTATGACTGTATCACAAATGCGGCTGACCACGTCGCCTTCGTCGGCTTGGTTTAATACCTGCATCGTGCGCAATTGAAGCTGGTGCATGATTAATACTCGCCGATTGATGGGTGTAATCGACATTTTACACAAAAATGTGTCAGTCGCAGAATTATTTTAGCAAAGCAGCAGCGTTAAAAGAATGACCCCGATCCCCATCAAGGCCCAGGCCCGCCACATCATTTGGATTGCCGCGTCGATATCCTTGGGGACAAGCGCCTTGCGACCGGTGTCATTGACCCACGGAAAGGCGGTGCTGACCCCGTCATAGATGCGCGGGCCGGCCAGCGCGATACCCAAGGCACGGGCCAGCGCCGCCTCGGGCCAGCCGGCGTTGGGGGATTTGTGCAGCCGTGCATCGGCGCGCAAACCTTGAAAATCAAAGATCCCCCCCGCCACGGCAAACAATATCGCAGTCAGGCGCGCTGGAACAAGGTTCAGCAGATCGTCAAACCGCGCCGCCGCCCAGCCAAAGTCGCGGTATCTGTCGTTCCGATAGCCAATCATGCTGTCGGCGGTATTGACCAGTTTATAAACCAAAATCCCCGGCAAACCGCCAAGCAAGAACCAAAAGGCGGGGGCGATTACCCCGTCTGACAGGTTCTCGGCGGCGCTTTCGATGGCGGCGCGTGCCGTCTGGCTGCTGGTCAGATGGCGGGTGTCGCGGCTGACGATCAGGGCCACGGCCCGGCGGCCTTGCGGCAGCGACAGGCGCAGCCCATCCGCCACGGCGCGGACATGGCTGACCAGCGATTTGTGGGCCAACAGGATCGCGGTGACCAAAATTTCCACCATTGGGCCGAACAGGGCCAGCACCGCGCCAAGGGCGGCGGCAGCCAGCACCAGCGCCGCCAGGGCAAGCGCCCCGGCCAGCTTGCGGTGCTGGCCCTTGTTCAAACGTTTGTCGCAGCCGTCGATCGCCCGTCCCATCAACACGGCGGGATGGGGCAGGCGCGCCCAAAGCCAGCGCGGCTCTCCGATCAGGGCATCAAGCAGCATCGCGGCAATCAAGGTCATATCAGCGCCTTTTCAAGCTGGCTCCAGCGGTTCTGGGCGGGCAGGCCCAAGCGCAGCCAGCGCGGGTTATACGGGAAGATCCGGCTTAGGATTTTATGGCGGGCCAGACGGTCATGCCAATCTTGTGCATCGGGCACCTGAAACAGCCGAAAAAGCGGCGTGCCGCCAATGATTTGCGCCCCGGCGCCGGACATCAGCCCATCCAAACGCGCAGCATCTTGGTGCAGCCGCTGGCGGGTCTGCGCCGCCCAGTCGTGATCGTTCAGCGCCTGTGCCCCGATATGCAGCGCCGGGCCTGACACCGCCCAGGGGCCGATCCTTTGGGCAAGCTGTGCAATATGATCGGGATCGCCAATCGCAAACCCAAGGCGCAACCCCGCCAAACCCCAAAATTTCCCAAAGCTTTTGAGAACAATCGTGTTTTTCTGCGCAGCCAGGGCAATCAGGCTGTGCTGCGGGGCGATATCGCAAAAGCTTTCGTCGATAATCCGAAATGGGGCGGACAGCTGTTCTGCCTGCCACAGCCGGCCATCTGGATTGTTGGGATTCACCACGACCTGCGCGGTGGCATTGGTTTGGGCGATGTGCCAGCCATGGGCCTGAAAACTGGCGGCGTGTTCGTTATAGGTGGGTTGGGGGATTTCCACCGGGCCGCTGGGCATCAAACCGGGAATTTGCGCAATCAAAACGGATGCGCCCGGCGCCGCCAGGATCGCGGCCTGTGGGGGCACATCCCAAAAAACACGCGCGGCGTTAATCAGTGCGTTGCGTGCGTGCGCATCGGGCAGGGCGGTCCAATGGTCCCCGTCGGGGAGGGTGGCGCAATAGGGAACAGGGTTAATCCCCGTGGATAAATCCAGCCAATCCGCGCGCGTGCCGCCATATATTTCAAGGGCTGCATCCAGCCCTCCGCCGTGGTCTTGGGGGGTGTGGGTCACGGGTTTTGCCTTTGATATCAGAGCTTGCAAACCTCAAAGCGCAAAGCCGCGCAAATTTCAAGTCAGGATAAAATTTGCGCGGATATATTAACCAAACCTGATATTCATTTACCATTTATTAAGGCTTTGCCGTCCATATGGGCGGGGTGTTGGTGACGATGTATCCGTTGTTGTCGTTCTTCTCAAACGGAGGCTTTATGAAGGTTCTTATCGTTCAAAGCTGTACCCAACTTGGCATGTTGTGGAAGAACCACCTGACGCGGCAAGGCATGGAGGTGTTTCTGGCGCCCGGACAAAGCCAAGCAATCAAGGTTTTGATACAACATTCGCCCGAGATCATCGTTCTTGATCTTATGCTGGATCAAGGCAGCGCCTTTGCCGTTTCCGATTTTGCCAATTACCGCTGCCCCGAGGCGCAAGTGATTTTCGTCACCAACACCTCGTTCTTTTCAGACGGGTCGATCTTTTCCCACTCAAGCAACGCCTGCGCCTTCATCCAAAGCGAAACCCCGCCCGAAGATTTGGCCCTGTTGATTGAACATTTTGGGACGCGGGGGTCTCAGACACCGGCCTGATACGCCGGCCATGCGATGTCGCCGCGTCCATGCGGCGCGTTCCAATCCAGATCCGGCCCGATGGGCAAAATGCGGTGCGGGTTAATCGTTTCATGGCTGAAATGGTAATGCCGCACGATATGGGCCATGTTCACCGTTTCTGACACTTGCGGCGCTTGGTAAAGGGCGCGGGTATAGGCCCACAAGTTCGGCAGGTCGATCAGCCGTTTCTTGTTGCATTTGAAGTGTAGATGATAAACCGGATCAAACCGGACAAGCGTGGTGAACAGGCGCCAGTCGGCCTCGGTTATGTGGTCTCCGACCAGATATGGGTGGTGCGACAGGTGACTGTCGAGCCAGTCAAGCGTTTCGAACAACGGCCCGATGGCGGCATCATAGGCTGCCTGTGTCGTGGCAAACCCGGCCTTATAAACACCATTGTTGACCGTGTCATAGATGCGAGTATTCACAGCTTCGATTTGATCGCGCAGGGCCTGCGGCCAAAAGTTCAGCCGGTTACCGGTCAGCCCGTCAAAGGCCGATGAAAACATGCGGATAATTTCCGAAGATTCGTTGGAAACGATGGTGTTTTGCACCTTGTCCCACAGGATCGGCACCGTCACGCGACCGGTAAAATCAGGGTCTGCCAAAAGATAAATATCGCGCGCGAACGCCTTGCCAAACAGGCGGTCGCCGGTGGCGCCAAAGTCGTCTTGTTGGAAGGTCCAGCCATCGCTGAGCATATCGGGATGCACCACCGAGACATCAATATGCGGCGCAAGACCGCAAAGCGCCCGGAAGATCAAGGTGCGATGGGCCCAAGGGCAGGCATGAGACACATAAAGATGATATCGCCCCGATTGCGGCGCAAAGCCGCCCCGCCCCGTCGGGCCGGCGGTGCCATCTGGGGTGATCCAATTGCGGAATTTTGCTTGGCTGCGCTCAAACTTGCCGCCGGATGAGGCGGTGTCATACCATGTGTCATGCCAAGTTCCGTCAATCAAAAGGCCCATGCGATCTCTCCATTTGTGTGCCGCAGAACCTAAGGGGGGTTTTGGCGCTTGCCCAGCGGCGGGCGTGCGCAATGGGGGTGCATTTGTGCACATAATCCCTGCGCATCGACAAGGCGGCCTGTTTTTTGCAGCTTGCATTTTCCATGTGGCCTTGGCCTGATGGGATAAGAACGGGGGAATGTCATGGATTATATATTGCCAAAAGAGGTGCAGGCCGGGTTGGATAAGGCCCGAACCGAACGTCTGCGCCGATCATCGCGGCTGCGCCTTTTGGTGGGGGATCGGATTTATCCGGTGCTGCGGCTTTGGAAAACCGGATTTGCAATCGACGCCGAAGACGCCCCGCACCTGCGCGGGCTGGTGGATCTTTTTGACGGGACGGTGCATTTGTTCCAATGCCTGATCGTGGCAAGCGATGAAGAAAACGGCGAGATGCAATATGAATTCAAGCGCGCCACGGCAATCGCGGACGCGCCGGCGCTGGATTTTGAAAAACCAAGCGACGCGCCGGCGGGGTTGATTGGCCGGGCGGATTGATCGCTTGCGCTGCCCCGGTGGTTAAAATCAGGCTGGCGCCCCGGCGCGGGCCTGATCCAGGGCGTTCAGGGCCTTATTGCAGATCGGCAAAGGCGGCCGTCAGCCGTTCGCAGGCCTCGGCCACGCGGGCGCGGGGCGTGGCAAGGTTAAACCGCAAAAAGCTTTCCCCGCCGCTGCCGAAGGTGGGGCCATAGTTCACCGCTATGCGGGCGTCTTTTTCGACCCGTTTGGTGAATTCTGCGGCGCTCATCCCGGTGCCATCGAAATCGACCCAAGCCAAATAGGTGCTTTGCAATGGCATCGAACGCACCCCCGGCAAGGCATTGATCGCCGCGTCAAAGATCAGACGGTTTTGGTTCAGGTATTGGGCCAGATCATCCACCCAAGCCGCCCCCTCGGGGCTGTAAGCGGCCTGGGCCATCACAATCCCGAAGGAATTGGCCGAAAGCCCAAGCGCCATCATCCGGGTGGCAAATTTCGCCCGCAGATCGGCATCAGGGATGATCACATTGCCCGAATGGCCGCCGGCGATATTAAAGGTTTTGGTGGTGGCGGTCATCATGACCGTTCGGTCTTCTATTCCGTCGATCAAGGCCATTGGTGTGTGCTCAAAGCCCGGCATCACCAGATCGTGGTGGATTTCATCCGAAACGATGATCAAGTCGTGGCGCTTTGCAAAGGCGGCAACGGCCTCAAGCTCGGCGCGGGTCCAGACGCGCCCGCCCGGATTGTGCGGAGAGCACAGCACCAGCATCTTTTCGCTGCCATCCATTCGCGCGTCATAGGCATCGAAATCCATCTGATACAGCCCGTCGTGCTGAACCAGCGGGCATTCGACAACCCGTCGGTTGGCGGCTTTGATGACGCGGGCAAACGCGTGATAGACCGGGGTGAACAGAACAACACCGTCGCCGGGTGCGGTAAAGCTGTCGATGCACATGGCGGTGCCGTTCACCAGCCCATGGGTGGTAAAGATCCACGCCGGGTCAATGGTCCAGCCATGGCGCGATTGCATCCACCATTTGATTGCGGCGCGATAGTCGCCCTCGTCTCCGTAATAGCCATAGATACCGTGATCGAGCATCCCTTGCAGGGCTGTCTGCACCACTGCGGGGGGCGGAAAGTCCATATCCGCGACCCACATGGCGATCCCGTCCTGCGCCGGCACACCATAGTTCTTTTCCATCATGTCCCACTTGGCGCATTGGGTTCCGCGGCGGTCGATCACGGTGTCGAACCTGGGGTCAATCTGGACGGGGGTATTCATCTGGGCGCTCCTTGCAATGTCGCGCCAAGCTAGCGCCAAATAGAGCAATCGCAACCCCCTTGCTGTGTTGCGCCGCGCAGTGGCATGGCCTACATGACAGATATGATACGCCCTATTCTGCTTCACCCCGACCCACGTCTGAAGAAACCCGCCGCGCCCATCGCCGATCTCAGCGATGCGCTGCGCGCCTTGGCCGATGATATGCTGGAAACCATGTATGATGCGCCCGGTATCGGCCTGGCTGCGCCGCAGATCGGTGTGTTGCAACGGTTGATCGTAATGGATTGCGTCAAAGAAGAAGGCGAGGCCCCACGCCCGATGGTGATGTTCAACCCGCAGGTGGTTGCAACCTCGGACACGCAGAGCGTCTATGAGGAAGGCTGCCTTTCCATCCCTGAACAATATGCCGAAGTGACCCGCCCGGCCGAGGTTCAGGTGCGCTGGATCGACCGGGATGGGCATCAACATGAACAGGAGTTCTCTGGGCTGTGGGCCACATGCGTTCAGCACGAGATAGACCACCTGGATGGCAAGCTGTTTATTGATTACCTCAAACCGTTGAAGCGGCAAATGATCACCCGCAAGATGGTCAAGTTAAAGCGCGAGCGGGCGCGGGCTTAAGGGCCGCACCACAGCCCCGACGTTTTGTTAACCCAGGTCCCGCCGCGCGCGCGGGGTATGCTCAGAAAGGGCGGCGCATTCATGACGGTTCGACGCTGTATCCCCTGGCCCGACGCGCGGTTGCGCGCCATCGCCAGCGAAGTGCCAGAGATAACCCAGGACGTTCGCGCCCTTTGGGATGATATGATCGACACAATGGACGCCATGCCGGGGGTCGGGCTTGCCGCGCCGCAAATCGGCGTCAGCTTGCGCCTGGCTGTGGTTGATGCTTCGGACGGGCGCGACCGGCGCATTCGGATGGCCAACCCCGAGATCATTGATGCGTCATCCGTGATGCGCAGTCATGAAGAGGCCAGTCCAAACCTGCCAGGCGTTGCGGCCGAGGTGTCGCGGCCACGCGGCGTATCGGTGCGTTTCATGAACGAAGACGGCATGTTGGTGCGGCGCGATTTTGTCGGCCTTGAGGCGACAAGCGTTCAGCATCAGATAGACCACCTGAACGGCATGATGTTCTTTGACCGGCTGGGCAAGGTCAAGCGCGATATGTTGATCCGCCGGGCCCGCAAGTTGGCCATGCGATAGGGGGTGGGCGGCATGCGCATTATCTTTATGGGAACGCCAGATTTTTCGGTTCCGGTGCTCGAGGCGCTTGTCAACGCGGGGCATGAAATTGTTTGCGTGTATTGCCAGCCACCGCGCCCGGCCGGGCGCGGCAAAAAAGATCGTGCATCGCCGGTTCAGACCCGTGCCGAGGCACTGGGCCTGCCGGTTCGCCACCCGCGCAATTTCAAAGACCCCAGCGATATCGCCGCCTTTGAGGGGCTTGGCGCCGATGTGGCCGTGGTGGTGGCCTATGGGTTGATCCTGCCTCAGGTGCTGTTGGATGCGCCGCGTCTTGGGTGCCTGAATATCCACGCCAGCCTGTTGCCACGCTGGCGCGGCGCCGCGCCCATTCACCGTGCCATTATGGCCGGCGATCCGCAAACCGGTGTCTGTATCATGCAGATGGAGGCCGGCCTGGACACCGGCCCGGTTCTGGCCAGGTCGAAAACTGATATCACCCCCGAGGAAACGACGCTGGCGCTGCATGACCGTCTGTCGCAGATGGGGGCTGCATTGATTGTGAAAACCTTGGCCGATCTGCCGCCGGCCACGCCGCAGGGCGCGGACGGGGTGTGCTATGCCGCCAAGATCGACAAGGCCGAAGCGCGCATAGATTGGCACAACCCGGCCCGTGACATTGATCGTCAAATTCGCGGGTTGTCGCCGTTTCCCGGCGCCTGGTTTGACCTGGATGGCGCGCGGATCAAGGTGCTGGGGGCGCGATTGGCGCCTGGGCAAGGTCAGCCGGGTCAGATTTTACACGCACCCCTGCGGGTGGTGTGCAAGGATGGCGCGGTTGAATTGCTGCGCCTGCAACGGGCGGGTAAGGCGGCGCAGGATGCAACCGTTTTTACCCATGGCTGCCCGCTTCCCGAGGGGGCAATCCTGCGCTAGGGCGCGCGACTGATTCAAATTGAAAATAGGCCCTGAAAATTCTGGATGCGACTCGGGGAATTTTGTGGTATGTGTCAGTTATCGAAGCCAGTCTGATGCGCCTCATTATTCAGGATAACCCTTATAGAAATGCGCCATAGAGATGCTTCAAGAAACCGCCGCGCTTTTGCGGCGGTTTTCGATGTGAACAGCTGATTTTCCCATCTTTCGCCCGTTTGAACCGGCGCGCCCGTCAGGATCGGTCAAATCAGCAAGGCTGCCGGTTGCCATGTAATAGGGCCGTCTTTCCTGCGCCGCGCCGGACGAACCCTAGCCGGTCTTGAACGGGGCCATGCCGGCGCGGGCCAGCGCATCGGCGCGTTCATTTTCCGGGTGGCCAGCATGGCCCTTGACCCATTTCCAGGTGACGTTGTGGCGGGCATTGGCGGCATCCAGCCTTTGCCAAAGCTCGGCGTTTTTGACCGGCTTTTTGGCGGCGTTCTTCCAGCCATTCTTTTTCCAACCAAAGATCCACCCGGTGATCCCGTTCTTGACGTAATTGCTGTCGGTGACGACGGTGATTTCGGTCGTGCGCTCAAGGGCTTCCAGGGCATTGATCGCGGCCAGCAGCTCCATCCGGTTGTTGGTGGTCTGTGGCTCTCCGCCCATCAGTTCGCGTTCTTTGACGCAGGTGTCATTGTCCATCGCGCGCAGCAAAGCGCCCCAGCCACCGGGGCCGGGATTGCCGCTGCACGCGCCATCCGTATATGCGAAAAGCTTGGTCATGGGGCAGTGCTATCCAATCGCATGGGGGCGCGTCCAGCCGGAAAACGCCGCGCCGTGCCGCTGTCTTAGGAAAACGCGGTGACGCCAAGGCACAGAACGACGATAACCGTCAAAAGCAGCCGCAAGGACATCCACCAGGCCGGGGCCAGACGCCAGACCCAAAAGAAATAATCCAGCAACAGCAGACCCAAAAACCCAAACATCAGGTTCAAGCTGGCGCTGACCGGGCCGCCACCAGTCATCAGAAACGCCCAAAGCGCCGGCACCACCGAGAGCAGATATCCAACAGGCGCCTGCGCGGGCGGCGCTTTGGTGGCAAAACCCCACAGAACCCCGGACATGAACGCCAAAATGATCGCGCCATAAAACAATTGCACATAGGGGCCGATAAACCGCGCACCCAGCCATTTTGCCCCCCACAGCGCCAGCGCGTCGCTGTGCAGGCTGGCTGCGCCCCAGACGAACGGGATGACCCCGGCCAGACCCAGCAGCAACGCAGCGGGGGGGATCCGCTTCATGCCGGTTCGCGCAGCACGCGTGGAACTTTGAACTCCACGTTTTCCACTGCGGTTTCGACGATTTGGATTTCGACGTCATAGCGGGCGCGAAAGGCGTCTATGACCTCGTTGATCAAGACCTCGGGGGCTGATGCGCCGGCGGTGATCCCCATGCTGCGGATCCCTTCAAGCGCGCGCCAGTCGATGTCATGTGCGCGCTGAACCAGCTGGGCATAGGCGCAACCGGCGCGGGCGCCGACCTCGACCAGCCGCCGCGAGTTGGACGAATTCGGCGCGCCCACCACCAGCATCGCATCACAGCGCGCGGCCATGGCCTTGACGGCCTCTTGCCGGTTGGTGGTGGCATAGCAGATGTCTTCTTTGTGAGGCCCATGAATGCTGGGAAAGCGGGCGCGCAGGGCGGTCACCACATCCGCCGTGTCATCCACGCTGAGGGTGGTTTGCGTGACATAGGCCAAGGCCGCCGGATCGCGCACGGCAAGGGTTTCAACGTCTTGCGGCGTTTCAACCAACAACACCTCGCCGGCGGGTAATTGCCCCATGGTTCCAACGGTTTCCGGATGGCCGGCATGGCCAATCATTACAATCTGCAACCCGTTGTCGGCATGGCGCTGGGCCTCGATGTGGACTTTGGACACCAGGGGGCAGGTCGCATCGACAAAGATCATGTTGCGGGCCTGTGCCGCGCGCGGCACGGTTTTGGGAACCCCATGGGCCGAGAAAATTACCGGGCGATCGTCGGGGCATTCCGACAGATCTTCGACGAACACGGCCCCCTTTTGCCGCAGCCCATCAACGACGAATTTGTTGTGCACAATCTCGTGGCGGACAAAGATCGGCGCGCCCCATTTCTCGATCGCCATCTCGACGATCTTGATGGCGCGGTCAACGCCGGCACAAAACCCGCGCGGGGCGGCCAAATAAAGGATCAGCGGCGGTTTGGGCATCGGGGTCTCCGGCGGTGGTTCGCCCTTTTGGTAAGGGTTTCTTCCCGCAGGGTCTAGCCTTGTGACAGCGGATGCCGCATCCGTTGCGCCAATTGCACACGGTTGTTGACGCCCAGCTTGCGATACACCGATTTGGCATAATCCGACACGGTGTTCATTGAAATGCCACAACGGTGCGCGATGCTTTTGCGGCTTAGGCCGCGCGCGACAAGCTGGGCAATCTCGCGCTCGCGCGGGGTCAGGATGGATGAAATATCCAGCGGCGGTGTGGTTTCCGACAGCTCTTCCAGGCGTCGGTGGGCAATCAGGCAAAGCGCGCGAAATTCCTCGGCGCGGGGCCAAAATTGCGCCATGAAGGCATCGCGCGACAGGGCCGTGCCCAGATTAAAGCCGCCAAATCGTCTGGATCCTTGCAGGCGCATCGGAATCGCCAGACCACTGCGAAAGCCCTGATCGACGACCGATTCGACAAAGGCGCGGCTTTGCGGGGTCAGGAATTCGCTTTCAGATAGAAACGCGGCCCCCGTGCGCGACATCTCATAGCTGTGGCAGCGGTGTGTCAAAAACTGGTTCCGCGAGGGGCAGGTCTGGTCGGTCGTATGGTCCAGCGTGCTCAGCCGATAGGGGTGGGTAAAGCCTTCTGTCACCGTCAAATAGATGACATGATTGACCTCGTGCTTGCGAAGCACCCTAAGAAGATCTTCCCAAAGGCCTTCGATGCTTTGGTGCCGTTCAAGATCCGGCGCTTCGTTCAGGATCATAATGCCCCGGTCTGCTCCCCCCTTTTTTGGGGGGTTTCATTAGAATTAAACCAGCCTAACCTAATCACAGGTTGCGTGGAGTGAGTGACACATAGCCGATATTTAAAATAGCACTTTTTACAAGGTGGGGCATTGCCTTGATAAGGCAATGCCCCTTTTTAATAAAAATCGGGCAACGAACGTTGCGTTACGTCGGCGCGATAGTTTCCGCAGCGGGTCAGGCCGTTCAGGCGTCTTGTTGTTCGGGCATTTCGCGCGGCGGGCGGCCCAGCACGTCCTTCAGCTCGGCCAGTTCGATAAAGTTGTCCGCCTGGCGGCGCAACTCGTCCGAGATCATCGGGGGCTGGCTGCGGATTGTTGACACAACAGAAACGCGAACCCCTTGACGTTGCAGGCTTTCGACCAGGGGGCGGAAATCGCCGTCGCCGGAAAACAGCACGATGTGATCGACATGGGGGGCCAGCTCCATCGCATCGACGGCCAGCTCAATATCCATGTTGCCCTTGACCTTGCGGCGGCCCATGCTGTCGGTGTATTCCTTGGCGGGTTTTGTCACCATGGTGAAGCCGTTGTAATTCAACCAATCGACCAATGGACGAATGGGGGAATATTCGTCATTTTCCAGCAAGGCCGTATAATAAAAAGCCCGCAACATTTTACCGCGCCGCATGAATTCCTGGCGCAGCAACTTATAGTCAACGTCAAACCCCAAGGCTTTCGCGGCGGCATACAGATTCGACCCGTCAATGAACAGCGCAAGCCGCTCGTCTTTATAAAACATTATCGTTCCTTCCGATCTACCGAGCCGCTGGCGTTCCGTGAGTGAGGGTGCTTAATAATTCAACAGGTCGGTGAGCGCCGTAAAATAGGGACATTTGAAATTGAAGCAAGCCACGGAACGAACGAATATTACTCAAAAATTGCCACAATTCCGGTCAGAAGCCCTCATAGCAGCGGGAGCTAACCTTGCGTCAACGCAATCAGAACTGGTGGCGACGATAAAAATTGCCATTGAAAAGCTGACCGATGCGGGGGTGGTGATTCGCGCCGTCAGCCACTTTTATAAAACCCCCGCATTTCCGGCGGGCGCGGGTCCAGATTACATTAACGCCGCTTTTGTGGCTAGGACTGATTGGCCGGCTACACAATTGCTTGATGTTCTTCATAAAATTGAGGCCCAGATGGGCCGCAAGCGGGTCCAGCGTTGGGGGCAACGCAGCCTTGATCTGGACCTGATTGCGATGGATGATCAGATCCGCCCTGACCTTGCGACCTATCGCGCCTGGCTGGATTTGCCGCTGCAGCGACAAATGCAAGAGGCCCCAGATCAACTGATCTTACCGCACCCCCGCATGCACGAGCGGGCTTTCGTCTTGATTCCATTGGCAGATGTTGCCCCCGACTGGCGGCACCCGGTGCGCGGCGAAACCGTCGTGCAGATGCGCGATGCCTTGCCCGAGGCCTTGCGGCGCGAGGTTCATAAACTTCAATAGGCGCTTGTATATCGGGGAAAATGCCCTTAGATACGCGACTTCTGTCCCTCATCCACGTTTCGGAGAACCCCATGGCCCGCGTCACAGTTGAAGATTGCGTTGATAAAGTCCCCAATCGTTTCGATCTGGTCATGCTGGCCGCGCATCGTGCGCGGGAAATTTCTGCCGGGGCCGCGATCACCGTGGACCGTGACAACGACAAGAACCCTGTGGTGTCGCTGCGTGAAATCGCCGATGAAACCCAAAGCGCCGACGACCTGCGCGAGCGGCTGATCGAAAGCAACCAGCACCAGATCGAGGTCGATGAGGCCGAGGATGACGCCATGGCGCTGCTGATGGGCGCCGAGGCCGACAAACCCGAAGAGGACAATATGTCCGAAGAGGCATTGTTGCGCCAGTTGATGGCCGCGCAAGGCCAGGGGTAACACCTGCTTTAGGGGTCGGGGCGCAGGTATGATATCCGCCGATGAACTGATTGCGCTTGTCCGCCCCTACAACCCCAAGACCAACGAAGCGTTGATCCGCGCCGCCTATGATTTCGGCCGCGAGATGCACGAGGGGCAGTTCCGCCACTCGGGAGAGCCGTATTTCAGCCATCCGGTTGCTGTGGCCGCGATCCTGACGGAACAGCGGCTGGATGATGCCACCCTGATCACGGCGCTGCTGCACGACACCATCGAAGACACCAAAGCCTCGTATAAAGAGGTGGCGGAACGGTTCGGTGACGAGGTGGCGATGCTGGTGGATGGTGTGACCAAGCTGACCAACCTTCAGCTGAACTCAAGCGAGACCAAACAGGCCGAAAATTTCCGCAAGCTGTTTATGGCCATGTCCAAAGACCTTCGGGTCATTTTGGTCAAGCTGGCGGACCGTCTGCACAATATGCGCACCATCAAGGCGATGCGCCCTGAAAAACAGGCGCAGAAAGCCCGTGAAACCATGGATATCTATGCCCCGCTTGCGGGACGCATGGGGATGCAGTGGATGCGCGAAGAGCTGGAAGACCTGGCATTTCGGGTACTGAACCCCGAGGCGCGCGCGAGCATCATCCGCCGCTTTATTAATTTGCAGCGCGAAACCGGCGATGTCATTCAGCGAATCACCGGTGATATGCGGATGGAGCTGACCAAGGCCCGCGTCATCGCCGAGGTCTTTGGCCGTGCCAAGAAACCCTATTCGATCTGGCGCAAGATGGAGGAAAAGGATCAATCCTTTAGCCGCTTGTCCGATATCTATGGGTTTCGGATCATTACCGGAACCGAAGAGGATTGCTATCGCACGCTGGGGGCTATTCACCAGCGGTGGCGCGCTGTGCCGGGGCGGTTCAAGGATTACATCAGCCAGCCCAAGACCAACGGCTATCGGTCGATTCATACCACGGTGTCGGGCCGCGACGGCAAACGGGTCGAGGTGCAAATTCGCACCCAGCAGATGCACGATGTGGCCGAAACCGGGGTGGCGGCGCATTGGTCCTATCGGGATGGGGTGCGCTCGCAGAACCCCTTTGCCGTGGATCCGGCGAAATGGATTGTGCAGCTGACAGAACAGTTCGACGGCGAAGACGATCACGAGGATTTTCTCGAAGCGGTCAAGCTTGAGATGTATTCCGACAAAGTGTTCTGCTTTACCCCAAAGGGCGAGGTCGTCAAACTGCCGCGCGGTGCGACGCCGATTGATTTCGCCTTTGCCATCCACACCCGGATTGGCGCGGCCTGTGTCGGGGCGAAAGTCGACGGCATGCGCGTGCCGCTTTGGACCCGCGTCAAGAATGGTCAGTCGATTGAAATCATTACCGCCGAAGGCCAGACCCCCCAGGCGACATGGCTGGATATTGCCACGACGGGCAAGGCAAAAACCGCGATCCGCCGCGCCATCCGCGAAGAAGACCGCGCCCGGTTTATCAAATTGGGCCGCGAATTGGCGCGTTCGGCGTTTGACCACATGGGGCGCAAGGCGACGGACAAGGCCTTGGCCACAGCGGCGCGCAACCTGCGGCTGGGCAATCGCGATGATCTTCTGGCCCGGCTGGGCAGCGCCGAACTGACCGGCCGCGAGGTGGTTCAGGCGGTCTATCCCGATTCGATGCCGAAAAAGGGCGAAAAGGTTGACGCGCGCCGGGCGGTGGTCGGGCTTTTGCCGGGGCAATCCTTTGATCGCGCCCCGTGTTGCGAACCCCTGCCCGGAGAGCGCATCATCGGCATCACCTTTCGCGGCAAGGGCGTGGTGGTGCATGCGATTGATTGCGATCGCCTGAGCGCCTATGAGGATCAGCCAGACCGCTGGCTTGACCTGCGCTGGCATGACGGCAGCCACCCGGCGGTCTATGGCGCGACCCTTGATCTGACCCTTAGCAATGATGCCGGTGCGCTGGGCCGGGTTTGCACTTTGATCGGCGAAACCGAGGCGAATATCTCGGATCTTGAATTCGTTGATCGGAAACCGGATTTTTACCGCCTTCGTATAGGGGTAGAGCTGCGCGACATCGCACATCTTCATTCGTTGATGCTGCGACTTGAGGCCGAAGGCGATGTCGCCAGCGTTTCGCGCGTGCGCGCGCCTGCAGGGCAAAGCCGCAGCGGCGAAAAGGCACATTAACGCCGCTTTCCCTTGCCACGGGAAAAGGGCATACCTCAATTGACTGCGCCACGGCCTGCGCGGCGACAGGAATCAAAGGACACGGGCGTGGTATTCAAACGACGCGATCCAAAACCGGCTTTGCGTGCGCTTGCAGAATTTCTGTGGCCACGCGGGGGGTGGGCGCGGGCGTTTCATTATGTCAAACACCGTCTGCGGCGCCTGCCCGACAGCCCCGAACGCATCGCGCGCGGCATCGCGGCCGGGGTCTTTACCAGCTTTACCCCGTTTTATGGCATCCATTTCGTGATTGCGGCGCTGCTGGCGCGGCTGACGCAGGGCAATATCCTTGCCGCCTTGATGGGGACATTCTTTGGCAACCCGCTGACCTATGTGCCGATCGGTATTGCCGCGCTTTCGACAGGGCACTGGATGCTGGGCACCGGGGTTTCCGATCATGCGCATCGCTCATTCGGGGGCAAGTTTATCGACGCGGGCAGGGACCTAAGCGATAATTTCTTGGCGATCTTTACCGATGCGCAGGCCGACTGGCAGCATCTGATCATCTTTTATCACGAAATCTTCTTTCCCTATCTGGTCGGGGGGATTTTGCCGGGGCTGCTCTGTGCGGCGCTGTGTTATTATCTGGCGGTTCCTCTCATTCGCGCCTATCAAAAGCATCGCCGGGGGGCGATCAAGGCCAAGTTCGAGGCGCTCAAGGCCAAGGCCGCCGCCAAGGCAGACGGCAAACGCAACGCGGATTAAGGCGCGCAAAGGGGGGCCAGAATGGCAGATCAGGGCAAATTGCGATTGGGTGTAAACATTGACCATGTGGCGACGGTGCGCAACGCGCGCGGCGGCGCCTATCCTGATCCGCTGCGGGCGGCCGCCATGGCCCAGGATGCCGGGGCCGATGGAATCACCGCACATCTGCGCGAGGACCGGCGGCATATTTCAGATGCGGATATCGACGGGCTGATGGCAATGCTGCGGGTGCCGCTGAATTTTGAGATGGCCGCCACCCCCGAGATGCAGCAAATTGCCCTGCGGCATAAACCCCACGCCGTGTGCATCGTGCCCGAGAAACGAGAAGAGCGCACAACCGAAGGTGGGCTGGATGTCGCCCGCGAGGAAAACCGCCTGGCGCATTTCATCGCGCCCCTGCGCGAGGCCGGCAGCCGTGTGTCGATCTTTATCGCCGCCGAACAGCGCCAGATCGAGGCGGCCCACCGCATCGGCGCCGAGGTAATTGAACTGCATACCGGGGCCTATTGCGACCACCACGCCGATGGCGCGCTGGCGGCCCGCGATGCTGAATTGGTGCGTTTGACCGAAATGGCGCGCTTTGCCCATGGGCTGGGGCTTGAGGTCCACGCGGGCCACGGGCTGACCTATGACACCGTCGCCCCCATCGCCGCCCTGCCCGAGCTGCGCGAGCTGAACATAGGCCATTTCCTGATCGGCGAGGCCATCTTCCGCGGTCTGCCGACGGCAATCCAGGATATGCGCCGTCTGATGGATGACGCCCGCACATGATCTTGGGGGTGGGCACGGACCTGGCGAATATCGAACGCATCGAACGCACATTGGCGCGTTTTGGCGACCGGTTTCGCGACCGTGTCTTTACCCAGGCCGAGCAAAACAAAGCCAGCCGCCGCCGGGATGAGGCAGGCACCTATGCCAAACGTTGGGCCGCCAAAGAGGCATGTTCAAAGGCGCTGGGCACCGGGCTGCGCATGGGCATCGCCTGGCGCGATATGGCGGTTGAAAACCTGCGCAGCGGTCAGCCGACCATGACGCTCAGCGGGTGGGCCGCCGCCCGCCTTGCCGACATGACCCCGCCGGGCCACCGCGCCGCCATCCATGTGACCCTGACCGACGATCATCCCTGGGCACAGGCCTTTGTGATCATCGAGGCGCTGCCCCTTGATCCGGCCCAGCCCGCGCCGGACGCCGCGAACCCGGCCCAGCCTTAGGCGTTTGGGCCTTGGATCGGTCACAATCTGATCGCCTGCCTTGACTTGCCCGACCCGCCCCCGCATTTAGGCGCAAACACCTTTGGGGGATGCCGCATGGCCTTGAAAGAAAAAACTGTCGCAGGGTCGCTGTGGGAAACCGTAAAAACCGTTGTGTCAGCCCTGTTGATCGCGGGCGTCTTTCGCACCTTGTTTTTTCAGCCGTTCTGGATCCCCTCCGGTTCGATGAAGGAAACGCTGCTGATTGGTGACTTTCTCTTTGTGAACAAGATGGTCTATGGCTATTCCTATGCCTCGTGCCCCAGCCTGATCTTGCCGCGCTTTGGGGTCAACATCGACGCCAAGAACATCTGCGGCGCTCTGGATAACGACAACACCCGACTTTTCGCCGGCACGCCCAAGCGCGGCGATGTGGTGGTGTTCCGTCATCCGGTTTCGGGGCGCGACTATATCAAGCGGCTGATCGGGCTGCCGGGGGACCGGGTCCAGATCCAGGGCGGTATCGTTTTGATCAACGGTGCGCCAGTCAAGCAGACCGCCGCCGGCAACTTTGCCGAGGTGATGGAACCCCAAGGCCCTGAACGCAAGCGCCCGCGCTGTGCCAACCGCCCGGTCGGTGACGGCGGCGATTGCCTGAAGGCGCGCGCCGTCGAAACCCTGCCCGAGGGCAGCCAGCATGTGGTGCTGGATATCGGTCCGCAGGCCTCGGATCGCACGGGGGTCTATACGGTCCCGGACGGGCATTTCTTCTTTATGGGCGACAACCGCGACAATTCCGCCGACAGCCGCCTGCCGCAACAGGTGGGCGGGGTTGGCTTTGTGCCATTTGAAAACCTGATTGGCCGCGCCGATCGGATCGTGTTTTCGTCTGCGGGGCGGTCGATGCTGTTTTTCTGGACCTGGCGCAGCGACCGCTTTTTCAAGAAAATTCAATAGAGGGCAGGTGATGGTGGCCGCATTCCCCCGCAGAGACAGATCATGAAGCTGTCGGCCGAATTGCGCGCCTTTGAGGGCCGGCTGGGGCACAGTTTCGCCCGGCCCGAGCTGCTGGTGCAGGCGATTACCCATGCCTCGATGTCCACACCGAACCGCGATGACAACCAGCGGCTGGAATTCCTGGGCGACCGTGTTCTGGGCCTTGTGATGGCCGAGGCCCTGCTTTCCCTTGATACGCGCGCCTCAGAAGGGCAACTGGCGCCGCGCTTTAACGCGCTGGTGCGCAAGGAATGCTGCGCAGATGTGGCGCGGCAGGTCGATCTGGGCGCTGTGCTGCGGCTTGGCCGGTCCGAGATGCTGTCGGGCGGGCGGCGCAAGCAGGCGCTGCTGGGGGACGCAATCGAAGCGGTGATCGCCGCCGTCTATCAGGATGCCGGTTTTGAAACGGCCAAGGCCCTTGTCCTGCGGCTTTGGGGGGGGCGGATCACCAGCGTCAAGGAAGACGCCCGCGACGCCAAGACCGCTTTGCAGGAATGGGCGCAGGCGCGCGGGCTGCCGCCGCCGGCCTATGTCGAAACGGCCCGGACCGGGCCGGACCATGCCCCCGAATTTACCATTGCCGTGCGGCTGGAATCGGGCGAAAGCCAAACAGCCACCGCCGGATCAAAACGTCACGCCGAACAGGCCGCCGCCAAATCGCTTTTGGCAATATTGGAGAGCAACTGATGACCACCCGCGCCGGATTTGTCGCCCTGATCGGAGAGCCAAACGCAGGCAAGTCGACCTTGCTGAACCGCATGGTCGGGGCCAAAGTGTCGATCGTTACCCACAAGGTGCAAACCACCCGCGCCCGTATTCGCGGCGTGGCCATGGAAGGGCAGGCCCAGATCGTCTTTGTGGACACGCCCGGCCTGTTTCAACCACGGCGCCGGCTGGATCGCGCCATGGTCGCGGCGGCTTGGGGCGGCGCTGCGGATGCCGATGTGATCGTGCTGATGATCGAAGCCCACCGAGGCCTGACCGAAGGGGTGGAACGTATTCTGGAAGGGTTGGCCGATATCGGCAAGGGCCGCCAGGTCGCGCTGGCCATCAACAAAATCGACAAAGTGCAGGCCGAAACCCTGCTGGGGCTGACCCAGGCGCTGAATGCGCGGTATGATTTTGCCGAAACCTTCATGATTTCCGCCGAACGCGGCCATGGGGTTGATGCGCTGCGCAGTTGGTTGGCCGGGGCGCTGCCCGAGGGGCCGTGGCTGTATCCCGAAGACCAGATTGCCGATCTGCCCATGCGGATGATCGCGGCAGAGATGACCCGCGAAAAGCTGACGCTGCGGCTGCATCAAGAGCTGCCCTATCAGCTGACGGTCGAAACCGAAAACTGGGAAGAGCGCAAAGACGGGTCGGCGCGGATTGATCAGCTGATCTATGTGGTGCGCGACGGCCACAAGGGCATCGTTCTGGGCAACAAGGGCGAAACCATCAAATCCGTGTCCAAGGCCGCCCGAGAAGAACTGGAAGAGTTCCTGGGCCGCAAGGTGCATTTGTTCTTGCAGGTCAAGGTGCGGCAGGGCTGGATGGACGAGGCCGAGCGCTATTCCGAGATGGGCTTGGATTTCAAAGACGGGAACGGCTGATCATGTCGGCGCGTCTGACCACGCGGTTTTGGGTGGACGCCTATCTGGCGCGGTTGCGCCTGTGTGATATCCCGGCCTTTGTGGTGTGCCACGGCGATGACACCGGCGGCGCCGTGCTGGTCAAGCTGAACACACTGGATGGGGCCGGGCAGGTTTTTCAACGTTCGTTCGATCTGATGTCGGGGGATCGCCGCTGGGTGGTGCTGTGCGACGGCGCCGAGGCCGATCTGGATGGGGCCATCGCCCGTCAGCGCGGCTTTGACCCGGATATTTGGGTGATCGAGGTCGAAGACCGGGCGGCGCGCCATATGCTGGATGAACCGGGGCTGGCGTGATGGAGTGGCGCGATACCGGGGTGTTGCTGGGGCTGCGCCGTCACGGGGAAACCGCCGCGATCATTGATGTGTTCACCCCCGACCATGGGCGCCATCTGGGGGTGGTGCGCGGCGGCACCAGCCGCAAGATTGCCCCGCATCTGCAACCCGGCGCCCAGCTTGATCTGGTCTGGCGTGCCCGGTTGGAAGATCACCTGGGCGCCTTTACCGTCGAACCCGTCTTCAGCCGCAGCGCCGCGGCCATGGCCGACCGGACCGGGTTGGCCGGGTTGAACGCTGCGCTGGCGCTTTTGTCGTTCTGCCTGCCAGAGCGCGCGCCCCATCCAGACCTTTATGCCCGTACGCTGGCGCTGCTTGATCATCTGGAAACCCCGGCGCTGTTTCCTTTGGCCTATCTCGGGTGGGAGCAGCGCTTGCTTGAGGATATGGGGTTCGGGCTGTCGCTGGATCGCTGTGCGGTGACGGGCGCTGCGGATGATCTGGCCTTTGTCTCGCCGCGCAGCGGCCGGGCGGTATCGCGGGCGGGCGCCGGGGCCTGGGCCGACCGGCTGTTGCCCTTGCCGCCGGTCCTGCAACGGCCCTATGATGCCCCCCGCACCGAGATCGCGCAGGCATTGGCCGTCACCGGGCATTTCCTGGGGCAGCATCTGGCCCCGGCGCTGGGGGACAAGCCATTGCCCACAGCGCGCCAGCGTTTTGTCGATGGCTTGGCCCGGCAAAATAATTCCCCGATGGATTGAAACCGACCGGGGCAATGTCGCCCGGATGCCAGACCGTGCCCAATGCGCGGGTATAGTAATCGGGCATGATTTCGCAACGAACCCCTCTTTATTTATCCCATTCCCCAACGCCAAAAGTGCAGCATTTCGCGATTCTGGCCGCGCTCGAGGCGGCGATTCGCGGCATATTGATGTCGGTCATGCCCTTGATGCTGTATCGGGCGTTCCAAGACGCCGGTCAGGTCAGTCAGGCCTATTTGCTCGCCGGGGTGATTTCGCTGGCGATGGGCATGGGTATTCCTTTTGTCTCGCGGTTTCTGGCGCGGCGGTGGATGTATTCGCTGGGTGTGCTGCTGTATCTGAGCGGGGCGATTTTGGGGGTTTTCGGCCCGCCACACGCCATTGCGCTGGTGCTTGGGTTGAATGCCATCGCCACGGTGACGCTGGCGATCTGTCTTAACGCCTATATTCTGGATTACATCGCGCGGGTGGATCTGGGGCAATCGGAAAGCATGCGCATGGTCTATAGCGCGGTGCCCTGGGCCGCGGGGCCATTTTGCGGGGTGCTGCTGCTGAATTGGTGGGCGCCTGCGCCGTTTTTGGTGGCCGGGGGCTTTGCGCTGATCTTGATGGGCACCTTTTGGTTCTTGCGGCTGGGCAATGGCAAACAAATCACCAAAGCGCGCGGCCCGGCCCCGTCGCCCCTGGCGTTTCTGGGGCGGTTTGCCCGCCAGCCTCGGCTGATCTCGGGTTGGCTGTTCGCGGTTGTCCGCTCCTGCGGGTGGTGGGTCTATGTGGTCTATATGCCGATTTTCTGCATCGAAAGCGGGCTGGGCGAAACCCTTGGGGCGGTGGCGGTGTCAGCGGCCAACACCTTTTTGTTTACCACGCCGCTGATGCTGCGGGCTGTGCGCCGCCTTGGGGTGCGTCGGTCTGTGCGTGATGCGTTCATCGTCGCGGGGGCGCTGTTTGTGGCGGCTTTTGCGCTGGCCGGTTGGCCGCTGATGGCCTTTGGCGCCTTGGCAATGTCTTCGGTGGCGCTGGTCTGGCTTGATGTTTGCGGGGGCTTGCCCTTCTTGATGGCGGTCAAACCCTCGGAACGCACCGAAATGGCCGCCGTCTATGCCAGCTTTCGTGATGTGTCAGGCATCGCCACACCGGCCGTGGCCAGCGCCGTGCTGATGGTGGCGCCGCTGTCGGTGATCTTTGGTGTGATGGGGGCCGGGATGTGGGCCACGGCGCTGGTGGCGGCGCGGCTGCATCCGCGTCTGGGCGCGCCCCGGCCGCTGGCACATCACGAATTTACCGCGCCCTAGCCCAATATCCGCCGGGCAATCACCTGGGCCTGGATTTCCGCCGCGCCCTCAAAGATGTTCAAGATCCGCGCATCACACAGCACCCGGCTGATCTTGTATTCCAGCGCAAAGCCGTTGCCGCCATGGATTTGCAGCCCATTGTCCGCCGCCGCCCAGGCCACCCGTGCCCCCAACAGCTTGGCCATCCCGGCCTCAACATCACAGCGCCGCCCACCGTCTTTTTCGAAGGCGCTGAAATAGGTCAACTGCCGCGCGATCATGATTTCGACCGCCATCATCGCCAGCTTGTTGGCCACGCGCGGAAAAGCGATCAGCGCTTTGCCGAATTGTTTGCGATCCTGGGCGTATTGCATGGCGATATCCAGGGCCGATTGCGCCACGCCAATGGCCCGCGCCGCCGTCTGGATGCGGGCGCTTTCAAAGGTCTCCATCAGCTGTTTAAAGCCCTTGCCCTCTTCGCCGCCCAACAGGTTCTCGCCTTTGACGTGAAAGCCATCAAAGCCCAGCTCGTATTCCTTCATCCCGCGATAGCCCAGAACCTCGATCTCGCCGCCGGTCATGCCGGGGGTGGGGAACGGATCGGCATCGGTGCCGGGGGTCTTTTCCGCCAGGAACATCGACAGCCCCTTGTAATCTGTGGTTGCCGGGTCCGTGCGCGCCAGCAAGGTCATCACATGGGTGCGCGCCGCATGGGTGATCCATGTCTTGTTGCCGGTGATGCGGTAATCGTCGCCGTCGCGCACGGCGCGGGTGCGCAGGCTGCCCAGATCAGACCCGGTGTTGGGTTCGGTAAAGACTGCTGTTGGCAGGGTTTCGGCCGACGCAATGCGCGGCAGCCATTTGGCCTTTTGTTCGGGCGTGCCACCGGCCAGGATCAGCTCGGCCGCAATCTCCGAGCGGGTGCCAAGCGACCCCACCCCGATATAGCCGCGCGACAGCTCTTCCGAAACCACACACATCGACGCCTTTGACAGGCCAAAACCGCCGTGCTCCTCGGGGATGGTCAGACCGAATACGCCCATTTCCGCCAGCTCGTTGATCACGTCGATCGGGATCAATTCGTCCTTGAGGTGCCAGTCGTGGGCAAAGGGTTCGATCTTTTCCACGGCATAGCGGCGGAATTGTTCGCGAATCATCTCAAGCTCGTCATCCAGACCGCTGTGACCGACGGTGATATTCGCGGCCTGTTCCTGCATCTGTTCCACCAGACGCACGCGGGCGTTTTGGCTGTTGCCGGCGGCGATCAGCTGTTGAATTTCGGGCGTGCGCAGGGTGTCGATCTCTGATTGCGTCAGGCCCAGATCTTGCAGGCGCAGCATCTCGCCCTGGTTCATCTGGATGCCGCCCTGGATCTGCGCCAGATATTCGCCAAAGGCGATCTGGTGGATCAGCTGTTCGGTCTGGGTGAACTTCCCCTCAGCGGTCAGCGCCAGCGCCCAGCGCTGCATTTGTTGCAAGGCCTGCACATAGGTTGCAAACCACGCCAGCCCATGCGCCGCTGTCTGATGCGCGTCGATCAGGGCGCCTTGCACGCGCCCTGCGTCGGACACGGTGTCGCGCACCCGCTGTTTGGCCAGATCAAAAAGCGCCTGAACCGGCGGCAGCGCGCGGTCGGTCAGATGGGTCAGATCCTCAAGAACTGCATCGGTCCGAGGGGCAAGCGGTTGTCCGTCATGGGGCATGGCATCATCCTTTTTCCGTCCCATATCCCCTAATCCTTTCGCAGTTGCAGCGCAACAAAAATACTCTTTTCGTGCGAAAAATGATCGAAAGTTACGTGCCGGTTTGGATTATTTTGCAGTGCAGCATGACTTGAACATGTTAAGAAGCGCCATGGATATATTGTTTCAAACCTTGCCGCCGATGATGTTCGCCCTGGCCTGCGCGATTGCCGTGATGGCCGGTGTGGTCAAGGGGCTGGTCGGGTTTGCCATGCCGATGGTTTTGATTTCCGGCCTGTCGACATTCATCGCCCCCGATGTGGCTTTGGCCGGGCTGATTCTGCCAACGGTGGTGACCAACGTCATTCAGGCGCTACGGCAGGGGCCGCGCGCGGCGCTGGTGTCGTTGCGCCGCTTTTGGTTGTTTCTGACCGCGATGTTTCTGGCCCTGATCGGGTCGGCGCAATTGGTGCCGATGTTGGACATGCAAACGATGTTCTTGATGATTGGGGTGCCGGTGGTTGGCTTCGCCTTGCTTCAGATCAGCGGCAAGGCGTTTCACGGATTGCGTCAAAGCCGGGTTTTGGATGCCGGGATCGGTGGCTTTGCCGGGTTTATCGGGGGCGTGTCCGGTGTCTGGGGCGCGCCGACGGTGGCCTATCTGACTGGATTGCAAACTGAAAAGCACGAACAGATGCGCGCCCAGGGGGTGATCTATGGCGTTGGGGCCGTGGCATTGTTCGGCGCGCATCTTAAATCGGGGGTGCTGCGCCCCGAGACCGCGCCGTTGTCCATTGCTTTGGTGCCGGCGGCGGTCTTGGGGATGTGGATCGGTGGGCGGCTTCTTGACCGGATTGATCAAAAAATGTTCCGCAAGGCGACGCTGTTGGTGCTGTTGATCGCAGGAATGAACTTGGTGCGTCGCGGTCTTGTGGGCTAGGCCCGTTTTCGCGCTACGGTTACGCCGGCGATATCTTCGATCAGCGTGGCAATGCGGGTTTTAATGTTGTCATCGGATATATTTGAAAGGGCGCGCACGATGTCGATGCCGGGATCGGTCGGGGCGTTGACATCATTCGCCGCTTCCAGCCCTTCAAAGAAATAGGCCGCAGGCACATCAAGTGCCGAGGACAGCTCGTAAAGACGGCTGGCGGCGATGCGGTTGGCGCCAATTTCGTATTTCTGGATTTGCTGAAACGACAGATTAAGCTTGCGGCCGACATCGGTCTGAGACAGGCGCCGAAGGGTCCTGAGCTCTTTTAGTTTTTTGCCGACGTGGATATCTACGGGGTGGCTCATTTTGTTTTTACCTCTGTGTTGGAGCCCCATTGGTCGCAAATGGCAACCATCCGATCAATTGCATATAAATTTCTAAAATCTGCACAAAAAATTAACATTGATGTATTATTTATATTGCATTGATGTATGATTTACTTACTGTTCGCGACATGAGCTCACCCCCCAACAATGCGGTTGCAGAAACGGCCGGCGATCAACATGCGATTTTGCATGGGATGCTGCGGTCTTTCACGACTTTGGCGCGGACGCTGAACCTGAGCCACGCCATGAAAGAGCTGGGATCGACGCGCCAGACCCTGCGCCGCCATATCGATCTGTTGGAGGCCATCAAGGGCGAGCCACTGTTTCAGATCGAAGACCGCCAATATTCCCTGACCGAGGCAGGCGCCCGTGCGTTGCCTGATGCGGTGGATATTTTGGCGCGGGGCAATGCCTGGCTGGCGGGGGGGTTGCGCGATTCAAAGGGGCTGCAATGGGTCCACCGGATCATGCCCAACGAATTTGGCTATTGGCAGCAGCAAAAGCCCCTGGGCGAGATGTGGCTGTCTGAGCGCAAGATGGCCCAGCAAGCCGCTCAGGCCTGGGGCCAGGCGCATGGCGCGCTGGAAGATCCCAACTTTGCCGCAGTGCGCCCCTATGGGATGGTGTTCCGGCGGCAGGGGGATCATTGGCTGTGCGTCGAAGTGGGCGAAAAATCCGCATTTGCCAGCTGGTTCGGTTGGGCCGAGGCGCGCAGCAGCATTGGCAAAACGCTTGAGCAGATGCCGCTGAGCGATGGGTTCGCCAGTCTGCTGATGCTGCCCTATCTGGAAATCCATCAGGCGCAGGATTTGCGGCTTGATCATGTGTCGACCTATCAGGCCCAAGAAACAGGCGGCCAGATTTTCCCGGTCAGTTATCAGCGGTTGTTGGTTGGGGTGCGGTTGGCCGATGATACCCCGGCGATTTCCGCCTTTGTCGATCGTTGTCACGATGTGTCGATTGACGGGCTGTCGCGGAATATGGTGCTGCGGATGGCGGATAAATTCGTGATGCCGAACGAAGATCTTACCGCCTGATCTGTCTGTCATGTCTGATATGGAACGCCCCATACAGGGCGCCAGGGCCGCGCGGCGCGCCTATGGGCCGGGCAGGATGCGGGCGGCCAGATGCACACGCAAAACCGCGCGCCCCCTGACCGCCCCTTAGCCTTAGCCGATGGCCGCGGCGCGCACGTCATCGTCGATAAACGGCAGATATTGCTCAAAATTATCCGAGAACATCTTGACCAGCTTTTGTGCCTGACGGTCATAGGCCTCGGGGTTGTCCCAAGTGCGGCGCGGGTCCAGAAGGATGCTGGGCACGCCCTGGACATCCACCGGGACGTCAAAGCCAAAATTGGGGTCTTTGCGGAATTCCGTATTGGCCAAAGATCCATCGAGCGCCGCCGTCAAAAGGCCGCGCGTCGCCTTGATCGGCATCCGGCTGCCGGTGCCATAGGCGCCCCCGGTCCAGCCGGTGTTGACCAACCAGCAGGTCGCGCCATGGGCGGCGATTTTCTCGCGCAGAAGGTTGCCATAGACCTCGGGGCGGCGCGGCATGAAGGGGGCGCCGAAACAGGTCGAAAAGGTTGGCTCGGGTTCGGTCACGCCCCGCTCGGTTCCGGCAACCTTTGAGGTGAACCCCGACAGGAAATGATACATCGCCTGCGCGGGCGTCAGCCGCGAAATCGGAGGCAGAACGCCAAAGGCATCGCAGGTCAGCATGATGATGTTCTTGGGGTGGCCGCCCAGGGCGCTGGTCGACGCATTCGAGATATAATGCAGCGGATAGGCGCAGCGCATGTTGGCTGTCAGGCTGTCGTCGTCAAAGTCCAGCTCTTTTGTTTCGGGGTCAAACACCATGTTTTCGATGACCGTGCCGAATTTTTCGGTGGTGGCATAGATCTCTGGTTCCGCCTCGGGGCTTAGGTTGATGGTCTTGGCATAGCAGCCGCCCTCAAAGTTGAAGGTGCCGGTGTCAGACCAGCCATGTTCGTCATCGCCGATCAAGGTGCGCGCCGGGTCGGCCGACAGCGTGGTCTTGCCGGTGCCCGACAGGCCAAAGAACACGGCGGTGTCGACCGGATTGCCATTGGCGTGGTTGGCCGAACAATGCATCGGCATGACGCCTTTTTCCGGCAACAGATAATTCAGCAGGGTAAAGACCGATTTCTTGTTTTCGCCGGCATATTCGGTGCCGCCGATCAGGATCATCTTCTTGTCGAAATTCATCGCGATGACGGTTTCGCTGCGGCAGTCGTGGCGGGCCGGGTCGGCCTGAAAGCTGGGGCAGTTGATGACGGTGAAATCGGCGATAAAGTCTTGCAGGTCTTCCGCGTCGGGGCGGCGCAGCATGGTGCGGATGAACAGCGCGTGCCAGGCCAGTTCGGTTACCATGCGCACGTTGATCGCGTGTTTTGCATCGGCGCCGCCGGTCAGATCCTGGACGAAATAATCGCGCCCTTCCATATGCTTGAGCATGTCCTCAAGCAGGTTGTCAAAGCCCTGCGGCGACATTTCCGCGTTGTTTTCCCACCAGATGGTATCGGTAACGCTGTCGGTTTTGACAACATGTTTATCCTTGGGCGACCGTCCGGTGAACTTGCCCGTGGTCACCAGGAACGCACCGCCTTTGCCCAGGGTGCCTTCCTCGCGCTTGAGGGCGGTCTCGATCAGCGCCGGCTCGATCAGGTTGTAATAGACATTGCCCAGCCCGCTAATTCCTTGGTCTTCCAATCGGAATTTTGGGTTTACCCGTCCTAGTGTCATGTAGGTGTCTCCTGTTTGCCCATGCCGGACCATGTCGAAAACCGGGCGGGGTCGCGCCCGGAGATTGTGATGGATGTCTCTTAACATGAGGGTTCAAGGAAGGAACAGGACGCTTTGGCACAGTTAGCGCCATCACCGGAAACTTTACCAGATTGATGCCGCCGGGCGTGGCGGATCTGCACGGGATTTAGCCAATCGTAATCAAGTTATGGCCCAAATACCCCTGTCGCAGCGCGATGATTCGCGCGCCAAGGGGTAATCGCATGTCCAAGATCGCGTTGGTTGATGATGATCGCAATATTCTGACCTCGGTGTCGATGATGCTTGAGGCCGAGGGGTTTGAGGTGGAAACATATAACGACGGGCAGGCGGCGCTTGAGGCATTTGGCCGGCGGCTGCCGGATCTGGCGGTGCTCGACCTTAAGATGCCGCGCCTGGACGGGATGGACCTGCTGCATCGGCTGCGGATGAAAACCATGATGCCGGTGATCTTTTTGACCTCGAAGGACGATGAAATAGACGAGATCATGGGCCTGCGCATGGGGGCGGATGATTACATCAAGAAACCGTTTTCCCAGCGCCTGCTGGTTGAACGTATTCGCGCGGTGTTGCGCCGGCAAGAGGCCGTGACCGACGACCAAACCGAGGAGGCGACCGCCCAGTTGATTGAACGCGGCCCCTTGCAGATGGATCCGATGCGCCATCTGGTCAGCTGGAAGGGCCGGGATGTTTCCCTGACCGTGACTGAATTCCTGCTGTTGCAGACGTTGGCCCAACGGCCCGGTTTCGTCAAATCGCGCGATCAGCTGATGGATGTGGCCTATGACGAACAGGTCTATGTGGATGACCGGACCATCGACAGCCATATCAAGCGGCTGCGCAAAAAGATGCGCGGCGCCGACCCTGAATTCTCGGCGATCGAGACGCTGTATGGCATCGGCTATCGCTATAATGAAACGTAAGGAATGATGATGGGGCTGTGGCGATCTGCTTTGGCGCGCAAGATCGTGACATTGAATATTGTGGCGCTGAATCTGTTGGTGGCCGGGTTGTTGTTTCTGAATACGCCGGCGTTGGCGGGGGTGCGCGTGGTCTATATGTTCGGGCTTGCCAGCCTTGTGTCGCTGGGGCTGAGCTGGGTCTTGGCGGCGACCATTGCCAGCCCGTTGGCGCGGCTGGTGCGGGCGCTTGAACCCCGCGGGGACGGGGCCAGCGCACGGGTGCAGATCCCCGATCTGACCGGGCGTCTGGATGAAATCGGCAAGCTTAGCGGCGCGCTGCATGGGATGATCCAGGCGCTGTATAGCCGGATAGACGGCAACGAACAGTTTGCCGCCGATGTCGCCCATGAAATCAAGAACCCGCTGGCATCGCTGCGCGCCGCAGTGGGGACATTGCAGGTGGTGCAGCGCGCCGATCAACGCCAGAAGCTTTTGGCAGTGATCGACCATGATGTGCGGCGTCTGGATCGTTTGGTCAGTGATATCTCGAACGCCTCGCGGCTTGACAGCGAATTGGTCCGCGAGGCGCAGCGGTCGTTTGATGTTTGCACCACCTTGCGCAAGCTGACCGACCATCTTGCCGAAGGGGCTGATGTAAAGGGTGTTGAAATCGTGTCAGATTTTCCGCCGCAGGCGATCATGATCCACGGGCTTGAGGCGCGTCTGGCGCAGGTCTTCGTGAACCTGATTGAGAACGCGCTGTCGTTTTGCGAAGATGGGGATGCGATCCGAATCTGGGTGCGAAAACGGGAAAACAGGGTGTTGGTGGTGGTCGAAGATACAGGTCCGGGCGTGCCCGAGCAGGCGCTGAAAAAGATATTCAAGCGGTTCTATTCGCAGCGCCCCGATGCGCATTTCGGCGATAATTCGGGCCTGGGTCTGGCGATTTCCAAGCAGATCATCGAAGCCCACGGCGGGGTCATCTGGGCGGAAAATATCCGCCCGACCGCCGCAGATGTGACATCTGAGCCGTTGGGGGCGCGCTTTGTCGTCGGGCTGGCGACATGACCGATCAGACAATCCACGCCACCACCGTCGCGTGGCAGGGGAAGGGCGCGCTGATCCTTGGGGCCTCGGGCCGGGGGAAATCCGGGCTGGCGCTGGCGCTGATGGCGCTGGGCGCCGATTTGGTCAGCGATGATCGCACGGTGCTGACTGCGGGGCCGGGCGGGCTGTGGGCCGCGCCGCCGCCGGCCATCGCCGGGATGATCGAAGCGCGCGGCGTCGGCCTGCTGCGGGCGGCCCATCTGCCGCAGGCGCGCGTGGCGCTGTGTGTTGATCTGGACCAGACAGAAACCCGTCGTTTGCCCGACCCCCGCCATGTGCCGTTTTTGGGCTGCGATATCCCTTGTCTTCACAAAGTGGATAGCCCGTATTTCGCCGCAGCGATTTTGCAATATCTTAAGGCAGGACCAAAGGTGCTGTCATGACCATCCAAGCCCCATCGACCCGACGTATCGTTCTTGTCACCGGCCCCGCCGGCGCCGGGCGATCCAGCGCACTTGCGGTGCTTGAGGATGCCGGCTTTGAGGCGATCGACAACCTGCCGCTGCGGCTTTTGCCCGGCCTGCTTGAGGGGCAAGACCGGCCCATGGCGCTGGGCATTGATCCGCGCAACCGCGATTTTTCCTGCCAGGGGGTCAGCGATCTTTTGGGGCAGCTGGCCGGCCAGGATGGCGTCACCGCCGAGCTGCTGTACCTTGATTGCAGCACGGATGTGTTGTTGCGCCGCTATTCGGAAACCCGCCGCCGCCACCCTTTGGCGCAAAGCGACAGCCCGATTGACGGCATCACCCGAGAGCTTGAAATCCTGGCGCCGTTGCGGGCGCGCGCCGATGTTCTGATCACCACCAGTGACCTGAATATCCACCAGCTGCGCAGCGAGGTCGAACAATGGTTTGCCCCTGATGGCCTGCATCATCTAGCGATCTCGGTGCAGTCGTTTTCCTATAAACGTGGCCTGCCACGCAGTGTCGATATGGTGTTTGACTGTCGCTTTTTGATCAATCCCTATTGGGTGCCGGATCTGCGGGCCCTGGATGGCACCGACGCAAAGGTCCGCGACCATGTGCAGGCAGACCCGCGGTTTGCTGAATTCGCCGACAAGGTTGCCGGCCTTTCTTTGCTGTTGCTGCCCAACTATCGCCAAGAGGGAAAATCGCATCTTTCCATCGCCTTTGGGTGTACCGGCGGGCAGCATCGCTCGGTTGTAATGGCCCAAGATCATGCTTTGCGACTTGCGAAACAAGGCTGGCAGGTGTCAATAAGGCACAGGGAACTGGATCGCCGCAAACAGGAAGGGCCGTAATCCGTGATCGGTATCGTGATAGTGGCGCATGGCGGCCTGGCGGCGGAATATCTTGCCGCGATTGAACATGTGGTCGGCGCACAGCCGGGGATTCAGGCGATCTCGATCAAGGCTGACCACAATCGCGCCGACAAAGAGCGCGAGATATGTCAGGCCGCTGATGCTGTCGACAAGGGCGAAGGCGTCGTCGTGGTGACAGATCTGTTCGGCGGCTCGCCTTCGAACCTCAGCCTGCTGGCCTGCAAGCCGGAAAACCGGCGGATTTTATATGGCGCCAACCTGCCGATGCTGATCAAATTGGCAAAAAGCCGCAATAAATCCGTGCCTGACGCCGTGCGCGCGGCGTTAGAAGCGGGTAAAAAATACATCGACAGCCAGAACATTCGTTCAGAAGATTAAGGCAAGACTATTTTTATGACACAGACCACATTGGAAATCGTGAACGAAAAAGGGCTGCATGCCCGCGCCTCGGCAAAGCTGGTTGAGGTGGTCGAGGCCTTTGACGCCGCCGCCGAAGTGCGCAAGGATGGCATGTCGGCCTCGGGGGACAGCATCATGGGCTTGCTGATGCTTGCCGCCTCCAAGGGCAGCCGGATCCAGATCGAAACATCTGGCGCGGACGCCGATGCGCTGGCCCAGGCGCTGACTGCTTTGGTGGCAGACAAGTTTGGCGAAGAGGACTAACCCGCTGTGGCGGCAGAAGGCAGCGATGTGACTGACAACAACAGCCACCATCAAGGCGAAACCGCCAAATACGATCGCCGCAGCCTGTCCTATGCGGCGACCTTTGATGATCCCCTCAAGGCAGCGGTGATTCGGGCCATCGAAGCCTGCACCGGCAAGCTGGCGATCTTGCGCCGTATCAGGAATTTCGAACGGCGCGGCCCGGCGCCCCGCGGTCAGGCCTTCTGGCGGGCTGCGCTTGATGCGATGGATATTGACCTGCTGACGCCGCCGGAACAACTGGCCCGTATTCCGCAAACCGGCCCGGTGATCGTCGTGGCCAACCACCCGCATGGCCTGATCGACGGTATGGTCTTTGCCGACCTGATTGGCCGCGTGCGGCCAGATTATCGCATTTTGACGCGCTCGCTTTTGACTGCAATTGATCCGCAGGCAGGCGCCTATATGATCCCGGTGCCCTTCCCGCACGACCCTGACGCCCAACGCAAAGGCGTCGAGATGCGCGCCAACGCCATGGCGCACCTCCGGGCCGGCGGTGTCGTGGCGCTGTTCCCCTCTGGGGTCGTGGCGGCCTCTGAAACCTTTTTTGGCCCCGCAATCGAGGCCGAATGGAATGTCTTCACCGCCAAGCTGATCCGCAAATCAGGCGCCACCGTTGTCCCGATCAAGTTTCCCGGCCAAAACTCGCGCGCCTATCAGATCGCCAACAAGCTCTCGCCGATGCTGCGTCAGGGCCTGCTGCTACACGAGGTCGCCCACGCCTTCGGCAAACCCCAGACCCCCATCGTTGGCCACCCCATCGACCAAAAGCAAATTCGCGCGCTTCAAGCCGACCCGCGCGGCTTTATGGCTTGGCTGCGCGCCCATACGCTGGCGCTTGGGGCCGGCTAACCACGCCCCGTTTCTTTTGTTCAAAAATATCCCCGCCGGAGGCTCCGGCGTCCCGCAGCGCGCTCCAGCCGGCGCGATTGTCTAAACCGCCCCAGCATTGCGCCTAGCGTGTCGGCACCGGCACATCGCCACGGTAATCGTAAAACCCGCGCTGGGTCTTGCGGCCCAGCCAACCGGCCTCGACATATTTGGTCAACAGCGGGCAGGGGCGATACTTGGTGTCGGCCAACCCGTCATGCAGCACATTCATAATCGCAAGACAGGTGTCCAACCCGATAAAATCGGCCAGCTCAAGCGGGCCCATCGGATGGTTTGCCCCCAGCTTCATCGAGCTGTCAATTGATTGCACATTCCCCACACCTTCATAAAGCGTGTAAACCGCTTCGTTGATCATCGGCATCAGGATTCGATTCACGATAAACGCCGGAAAATCCTCGGCCGAGGCGGCCGTCTTGCCCAGATTGTCCACCACTTGCTTGCAGGCGGCATAGGTGGGTTCGTCGGTGGCAATGCCGCGGATCAGCTCAACCAGCTGCATCACCGGCACGGGGTTCATGAAATGAAAACCCATGAATTTCTCGGGGCGGTCCGTGCGGCTGGCCAGACGGGTGATCGAGATCGACGACGTGTTCGAGGTCAGGATCGTATGCGCCGCAAGATGCGGGATCAGCGCATCAAAAATCTGTTCCTTGATGCTTTCGCGTTCGGTTGCGGCCTCGATGATCAGATCCATGGGGCCAAGCTCGGTCAATACCTGTGTGGTCTTGATCCGCGCGATGGCCTTGGCCTGGGCCTCGGCGGTGATTTTGCCGCGCGCCACCTGTCGTTCCAGGTTCTTGTCAATCAGCGCCATCGCGGCATTCAGCGCGTCCTGGCTGATATCGTTCAGCAAGACGTCATAACCCGCCAAGGCCATGACATGTGCTATTCCATTGCCCATCTGGCCTGCGCCAACGATTCCGATTTGCTTGATTTCCATGACCGGCCTTTCACTGCTTGGCTGCACATTACGGGGACAGGCCGGGTGGCCGCAAGCCGGCAATGCCCTTCGCGGCCCGCATTAATCAAATCTAAGGATGGATCGGCCATTCTGCCCTCGGGTGAGAAAAAAGGTGGGTAGGATGACCTATGATGCAAAGGGGCCGGGGGGCCTCGACTATTTTCAATGCCGTTATGGCAAATCAAAACTGCTGTTTCGGGGGCCAAAGCGCCGGCTGGATGCGCCGTTCGTGGCCTTTTACGGGGGCACTGAAACTTACGGTAAATTCATCAAATCGCCGTTTCCGGCCCTGGTGGAAAGCCGCATTGGCGTCAATTGCGTGAATTTCGGCATTCCCAATGCCGGGGTTGATGCCTTTGTGCGGGACGAATACGCCATGGCGGCCGGGGCGGGGGCCTTGGCCACTGTGGTGCAGGTTATGGGGGCGCAGAACCTGTCCAACCGGCTTTATTCGGTGCATCCCAGACGCAATGACCGGTTTGTCGCCGCGTCGGACCTTTTGACCACAATCTATCGCGACGTGGATTTTTCTGAGTTTCATTTCACGCGCCACATGCTCAGCCGGCTTTACGCGGTATCGCCGGAACGCTTTGCCGCCGTTCAGGGCGAATTACAGGCGGCATGGGTCGCGCGGATGCGCAGCATGATCGACAAGATCCAAGGCAAGACCGTATTGTTGTGGTTCGCACCCGATGATGTGCCGCAGGATGTGCCGCCCGGCCAAGACCCCGCCCAGGGCCGCGAGCCGCTGTTCATCACCCGCCCGATGCTGGAGACGTTGCGCAGCCATGTCACCCAAGTGGTCGAGGTCGCAACCCCAGATCAAGACCTTGGCACCGATGGGATGCAGTTTGCGCCGCTGGAACAGGCGGCGGCGGCGCAATTGCCCGGCCCGGCGGCCCATGGCGCGGTCGCGGCAGAGCTGTCCCAGGTGCTGACGCGCATGGTCTAAGGGGTCGCGCAAAAACGCGCATAAAAAACGCCCGCATCCATGCAAGGATACGGGCGTCTTTTTCTGCCGGATGTGACCGGTTTACAGCTTTTCGATCAGCTCTGGCACAGCGGTAAAGAGATCGGCAACCAGACCGTAATCGGCAACCTGGAAAATCGGGGCCTCTTCGTCTTTGTTGATCGCAACGATCACCTTGCTGTCTTTCATCCCGGCGAGGTGCTGAATGGCACCTGAAATACCGACCGCGACATACAGCTCGGGGGCGACAACCTTGCCGGTCTGACCCACTTGCCAATCGTTGGGGGCATAGCCTGAATCAACCGCCGCCCGCGAGGCGCCAACCGCGGCACCCAGCTTGTCGGCCAGTTTCTCGATCAGGGCAAAGTCCTCTTCGGAACCGACGCCGCGGCCACCCGATACAACCACACCTGCCGATGTCAGCTCGGGGCGGTCCGAGGCGGCGACCTTGTCTTCGACCCATTCAGACAGGCCAGGGTTTGCGGCCGCTGCGATTGTTTCAACCGATGCCGAACCGCCTGTGGCGGCGGCGTCGAAAGTTGATCCACGGAAGGTCACAACCTTCTTGGCATCGCCGGATTTCACCGTCTGCATCGCATTGCCGGCATAGATCGGGCGTTCAAAGGTGGCGCCATCAACCACGGCCGTCACGTCTGAAATCACCATCACATCCAAAAGCGCCGCGACACGGGGCATGATGTTTTTGGCGTCTGTGGTGGCCGGGGCAACGATATGTTCGTAATCGCCAGACAGCGATACCAACAGATCGGCCACTGGCTCTGCCAGACGTTTGCCATAAAGCGCATCTTCGGCGCACAGCACTTTGGCCACGCCTGAAATGGTTGCCGCCTGGGCCGCCGCATCTGCGCAGCTTGCGCCTGTGCACAATACAGTCACGTCACCAAGGGCCTGGGCGGCGGTCACGGCCTTGGCCGTTGCGTCCATCGCCAATTCACCATCCGTGACCTCTGCAAGAAGAAGTACAGCCATTTATACAGTCCCCGCTTCTTTAAGTTTTGCCACCAGCTCGTCCACCGAGCCGACCTTGATACCGGCAGCGCGGGCTGCGGGCTCAACTGTTTTTACGATCTCAAGCCGGGGCGCGACATCGACGCCGTAATCGGCGGCAGTCTTTTCATCCAAAGGCTTTTTCTTGGCCTTCATGATGTTGGGCAGCGACGCATAGCGTGGCTCGTTCAGGCGCAGATCAACGGTGATCACGCTGGGCATGGCGACCTTGATGGTCTGCAAGCCGCCGTCGACTTCGCGGGTGACAACGGCCTTGTCGCCTTCGATGGTGACCTCCGAGGCAAAGGTGCCCTGGCTCCAACCCATCAGCGCGGCCAGCATCTGGCCGGTGGCGTTCATATCGTTGTCAATCGCTTGCTTGCCGCACAGCACCAGGCCGGGCTTTTCTTCGTCAACGATAGCCTTGAGGATCTTGGCAACGGCCAAAGGTTCGATGTCGGTGTGAACGTCTTCGGCAGCCACGACCAAAATCGCCCGGTCTGCACCCATGGCCAGGGCCGTGCGCAGGGTTTCCTGCGCCTGCTTGACGCCAACTGAAACCACCACGACTTCGTCTGCCTGACCGGCTTCTTTCAGGCGGATGGCCTGTTCGACAGAAATCTCGTCGAAGGGGTTCATCGACATTTTCACATTGGCAAGATCAACGCCCGTTCCGTCCGCTTTGACGCGCACTTTCACGTTATAGTCGATCACGCGTTTGACAGGTACCAGAACCTTCATTGGCGTCTCTCTCCTTGGTTGCGACTCAGTCATGCGACGAGCCAGTCATAGTCTGAGCAGAGGTTTAACGAAGCGACTCGCGGGGAAACAGTGCAAAATCGTCATTTGGTGGTCATTGGACGCCGCGTTATGGCCTATTTCGCGCCGAACCGGCCGGAATGGCCGATCAGCGGTTGGCGCCGGGCACCCACAGAACGTCATCTTTGCCGCCATCATTGGCCATGCGCGCGGCGACGAAAAACCAATCACTTAGCCGGTTGAGGTATTTGACCGCCACTGGGTTGATCGGCTCGGATTGGGCCAATTCGACACACAGACGTTCCGCGCGGCGTGCGACGGTTCGACACACATGCAGATGCGCGGCAAGGGGGCTGCCGCCGGGCAGGATAAAGCTGCGCAGGGCCTCAAGGTTTTTGTTCATCGCGTCGATTTCGCCCTCAAGCCGGTCAACCTGCGCGGCGATGACACGCAGCGGCGGATAGTCGGCGGTGGCGTCTTGCTGCATGTCGGGGCGGCACAGATCGGCGCCCAGATCGAACAGATCGTTCTGGATGCGGCTTAGGGCTGCGTCCATGTCGCCCTGGGCATGCAAACGGGCGACCCCGACAAAGCAGTTCAGCTCGTCCGAGGTGCCATAGGCATTGACGCGGGCATCATGTTTGGCCACCCGCGCGCCATTGCCCAGGGCGGTTTCGCCGGCGTCGCCGGTGCGGGTATAGATTTTATTCAAGACAACCATGCGGCGGGCCTTCCTTTTGCGGGTTACTTGCGGAAATAGACATAGGCGAGGATCATCAAGACCGCCACGAATTGCGCGGCGATCCGATAGCGCATCAGTTTGTTGGCGTGTTTTTTGTTGAACGCGCCGCCACCGGCAAAGCCGCCAAGGCCAAGCACCAAGATGATGGCAACACCAACGCAGGCCAGGATTATCAATGTCAAAAACGGGTCAGCCATGTCGGGCATCCTTTTCTAGCTTGGCCCTGATGTAGCCGCCCGCGCAGCAAAAGCGAACCGCTTTTTCGCCGCATGGGCAAAGGGGATCACGGCGCGGGCAGGGCGAGTGGCCGATCCCCCTGGGGGTCGCGCCCCGTCTGCACCCCGCTTGCACCTTGTCAGCGACTAAGCAGCCAATCCAACGCCCGCCCCGGCAGCAGGCGCCGCAGTGCGCCCATCAGATAGGTGGGTGTGGTGACGTAATACCGGGCCTTTGGGGTCTGCGTGTCCAGCGCACGGGCCAGTTTTTCGGTCACGGCACCGGGCGGCAGTTCGAACCGGTCGGGGCCGCTGCTGTGATACAGCCGCGTCAGCAGGCTGCTTTCGTATTGCGCCCGCCGGGGCGAGGCCCGCCAGTCGATCCAGCGTTCAAAATGCGGGATCGAGTTCACCCGGATTTTGGATGTGACAGGCCCCGGTTCGATCAGCACCACGCGAATGGGCGTGTCACGCATTTCAAGGCGCAGCGTGTCTGTCAGCCCTTCGATGGCGTATTTCGTGGCGACATACGCCCCGCGCCACGGCATTGCCACAAAGCCCAGCACCGATGAACATTGCACGATATGCCCGTGACCTTGGGCCCGCATTACCGGGATGACCTGGCGGATCAGCTCGTGCCAGCCAAAAACGTTGCTTTCGAAAATGCCGCGCAGCGCGTCGGTGGGCAGGTCTTCGACGGCGCCGGGGGTGGCGTGGGCGCCATTGTTGAACAGCGCATCCAGCCGCCCGCCGGTTTGCGCCAGCACGCTTTGCAGCCCGTCGGTGATGCTTTGCGTATCGGTATAGTCGATGCGGGGGCTGTCAAACCCCATGGCGCGCAGCCGGTCACAGTCGCTTTGCTGGCGGCAGGCGGCAAAGACGCGCCAGCCGCGCTTGCGCAGGCCTTGGGCCGCGTCAAGACCAATGCCGGACGAACAGCCGGTAATCAAAATGGTGCGTGCCATATGGCCCCCTTGCAAGTGTCGCGGCAACCCTAGCCCGGATTGGCGCGGCGGCAAGCGCTTGCGCCAGGGTATTTATGAATATTTCCCGGTGCGGCTGCGGTGCGGGCCCTTGTTCGCGGGGCCGCCGCCCGTTATCAACTGGCCATGTCCGATCCAGTTGATAGCCCCCCCATGATGCAATCCGAATTGTCCGAACCGCTGCGCCGTGCGCTGGGCGAACGCTATTTGACCTATGCGTTGTCGACGATCATGAACCGGGCCCTGCCGGATGCGCGCGATGGGCTTAAGCCTGTGCACCGGCGAATTTTGTTTGCCATGCGTGAATTGCGCCTGTCCTCGAACGGGGGGTTTCGCAAATCGGCAAAGATTTCCGGCGATGTGATGGGCAACTATCACCCGCATGGCGATGCGGCGATCTATGACGCGATGGCGCGTCTGGCACAGGATTTCAACGTTCGTTATCCGCTGGTGGATGGCCAGGGCAACTTTGGCAATATTGATGGCGATAATCCTGCCGCCTCGCGCTATACCGAGGCCCGGATGACCGCCGTCGCCGAGGCGATGCTTGAAGGGTTGAATGAAAACGCCGTTGATTTCCGCGAAAATTATGATGGCACCCTGACCGAGCCGGTGGTGCTGCCGGCGCAGTTCCCCAACCTGCTGGCCAATGGGTCAAGCGGGATCGCGGTGGGGATGGCCACCAACATCCCGCCCCATAACATCGCCGAGCTGTGCGACGCCTGTATTCATTTGGTCAAATCGCCTGATGCGCGCGACGATACCTTGCTGAACTTTGTGCCGGGGCCGGATTTCCCCACAGGTGGCGTGATTGTCGAACCGGCCGAGAACATCGCCGCCGCCTATCGCACCGGACGTGGATCGTTCCGCCTGCGGTGCCGGTGGCAGGTCGAAGACCTTGGCCGGGGGCAGTGGCAGATCGTTGTCACCGAAATTCCCTATCAGGTGCAAAAATCCAAGCTGATCGAAAAAATCGCCGAGCTGATCCAGACCAAGAAGGTGCCCATATTGGGCGATGTTCGCGACGAATCTGCCGATGATGTTCGCATGGTGATTGAACCGCGGTCCAAGAATGTCGACCCCGACGTGTTGATGGGCATGTTGTTCCGCAACTCGGATCTTGAGGTGCGGTTTTCGTTGAATATGAACGTGCTGATCGACGGGCTGACGCCGCAGGTCTGTTCGATGAAAGAGGTGCTTCGGGCGTTTCTGGACCATCGCCGCGATGTCTTGGTGCGGCGTTCGGCGCATCGGCTCGAAAAGATAGATCACCGTCTTGAGGTACTGGAAGGGTTTATCATCGCCTTTCTCAATCTGGACCGGGTCATTGATATCATTCGGTATGATACCGATCCAAAAGCGGCGTTGATGGCCGAGGATTGGGGCAAGGATCATGCGCGCGCGCAAAGCGAGGCCGATTACGTCGGCCCGGCCCCGGCAGCCGAACCATCCCTGACCGAGGTTCAGGCCGAGGCCATCTTGAACATGCGTCTGCGGTCTTTGCGCAAACTGGAAGAGATCGAGCTGCTGCGCGAGCAATCGGCCCTGATGGAAGAACGCGCCCAGATCGAGGATTTGCTGGAAAATCCGCAGACCCAGTGGGATACGATCACCGATCAGCTGCGCGCTACGAAAAAGCAATTTGGCAAGGATTACGCCGGTGGACAGCGCCGCACCAGCTTTGCCGAAGCCGGCGAGGTCGAGGACGTGCCGATCGAGGCGATGATCGACCGCGAGCCGATCACCATCGTTTGTTCGCAGATGGGGTGGGTGCGGGCGATGACCGGTCATATCGACCTCGCGCGCGAGCTGAAGTTCAAGGACGGGGATGGGCCGCGGTTCATTTTCCACGCTGAAACCACCGACCGGCTGTTGGTGTTCGGGTCGAACGGGCGCTTTTACACGATTCCGGCGGCGAATTTGCCGGGCGGGCGCGGCATGGGCGAACCGCTGCGCCTGATTGTCGATCTGCCGAACGAGGCCGAAATCGTGACCCTGTTCACCCATGCGCCGGGGCGCAAGCTGTTGGTGACATCGACTGCGGGGGATGGCTTTGTGGTGCCCGAAGATGATGTTGTGGCCCAGACCCGCAGCGGCAAACAGGTCTTGAACGTGCGCGGTGATGCGCGCGCGCTGGTGTGTAAACCGGTGCAAGGGGACCGTGTGGCCGTTGTCGGAGAGAACCGTAAAGTATTGGTTTTCGCGCTGGATGAGCTGCCCGAGATGGGCCGGGGCAAGGGTGTGCGGCTGCAAAAATACAAAGATGGCGGATTGTCGGATGCCACCACCTTTGACAGCGCGCAGGGGCTTAGCTGGCTTGATCCCGCAGGGCGCACCCGCACCGAGGCCGATCTGACCGAATGGACGGGCAAGCGCGCCGGGGCGGGCCGGATGGCGCCGCGCGGCTTTCCGCGTGACAACAAATTTACCTAACTCTTACAGGGGTTTGGCTGTCAGCCATACGCCCCCTTCGGGGCGCAGGGTCAGGATCATGACCGGTTTCGGGGTTTTCCCCGTGATGGCCGAGAATTCGAACCGGGCCAGAAGGCTGGCCAGGATGATCACCGCCTCTTGCAGTGCGAACGAGGCGCCGATGCAGATGCGCGGTCCGTCCCCGAATGGCAGATAGGCATAGCGATCAATCGCTTTGGGATCGGCAAAGCGGCTTGGGTCAAAGGCGTCAGGTTTGTCCCACAAAAGGTGGTGCCGCCCAAGGGCATAGATGGGCACGATAATCGTGTCTTTGGGACGGATATCCCGCCCACACAGCCGGTCCTGTTTCAACGCGGTGCGCGATATGATCCCTGCCGGGGGATACAGTCGCAGCGTTTCGTCGATGATCTGCCGGATCAGCGGCAGACGGGGCAAATCATCCACCGTCGCCGCGCGATTGCCCAGGACGGCGCGGGCCTGCTGATGCGCGCGGCGCTGGATGGCCGGGTCAAAGGCGCAAAGGTAAAGCGCCCAGGCCAGCGTCAGCGCGGTGGTTTCATGGCCGGCAACGATAAACGTCAACAGGTTGTCGCGCAGCTCGGCTGTGTTCATGCGGCGTTTGGTTTGCGGGTCTTCCCCAGCCAGCAGCAGATCCAGAAGATCGGGAACCTGGCCGGCCTTGGGGGCAGGGCGGGCGGTGATGGCGCGGTCGGCCATGGCCTTCATCTCGCGCAGCGCTTGCCCCGACATCACCCGCCCTGGCCGGGGCATCCAGTCTGGCAGGCCCAGAATATCAAACAGCGAAATCTTGCCTGCTTCGGCGATGTATTGATCAATGGCACGGTGTACGGCCGCGCGATCAAATTGCTGTCCGCTTGAAAAGGTCACATCCGAAATAACGTCAAAGGTGGTGGCGACCATCTCATCCAGCATGTTCACCGCCCTTGGCGCGGCGGCTTCGATGCGGGCGATGGCCCGTTCGGCGGCCGTTGTCATGATCGGCCCCAGATTGGCAACGTTCCGGTGGCTAAAGGCCGGTGCCGCCGCGCGCCGTTGCCAGCGCCAATGCGCCCCCTCGGCGATAAAGAGCGACTCGCCAATCGCGGGGCGCAGCAAATTCTTGGTCACTTGTGACTTGGGGTAATCCGCCAGACGGTCCAGCAGGATATGGCGCAACGCCGCCGGATCCATCACCATATGCCAACGCTTGCCGGTCTTGCCGGATACGATCGGCTGTGTCGTGGCGATCTTGGGAATAATGCCAAGCACATTTTGCCGCGCAACGTTCAGTGTTTTCAGCACACCCCAGGGTTCCTGCACCAGCGGCACAAAAACAGGCAAATCGGTTTTGCATTCACGCATCATGCTGGCCCTTTCTTGGATCAATCTTAGGGCGCCAGGCGGGGATATCCAAACATTGCACCTTTTGGGGGGCTGGGATAGGCATACAAAAGGCAAGAAAGGGATGTGGCAGATGCTCAGATATGCGGCTTTGTTTATCGCGCTGGCGTGGCTTGGCGCCTGCACAGGTGCGCGCGATCTGGACGCGCCGCCCGTCGATCTGGGCGATTTTGCGTTGGGCCATAATATTGTCGTCGCGCCGAAGGTGGTCAAAGGGCCGGTCAGCCGCGAAGTGCCGGTCGATGAGTTGACCCAAGCGGTGCAATCGGCCATCGCCGCGCGGTTTGACCGCTATGAAGGCAGCCGCAGCTATCATTTCGGGCTAAGCATCGAAGGCTATGTGCTGGCCCAGCCCGGCATTCCCGTTGTGCTTTCGCCCAAGTCGGTGATGGTGGCCCAACTGACGGTCTGGGACGATGAAAAGGGCGGCAAGCTGAACGCAGAGCCCAAGGTGTTCACGGTGCTTGAGACCTTCTCGGCCGAGACGGTTGTCGGCTCGGGGTTGACCCAGACGGCGCAGGTGCAATTGGACAACCTTGCCGCCAATCTGGCCAAGGCCATCGAACAGTTCTTGGTGCAGCAAAACGCCTCGCAGGGCTGGTTCAAGGGCGCCGATTTCGAACCGCCCAGACGCACTTTGGCCGCCTTCGCATCCAAATGATCAAACGGGTCTGCTAGGGCTTGATTTTTCGCCCAAATCCCAATAAACGCCGCGCCATATCAGGTCAGGGTCCGGCAGGGCCCCATAACACGAAGGGCGCCCTCAGATGGCTAAGGCAAAGTTTGAACGTACGAAACCGCATGTAAACATCGGCACGATTGGTCACGTTGACCATGGCAAGACGACGTTGACAGCAGCGATCACCAAGTATTTTGGCGACTTCCGCGCCTATGACCAGATTGACGGGGCGCCGGAAGAAAAGGCGCGCGGGATCACCATTTCGACGGCGCACGTTGAATACGAGACCGAGTCGCGCCACTATGCGCATGTTGACTGCCCCGGCCACGCCGACTACGTCAAGAACATGATCACCGGTGCGGCGCAGATGGACGGCGCGATCCTGGTTGTGAACGCGGCCGACGGCCCGATGCCCCAAACCCGCGAGCACATTCTGCTGGGCCGCCAGGTTGGCATCCCGCACATGGTTGTTTACATGAACAAAGT
>CAKZPD010000036.1 GCA_937138475.1 uncultured Sulfitobacter sp. | reverse complement strand
GATGGCTGCGATGAACCAGAAATCCTCCGTTACGAAAACCTCAAATCTGTCCCATAGGCGCTGACGTCAGACATTCTGTGCCGGTGATTGAACTTCTGACGAAGACGGTTCGAGCTCAGATTTCTATGGAGCAGGGGCTTCTTAAGGCGATTGATGAAGCTGCCAGAGGTCTCAATCTGTCCCGTTCAAGTTTCTTGGCGCAAGCCGCAATGAAAGAGATCACTGGGCTTCGAGACCTTGCCTGAATAACCGTGTGATTAATTTGAAGCCCGTCCGGGAAATCCGGGCGGGGCTTTTGTGTTTTTGGGCCGCAAATTATGCACGCGGTTATTCAGCCGTGGATCTTCACCACGTTCGAACTCGCGCCTGTCACGAAATCCGCCCATTTTTGCATGACGATCCGCCTGCGCTCGAGGAGGTCGGATCGGGCATAGCTACGCTCGACCTTGTTGCCGATCGTATGGGCAAGCACGGTCTCTGAAACCTCCCAGCTGCAAGCATCGGTGTCCTGGACCCACGTCCTGAAGCTGGTTCTGAAACCGTGCGGCCGCCCAGCCTCTCCTATCTCGCGCATGTGTTTGGAGAGGCTGTTGTCGCTTACAGGCCTTCCGCGCTGGGCGCTGAACAGATATGTGCCGCCGAGTGCGCGCTGATGGTCCACCAGCTGTTGTGTCTGATCGGTGAGCGGCACGCGAAAATCGCTTACCTTGCCGGGGCGGCCCTTCATGCGCACGGCCGGAACGGTCCAGATGCCATCGTTGAATTCGTCGTAGGTTGCGCCTCGGCATCCGCTGGCGCGCACGAGTGTCAGGATCATAAAACGCAGGCATTGTGCGACCTGCCCGGTGTTTTCGAGGCGGGCGTAGAGATCGGGGATATCTTGCCACGGGGTTGCCGGGATCGGATCTGCGTTGTGGATAACATCGCCCAGCATGTGCTTGGCGGCGTCGATTGTGAACGGATCACAGTCGTAGCCCATGAGCTTGCCTTGGCGGAAAACGATGCGCAGGCGGTTTATCGCCTTCGTGGCGGTCGGGTGTTTGGATTTCCAGATCGGCGCGAGAGCGGTTCGAATGTCCGATTGGTGGATCGTGCTGATCGCTTTGTGCCCGATCTTCGGGAACACATGCCGTTCGAGGGGCGATATCCAGCGGCCCGCTTTGCCGTCGCCCTTGAGGCTGGCCTTTCGGGCATTGAGGACGTCGGAGGTTAAGGCTTCGAGCGTGGGATCGTTTTTTTCGAATTCGCGGCGGATGGCGTCTTGATCCGCTTGCCGCTCTGAAATCGGGTCTTTGCCCTGGGCGAGCAGCAGGGCCCATTTGTCGCGGATCTTTCTCGCCTCGCCCAGCGAAACTTCAGGGTAGGTTCCGAGGCCCATTTCCCGGCGCCTGCCTGTGATGCTATACCGCCATACCCATCTCCCGGCATCGCCTTTCTTGCGCAGTTCGAGGCCGCCGCCGTCGCCCAGCTTCCCGTCGGATGCTTTCTTGATGCTGATCGCTGTGAGTTTCTTCATTTTGGTCCGCCAATTAGTCCGCCATCCGGTCCGCCAATTAGTCCACCAGAACGGCAGCTCATTGCAATGCTTGAAAATGCGTGGCACTGCTAAAAATTGCCTTAATCCGTTGACAAGACTGAATTAAATAAATTACTTCTTGCGTGGCAATGCGCGATAGCACGCGGGCTTCATATGCTCTCCGACCGCACCATGATTTTCCTCTTTGACGGGTTGCGTTTCTGGCGCCGTTTTTGTCGCTTGTGGTTGGCCGCTTGGTGGGTAAGCTTGGGCCAGGTTGAGGCAATGCGTCGCGAAAGGGGCAGGGTGGAATATTCGGATGAGTTCTTGCGCGGGATTTTTGGCCGTGTGCGGCGGATCGCGGTTGTCGGGGTGTCGGCCAATCCGGTCCGGCCCAGCTATTTCGTTGCGCGGTATCTGAGCCTGAAGGGGTTTGAGGTGGTGCCGGTCAATCCAGGTCATGCCGGGCAGGTCTTGTTTGGGCAAAAAGTTGTCGCCGGCCTGTCCGAGATCGAGGGCCATGTCGATATGGTTGATATCTTTCGGCGGTCCGAGGCGGTTCCGGGCATCGTAGAGGAAGCTTTGGCCTGCTTTGCCGGGCTGCGGGTGATCTGGATGCAGATCGGGGTTGAACATGCGCAGGCGGCGCACATGGCGCAGGCGCGCGGCGTGGATGTTGTGCAAGACCGCTGTCCCAAGATCGAATATCAGCGCCTTTTCGGAGAGCTGCGCCAAGGCGGTTTTGCCACTGGCGTGATCTCAAGCAAACTTTAGCGCCGGCGGCACAGGCGTGATCCAAAGGACACGGGCCAAGGCCCGTGACGCCATATTTTATTTGGCACCACCTCAGGGCGGGCATTGTGTGGTCAGGACGGGCGCGATTGTTTCTCGGCCAGACCGGACTGGGCTTGCCGGGTTGCCAGCTCTTGCAGGACATCGTCCAGCGGCACATCGCGCGCGGCCAGCATCACCAGCAGGTGATAGAGCACATCGGCGGCTTCGCTTGTCAGCGCGGCGCGGTCGCCTTTGACCGCTTCGATGATGGCTTCGATCGCTTCTTCGCCAAATTTCTCGGCGCATTTTTCTGGCCCTTTGGCCAAAAGCTGTGCGGTCCAGCTGGTGGCTGGGTCGGCGGATTTGCGGCTGGCGATCAGGTCATAAAGGGCGGTCAGCGTCATGTCAGCCTCATTGGGATGCCGGCGCGGGCCATATGGGCCTTGGCCTGAGCGATCGTGTAATCGCCGAAATGAAAGATCGACGCCGCCAGCACCGCCGAAGCGCCGCCCTTGGTAACGCCTTCGACCAGATGATCAAGCGTGCCAACCCCGCCCGAGGCAATCACGGGCACATCCACAGCATCGCTGATGGCGCGCGTCAGATCCAGGTTGAAGCCGGCGCGGGTGCCGTCGCGATCCATCGAGGTCAGAAGAATTTCACCGGCACCTTTTGCCACCACTTGGCGGGCAAACTCCACCGCGTCTATTCCGGTGGCACGGCGTCCACCATGGGTAAAGATTTCCCAGGTTCCGGGCGCCACTGTCTTGGCGTCAATGGCCGTCACGATGCATTGGCTGCCAAAGCGATCGGCGGCGCGGGCAATCACATCGGGGTCGGCAACAGCGGCGGAATTGAACGACACCTTGTCGGCGCCCGCCAGCAGCAGCGCGCGAACGTCATCGACGCTGCGCACGCCGCCCCCCACCGTAAGCGGAATATAGCAATGCTGGGCGGTGCGGCGCACCACGTCGAACATGGTGCCGCGGTTTTCATGGGTGGCCTTGATGTCGAGAAAGCACAATTCGTCCGCGCCGGCAGCGTCATAGGCAATCGCGGCATCCACCGGATCACCGGCATCCTTGAGATCGACAAAATTGACACCCTTGACCACGCGGCCATCGGCGACATCAAGGCAGGGAATGATACGGGTTTTCAGCATGACGCTGCTTTAACGCTGCGCCGGGGCAAGAGCAAGCTTGCCGCGTTGGCCTGGCGTTAGGGGGGCCTTAAGACCTGGGCTGTATGGCTGTCGGGGCGCGTGCATTTTGGCGTGTTTGCAGGATCATCGAGGCGAGGGAAATGGAATGAAGCAGCTTTTGACCCGAACACAGGGAAAGACCAACCCGTTGAACAGCTTGTTTTTCAAATGTTCGGCCATTGTTGCGATTTGTGTCTTGGCGGTCATCGCGGCGATCGAGGTGATGGAACACCAGACCAAGACGGCCCTGACCCATGACGCCCTGACGGCCCGCGCGATTGAGGTTTCGGACCTTTTGGCGATGCAGCTTGGCGGATCGGTCAAATTCGGGAACACGGCGGCGATGCAAGATATCCTGGACGGGGTCATCGAACGGGCCAGGCCCGACGCCATGGGCGGCATGGTTGTAGGGGCCGAGGGCAACGTTTTGCATCGCACCGGCCCAATCGCCGAAGCGGCGGCGCTTGATCTGGCGCGCCAGGCGTTGGAGCAGCAGGAAATCGTGACCTCGGCGGATCGCCTCAGCAGTGCAGCGCCCACCTATTTTGGCGATCAAGGCGCCCCTGTTGGCGCCGTCGTCACAGTCTGGAGCGCGCAGACCCAGCAAGCCATATTGGCCGACGCGCAAAACAAAACCCTGGCGGCGGGCTTTGCGGTCATGCTGGTTTCATTGGTCTTTGCCGGGCTGTTCTTGCGCAATTATATGTCCAAACCCCTCACCCGGATCGAAGCGGCGATGGGCGCGGTTGCCGATGCCGATTATGATGTTGACGTGCCTTATATCCGCCGCGGTGACGAAGTGGGGCGGATGGCAAGGCGGCTGGATACCTTTCGCATCGCTTTGGCAAAGGCCAAGGAAAGCGCAGTGGAAAGCGCGTTCAAAAGCGCGGCGTTCAGCGGGTCGTCGGCGCCGATGATGATGACAGATTCGCAGCTGTGCGTGACCTTTGTGAACCCAGCTTGCACCGCATTGATCGGCCAACTGATGCCGGCGCTGGCCCAGGTCTGGCCGGGGTTGACCGACAAGGGGGCGCTGGGCGCGCGTTTGGACCGGCTGGCCGATCTGTCCGGGGCGTTGGGCGGCGGCGCCCAGCATTTGCCGCTGGCGCAAACGTTAAAGATTGGCGATCGGTTCGTGCATGTGGCGATCAACGCGGCTCATGACAGCGAGGGGGCGATGATCGGCACGGTGGTTGAGCTGGCCGACCGCACCGAGGATCAGCGCAATGCCGCTGTGTTGCAAACCATTGACGCCAATCAATTGCGCGCTGAATTCGACAGCACGGGCCGCGCACAAGACGCAAATCCGAATTTTGAAACCTTGACCGGCCGCAAGCCGGGCCAAATCGCCGGGCAAGGCCTTGATGCGATATTTCGCCGGGATGCCGGCAACGATTTGGCCGGTATGGCGCTGGCGCGCAAGGTTCTGGCGGGGCAGTCTCACTTTGGCCGGTTTGAACTGGCCCATCACGATGGCGCATCAATGCGGGTGGTCGAGGGGGGGTTTTCGGCGATCCTGGCGCCAGACGGCACGGTTGAGCGGGTGTTGTTCCTGGGCTCTGACATATCGGACAGCGATCAGCAGATGCGCGCCGCAACGCTTGAGCGAGAGCGCATCGCGCAAGAGCAAAAAACCGTGGTGAATGCGCTTGGAGTGGCGTTGACGCAGCTGGCCAAGGGCGATCTGAACAGCGACATTACAGCGGCCTTCCCAAGCGAATATGAAAAGCTGCGGGTGGATTTCAACGCCGCTGTGGCCGCGCTCCACGAGGCGGTGGGCGCTGTGATGCATAACGCCGATTCGATTCGCAATGAAACTGCTGAAATCACCAGCGCGGCGGATGATTTATCGCGCCGAACTGAGAAACAGGCGGCCACTCTGGAAGAAACAGCCGCCGCACTTGATCAACTGACCAGCTCGGTGCGTTCTGCGGCCGAGGGCGCCAACGAGGCCAGCAGCATGTCGGCCGAAGCGCAATCCAACGCTGAAAAAGGCGGCGAGATCGCCCGCCAGGCCGTGACGGCGATGGACGGCATCAAGGCATCATCGCACGAGATATCCAAGATCACCTCAGTGATTGATGACATCGCGTTCCAGACCAACCTGTTGGCGTTGAATGCCGGCGTTGAGGCTGCCCGCGCCGGCGAGGCTGGCCGCGGCTTTGCCGTCGTCGCCACCGAGGTCCGCGCCTTGGCGCAGCGCTCATCTGATGCGGCGCGCGAAATAAACACGCTGATCTCCTCCTCGGGGGATCAGGTGCAGCAAGGCGTTGATTTGGTTGACAAGACCGGCGCCGCCCTGTCGTCTATTGTTACGTCCGTGGCCGAGATTTCCAAACGGGTGTCGGATATTGCGATTTCAGCGCGCGAGCAATCTTCGGGCTTGAATGAAATCAACACGGCCATGAATGAACTGGACACCGTGACCCAACAAAATGCCGCGATGTTCGAGGAAACAACCGCAGCCAGCCATGCGCTAACGACGGAATCAGATGCCCTTGCGGCGGCGGTCGCCAGGTTCCAGATCAAAGGGTTCAAGGCCCGGCCCGGCCGGCTCGCGGTCTCTGGCACTGCCAAGGCGCCGCCTGCCGCGCTACAAAAGGCGGCGCCGCCCCCGGTTCAGGATAACCTTGCCCTAAAGGCGCCGCCTCTGGACACCGGCTGGGAAGAGTTTTGATCGCTTTAGGCGTTTGGTGATCGCGGCCTGTCCCTTTGCGCGCTTTCGGGCGCGAAAGGATCAACGGGATAAACCACATGCGCCAAATACAGACCCTGCGGGGGGCAAACCGGCCCGCAGGCCGCGCGGTCACGGGCCGCCAGTGCGTCGGCAACGTCCTGGGGGCTCCAGCTGCCGGCACCGACGCGTTCAAGCGTTCCGACAAAGCTGCGCACCTGATTGTGCAAGAACGACCGCGCCCGCACGTCAAAATGAATTTCAGCGCCCCAAGCCGTGCGCACCTCGTGGATGTCCAGCCGGTCGAGGGTCTTGATAGGACTTTGCGCCTGGCAAATGGTCGAACGAAAGGTGGTGAAATCATGCTGGCCCAGCAACACCTCCGCCGCGCGCTGCATCGCCGCCAGATCAAGCGGCTGTTTGACCTGCCAGACCTGCCCCTCTTGGTGGGTCAAGGGCGCGCGCCGCGCGACTAGGCGAAACAGATAATGGCGCGCCTCGGCGGAAAAGCGGGCGTGCCAATCGGGCGCCACCCGCGCACAGGCGGTGATCGCCACCGGGGAAGGTTTTAAATGATAGTTCAACGCCTCGGACAGGCGAAAGGGATCCCAATCGCGCGCCATGTCACAATGGGCAACCTGGCCCAGGCCATGCACTCCGGCGTCGGTCCGCCCCGCCGCGGCGATGGTGTGGGCGCGCGGTTCAAGACGGGCCAAGGCGGCCTCAATCGCGCCCTGAACCGAGGGCACGTCCTTTTGGCGCTGCCAGCCGGCGAAGGGCGCCCCGTGATATTCGACTTTTAACGCGTATCGGTGCATGGCGCGGGCCTAGCCTTCCTTGGCTGCGCCGTCAAATGTCTTTGCCGTTTGCCCCCCCCATGGGCTGGCGTTTTGCCCCAAAATGGCCACCCATTCGGGCCGCCCCCCCCATAAATACGGCCCGTCGCCTGCGCTTTGGCCGGCAGATCGTGAACCCTTGTCCATACCTTAACAGATACAAGGGAAGCAGCCGCCAAAAGGCCACGCGCACTCTTGATAGGGCGAAAAACCTGCGCAAACAGCCCGCGCCAGCGCCAGCGCTCGATCAGGATGGTCATTTGGCTTGGCTTCGGATCCAAAGGTTCCAATGGGCGGCGTGCGTTCAAAGCCGCAATTTCGCGACGCGGGGCGCTGTGTTACAGCCGCTTGGGTCGCCCCTTTCGGGTAAGGTTCATGAGGGGCGGGGCAAAGGCGCACTGCATATTTCTGGAAACGGATTTTTTCCCTGCGCAAAAGGCGCCGCCATGACGCGGCCTGCTATCCGCCTGTGTCGTAATGAAACAGTCGGTTCCAGTAGGCTTTGGCATGAGTATTGATAGCCCGTTCAATAGGGTGATCAGCCGCGCCGCCATTGAATGCGCGCGTGGTGATGGCGCCGCCCTTTAGGCCCGTCAAAAGGCAACCGGCGCAAAAGGGGGGCTTGATCTTAGGCCATCGCGATCCGGCCATGGGGCATCCGCCGAGAGGTTTCAGTTCAAAGATCACAAAGTTCCGGGGAAAAATATGGCCAAACAGATCGCAACGATGCCGCATGCCGGGCGGCGCAGCCCCTCCGGCTGGGCGGCCACAGCCCTAATACGATCCAATTATTTGAAAGACGGCGATGTTTGCCAGGTGCGCCGGGACGGGCGGCCACGCCATTTGGCCTTGTGAAGCACCTAGCGCCGCGCCCTTGGTGCCCCTATGTTGACCAAAGGATATTTCAGCGGCTGGACCCTTGATGATTGCAACAATTGCCGATGCGCTGTTACGGCAGGTGGAAACCGTGCAGGACACGCTGGGCCAAACCTTTTTTGAGCCGGTCATCAGATTGGGCGTTACCGGCCTGTCGCAATCGGGCAAGACCGTGTTTATCACAGCGCTTGTCGCCAATTTGTTGGATCGGGGCCGGATGGTGCATCTGGATACCCAGATCGAGGCGGCGTTTCTTCAGCCGCAGCCCTCGGTGACTGTGCCGCGCTTTGATTACGAACGCCATCTTGACGCGCTGACCGGCCCAGATCCGCATTGGCCCGAAGGCACCCGCGCGGTGTCCGAGTTGCGGGTGACGTTGCGGGTGCGCCGGCGCGGGGTCTTGGGGGCGCTTCAGGGGTCGCAACGGGTTCATCTGGATATTATCGACTATCCGGGGGAATGGTTGCTGGATCTGGGTCTGATGGGGCAAAGCTATGCCGATTGGTCGCGCCAGGTGCTGGCCGGGTTGCCCAAGCGCCCTCAGGCCGCCAGCTTTTTGGCGCAGGTGCAGGGCACAGATGCGGCCGCCCCCCTGGACGAGGTCCAAGCACAGGCGCTGGCGCAGGGTTTTGCCGGGTATTTGCAGGCGGCGCGGCAGGCCGGGCATTACGATTGCACGCCTGGGCGTTTTTTGTTGCCGGGGGATCTGGCCGGGTCGCCGGTTTTGACCTTTGCGCCGCTGCCTAGCCCCCAGGCCCCGGCGCGCGGCGGGCTTTACCGCCAAATGGAGCGCCGCTTTGAGGCGTATAAATCCCAGGTCGTCGGGCCGTTCTTCCGCGAGCATTTCGCCCGCATTGACCGGCAGATCGTTCTGGTGGATGCGCTGGGCGCCATTCATGCCGGCCCGCGTGCGGTGCAAGAATTGCGCGCGGCGATGGGGGCGGTGCTGGCGGCGTTTCGCCCTGGTCAGAATGGGATTTTGCGCGGGCTGTTGCAGGGGCGGCGGGTGGAACGCATCCTTTTTGCTGCGACCAAGGCCGATCACATTCCGCACAGTCAACATGCCCAGCTGACAACCTTTATGGAGGCGCTGCTGCGCGAGGCGGCGGATCGCGCCGGGGTGGCCGGGGCCAGCACCAAGGCGATGGCGATTGCCGCCCTGCGGTGCACAACCCCAGAAGAGATCACCCACAACGGTCAAAGCCATGCTGCCGTGCGCGGGGTGCTGGACAGCAACAGCAAACAGGTGGCGCTTTATCCCGGCGCCTTGCCGGACAGCCCGGCGGCAATGCTGCGGGCGGCCCAGGCCGGGGCGGCGGGTTGGCTGGATCAAGACTATGATTTCATGCGCTTCCGCCCACAACCAAACAGCCTGCGCCCCGGCATGGGGCCGCCGCATATCCGGCTGGACCGGGCGGCTGAATTCTTGATCGGAGATCGCTTGCGATGACCTCTCGGCCGCCGAACCCGCCCCCAAAGCCTTTTGCGAATGAGGTCCCGAATGACCGGGGGCCACAAGACGCGGCCAAGCCGGTGATGATTGATCTGGGCGATCAGGCCGGCCCCTTGGTGGCCGATGCGCCTGCGGTTCCAGATGGCGCCGCACCGCCGGCCCATTTTTCGGCGCCCCGGCGGGTTGGGCGCGTTGCGGTGATGTTCTGGGGCGCGCTGGGGGCTTTGGTGTCGCTGGGCTTGGGGGTTTGGGTCTGGGATTTTGTGCAAGGCGCATTGGCCCGAAGCCCGTTTTTGGGCGCTGCGGCAGCCATCGCAGCAGGGGCGGCGGTTCTGGCCGGGTTGGTTGCGGCCCTGCGAGAGATGGCCGCCATCGCGCGGCTGCGCCGGATCGGTCGGTTGCACCGCGCCGCTGCCGGCGCGGCCGCGGATGCGGATATGTCTCAGGCCCGCCGGGTGGTTGCGCAGCTGCGGCAGATGGCCCTGACCCGCCACGAGATGCGCTGGTCAGTGGCGCGTTTTGACGACCAAAGCGCCGACCAGCCCGACGCCAGCGGCCTTTTGGCCCTGGCCGAGGTCAGCTTTTTGACATCGCCCGATCAACAGGCCGAGGCCCAGATTGATCTGGCGGCCAAACGCGTGGCGGCGGTGACGGCCCTCGTGCCGCTGGCGTTGGTTGATGTGATCGTGGTCCTGGCGGTGAACCTGCGGATGATCCGCCGCATCGCCGAAATCTATGGCGGGCGTCCGGGGCTGATCAGCAGCGCCCGCTTGCTGCGCGCGGTGATGGGGCATCTGATTGCCACCGGGGCGGTTGCCATCGGCGAAGACATGCTGGAACCGCTTTTGGGCAGCACCCTGCTGGGCAAGCTGTCGCGCCGCTTTGGCGAAGGGCTGGTGAATGGCGCTTTGACCGTGCGCGTGGGGGTGGCCGCATTGGAAACCTGTCGCCCGATGCCATTTGCCGCCCGAGCGCGCCCCAAGACCGGGCAGCTGATCAAACGCAGCCTGGCCAGCCTGATCACCGGGCCATAACCGCCGCATCGCACTCTTGGTGGCCGAAAATGCCGGGAATACCGCCAGAAATCTGCGGCAAAGGGGTCTTGCTGCGCCGCAATGCCCTGCTTATAAGCAAGCCCATGAACGGCATGTTTTCGATTATCATTCGAATTACATCCCCGGCGCTCTGATCATGAGCCGCCGGGCCAAGGTGCTTGAGATATTCGCACCGTTTTCGCCTTAATTCGACACATCTCTGCGAAGGACGCCTGCTATGTGCGCCGACACCCCCCAAACGCCTGACTATAAATCCACCTTGAACCTGCCGAAAACCGATTTCCCCATGCGCGCGGGCCTGCCCAAGCGCGAACCCGACTGGCTGGCCCGTTGGGAACGCATCGGGGTCTATGACCGCCTGCGTGAAAAACAGGGCCGCGCGCCCTTTACCCTGCATGACGGCCCGCCCTATGCCAATGGCCACCTGCACATCGGTCACGCGCTGAACAAGACCATCAAGGATATGATCGTCCGCTCGCACCAGATGATGGGGCACGATGCGCGTTATATCCCCGGTTGGGATTGTCACGGCCTGCCCATCGAATGGAAGATCGAAGAAGAATACCGCAAGAAGGGCAAGAACAAGGACGAGGTTGAGATAAACAATTTCCGCGCCGAATGCCGTAAATTCGCTGCGGGCTGGGTCGACGTGCAGCGCAACGAATTCAAGCGCCTTGGCATCACCGGAAATTGGGAAAATCCATATTTAACTATGGATTTTCACGCCGAGCGCGTCATCGCCGAGGAATTTATGAAATTCCTGATGACCGGCACACTATACCAAGGCTCCAAACCGGTGATGTGGTCCCCCGTCGAGCAAACCGCCCTGGCCGAGGCCGAAGTCGAATACCACGACAAGGAAAGCTTTACGATTTTCGTGAAATTCCAGGTGGTTGAAACAGGCGACGCAACGCTTGACAGCGCCAAGGTGGTGATCTGGACGACAACGCCCTGGACCATGCCATCAAACAAGGCTGTGGTGTATGGGGCCGATATTTCCTATGGCCTCTACGAGGTCACAGGCCGCCCCGAAGAATGCTGGGCCACAATCGGAGAGCGGTTCCTTTTGGCCGATTCCCGTGCAGAGGACGTGCTGGCCAAGGCGCGGCTTGAGCCGGGCATGTATCGCCGGCTTTGCGATGTGACGGCGGATGATCTGGCCAAGATCAAACTGGCCCACCCGCTGGCGGGTGCCGAAGGCAGCGGGGGCGAATGGGACGATCTGCGCGATTTCCGCGCCGCCGATTTCGTGACCGAAGAGGAAGGCACCGGCTTTGTGCATTGCGCCCCCTCGCACGGGCTTGAGGAATATGACCTGTACCGTGATCTGGGCATGCTTGAGCAGGTGATCACCTATAACGTCAACCCAGATGGCCGTTTCCGCGCCGATCTGCCGTTTTTCGGCGGCAAGGCAATCCTGAAGCCCAACGGCAAGGAAGGCAACGCAAACGCCGCGGTGATTGACAAGCTGGCCGAGGTTGGCGGCCTGCTGGCACGCGGCAAGATCAAGCACAGCTATCCGCATTCCTGGCGCTCAAAAGCGCCGGTGATCTATCGCAACACCCCCCAGTGGTTTGCCGCGATTGACCGCGCCGTCGGTGATGGGCAAGACACCCATGGCACCACCATCCGGGAACGGGCCCTGCGGGAAATTGACAATGTGAACTGGCACCCCCGGTCGGGACGCAACCGTTTGCATGCGATGATGCAGGCGCGGCCCGATTGGGTGCTGTCGCGTCAACGCGCCTGGGGCGTGCCGCTGACCTGTTTCACCAAAAAGGGCTGCCTGCCCACCGATCCCGATTTCCTGCTGCGCAACGCCGAGGTGAATGCCCGTATCACCGCCGCCTTTGAGGTCGAAGGCGCGGACGCCTGGTATGAAGACGGCGCCAAGGACCGCTTTCTGGCCGGCATCGTCGATCCGGCGGCCTATGACCAGGTGTTCGATATTCTTGATGTGTGGTTTGATTCCGGCTCGACCCACGCCTTTGTGCTGCGCGACCGCGCCGATGGCTCCGAGGATGGCATCGCCGATGTCTATATGGAAGGCACCGACCAGCACCGCGGCTGGTTCCATTCCTCGTTGCTGCAAAGCTGCGGCACCTATGGCCGCGCGCCCTACCGCAATGTGATCACCCACGGCATGACGCTGGATGAAAAGGGCTTTAAAATGTCCAAATCCATCGGCAACACCATCGGGCCGGAACAGATCGTCAATCAATATGGCGCCGATATCTTGCGCCTATGGGTGGCACAGACCGATTACACCGCCGATCAGCGGATCGGGAACGAAATCCTCAAGGGTGTGGCCGACAGCTATCGCCGGCTGCGCAATACCATGCGCTACATGCTGGGCAGCCTTGCCGATTTCACCGAGGCAGACCGGGTCGACGCCGCCCAGATGCCCGAGCTAGAGCGCCTGATCCTGCACAAGCTGTGGGAATTGGATGGGGTGGTCCGCGATGGCTATGCGCGGTTCGATTTCCAAGGGGTGTTCCGGGCGGTGTTCGAATTTGCCACGGTGGATCTGTCGTCGTTCTATTTCGATATCCGCAAGGATGTGCTCTATTGCGATGGCGATACCGCCGAACGCCGCGCCGCGCGCACGGTGCTGGATCTGCTGTTCCACCGCCTGACCACATGGCTGGCGCCGATCCTGGTGTTCACCATGGAAGAGGTCTGGCTGGAACGGTTCGGGGGCGATGACAGCTCGGTGCATCTGGTCGATATCCCGCAAACGCCGGCCGATTGGCGCGATGATGCGCTGGCCGCGCGGGCGGAAAAGGTGCGGGCCGTGCGCCGGGTCGTGACCGGGGCGCTCGAAGCGCGCCGGGTGGATAAAACCATCGGCTCCTCGCTCGAGGCCGCGCCGGTCGTCCACCTGTCCGAGGACCTTGCCAACCTGATCACCAATCCCGAAACCTTCGCGGATCTGTGCATCACCAGCCAGATCACCCTGTCGCGCGACCCGGCCCCGCAGGCGGCCTTTGCCCTGCCTGAGGTGCCGGGGGTCGGGGTGGTCTTTGCCAAGGCAAGCGGTGAAAAATGCAGCCGTTGCTGGAAGATCCTGCCAGACGTGGGCACCCACGATCACCCCGGCACCTGCCAGCGCTGCAACGACGCGCTGGGCTGATCATCCAATCGCTTGACCGCAGCCACCTTTGCGGTCAAGCCTGACGGATGCAGCTTACAGTTTTTCTGGCCGTGCTGGCGGCCGCCTTCCTGCACGCCACCTGGAACGCGCTGGTCAAACAGGGCGGCGGCAAAATGCGGGCCATGCTGATCATGACCCTGCTCCAGGGCGGTTTTGGCGCCGGCGTCGCCTTGGCCTATCCGCTGCCGCAAGGGCCGGTCTGGGGCTGGCTCTTGGCCTCGGGGATGTTCCATTCGGCCTATAAGCTGTTCCTGGGCTTCGCGTATGAGCACGGCGACCTCAGCCGGGTCTATCCCATTGCGCGCGGCGCGGCGCCGCTGATCGTGCTGGGCGCCGGAACGCTGCTGCTCACCGATGGCATCGACCGCATCACCCCGGCTGAACTTCTGGGCATTGTGACCCTGGGCGCCGGCATTGCCCTGATGGCCCGCGGCGCGCTGAAAAACCACGAGGCCGCAGCCCTGATCCCCCTGGCACTTGGCTCCGCCCTGATGACGGCAGGCTATTCCATCGTCGATGGCATGGGCGCACGCCTGTCGGGCAATGCCGTTTCCTATGTGGCATGGCTCTTTGTCCTGGATGCGCTGATCTTCACCCCGCTGGCGCTGCTGTTGCAAGGCGCCGGGCTGCTCCGGGGCCCACGCCAGGACTGGCTGCGCGGCAGCCTTGCCGCCGCTGCCTCCTATGGGGCCTATGCGGTGGCCGTCTGGGCCATGACCAAGGCCCCCATCGCCCTGGTCGCTGCCCTGCGCGAAACCTCGATCCTCTTTGCGGTGCTGATGGGCTGGCTGGTGTTTGGCGAAACCATGGACCGGGCAAAAGCCGGCGCCGCCTTGCTGATCCTGACCGGGGTGATCTTGACCCGGATCTGACCGGCAATCACCGCCCCCTGGGCCTTCTTTTGTTCTTAAATATCCCCGCCGGAGGCCCCCAACAGCGCCGCATACCCCGCAGCCGGCAAGGGGGCGCAGGGCCTCAGCCGCGCGCCGCGCGCTCGGGGATTGCCTGCTGCGCCATCCCGGCAAAGGTCAGATAAAGGCTGGTCACGATCAACCCCCAATGCGCCCAGCTCTCGGGATGAAAGTCGACCCAGGCGGCCCAACCGGCAAAAAACGTCCAGGCCAGGGCCATCGGCAAGGTCAGCGGCCGCCAGCGCTCGGTGCGTACCGGATGCACAAATTTCAGCGGCAAAAACATCGCCAGCGCCAAAAGGCTGACCAAGCTCAGCGATACCCAGAAATTTGGCTCCAAGGCAAAAATCACCAGCACCAGCATGTTCCAGCACCCCGGAAACCCGGAAAAGGAATTGTCTTTTGTTTTCATGCGCGTATCAGCAAAATACATCGCCGAGGCAAAGGTGATGACAATGATCGCAAACCAACCGGTCCAGCCATCCATCAGCCCCGATTTAAACAGGGCAAAGGCGGGAATGAACACATAGGTCAGATAATCAATAATCAGATCCAGCAGCACCCCGTCAAATTCCGGCGCATTGGTCTTGACGTTATATTTGCGCGCCAGCGGCCCGTCGATCCCGTCGACGAAAAACGCCACCACCAGCCACAAGAACATCAGATCCCACTGGGCATCAACGGCGGCCAGCATTGCCAGCATGGCAAAAACGGCGCCCGTGGCGGTCAAAAGGTGAACAAGCAAAGCGCGCATCTGTATCGTCATGGCGGCCTACATGGCCCAAAGCGCTGCGGGATGCAAAGGAAAACCGCTTTGCCGGCTCAGGCTTTGGGGTGGCTCTGTCGATAGACCTCAAGCAGGCGCCGGCTGTCCACGGCGGTATAGGCCTGGGTGGTGCTCAGCGAGGCATGGCCAAGCAGGTCCTGTATGGCGCGCAAATCCCCGCCGGCATCCAAAAGGTGGGTGGCAAAACTGTGGCGCAGGGCATGGGGCGTGGCGCTGGCCGGCAACCCCAGCTGCATCCGCGCCTGGGCCATGGCCGCCTGTATCGGACGCGGCGCCAAGGCCCCGCCGCGCACCCCGCGAAACAATGCGTCGCCCGGCGTCAAGTCATGCGGGCACAGGCGCCTGTAATGATCCACCGCCGCCCGCGCCGCCGGCAACACCGGCACCACACGTTCCTTGCCGCCCTTGCCGGTGATCCGCAGCACCTCGGGCAGGGGGGCATCGGCACCGCGCAGGGACAGCGCCTCGGAAATCCGCAGCCCGCAACCCCAGAGCAGCGTCAGAACCGCGGCATCGCGCGCCGCAACCCAGGCGGATGGGTGGGCGGCTTCGACATGATCCAGCAAGACATGCGCCGCGTCCGCATCCAACGGCCGGGGCAGTTTTTTCTGAAATCGCGGCGTGCGGGTCAAAAGCACTGCGGTCGGGTCAAACCCCTCGCGCTGGGCCAGCCAGCGATAGAAGGTCTTGACCGCCGACAGTTTGCGGGCAAGCGACCGTGATCCAATCCCCTGACTGCGCAGTTGGGCCATCCAGGCGCGCATATCCGCAACCTTCAGATCGCGCAGCGCCCCCAACCCCTGCGGGCCACCCCTGTGCAGGGTGATGAATGTCAGAAATTCGCTTACATCGGTGCGATAGGCGGCCAAGGTGTTTTGCGCCGCGCCGCGCAGCGCGCTTAGCCCATCCAGCCAATCTTGCAAGGCATCGCGCGCCGCCGGGCTGATCAGGCTCATGCCAAAAAGCGGCGCAGCGTCCGCTCAAAGACACCGGCGAAAAAGATCAGCAGATCAGCGCCTTGCCGCGGATCAAAGGTCTGTGCGTCACTGGACCCCATGAGCAGCATCGCCGGCAGACGCCCATGCCCCAAATCCAGCAGCAACCCCGCCTCGGAGCGGATGCGCCCACCGACCGGGCCATAGATCTGCGTCGGGGCGGCGCCGACCTGGCGCAGGGTTGCGGTCTTGATCAATCCGCCGCGCCCTTGGCTTAGGTATTCATTGACAAATCCGGCCGGCCGGACCAGCAAGGTATCGGTCAATCCGGCGCTGGCCATATCCTCGGGCGGGGCGCTTGTTTCCAGCACCAGTTTCAAGGCGTCAATCCGCAGGATTTCTGCAACGGCGCCGCCCAAGTCCTTGATAAAGGTGCTGAAATCCTCGGGGTCCAGCATACGCAAAATGGCGCGGTGCACCTGATGCGTGCCGGCCAGGTTCTCATAGGCGGCTGCGATCACCGATTTATGCGTGTCCTCAAGCACATCCAGCCGGTTTTCCAGCCGCTCCATGGCAATCCCGCGCAGATCGACGATGTTATTGCCCATCATCTTGTCATTGGCGGCAATCAGGGCCTGCATCAAGGCGGCATCGTCCAAAATGGCATCGGGGCGTGACAAGATCGCCTCGCGCAGATGGTCCTCGATTTTGACGCTGCCTGTCATGCTGCTCTCACTTTGTGATGTGTTGATCCATGCCTAGCATGGTTTGCCGCAAAAATCTGCCCCTGTTCAAGTGCGGATCAAGGCCGGCTTGCGGCACAATAAGGCAAAGGGGGGCAATTCAGGCGCATTTCCGGGCGATATCTGCACCGGGCGGCGGTTGTTTGCCGATGCCGCCAAATCAGCATCCATGGAACGGCCAAACCGCCGCAATGGCTGGGCAGGGCGGGCCGCCAGGGCCCGCCGCCGGTTGATTACAGAATTTTCTGGCCGGTCTTGGCCCAATCCTTCATGAACTGCGCAAGCCCCTGATCGGTCAGCGGATGTGCGGCCATCTTTTTGATCACCTCGGGGGGGGCGGTCATCACGTCGGCGCCGATGCGCGCGGCATCCAGCACATGGTTGACCGACCGGATTGACGCGGCCAGGATCTGCGTCTCGAAGCCATAGTTGTCATAGACGGTGCGAATGTCTTCGATCAGCTCCATGCCATCAAGGTTGATATCATCAAGCCGGCCGATAAAGGGGCTGATAAAGGTCGCGCCGGCCTTGGCGGCCAGCAACGCCTGATTGGCCGAGAAACACAAGGTCACGTTGACCATCTTGCCTTCGCCCGACAGCACCTTGCAGGCCTGAAGCCCGTCCCACGTCAGCGGCAGCTTGACGGTGATGTTGGGGGCGATCTCGGCCAGCTTGCGGCCCTCGGCGATCATGTCATCAGCCTTGAGGGCGACGACTTCGGCGCTGACGGGGCCGTCCACCAGATCACAGATTTCCTTGGTGACTTCCATGATGTCACGGCCTGATTTCAAAATGATCGACGGGTTGGTGGTCACACCGTCGACCATGCCATAGGCGTTCAGCTCGGCAATTGCTTCGATATCGGCGGTATCGACAAAAAATTTCATCGCGGATGTATCCTTTGGGTTGGTTTTGGGTCTTGCCAGTGATTGCGGGCGATCTGGCTCTTGCGCTTGGCTTTAGCGCATGATCTGCGATGCTGGAACCCTAAAACCTAACCAAAGAACCGGAGCATCGGATTTTGCCCCCCCCCTCATTCTTTCCGCAGGGCGCGCTTGTATCGGTGCTGACAACCCAGCCGCTGGGCCGGGCGCTGGATTACCGCGCGCCCGAGGGGGGCTGCTTTGTCGGGGCCTTTGTCGAGGTGCCGCTGGGCCCGCGCAAGGTGCTGGGCGTGGTCTGGGGGGCCGGGCGCGGCGATTACGATCCGGCCAAGGTGCGGGCGGTGCTGCGGGTGCTGGATGCCGCGCCGATGGGGGCGCCAATGCGCCAGTTTCTGGAACGGGCCGCCGATTACACCCTGACCCCCTTGCCGGCGATGTTGCGCCTGGCGACGCGGGCGCCGGGGCTGGGGGATCCGCCGTCGATGCGCCGGGTGTTTCGCATCGGCAGCGCGACACCCGACAAGATGACCAAGGCGCGCCGCCAGGTGCTTGGGGCGCTCGCTGAATATGGGGATTTGGCCTTTACCCTGAAAGAGCTGGCCGACCTGGCCGGTGTCTCGGCCGGGGTGATCAAGGGGCTGGCGGCGCAGGGCGCGCTTTTGGAAGAGGACAGCCCCCGTGATCTGCCGTTTATGCCGCTGGATCCGGCGCGCCCCGGCAAGGCGCTGACCGCCGATCAACAGGCGGCGGCCCAGGCGCTGGCGGCGGCGGTTGCGGGCAAACGTTATGGCACCACATTGCTGCGCGGCGTCACCGGGTCGGGCAAGACCGAGGTCTATCTTGAGGCGGTGGCCGCAGCCTTGCGGGCCGGGCGGCAGGCGCTTGTGCTTTTGCCGGAAATTGCGCTGACGTCGGAATTTTTGACCCGTGTTCAGGCCCGCTTTGGTGCGCGGCCGGCCGAATGGCATTCCGGCGCCACCATGACCCAGCGGCGGCGCATTTGGCGCATGGTCGGGCAGGGGGGCGCGCAATTGGTCATCGGCGCCCGCTCGGCCTTGTTTTTGCCGTTTCAGGATCTGGGGCTGATCGTGGTCGATGAAGAACACGACACATCCTATAAGCAAGAAGAGGGCGTATTGTATAATGCCCGCGATATGGCGGTGCTGCGGGCGTCGATTTGCGGCGCGCAGGTGGTGCTGGCCTCGGCTACGCCATCGCTGGAAAGCTGGGCCAATGCCCAGGCGGGCAAATATCGGCGGCTGGATTTGACGGCCCGGTTCGGCGCGGCGACCTTGCCGCAGATGCAACCCATCGACATGCGCGCCGAGACCCTGCCGCGCGATGCCTGGATATCACCCAGCTTGCAGCAGGCGGTCGAGGCGCGGCTGGAACGCGGCGAACAGGCGATGTTGTTCATGAACCGGCGCGGCTATGCGCCGATCACCCTGTGCCGGGCCTGCGGTCATCAGATCGGGTGTGATCATTGCGATGCGCGCATGGTCGAACACCGCTTTTTGAACCGTTTGATGTGCCATCAATGCGGCGAGACAAAACCCATGCCCGAGGTCTGCCCAAGCTGCGAGGTTGCAGGCAAGCTGGCGGCGGTCGGTCCCGGCGTTGAGCGGCTGGGCGAAGAGGCAGCGGCCCGTTTCCCCCAGGCGCGGATCGCCACGCTAAGCTCGGACATGTATGGAACGGCGCGGGCCTTGAAGGCCGAAATCGAAAGCATCGCCCAGGGCGCCGCCGATATCGTGATCGGCACGCAATTGGTGGCCAAGGGGCATAATTTTCCCAATTTGACGCTGGTGGGGGTGATTGATGCGGATCTGGGGCTGCAAGGGTCAGACCTGCGTGCCGCCGAACGCACCTTTCAGCTGATGCGCCAGGTGGCCGGACGGGCCGGACGGGCGGAAAAACCGGGCCAAGCCCTGCTGCAAACCTTTCAGCCCGAGCATCCGGTGATCCGGGCCATTATCGCCGGGGACGAAGAAGCATTCTGGCAGGCGCAGGCGGCCGAGCGCGAAGCGGCGCAGATGCCGCCCTTTGGCCGGCTGGCCGGGATCATCCTGAGCGCCGGCGCCGCCGCCCCCGCCTTTGAGGCAGGGCAGGTTCTGGCGCGCCATGACGGGCCGCTGCGGGCCATTGGCGCGGTGGTCTTTGGCCCGGCGCCGGCGCCGATTGCCCGGGTGCGCGGGCGCCACCGGGTGCGTCTTTTGGTCAAGGCGCCCAAGGGTGCGCCATTGCAGGCCGCGCTGGCGGCATGGGTGCGCGGGCTGCGGTTGCAGGGGGATGTGCGCCTGGCGATTGATATCGACCCGCAGAGTTTCTATTAGACGTTGGCGGATGTGGTGGGGGCGGGAGCCTCCGGCGGGGATATTTTCGAACAAAAGAAGCCGCAGCCCGTTGGGGATGTTGCGGGGCTTTGAAAGGCAGTATGGGGCGGGTATGACACAGGTTTTTCCCATTGCGCAGGCGGCGGCCCTGCCGGTTTGGCGGCGCCCCAAGGCGCTGTTGTTCCTGATGGCGTTGGCGATGCCGATTGCCTTTAACACCTGGTCGGCGCTGCTGAATAATTTCGTAATCGAGGCGGCGGGGTTCGAGGGGCGCGATATCGGGCTTTTGCATACGGTGCGCGAGGTGCCGGGGTTTCTGGCCGTTGGGGTGATTGCCATCATTATGGTGATGCGCGAACAGGTGCTGGGGCTGGTGGCGCTGGCTCTGTTGGGGGCGGCAACGGCGGTGACGGCCTGGTTCCCGTCTTTGGCGGGGATTTTGACCATCACGATGCTGAGTTCCATCGGGTTCCATTATTACGAGACGGTCAATCAATCGCTGCAACTGCAATGGCTGACCAAGGCCGAGGCGCCGCAGATGCTGGGGTGGTTGTTGGCGGCGGGGTCGGGGGCGACTTTGGTGGCCTATCTTGCGATCATGCTTTTGTGGGATCGTTTGGCGCTGTCGTATAATGTTGTTTATCTGGCCGGGGGCGGGGTGACATTGGCGATTGCGCTGTTTGCCTTGCTGGCCTTTCCACAGTTCGAGGCGCCCAATCCGCAGATCAAGAAGATGATCTTGCGGCGGCGCTATTGGCTGTATTACGCGCTGCAATTCATGGCCGGGGCGCGGCGGCAGATTTTTGTGGTTTTTGCCGGGTTCATGATGGTGGAACGGTTTGGCTTTGACGTGCATGAAATCACCATGCTGTATCTGGTCAATCTTGTGGTGAATATCATCGTGGCGCCGATGTTGGGCCGGGCGGTGGCCCGGTTCGGAGAGCGGCGCACCCTGGGGTTTGAGTATATCGGGCTGATCGCAGTGTTTCTGTGTTATGGCGGGGTGTATTATCTGGGCTGGGGGGTGGCGGTTGCCGCAACGCTTTATGTTGTGGACCACATCTTTTTTGGGCTGGCGCTGGCGCTCAAGACCTATTTCCAGAAGATCGCCGATCCGGGGGATATTGCCCCCACGGCGGCGGTGGCCTTTACCATCAACCATATTGCGGCGGTGTTTTTGCCGGTGCTGCTGGGGCTGTTGTGGATGGTGTCGCCGGTGATGGTGTTTGTGCTGGCGGCGGCGATGGCGGGCGTGTCCTTGGCGCTGGCGATGTTGATCCCGCGCCATCCGCGTCCGGGCCACGAGACAATCTTTGCCCGCCCGGCGCTGCCCTGCCCCTTGACCTGAGGGCGGCGCAGGCCTAGGCGGGCGGCAGATCACCCGTGGATTGCCCAAGGATCAAGCAAGGAACCCCGCTATGCCGACCTTTACCGCCCTGACCACCCTGCCTGGAAAACCCGCCGCCGAGGCCCTGGGCGAAGCCATGGAGCGGCTGATCCCGGAGCCCACCGGCATCGGTGTCTTTGAGGTCGAGGATGGATCGGGCCTGTGGGAGGTTGGCGGTTATTTCACCGAAAGCCCCGATGACACGGCGCTGGCGCTTTTGGCGGCGGCGATGGGCGCCAAGCCGTTTGTGATCTCGCAATTGCCGGAAACCGATTGGGTGGCCCATGTGCGGCGCGAGCTGGCCCCGGTGCAGGCCGGAAGGTTTTTCGTTTATGGCAGCCATGACGCCGATAAGGTGCCCGCCGATTGCGAGCCGCTGTTGATCGAGGCGGCGATGGCCTTTGGCACCGGACATCACGGCACCACGCTGGGCTGTTTGCGGGCGCTGGATCGCCTGGCCGAGGCCGGGTTTGCCGGGCGCAATGTGGTGGACATCGGCTGTGGCACAGCGGTGCTGGCGATGGCAGCGGCGCGGATTTGGCCGCAGGACGTGCTGGCCAGCGACATCGACGAGGTGGCGGTTGATGTGGCGATCAGCAACGCGCGCGCCAATGGGCTTGACGGGCGGATCCTGTGCAAAGAGGCCGCAGGCTTTGACCATCCCGACTTGTTGGCGGCTGCGCCGTTTGACCTGGTGTTTGCGAATATTTTGAAGGGACCTTTGGTGGCTTTGGCGCCGGATATGGCGGTACATGTCCAGCCGGGGGGCTTTGCGATCCTGTCGGGTCTGTTGAATGAACAGGCCGATGAGGTGATCGGACAATATCAGACCCAGGGGTTTGATTTGGTGCAGCGCGAAGAGATCGGAGATTGGACGACACTGACCCTTCGGCGGGGCGGCCCGAATTAATTGCATTAATTCGAACGTCAAAATTATATTTTGACGCCACCTATATATAATTAAGCGGTGGATAAATATAAAGCCGCTGGCCAGGGAGGGGGCCAGCGGCTTTTTCAGCATTGGTCATAGGGGAGGAAACTGACCAGATGCCAATGGGCGTATCGTAGGGGCCGCGCCGCGGGGGATACCGAAAAGGCAGGTATCTTGCGTGCGATCAGCGGATCAGCGGGGATTGCGCCACAGCATCAATGTCCGAGCGGCTCAGCCCGATGTCTTCCAGTTCCCGATCGGTCAGAAAGGACAGGGCGTTGCGGGTGATGCGCGCATCGTTCCAAGCGGCCAGGGCGGCAATCGCAAGGGTAACAAAGCGGGTCAGGCGGCCGGCGATAATCGCAGAGCCGTAGGTGGTGCGGGTGGTGTCAAAAGCTGCCATGTCGGCCGTCCTCTTATTTGTGTTCATCTGAACGTTGATCTTCTGCGGCGCCAGATAGGGGCAATTCTGCTGTGCAGCAATAGCAGTTTTTGCATGTGTGATATGCGGCGTTTGCATAGGTCTGAAATCGCCGCATCCCCCTTAAAAATATGGCTCAATTTAGCGCGTGATTTGTGTCGCGAATGGCTTTTCAAGCGGCGTATTCAGCCTGCGAAATCGGTGATTTGCCGCGTTGCAGCATAAAGCCGTCGCAATCAGCCCCTTGGCGGATGTTCGCCTTTCGTGCTAGTGCTGGCGCAAGCGACAGAAAAAGAGGCGCAGGCGTGGTAAGGGTGATTGGCATTGATCCGGGGTTACGCAACCTTGGATGGGGCGTGATTGACGTGGCAGGCAGCCGAATCAGCCATGTGGCCAACGGGGTTTGCACCTCGGTTGGGGCGGATCTGGCCTGGCGGCTGCTGTCGCTGCATGATCAACTGACCGATGTGTTCATGCGCTTTTCCCCCGACAGCGCTGCGGTCGAGAAAACCTTTGTTAACAAAGACGGCGCCGGAACCCTAAAGCTGGGGCAGGCGCGGGGCATTGCCATGCTTGTGCCGGCGCAGGCCGGCTTGCCCGTTGGGGAATATGCGCCCAACACGGTGAAAAAGACCGTGGTGGGGGTGGGTCATGCCCAAAAAGATCAGGTGCTGCACATGGTGCGGATGCAATTGCCGGGGGCGCTGATTGCGGGGCCGGATGCGGCGGATGCCTTGGCCATTGCCATTTGCCACGCCCATCATGGCGGGGCCAGCGCCTTGGCCAGCGCGGTACAAAGGGCGGTCTCATGAGTGGGGGCGTCCGGTCCCGGCGGGCGCTGGGTCTCTGCCCGGCGCAAATTGGCCGCAAACTGGCCGCAAAGTTCGCCCAAGGTTGGCGCAAGGCCTGGCGGGCATCAAGGCGGGTGAGGGTCTATGATTGGTAAGATTTCTGGCCGGATCGAATATCGCGCGGCGGATCATGTGCTGATTGATGTGCGCGGAGTGGGGTATCTGGTTTACTGCTCGGATCGGACGTTGGCGGCGCTGCCGGCGACCGGAGAGGTCACGGCGCTTTATACAGATCTGGTGGTGCGCGAAGACCTGCTTCAGCTTTTTGGCTTTTTGACCCTGGTGGAAAAGGAATGGCACCGGCTGCTGACATCGGTTCAGGGGGTGGGGGCCAAGGCGTCTTTGGCCATTCTGGGCACGCTTGGCCCCGATGGGGTCGGCCGGGCCATCGCCCTTGGCGATTGGGCGGCGGTCAAGGCGGCGAAAGGCGTCGGGCCCAAGATCGCACAGCGCGTTGTCCTGGACCTGAAGGACAAGGCCCCCGGTGTGATGGCGATGGGCGGCAGCATGGCGGCGGCCCTTGGCACCGCGGATGCCGACGCAGTGATCGACGACATGCCGCCACGTCCGGCCGCCCCGCCGCGCGCGGCGCCTGCGGCCTCGGCGCAAGCCGATGCGTTGTCGGCCCTAAGCAACCTTGGCTATGGGCCGTCCGATGCCGCAGCCGCGGTCGCGCAGGTATCAGGAGAGCACCCCGAGGCCGGAACCGCCGATCTGATCCGGGCGGCGTTGAAACTTTTGGCGCCTCGGGGCTAGACTGTTGCTGCGGGCTTTTCCATAAGCCAGCCATTAGGAAAACTTATGACTGATATCGATCCCACCCTGCGCCCGGCGCCCCTGGCCGAAGACAACGACCGTGCGCTGCGGCCGCAAGGGCTGGATGAATTCATCGGCCAGGCCGAGGCCCGCGCCAACCTGCGGGTGTTCATTCAGTCGGCCCGCCAGCGCGGCGAGGCGATGGACCACACGTTGTTTCACGGCCCCCCCGGTCTGGGCAAGACCACCCTGGCGCAGATCATGGCGCGCGAGCTGGGGGTGAATTTCCGCATGACCTCGGGGCCGGTTTTGGCCAAGGCGGGGGATCTGGCCGCGATCTTGACCAACCTTGAGGCCCGCGATGTTTTGTTCATTGACGAAATCCATCGGCTGAACCCGGCGGTCGAAGAGGTGCTGTATCCCGCGCTTGAGGATTTTGAGCTGGATTTGGTGATCGGCGAAGGCCCGGCGGCGCGCACGGTGCGGATTGAGCTGCAACCCTTTACCCTGGTCGGGGCCACCACGCGCATGGGGCTGTTGACCACGCCGCTGCGCGATCGTTTCGGTATTCCCACGCGGTTGCAATTTTATTCCGAGGACGAGCTGTTCACAATCATTGAGCGCAACGCCCGCCGTCTTGGCGTGCCCGCCGATGATGGCGGCGCCCGCGAAATTGCCCGCCGTGCCCGTGGCACGCCGCGGATTGCCGGGCGCCTGCTGCGCCGGGTGGTGGATTTTGCTGTCGTTGATGGCGATGGGCGCATCACCAAGGCGCTGGCGGATATGGCGTTGACCCGGCTGGGGGTGGATCCAATGGGCTTGGATGGCGCAGACCGGCGGTATCTGCGGCTGATCGCCGAGAATTATGGCGGTGGGCCGGTGGGGATCGAAACCCTGAGCGCGGCCCTGTCTGAGGCCCGCGATGCGCTGGAAGAGGTGATCGAACCCTATCTGTTGCAAAAGGGGCTGATCCAGCGCACCCCGCGCGGGCGGATGTTGGCGGCCAAGGCTTGGGCGCATCTGGGGCTGCCGCCGCCGCCGGCACCGCCGGGTTCTGCGCCCGTGTCACCGCAATCACCGCCCGTTGCCGCCGATCTTTTTGACCAAGCAGAGCCGACAAATGACCCCAAGCATGACATCTGACGATATCGCCGCCCTGTTCACCCACAGCCCCGACAGTTTTCGCTTTGCCCGTTGGGGCCGGCCAATTGCGCCAGTGGTCTTCGGTGTCACCGATGACACGCTGGCGGTGGTCAAGGGCGCGCTTGAGGCGGCGATGGTTCTGAGCGGCCACCAGATGGCCGAAACCGACCCGGAGCTGGGCAGCAACCTGATGATCTTTTTCTTTCGCGACTGGCACGAGCTGCCCGAGGTCGAGGGGATGGACCAGCTGGTGCCGGATCTGGGGCCCTTGGTGATGCGCCTTGAGGCGGCGCAGGCCAACCAATACCGGTTTTTCCGTTTTGATGCGGCGGGGGCGATCAAGGCCTGTTTTGTGTTCCTGCGTATGGACAGCGCGTTGGCCGATCTGCCGGCGCAGGTGCTGGCGCTGGGGCAGGTGGTGCAGACGATGTTGCTGTGGTCTGACCGGGCCTTTGCCGATCAGTCGCCGCTGACGGTGATTGACGGCCAGGCGGTGCTGCGCCCCGAGATCGGCGCGCTTGTCCGTGCGGCCTATGATCCGGTTCTGCCCGCAGCCAGCACCGACCCCAGCCACGCGCTGCGCCTGGCCGCACGCCTGGCGGCAGCCGAGCAAAACGCCCGCCGGCAGGGGGCCTGAGGGGGGGCGTGATGGCGCATTGTTTTGATCTGCGTGTCTATTACGAAGACACGGATATGGCGGGGATTGTCTATTATGCCAATTACCTGCGTTACATTGAGCGGGCGCGCAGCGATTGGGTGCGCGGGCTGGGCGTGGATCAAGCTGCGCTGCGCGATGGCGGGCTGGTGTTTGCGGTGCGCCGGGTTGTCGCCGATTATCTGGCGCCGGCCCATTTTGATGAACTGCTGAATGTGCGCACCGCGGTGCAAAGCATCACCCCGGCGCGGGCGGTCTTGGATCAACAGGTCTGGCGGGGGGATCAATGCCTGTTCACCGCGCAGGTCACGATTGTTTGCCTGAACGCGGCAGGGCGGGCGGTGCGTTTGCCAGCAAAACTTCGCCTAGGGGCGGGAAACCCTGCCCCCGGCGCTGCATTGGGATAGCTTTTTGATTTTGCCTGGGCTAGGGTTCGGCCCAACAGGAGGCCAGGCAAATTGGCCCCGCAGTCGTTGAGAAAAAGAGCAGAACCATGGAAGCAGAAACGCTGGCGGTGGCGCAGGGGATAGACTTTTCCCTTTGGAGCCTGTTCGCCCGAGCCACAATCATCGTCAAACTGGTCATGATCATGTTGGTCGCCGCCTCGTTCTGGTCGTGGTCGATCATTGTTATCAAGCTGATGGCCTTTCGCGCGGCCCGTGCCGAAGCAGCGGTTTTTGACCGGGCTTTTTGGTCGGGAGAGCCGCTGGATGGGTTGTTTGAGGACATCGGACCGACGCCTCCGGGCAGCGCGCAAAAGGTGTTTGCCGCCGGCATGACCGAATGGCAGCGGTCGCATCGCGGCGATGGCGGGCTGATTGCCGGGGCGACGGCGCGGATTGACCGATCCATGGATGTGGCGATCAACAAAGAGGCCGAAGGGCTGCGCAGCGGTTTGGCGGTGCTGGCCACGGTGGGATCGACCGCGCCGTTTATCGGGCTGTTTGGCACCGTCGTTGGCATCATGAACGCCTTTATCGAAATCGCCGAGCAGCAAAACACCAACCTGGCCGTCGTTGCCCCCGGTATCGCCGAGGCGCTTTTGGCGACGGGGCTTGGGCTGTTGGCCGCCATTCCGGCGGTGATCTTTTATAACAAGCTGAGCAGTGACAGCGATCGCATCATCGCCGGCTATGAGGCCTTTGCCGATGAGTTCGCGACCATTCTTAGCCGTCAGTTGGACAGCTAGGCGATGGGCGCGGGGGCAATGAAATCCCAGCCGCAGGGCGGGCGCCGGCAAAGGCGCCGGTCGCGTGCGGCGCCGATGGCCGAGATCAACGTGACCCCGTTTGTGGATGTCATGTTGGTTTTGTTGATCATTTTCATGGTGGCGGCGCCCTTGTTGACCGTGGGCGTGCCGGTTGAGCTGCCCAAGACGGCGGCGGGGGCTTTGCCGGCCGATCACGAAGAGCCATTGACCGTGACCATCACCGCCAGCGGTGCGATTGAAATCCAGACCACCCCGACCGAGGCCGGCAGCCTGGTGCCCAAGCTGCGCGCCATTGCCGCCGAACGCAGCAGCGACCGGGTGTTCCTGCGGGCCGATGGGGCGGTGCCCTATGCGCAGGTGATGCAGGTGATGGGGGCGCTGAATGCCGGTGGATTTTCCAATATTGGCTTGGTGACAGATATCGGGGGCCCGACGCTGGACGGCAGTGCCGCCTCGGGGGGTTAATCCCGTGCATGCAGGGCATTATATATCAGGGGCGGGGCATCTGGCGCTGATTGGCTGGCTGTTGCTGGGGGATGTTTTTTCGGCGGATCCCTTGCCGTTTGATGTGACACAGGCGGCGATGGTGTCGGTGCAAGACTATGAGGCGCTGGTGCAAGCCGCGCGTGCCCCCCGCCCGGCGCCCGCGCCCGAGCAGCCCGAGGCCCCGGCCGCCACCCCAGTGCCCGAGGCACCCGCCCCGGTGCAAGATGCCGCGGCGCCGCAAGCCACGCCCGATGCGGCCCCGGCGCCGGCCAATGAGACCGCCCCGCAAGTGCCTGAACAGGCCCTGCCGCCACAGGCAGAGGCCCAAGATCAGATCGCCGATTTGCCAACGCCCGATCCCATCGCCGAAGCCGCCGATCTGGCCCCGCAGCTGAGCGCGCGCCCGGTGCCGCGCGCCGCAGAGCGTATCGCCCCAGAGCCAGTGGCCCCGCCACCGCCCGAGGCCTTGCCCGATCCGCAGCGCCAGGATGCGATCACCGTCGATCAATCCGGTGAGCGCCCGCAAGACCCACAAGACCCGCAAGAGGCCACGGCGCCGCCCGAGGCCGCGAGCCGGATCGTGACCGAAGCGGACACCCCTTCGGGGGCGCCGCGTCAATCGCTGCGCCCGCCTTTGCGCCCTGTTGCCCCGTCCCAGGCTGTGGCACGGCCCGCGCCGGCTTCTGATCCTGCGCCCAGCGATCCTGTCGCTCAGGCCCTGGCCGAGGCGCTGGCCGCCCCTGCGCCCGCGCCGGGGGCCAGCGGCCCGCCCCTGTCGGCGGCAGAAAAAGAGGGGCTGCGCGTGGCGGTCTCAAATTGCTGGAATGTGGGGTCGCTATCATCCGAGGCGCTGCGCACGACGGTTGTGGTGCGGGTGGCGCTGGACGCCGAGGCGCGGCCGATTGCATCAACCATTACCCTTGCCTCGAGCGACGGTGGGTCGCAAACTGCGGCGCGGCAAGCCTTTGAGGCGGCACGCCGGGCGATCATTCGGTGCGGTGCCAAAGGCTTTGGTTTGCCGTCCGAGAAATACAGCCAGTGGCAAGACATAGAGATGACGTTCAACCCCGAAAGGATGCGTGTGAAATGATGATCCGAACCGTGCTGATCGCCCTGACCCTGATGGTCGGGCTGGCGGTGCCGCTGAAGGCGCAATCGCAAGGACCGCTGCGCATTGAGATCACCGAAGGGGTGATTGAGCCGCTGCCGTTTGCCATCCCGGCCTTTGAGGCGGAAAACGGGGCGGCCAGCGATGTCGCGCGCCAGCTGAGCGCGCTGATCGCGGCGGATTTGATCGGCACGGGGTTGTTTCGGGAAATCCCGGCCAGCGCTTTTATCGCGGCGCCGCAGCGGTTTGACCTGCCGGTGCAATATGCCGATTGGAAAGCCATCAATGCGCAAGCGCTGATCACCGGATCTGCCGCGCTGAGCGGCAACAGCTTGACCGTCAAGTTCCGTCTTTATGATGTGTTTTCCGGGGCCGAGCTGGGCAATGGTCTGCAATTCAAAGGCACCCCCGAGGGGTGGCGGCGCATTGGCCATAAGGTGGCGGATGCGGTCTATGCGCGGATCACCGGCGAGGGGCCCTATTTCGACAGCCGTGTGGTTTTCGTGTCTGAAACCGGCCCGAAAGATGCGCGCAGCAAGCGGTTGGCGATTATGGATTATGACGGTGCCAATGTCAGCTTTTTGACCGGCGGAGAAGATATCGTTTTGGCGCCGCGGTTTTCGCCGGCTGCGGACCGGGTTCTTTACACCAGCTATGCCAGCGGGTTCCCGCGGATTTACATGCTGGATGTGGGCAGCAACAAACGCCAGGTTCTGGACAGTCAGGATGGCACCATGAGCTTTGCCCCGCGGTTCGCGCCGGACGGGCGCACCATCGTCTATTCCCTGGCGCGGGGCGGGAACACGGATATCTTTACCATGGATTTGCAATCGGGCCAGAGCCGGCGCCTGACCTCGTCTCCGTCGATCGAAACGGCGCCAAGTTTTGCCCCCGATGGGGCCAGCATCGTGTTTGAGAGCGACCGGTCGGGATCGCAGCAGCTTTATATCATGTCGGCCAGCGGCGGTGAGGCGCGGCGGATTTCCCATGGGGCCGGGCGCTATGGCACGCCGGTGTGGTCGCCGCGCGGTGATCTGGTGGCCTTTACCAAGCAAAACAAGGGGCGGTTTCATATTGGCGTGATGCGCACCGATGGATCGGAAGAGCGCCTGCTGACGGCGTCGTTCCTGGATGAGGGGCCGACCTGGTCGCCCAATGGCCGGGTGATCATGTTCCATCGTGAAACCCAAGGTGCGGCGGGGCGGTCGGCGCTGTATTCCGTTGATATCAGCGGGCGGAACCTGCGGGCGGTGCGCACCCCCGAGGGCGGGTCGGACCCGTCCTGGTCGCCGGTGCAAAACTAGGGGCGTGGCGGGCGCGGGGGGCGGAGCCTCCGGCGGGGATATTTAAGAACAAAAGAATGGGGCGTGGTGCCTTGGGCCATTTCACGCCGAATTCATTCCCATGGCCCGTGCAACGTGGTATCAGATCGGGTAAGAAAAACGTAACGTTTCGCGAAAAGAGGCAAAACATGAAACTGGCAAGACATATCGTTGTGTTGGGCACTGTGCTGGCGTTGGCGGCCTGCACCAATCCGGGGCGGTTTGGCGCCGATGGGCTGGGTGGATTTGGCAGCGGTGCTGCGGGGCAGTCGGGGGCCGGGGATCCGGGCGATCCGGGGTCGGCGGCCTATTTTCAGCAGGCGGTGGGCGACCGGGTGTTGTTCTTGGTGGATCAATCGACCCTGACGTCGGAGGCGCAGTTTGTTCTGGATGGCCAAGCAAGCTGGTTGCTGAGCAATCCTGATTATCGGGTGTTGATTGAGGGCCATGCCGATGAGCAGGGCACGCGGGAGTATAACCTGGCGCTGGGGGCGCGCCGTGCCAATGCCGCGCGCGAGTATCTGTTGTCGAAAGGGGTGCCGGCGGCGCGTCTGGAGACGGTGAGTTTCGGCAAGGAGCGGCCGCTGGAGGTTTGTAGCAACGAGAGCTGCTATGCCAAGAACCGCCGGGCGGTGACAGTGCTGACCGCTGGCTTGAGCAGCTGATCCGATGCGCAGGTTTGCCTTTGTTGCTGTGATTGCCGCCTTGGCACAATGGCCGGCGGCCAGCGGCGCGCAGGACGCGCAGACCTTGGCGGACATCCGCCAGGAGCTGACGGTGCTTTATGTTGAGGTGCAGCGTTTGAAACGCGAGCTGTCGACGACAGCGGCGCCGGGGGCGGATCTGGGCGGCGGCGGGGTGCTGGACCGGGTCAATGCGATCGAAAGCGAGATGGTGCGGTTGACCGCCAAGACCGAAGATCTGGAGTTTCGCATCAACCGGGTGATCGAGGATGGCACCAACCGCATTGGCGATCTGGAGTTTCGTCTGGTTGAGCTGGAAGGCGGTGATCTGGGCCAGTTGGGGGAAACCACCACGCTGGGCGGGGCGTTGCCGGGGGCGGCGCCATTGCCGCCCGCCACAGCGTCTGATGTGACCCTGGCCGTGGGAGAGCAAAGCGATTTCGCCCGTGCAGAAACCACATTGCAGGCGGGCGATTATGGCCAGGCGGCCAAGCAGTTCGCGCAATTCAATCAGACCTATCCCGGTGGGCCATTGGCGGCGGCGGCGGATCTGGGGCGCGGTGAGGCGCTTGAGAAACTGGGCGACACCCGCGAGGCGGCGCGCGCCTATCTGGCCAGCTTTAAGTTGGACCAGACGGGGGACACCGCCCCGCAGGCACTGTTTTTGCTGGGCCGGTCTCTGGGCAGCCTGGGGCAGATGGAGGAAGCCTGTGTGACCCTGGGCGAGGTGGGCTTGCGGTTTGCGCAATCGCCCAGCGCCGGGTTGGCCCAAGAACAGATGCAAACATTTGGTTGCAACTGACCCGTGGCCCGAGACTGGCTTCCTGGTTTGATCAGCGATGCGCTGGATGCGCAGGGATTTCGCCGGCTTGGGGTGGCCGTTTCGGGGGGCGGCGATTCTGTCGCGCTTTTGCATTTGATGCGGTCCTGGGCCAAGGCGCAGAACGTTGTTCTTCAGGCGGTGACGGTGGATCACGGCTTGCGCGCCGCCGCTGCGGATGAGGCCGCCTTTGTCGCGGACATCTGTGCAAGTCTGGGGATTGCCCATCAGACGCTGCGCTGGGATGGCTGGTCGGGGCAGGGCAATCTGCAAGATCAGGCGCGGCGTGCGCGGTATCGGTTGATTGGGGATTGGGCCACGGCGCAGCGGCTTGAGGCCGTGGCGCTGGGACATACGTTGGAAGATCAGGCCGAAACGGTGTTGATGCGCCTGGCGCGCAGCGCAGGGGTGGATGGGCTGAGCGCGATGCAGGAACAAACCGCGCGCGATGGGATGATCTGGCTGCGGCCGTTGCTTCAGGCCAGCCGCGCGGCGCTGCGGATTTATCTGGAGCGCGGGAAGATCAGCTGGATCGAAGATCCGTCGAACATAGACCCCAAATTTGAACGCGTGCGGATGCGCGCGGCGCTTGGCCAGCTTGAGCCGCTGGGCATCACCCCCGCAGGTCTGTCGACGATTGCCCGCAATATGCGCGGCGCGCGTGATGCCCTGGGGGCGCAAACCAACGAGGCCTTGCAGCGGTTTGGCCGGGTCGACGCGGGGGCCCTGGTGATTGATCGTTCAGCCTTGGATGTGCTGCCGCCGGAAATTCTGCGGCGGTTGCTGACACGGGCGGTGGCTTGGATCAATGGCGATGGCTATCCGCCACGCCACAGCGCTGTGGGCGGGGCACTGAACGCGGCGCGTCTGGGGCGCGATGCGACGCTTGAGGGGTGCCATCTGCACCCGGCCAAAGGTGCGCTTTGGCTGTTCCGAGAGCTGAAGGCCGCGCCACCTGAAAAAAAGCTGACGGCCGGGCGCTGGGACAATCGCTGGGATATCGAGGGGCCAGAGGCCGGCTGTGTGGTGGCGCCATTGGGGGCGCAAGGTTTGCAAGAATGCCCCGAGTGGCGGTATTTGGGCCGTCCTTACAAGGTGTTGCTGTCGTCGCCGGCAATTTGGAAAGACGGTAATTTGGTCGCCGCGCCCTTTGCCGGTGCGGCCAATGGCTGGCGCGTCACTTTGGCGCCAGGCAAAGATCAAGTTATTAATGCGTTATTATCGCATTGAACCTGCGCGCGCAGTGTTTATCTTACGCCCGAGGCGCGAACCCCGCGCATAAGTTAGGAGAATTGCCTTGGGCAACGCACGCAACATCGCCTTTTGGGTCGTATTGTTTTTATTGGTCCTGGCCTTGTTCAACCTGTTCAGCGGCTCGGGCGGCAGTATGCAAAGCCGCGAGATCAGCTATTCAGAATTCGTGAACGCCGTCGAAAGCGGAAAAATCAGCAATGTCACCCTGGACGGAGAGCAGGTGCGCTTTCGCCAGGCGGATGGCACCGATTACGTCGCGATCAAGCCCGAGGATGCCGAGATCACCAAGCTTTTGATCGACAACAACATTTCGGTCCGGGCCGAGCAGCAGGCCCAATCAGGGTTTCAGACATTCTTGATGTCTTTGCTGCCGTTCTTGCTGTTGATCGGGGTGTGGGTTTATTTCATGAACCGGATGCAGGGGGGCGGAAAAGGCGGGGCCATGGGCTTTGGTAAATCCAAGGCCAAGATGCTGACGGAAAAGCATGGCCGCGTCACCTTTGACGATGTGGCCGGGATCGACGAAGCCAAGGAAGAGCTGGAAGAGATCGTCGAATTTCTGCGCAACCCGCAAAAGTTCAGCCGCCTGGGCGGGAAAATTCCCAAGGGGGCCTTGCTTGAGGGACCTCCGGGAACCGGTAAGACATTGCTGGCCCGCGCCATCGCGGGCGAGGCCGGCGTGCCGTTCTTTACCATTTCGGGGTCCGATTTTGTCGAAATGTTCGTGGGCGTCGGGGCCAGCCGGGTGCGCGATATGTTCGAGCAGGCCAAGAAAAACGCGCCCTGCATCGTCTTTATCGACGAGATTGACGCGGTGGGGCGCCATCGCGGCGCCGGTTACGGCGGCGGGAATGACGAACGGGAACAGACGCTGAACCAGCTGTTGGTTGAAATGGATGGCTTTGAATCCAACGAAGGGGTGATCATCATCGCGGCGACCAACCGCAAGGATGTGCTGGACCCGGCGTTGCTGCGTCCGGGCCGTTTTGACCGGCAGGTGACGGTCGGCAACCCTGACATCAAGGGCCGCGAAAAGATACTGGGCGTGCATGCCCGCAAGACGCCGCTGGGGCCGGACGTGGATCTGCGGATCATTGCGCGCGGCACCCCCGGATTTTCCGGTGCGGATCTGGCCAACCTTGTCAATGAGGCGGCCCTGGGCGCGGCGCGCATTGGCCGCCGTTTCGTCGCCATGGTTGATTTTGAGCAAGCCAAAGACAAGATCATGATGGGCGCCGAGCGGCGGTCCATGGTGATGACGCCGGCGCAAAAGGAAATGACCGCCTATCACGAATCGGGGCACGCGCTGGTGGGGATGATGCTGCCGAAATGCGACCCGGTGTATAAGGCAACGATCATCCCGCGTGGCGGCGCCCTGGGCATGGTGATGAGCCTGCCGGAAATGGACCGTCTGAACATGTTCAAGGACGAATGCCATCAGCGTCTGGCCATGACCATGGCCGGCAAGGCGGCCGAGATTTTCAAATACGGCCCCGATGCTGTTTCGAATGGCCCGGCGGGTGATATTCAGCAGGCCTCGGCCCTTGCGCGGGCGATGGTGCTGCGTTGGGGTATGTCGGATAAGGTTGGAAATATCGACTATGCCGAGGCGGCAGAAGGGTATTCTGGGAATACGGCCGGGTTCTCGGTGTCGGCCAATACCAAGGAACTGGTCGAAGCCGAAGTGCGCAAGTTCATCCAAGACGGCTATGACCGCGCGCTTGAGATCCTGAAAGAGCACGAGACCGAATTTGAACGTCTGGCGCAGGGGCTTTTGGAATATGAAACCCTGACCGGCGACGAAATCAAACGCGTCATGAACGGAGAGCCCCCCGTCGCCCCCGAAGGCGATGATGACACCAAAGGCAGCGGCCCGGCGGGCGTCACCGCGATCCCCAAAGCCAAGGGCAAGAAACTGCCCCCCGCCGATGGCGGGTTGGAGCCAGAGCCACAGGCGTAACCTTCCGGTCAAATCCAAAAGAAAAACGCGCAATTTCCGGCTTGGGGTTGCGCGTTTTTTGTGCAAACTGCCCTGAAATATTGATCCAGGAGGCCGCGATGCCCGCGCTTAGAAAAACAGTATTCACCGGCCAGTTGGTTTGGTTGGGGGTGGTTTCAGACAGCACACAGACCCTGCGCGCGCGCCCGATCCAAGCGGCGCAGCTGACGTTTGAGGGGATCGCCGGGGAATGTCACGGCGGGCTGACACGCGCATCCTGTAGCCGGATGACACAGCAATATCCCAAGGGCACCGCCATTCGCAACGTTCGGCAATTGTCGGTTGTGGCGCAAGAAGAGCTGGAGCAGATCGCCGCCGATATGGGAATGCCGCAGATCCAGCCCGCCTGGCTGGGGGCGTCAATGGTGATCCGGGGCATTCCGGATTTTTCGCTGGTGCCGCCGTCTTCGCGGCTGGTGTTTGACAGCGGTGCTGCGATCACGTTCGACATGCAAAACCGCCCCTGTATTTTTCCGGGCCGTGAAATTGAAAAAGATGCGCCGGGGTTTGGTCCCAAATTCAAACCGGCCGCCGAAGGGCGGCGCGGCGTGACGGCATGGGTCGAACGCGAGGGGGAAATCGCGCTTGGCGCGCAGTTCAGCCTGCATATCCCCGATCAGCCGCGCTGGCCGCACCAAGACCGCGCCTTTGTCGCCGCGACCTAGGCCGATCCCGGCCCGCGCCACGCGGATCGGATTTCCGAAAGGTCACAAAAAGTTTCCCCAAGGCAAACCTTGGACGCATCAAGATGCGGAAATGTCGGAAATGCGCCCTTTTGTCTCAGCCAAGCGCCTATATACCTAGCCAAGAAACACCGCCCGGCAGGGCACGCAAAGGAACACATTCATGGCTTTTAAAACCGACATTGAGATCGCGCGCGAAGCGTCAAAACTGCCGATTCAGGAGATCGGCGCCAAGCTGGGGATTTCCAGCGATGATTTGCTGCCCTATGGCCATGACAAAGCCAAAGTCAGCCAGGATTTCATCAATTCGGTGCAAGATCGGCAAGACGGCAAGCTGATTCTGGTGACGGCCATCAACCCCACCCCTGCGGGCGAGGGCAAGACAACAACGACGGTTGGTTTGGGCGATGGTCTGAACCGCATCGGCAAAAACGCCGCCGTTTGTATTCGCGAAGCCAGCCTTGGGCCAAACTTTGGCATGAAGGGCGGCGCGGCCGGGGGCGGCTATGCGCAGGTGGTTCCGATGGAGGAAATGAACCTGCACTTTACCGGGGATTTCCACGCGATCACCTCGGCGCACAACCTGCTGTCGGCGATGATCGACAACCACATTTATTGGGGCAACGAGCTGGAAATCGACACCCGCCGCGTTGTCTGGCGCCGGGTCGTTGACATGAACGATCGCGCGCTGCGCCAGATCACCGCCAGCTTGGGCGGCGTATCGAACGGCTTCCCCCGCGAGGCCGGCTTTGACATCACCGTGGCCTCAGAGGTCATGGCGATCTTGTGCTTGGCCAAGAACCTTGAGGATCTGCAAAAGCGTCTGGGCGACATGATCGTGGCCTACCGCCGTGACCGCAGCCCGGTTTTTGCCCGCGATATCAAGGCCGATGGCGCGATGACCGTTCTGCTGAAAGATGCGATGCAGCCGAACCTGGTGCAGACGCTGGAAAACAACCCGGCCTTTGTGCATGGTGGCCCGTTTGCCAATATCGCCCATGGCTGCAATTCGGTGATTGCGACAACCACTGCGCTGAAGCTGGCGGATTATGTCGTGACCGAGGCCGGCTTTGGCGCCGATTTGGGCGCCGAGAAGTTCCTGAACATCAAGTGCCGCAAGGCTGGCTTGGCGCCGTCTTGTGTGGTGATCGTTGCCACGGTGCGCGCGATGAAGATGAACGGCGGCGTGGCCAAGGCCGATCTGGGTCAGGAAAATGTTGCGGCGGTTCTGAAGGGCTGTCCGAACCTGGGGCGCCATATCGAAAACATCAAAAGCTTTGGTGTGCCGGTTGTCGTTGCCATCAACCATTTTGTCACCGATACCGACGCCGAGGTCCAAGCGGTCAAGGATTATGTCGCGGCGCAAGGATCCGAGGCAATCTTGTCGCGCCACTGGGAACTGGGGTCGGAAGGATCTGCGGATTTGGCCACCCGCGTCGCAGAAATCGCCGATGCCGACAGCGCCAATTTCGCGCCGATCTATCCCGATGAGATGGGCCTGTTTGACAAAATCGACACCATCGCCAAGCGCATCTATCGCGCCGATGAGGTGCTGGCCGATCAAAAAATCCGCACCCAGTTGCGCGATTGGGAGGCCCAGGGCTATGGGCATTTGCCGGTCTGTATGGCCAAGACGCAATACAGCTTTACCACCGACCCCGAGCGCCGCGGCGCGCCCACGGGCTTTGGTGTGCCGGTCCGCGAAGTGCGGCTGAGCGCGGGCGCTGGCTTTATCGTGGCGATCTGCGGTGAAATCATGACGATGCCGGGCTTGCCGCGGGTGCCATCCGCCGAGAACATCAAGCTGAACAGCGAAGGCAATGTCGAAGGCCTGTTCTAGGGCACACTTAGGAACGGCGCGGGGGATCCGCGCCGTTCTGCGTTGTGGCACTGGGGCCGCGATCCTTTATCTGAGGTGGAAAGATGACAGCGACACTGATTGATGGAAAAGAATTTGCCGCCCGCGTGCGGGGGCAGGTGGCCGCCCATGTCACCCGGTTGAAAGCCGATCACGGCATCACACCAGGATTGGCGGTGGTTTTGGTGGGCGAAGATCCTGCCAGCCAGGTCTATGTGCGCTCAAAAGGCAAGCAGACCGTCGAAGTCGGCATGAAGTCCGTTGAGCACAAGCTGGAGGCCGATACATCCGAGGCCGATCTTTTGGCGGTGATCGCGCAGTTGAACGCCGATCCCGAGATCCACGGCATTCTGGTGCAGCTGCCGTTGCCCGGTCATCTGGACGAGGATCTGGTGATCAATTCCATTGACCCGGCCAAAGACGTGGATGGGTTCCATATTTCCAACGTCGGATTGTTGGGAACCGGTCAGAAAAGCATGGTGCCCTGCACCCCGCTTGGGTGTCTGATGATGCTGCGCGATTATCACGGATCGCTGTCGGGCATGAATGCGGTGGTGATCGGGCGGTCGAATATCGTCGGCAAGCCGATGGCGCAATTGTTGCTGGGGGACAGCTGCACCGTGACGATTGCCCACAGCCGAACCAAGGATTTGGCCCAAGTGGTGCGCGGCGCTGATATCGTCGTGGCCGCCGTGGGCCGGCCGGAAATGGTGCCCGGTGATTGGATCAAACCTGGCGCCACGGTGATTGACGTGGGCATCAACCGGCTGGACGCGCCGGAAAAGGGCGAGGGCAAGACGCGCCTGGTGGGCGATGTCGATTTTGACAGCTGCGCCGCCGTCGCAGGGGCGATCACCCCGGTGCCGGGCGGTGTCGGGCCGATGACCATCGCCTGCCTGCTGGCCAATACCCTGACCGCCTGTTGCCGGGCCAGCGGCTTGGACGAACCCGAGGGTCTGACCGCCTGAAGCATCGCGGATGAGACGGGGAATAAAGGGCCTGTTCCTTGGGGGCGGGCCTTTTTGCGTGGGCTTGGGGAAGGGCGCCAAGGCCCCCGTGCGCTGAGGCGCAGGCCAAGGACCTGGGGGCCAGCCCCCAGACCCCTGGGATATTTGAAAACAAAAGAAACAGGTTTAGTGATCGCTGTAGGGGCGCAGGGCGCTGAGACAGTCGATGATGGCGCGCGGAAGCGGATGGTTTTCGGGGGCGGCGTCCAGCGCGCTTTTGACATCTTTGATCAAGATTTCGATGGTGTTGCCGGGGGCATGACCGTCCTTGGCAAATTCGATTTGATCGAAGCCCGAAGCCAGCCAGTTCTGCCCCGAGGACGTGGCGATCAGCGCCAGGAGTTTGTCGGGATCAAGCCCGCTGGTCTTGGCCCAGTCGAGGACCAGCCGGGTCATGGCGGTGTTGGAGGCGGCCAGCAGGTTGTTGAGCACCTTGGCCTGCATGCCGGCGCCAAAGGGGCCCATGTGGTGAAAATACTGGCCCATGGCACGCAGCAAGGGCATGAGGGCGTTGATTTCGGTTGTTGAGCCGCCAAGCATAAATGACAGGCTGGCGTTTTGGGCTGCGATTTGGGCGCCGGACATCGGCGCGTCAATCAAGGTGATATGCGGGGGCATTCTGTCCGGCAAGTCCCTGACATAGCGCGGCGATAGGGTCGAGCAGATCACCAGGCGCGTCAGCTGTGGGGCCTGGGCGAGGTTTTGTTGATCGAAAAGCAGCGCCTCGGTTTCGCCGATATCGCGCACCACGGTGAAAAGCGTCGTGATTTCAGCGGCAAAGCGTGCGGCGCTGGGTTCAAAATGTTGGGGCGGGACGTCGACATCAGCGCGCAGATCGAAGCCCTTGGCCGGGAAGCCGTTGGCGCAAAGGGCCGCCAACATCGGGGCGCCCATGCGGCCACATCCGGCAAGGCCGATCATCTGGTGATGGCTTCGTCCTGGACAAACAGGTTGTCCCAGGCGCGGTCAATAAGGTCGGGTGTCATGTGATGTGGCAGCCCCTCAAAATCGCAGATGGCGCATATCTGGTCGATCAGGAATACCGGTTGATAATTGGCAAAGGTGTTGTCTATCGACGGGTATTTTTGATCAAGAAGATGCGCGACGGCGGGTTCATCAAGCGCTATATTGCGGCTTTTTGCCACGATGGCAAAGATTTTCATAAAATTCGCCCGATCCGGTCCATCCACTTTGATCTTGAAAAAGATCCGACGCAACGCGGCTTGGTCAAAGATTTCATTGGGGTGAAAATTGGTCGAGAAGATCACCAAGGTGTCGAAGGGCACTTCGAATTTTTCGCCCGATTGCAGGGCAAGGATATCTTTGCCTTCTTCCAGGGGGACGATCCAGCGGTTTATCAGGGCTTGGGGGGGATCGGCCTGGCGGCCCAGATCGTCAACGATGAACACCCCGCCGGTTGACTTGAGCTGAAGCGGCGCCTGATAGGTGCGCGCGGTCGGGTTATAGACCAGATCGAGCATCGCGAGAGAGAGCTCTCCTCCGGTGATGACGGTGGGGCGGCGGCACAGAACATAGCGGCGATCAAAGCTGCGCGGCCGGCGCAGGGCGGTGGGATCTTGTTGCGGAGCGGGCACGGCGCTGTGTACAATCGGATCGTAAAGGGTGATCACCTGTCCGGCATATTCCAACGCCCGCGGCACATAGATATGATCGCCAAGGGCGTCGCGTATTCCGTTGGAAATACTTGATTTTCCGTTTCCGGGCGGGCCATACATCAGGATTGAACGCCCCGCCGATACCGCCGGGCCAAGCTGTCCGAGCAGGCTGTCGGGAAGCACCAGATGGCCCATGGCGCGGCTGAGGTGGTCGCGGGTGATTTGCAGTTTCCGCACGGATTGGCGGGCAACCTGTTCGCGATAGACCGGCAGCGGCACCGGCATAGCGCCGAAATATTCCGACTGTGCCAACGCATCCTGGGCGCGTGCCTTGCCTGTATCGGTTAGCTGATAGCCCATTTCATTGCCGCTGGTGGGGCTGAGGGTGCCCGTGGCCTCAGCCAAACGTTGGCTGCGGGCCTGATCCATCAGCTCTTGTGTGATGGGGATGGGCAGGCACAGCGCCGCAGCAAGGTCGCTGACCAAGTCGATATTTTTGCGGAACATGGTTTTCAGCAAGATGCCCTGGATCATGACAGGTGGCAGGCCAAGGTCGGCTTGGCGTTGCGGAGGCGGCGGGGAAAAGGGCAGGGGGGCTTGCAGGGTCATTGGCGGCACCTTGGCTGAACAGATTTTGTTCAACTTGGCCCATCAACCTTAAAAAACCGCAAAACCTGGCGCGACCTAGCGACCAAACAGGGCGCCCAGCACAAGATAAGCGGCAAGGCCGGCGCCCAGGGCAAACCCCATAGGAAAGCGTTTGCCCGATTGCCAGCTTTGCCAATGGGGGGCAAGGCGGTGCAGGGCGCTGTGGCGCGCCAGGCGATGCGCCGCCACGGCGGCCAGCAAAATGGCCGCAAACAGCGCAATCGCCAAACGCAGATCCCCCGGATGCACATAGGGTGCGGCGGCGGCGATGAACTTGGCGTCGCCGGCGCCCATGGTGTTCAGCGCGAACAAGCCAAAGCACAGCAGCAAAACCACGGCAAATTGCACGGCACGCGCCGCCAGAACATCTCCGGTCAAAACCCACAGCCCCAGCCCGAAAAAACCAATCACCAACAGCCCCACCGCGCCATTGCTGATCCGCATGGCGGATAGATCAGTATAGATCACCCAAAGACAGACCGGCAGGACCAGGGGCAAAAAAATTCGGGCGGTATCAGCGGCGATTTCCAATGGTTCTCAACCGCTTGCTGCGCCGGCTTCGAGGGCGCGCAGGGATTGCACCGCGGCGTCAAAATGGCGCGGATGGCTTTCGATGGCCTGCAAGAGCAGCGCCTTGCCGGTTTCGACGTCGCCGCGTTTGATCGCCGCCAGCGCCAGCGTGTGCAACAGCTGCGCCCGCTCGGTCTGGGTCATGGGGATCACCGGCAGCGAATACTGGCCCTGCGCGCCGCGCGCCAAGGCAAGGTTGTTCTTGGCGGTAAACAGATCGGGATCAAGGCGTATGGCTTGGGTGAACAGACGCTGGGCCTCGGGGAAATCGCGGCGGGTTAGTTTGGAATAGCCCCAGTTGTTGAAAATCCCGGCGGGCGTTGGGGTAAGCGCGGCGGCCTTTTCATAAAAGCCGTCGGCCTCTGGCCAGTCTTGACTGTGATCGGCCAAGATGGCGGCCAGACGAAAGCGCGCAAAGCTTTGATCAGATTGCGGCACCTTGGCAAAAACCGCCTTGGCCTGCACCCAATCGCCGCTGCGGATCAGGCTGTCGGTCCAATTCAGCCGGTCTTGGGCGGCGGCGGCGGGGTGGGCGTTGACGCGCGCCCAAACGGGGGTGGCTTCGGCAAAGCGCTTGGCCCGGCTAAGCGAAAGGGCATGGCCGCGGCGCAAATCCAAGCGCTCGGGCCGGCTGGTTGATGCGCGGGCGAAATAGGTCACCGCCTCATTCGGGTCGGCGGCGTTCAGCATGACCGCATTCAGATCGACCGCGTCGATGACATTGATATCGTTCAAGGTTTCCGGGGCGCTGTCGTGGCGCGGGGCGGGGGTGCAGGCGGTCAGAAACGCCAGACAGGTGATCAGGATCGGAAGGGGCGCTTGCATGGGGTGAATATCTTTCTGCACGATCTTTGTAACTTTGGAGTGTGGCGCATTTTTACCGGTTTGGCGAGAAAGAAGCGCGGGCGGCAGGCTATTGTCCCATGTTGCCCAGCTGTGTGATGCCATGAACCGACGGGCCGACCAGAATAATCAACAGGGGCGGAACCGTCAGCATCATCGTGGCCAGCGTCATCTTGGTGGGCAGCTTGTTCGCCGCCTCTTCGGCGCGCATCACCCGTTTGTCGCGCATTTCACCGGCATAAACCCGCAGCGCATCCGCGATCGAGGTGCCAAAGCTGGCCGATTGCACCAAAACCGTAACAAAGGAGGACACATCCTGCACCCCGCAGCGCGCCCCCATATCGTTCAGAACGGTGATCTTGTCCTTGCCGGCCTTCATCTCGTGGGCGACAATCTGGAATTCATGGGCCAAGGCAGGATACGAGGCCCGCAGCTCGCGCCCCACACGGACGATACATTGGTCTAGCGATTGCCCGGCCTCGACGCAGACCAACATCATGTCCAACGCATCGGGAAAGCCGCTGGTGATTTCGTCTTGGCGGGCGGCAATCCGGCGGGTGATCCAATAGGTTGGCAGGTAATATCCGATGCCACCGGGAATAATGGTGTAAATCATCGCCTTTTGCGTGGTCAGCCCGGCGGCCGCCCCCAGCCCATAAAGATAGATCAGCGCCAGCCCCAGCCCGGCCAGACCAAGGGCAAATTGCGCAAAATGAAACATCCGCACGGCATCTTTGCTTTGGTATCCGGCTTGGCGCAGCTGCATTTGCTTTTTGCTCAGCTCGGCGATGTCTTGTGGTTCCAAAAAGCTGGCGAATTTTTGCAGCTGTTCGTTCCGGTCCTTCTGGCGCAGGGCCTGCGGGCTGTGATCGCTGCGCGGGGCCTTGATTTGGGCGGCCAGCTTGTCCATCGGATCGGCCGGGCGCGACCAAAGCATCAGCGTCGCCGCCAGAATGGCAACGACGCCCAGCACGCCCATGACGATCACCGGGCCAAAGGGGCCAAGAATTTGGGTCAGTTCACTGGCAGTCATGGCGGGCCTTTCAAACTTTTATATTGGTCAACACCCGCATCACAAACAGGTTCAGCGACAAGAATATTCCGACGGCGAAACAGGCGGGGATGAACAGCGCGTGATCGCGCACCTCGTCATAGTAATGCGGATCGCCGACATTGATCACGATCAACGCAACGACAGGGAAGGCCGACAGGAACTTTCCGGACCACTTGGCCTCGGCTGTGATGGCCTTGACACGGCGGAACAGACGAAATCGGGCGCGAATGACCTTGGCCAACCCGGCAAGAATTTCCGCCAAGTTGCCGCCCGATTGCTGCTGAATCGTGACAGCCACGGCCAGAAACCGCAGATCTTGCATATCCAGCCGGTCGGCCATTTCCTTGAGCGCATCGCCCACATCCCGGCCATAGGCGCTTTCGTCTGCGATCATGCCGAATTCGGTGGCCAATGGGTCTTGGACCTCTTTTGCGACGATCTGAATGGCCGATGAAAACGGATGCCCAACGCGCAATGACCGCACCATCAGCTCGACCGCGTCGGGCAGCTGTTCTTCGATCATCGCCATGCGTTTTGACGCCTTGGTGGCCACCCAGAAATATACGCCGCCGATGCCCATCGCCGCCCCCAGCGCCAGCCGCACCCCAAGCCCGCTTTGGGTGCCAAGGGTCAGACCGATGAAGGACAGGCCCGATAAAACCACCATGATCAAGATCAGCTGCGCCGGGCTGAAGGCGATGGCGCCCTTTTGCGCCTTTTCCGCGAGCAGCGCATAAAGCGGGACAGCGCGCGCCCTCATATGTTGGTGCATTTCCTTGCGCAGGGTTTCCATGACTTCTTTGCGCTCGGCGCCTTTGTCCAACAGGGCCAGACGCCGGTTCACCCGGCTGCTAAGCCGGATGGAATTGCCGAAAACCGCCAGATATAACCCTTCGACAAGGGCGAAGACCCCGCCAAATACCAACGCATAGATGATCAGTTCGGGGTTCATCCCAAGGCCCCTTTCTGGCTGGGTTCATAGATAGACGGCGGCAGGTCATAGCCCCACATCTTGAAGCGTTCGGCATAGTGGCTGCGCACGCCGGTGGCGGTGAAATGGCCGATGATCTTGTTACCGGGGGTCAGCCCGGTGCGTTCATAGCGAAAGATTTCCTGCATCGAGATCACCTCGCCCTCCATTCCGGTGACTTCGGTAATGGACACCATCCGCCGCGATCCATCCTGAAGCCGCGAGGCCTGAACAATCAGGTTCACCGCCGAAGAGATCTGCGAGCGCATCGCCTTGAGAGGCATCTCAATGCCCGCCATGGCGATCATGTTTTCAAGGCGGCTGATGCCATCGCGGGCGGAATTGGCGTGGATCGTGGTCATGGATCCGTCATGGCCGGTGTTCATGGCCTGAAGCATGTCAATCACCTCTTCGCCGCGGGTTTCCCCGACAATGATCCGATCGGGCCGCATCCGCAGGGCGTTTTTCAGGCAATCGCGCTGGCTGACTTCGCCCTTGCCCTCGACGTTGGGCGGGCGGCTTTCCATGCGGCCCACATGGGTTTGTTGCAGTTGCAATTCGGCGGTGTCTTCGATGGTTAGAATGCGCTCGGCGTTGTCGATGAACGACGACAGGGCGTTCAGCGTCGTGGTCTTGCCTGACCCGGTGCCCCCTGAAACGATCACATTCAGCCGCGTCGCCACGGCGGCCTCAAGATAGGCGGCCATTTCGGGGCTGAAGGCGCCAAATTCGACCAGATCCTTGATGCCAAGCTTGTCCTTCTTGAACTTGCGGATCGACACCAAAGACCCATCCACCGCCACCGGCGGCACCATCGCATTGAATCGCGAGCCATCCTTGAGGCGGGCATCGACATAGGGGTTGCTTTCATCGACCCGGCGGCCAACCGCGCTGACAATTTTGTCGATGATCCGCAAAAGGTGGCGTTCATCCTTAAAGGTGATGTCGGTCAGCTCAAGCTTGCCGGCGCGTTCCACGATGATCTGCTGGGGGCCGTTCACCAGAATGTCGTTGACCGTGTCATCCTGAAGCAACGCCTCAAGCGGGCCCAGGCCTGTGACCTCATCATAAAGTTCGGTGTTCAGCGCGCTGCGGTCATCCCGGTTCAAGGCGATGTTCTGTTCGGTCAGGTATTCGCTGCAAATGGCGCTGATTTCGGTGCGCAGATCCTGTTCGCTGGCGTGTTCAAGGGCGGCAAGGTTCAAATTGTCAAGCAAGACCCGGTGCACATCAAGCTTGATCTCGCTCAGCCGCTCCTTGCGTTTTTTGTCCTTGTCAGGCGCCGGGGCGACAGGGGCGGCGGGTTTGGCCTGGGCCGGGGCGATCTGGCTTGGCGCCGGGGCGGCAGGTTTTTTATAGCGTGAAAACATCGTTATCCTTCCTGACGCGCCACTTCGACGATCGAAGCGGCCAGCTTGGCGATTTCTTTTCGAAGCGGGCATTTCTTGGCGCATTCCGCCAGCGGCAGCCCATGATCGGTGCTTTGCATGACCTGTTTGCCGCCCTCGGGCAGCATGACATCCAGTGAAATGCCCAAGGTTTCGGCCATGCGCTTGGTCCGCGCCTTGCCGGACAGATCGGTAAAACTGGGCGCGCGGTTGATCACATAGCGCAGCTTGTCAGCCGGCAGCTCTTCGGCCTGAAGGGCCCGTCGAAAGCGCAAGGCATTTTGCGCAGAGCGCATGTCGATCCCCAGTGTCGCCAGATAAATATCCGCCCGCGTCAGCACCGTTTCCGACCACTGCACCACCGTCGACGGCATGTCGATGACGACAAAATCGAAATGTCTGCGCGCCATATCGGTCAGGCGCTCGATGTCTTCGGGGCCAATCAGATCAAGCGGCAGCATGTCGCGCGGTGCGGTCAACACCTCAAGGCGCGATTGATAGCAAAGCAACGATTGTCGAAAGCTTTCGTCATCCATGGTGGCGGTGTCGACCAACGTCTCATAGACGGCCTCGGGGCGCTCAAGATCCAAATAGGTCGCGACTGCGCCAAATTGCAGGTCAAAATCCATCAGGCAAACGCGCATGTCCTTGGTCTGGGCCAGCTCCCACGCCAGATTGACCGCCAAGGTGGTGGCGCCTGTGCCACCCGCCAGCCCCTGCACCGCGATGATGGCGCCCTGCTTGGCGGGGGCGGTGGCCGCCTTTGGCGCCGGCTCAGCCGGGCGGCGCATACGGATGATGGCCTGCTCCAGCTCGCCTTGTGGCAGGGGATAGGGGACAAATTCATCCGCCCCCATGCGCAAAAGGCAATGCAGCGCCGCCGGTGACACATCATCGGCGATCAGCATCACCTTGATTTGGCGCGCTTTGGCTTTGGCAATGATATTGCCCAGCAATAACAGGTGGTCTTCGTCTTTGGCGTCGATGGTCAGGGCAATGAACGCAATGCCTTCGGCCCTGTCCGAGGCCAGGAAATCAATTGCGCCGCCAAAATCCACATCACACCATCGCGGGCCAAGCGTGTCGCCCAGCTCGGAAATCAACAGATCGAAACAGGTCAAATCGCGGCTTACCGCGCAGGCGACCATCTTCGGCTGTTGTTCATGCGCGTCCATGGCCGCGATCCTTTGTTCCCAAGGGCGCGGCAATTGGTTCAGGGCCACAAGGGGCCCGATAACAGATTGTTGCACCCACACCCGGCGTCCGGCCGCGTGTTTTCCCAGTCCAAGGAAGGTGGCGGGTAAATCAGGCAAGAATGCGGCGAAACCGGTGCGCAAGCGCGGCCAACCCGTCGAATGCGGCCTATTCGTTCTGGGCTTCGCTTTGCTGGGTGATCCCGGTCAATCCCGAAGGCGCGATGGCGCTGGCCACATAGTCGCGATAGATAATCTGGGCGTATTTTCCATCCAGAACATTGGGATGATCGGGCACAAGGCCCAGAACCTCGGTCACGGTGCGCCGGTTGCGCCGTTCCTTGCCAGGGGTCGGCACCACAGGTTGGGTTTCCCCAAACGAGGCCACGGCCTCAAGCCGGTTGGCGTCTATGCCCTGGGCGATCAAAAAGCTGACGGCGGCCTTGGCGCGGCGCAGCCCCAGACGCTGGTTATAGGCGTCAGAGCCAACGGCATCGGTGTGCCCATACACCCGGAAGGTCACTTCGGGAAATTGGCCGATCCAATCGGCCTGCTGGGTCAGGGCCTTGCGGGCGGTTTGATCCAGCACGGCGCTGTTAAAGTCAAAGGTGATGGTGCTGGGCACCTCGGCGGCAAAGCGATGGGTCAGGGCGATCTGAAACGCCGGGTCCGAGGTCAATACCCCGGTGTTCTGGCGCAGGCTGCGGCCAAAATCCTTGTCTGCGATCACGGCGCCTGCCTCGGCATTCAATTGCAGCAAAATCGGGGCCTTGCCAGCAGACGAACAGCCCATCAAACCGGCGGATAACAGCACACCTGCAAATGATTTAATCCAAAACATAGCCATATGATCCTTGGAAATCTTGTTTGGCAATTTCGGCGGCGGCCCCTTGCAGCGGTGCCTGGCTGCGGCTGGTTTGCCCCAGCAAGAACAGATCGCGTTCGGTCGGGGGGGCGATACGGTCGGTGGGCAGGGCAAAGGCCGCGCCGCGGTTTGGGCGCACCAGATGCGCGGTGATGATGATCACCAGCTCGGTCTGGCTGCGCTGATAATTGGCGCTGCGGAACAACGCGCCCAGGATCGGCACATCGCCCAACCAAGGCAGCTGCGATGCGCTGTCGGTGAAATCGTCCTGCAACAGCCCGGCAATCGCAAAGCTGTCGCCATCGCGCATCTCGACGGTGGTGGCGGTTTCACGGCGGCTGAAGGCCGAGATCGCGAAACCATTGTCCAACGACAATCCATTGGTTGGATCAATCGCCGAAACTGCCGCGCCCATTTCAAGATTGACCAAGGCATCGTCAACGACGCGCGGGATAAAGTTCAGCTCAATCCCGAAGGGTTTGAACTTGACCGTGACCACGCCATTTTCTTGCGCCACCGGCACGGGGTATTCGCCGCCGGCCAGGAATTTCGCCTCTTGGCCCGACAGCGCCACGAGGTTCGGCTCGGCCAAGGTGCGCACAACGCCTTTTTGTTCAAGCGCCTCAAGCAGCAAGCTGATTTGGGTGGATCCGGCGTTCAATCCAAACACCACGGCGCCGGCGTTATTGTTGCTGCTGGGGATATTGCCGGCCAGCGCGGTGGCGACTGCGGGGGCGGTGTTCAATGTGCCAGAGCCGCCATTCACCGTCAGATCACCGCCAAATATTCCGCCGTCAAGGCTGAGGCTTGCGCTGAGCGATTTGGAAACGGAGCGCTGCATCTCGGCAAAGCGAACTTGCAGCATGACCTGTTGAATTCCGCCCACGCCCAACAGGTTCGAAACCTTTTCAGGGGCATAGCGTTCGGCCAAATCCAGCGCGCGTTGCAGCTTTTGACTGCTTGAAACGGTGCCCGACAGCACGATGCCATCATTGGCGGTGCGCACTTCGATTGGCTCTCCGGGAAGGATTTGCTCAAGGCGCTCTTTGAATTCGGTGATATCGGGGGCAACGCGCACGTCGATATTTGTGATCAACTTGCCGCCGGCATCCAGCAATGTCAGCGTGGTCAACCCCGGCGATTTTCCCAGCACATAGATCGTGCGATCCGACAGAGACGAGATATCGGCCACGGCGGGGTCGGCGATGCTCAGCTCGGCAAAAGGGGTGTCGCTTTCCACGACCAAGGCGCGGCCCATGGGCACGAACAGCGCGCTTGTAGTGGTTTTGTCAACAACGCGAACGGCCGCCCCCTGTGCCAACGCTGGCGGGATCTGGGGCGAACAAGTCAGAACAAGGCCGAAACAGACGGCCCGGAGCAGGTGATCAACTGTCATGTGACCCGCTTTCATATGGTGCCTCGGATGCGGGGTCTGCGCCCCATTGGGACTAGGCTGCGCCAGTTTGCCGGGTCAGGCAACGAAAATATTCATCTAATTGTTGTGTGTAATCATATTGCAACACGTTGTGGTTGTTAATCTTTCTTAACGGCGCGGCCAGCCGGGGCAGCGGATTAGTCGGGGCAGGGGATTGCGATCTCGTTCACTTCGCCGCCGCGCCTGGTCTTGATAGAGCAGCTGCGGGCCTTGGGGGCCGCTTGGGGGGGATGTTCCAGCCCCAAAAGGCTGCGTTGATCCACCTCAATCGCGGCGGCGACGGTGTCATCGCCGGTGCCGACCAAAGACAGCGACAGCTTGCCGGTGGATTGCGCCTGCGCCAACGCGGCGACCTGTCCGGGGCGCACCGCGACAGTCACGGTGCGGGCGATGGTGGCGCTGTCGACTTCGCTGGCGCTTTGGTCGATGGCGATCAACAGCACCGCCGCCTCGATCAACTTGGTGACATCGCGGGTTTTCCGCTCATCCCCGTGGTTTACTTTGCCGGTCCAATACACATCCACCTTGTCGCCCGGCCGCAGGAACCCTGATACCCCGCTGGCCACATCGACCTTGATGGCAAAGGCGCGCATGCCCCTCTCAAGCCGCGAGGTCAGGCCCGCGTCCTCACCCGGTTGGGTGACTTTGACGGCCAGAACCGCCTCATTTCGTTCCACCGGACGCAGCAGCAGACGCGGCCCAGGGGCGTCTGGGGGGAACAAGCCCGCCTCGTCCTGAAAGACCCCGTCCGGCAGGGCGGCCTGGGGCCATTCGACCAAATAGACATCGGCGCGGGTCAGGGGTTCCCCATATTTAAGGGCGCGTTTGGCCACATAGACCTGCACCGTCGCCACCGCAGGTGCGCGCGCCGCCCGTTCCTTGGCCAATTCTGTCTGATACAGCCCGATATAGTTGCGCGCCATATAAACAGCGCCGCCCGCCAGCGCCAAGCCGACGATAAGAACAAGCCCGAAAATCAAGCGCATAGCGGCCCCTTTGCCCGGATGTTTCCAAAACCATAGGACCGCGAGGTTAAAAAGAGGTTCAGAAACTCAATGAGGTTAAAAACGTCGCAACATTGCCTGTCAGCGAAAGGGTGCCGGTCTGCATCATCGTTACCACAGCCACGGCAAGCGCCACGATCCCTGCGCATAAAACCACCCAATCGACGGTTACTGCCCCGGCCTGAGATCTGAAAAATCTGTTTACGATCAAGCGCATAAATTTTCCTGAGGCAAGAGTAGCGGGCAAGCAACGTTGGTTTCCAGACGGTGCTTGCCCAATGCAAATGGGCGGGTCTTAGTTCGGGTTTTGACCATCCAGGAAGGTGGCGGTGTTGGCTGTCAGCCCGGTCGCGCCGGTCTGAATGGATGTATAGGCGGCAACGGCAAGGCCGACGACAGCGGCGGTCAGAACGACCCAGTCAACTGTTACAGCGCCGTCTTCATTGTTGCGGAATGTCTTGAAAAGTTTGGTCATGGTGATCCCTCCTTGGAATACGGGTTTCATAGGTCTTACCGTGATCAGAGGAACGCTGAGCGGTCTGTCTGATGTGGTATGGCCCTATAAAGCCGCCGAAATCGGGCATGAATTTGGCGCAGGCCGCATCAAATGCCCCTTGTCCGCGCCAAATTGGATAAAATTTTCAATCGGTTGAAAATGCTGGGGAATTACCGCCGGTGTGCCTGCCACACGCGTTTTGAACAGGCTGAATTGTGGCGAAATATGTCCCGGACATGGGGCGGCCCGGATCGAAAAGATCCGGGCGCAGGCCCTTATACGATGGTCGCTTGGGTTGCGGCGCGCAGGTCTTCCTCGGTGACGCCTTCGGCGCATTCAACGATTTTCAAACCGCCCTCGACCACATCCAGAACACCCAGATTGGTGATGATGCGGTCCACGACCCCTTTGCCGGTCAGCGGCAGGGTGCATTCGCGCAAAACCTTGCTGTCGCCGTGCTTGTTGGTGTGGTCCATGACCACCACGACGCGGCCGACACCGGCCACCAGATCCATGGCGCCGCCCATGCCCTTGACCAATTTACCGGGAATCATCCAGTTGGCCAGATCGCCGTTTTCGGCCACTTCCATCGCGCCAAGGATCGCCATGGCGATCTTGCCACCACGGATCATGCCAAAGCTTTGGGCGCTGTCAAAATAGGCGGTTTGCGGCAATTCGGTGATGGTTTGCTTGCCGGCGTTGATCAGGTCGGCATCTTCGCTGCCTTCGATGGGAAACGGGCCCATGCCCAGCATCCCGTTTTCGGATTGCAAGGTAACTTCGACGCCTTCGGGAATGTAATTGCTGACAAGGGTCGGGATGCCAATCCCAAGGTTCACATACCAGCCATCTTCCAGCTCTTGTGCGGCACGCGCCGCCATTTGGTTGCGATCCCACATGTTATGCGCTCCTTACTGTGCGTTGTTCGATCCGCTTTTCGTGTGTGCCTTGAATCAGACGATGCACATAAATGCCGGGCAGGTGAATGCTGTCGGGATCCAGGCTGCCGGTTGGCACGATTTCCTCGACCTCGGCGATACAGATCTTGCCGCACATCGCCGCAGGCGGATTGAAGTTGCGCGCGGTTTTGCGGAACACCAGATTGCCCGTGGCATCGGCCTTCCAGGCTTTGACGATCGACAGATCCGCAACGATACCGTGTTCAAGGATATAGGTTTCTTCCTGGCCCGCGGGGCCGGTGGGGAATTCCTTGTGTTCTTTGCCCTCGGCGATGACGGTGCCAACACCGGTTTTGGTGTAAAACCCCGGAATGCCGCACCCACCTGAGCGCATCCGCTCGGCCAGCGTGCCCTGCGGGTTGAATTCCAGCTCAAGCTCTCCGCTTAGATATTGCCGCATGAATTCCGCATTTTCACCGACATAAGAGCTGATCATCTTTTTGACCTGCTTGGTTTGCAGCAAAATGCCGATGCCAAAATCATCAACCCCGGCATTGTTGGACGCAAAGGTCAGATCCTTGGTGCCCGCATCCCGGATCGCCGCCAGCAGCAGTTCAGGAATGCCGCACAGACCAAACCCCCCCGAGGCGATCTGCATACCGTCGAACAAGACCCCGTCCAGGGCCTCGGCGGCCGTTGCATATACTTTCTTCATAGGTTCATATCCCCACCCGATTGACGCGCAGGCCAAAAGACACGCGCAGCTTGCGCCTCTGCATACTATGCAGTTGCAGCACAAAAAAGAGGCAAAGGGCAAATTCCTGCCCCTTGCGCCATGCCGGGCCTAGCTGGCCTTTGTTTTGCTGGCTGCTTTCTTTTTGGCGGCGGGCTTTTTCTTGGGGGCGGCTTTCTTGCGTGTGCCTTTTTGCGCGGCCTTTTCTGCAATCAGCTCAAGCGCCATTTCCATGGTCACGGCCTCGGGGTCGCTGTCCTTTGGCAAGGTGGCATTGACCTTCTCCCATTTCACATAGGGGCCATATTTGCCTTCCATGATGCTGATCGGGCCGCCGTCCGGGTGCTCTCCTAGGTCGCGCAGGGTTTTGGCGCCGCGCCCGCCACGGCTGGCAATTTTTTCCGCCAGCAACTGCACGGCGCGGTTCATCCCAACGGTAAAGACCTCGTCCAGCGATTCCAGATTGGCATTGGTGCCACCGCGGTCTGATGTGCTGGCCGCATGTTTCAGATACGGACCGTATCGCCCGATATTGGACCAGACCATGACGCCGTCCTCGGGGTGGGGGCCGATCTGGCGCGGCAGGCTCAGCAGCAGCACGGCGCGGTCCAGCTCCAGCTCTTCGGCGGGCCAGTCTTTGGGCACCGATTGCCGGGGCGGTTTTTTGTTGTCTTCGGTGACGGGGCCGCGCTGGACATAGGGGCCAAAACGGCCCTTGAACACGCGGATTTCGTCGCCGTCATCGGTGCCAAGCAGCTTGCCGTCGGGGGCGATCTTGTTGTCTGTTTCCTCGCCGGGGGGGCCAAAGGCGCGGGTATAGCGGCACTCGGGATAATTGGAGCAGCCGATAAACGCCCCGCCCGAACGCGCCGTGCGCATGCTGAGCCGGCCTTGGCCGCAATTGGGGCACTGGCGCGGATCGGTTCCGTCCTCGGTGGGGGGGAACAGATGTGGCTCAAGCACCTCGTTGATCTTGTCCAGAACCTCGCCGATGCGCAAATCGGCGGTTTCGGCAATCGCCGCAGAAAAATCGCGCCAAAATCGGCCCAGCACAGCCTTGTAATCGGCATCGCCGGCGCTGACGTGATCCAGCTGATCCTCAAGATCGGCGGTAAAGTCATAGCCCACATATTTGCGGAAATAATTTTCCAAAAAGGCGGTGACAAGGCGCCCTTTGTCCTCGGGGATCAGGCGGTTCTTGTCCTTGCGCACATATTCGCGATCCTGAATCGTGGTGACGATGCTGGCATAGGTGGACGGGCGCCCGATGCCCAGCTCCTCCATGCGCTTGACCAAGGTCGCTTCGGTATAGCGGGCGGGGGGCTGGGTGAAATGCTGTTCAGGCAACACGGCGGTCTTGGTCAATGCCGCGCCTTGATCCAACTGTGGCAGACGCTTGTCATCGTCATCAATCACCACATCGTCGCGGCCCTCTTCATAGATCTTCAAGAACCCATCAAACAGCACAACCTGCCCGGTGGCACGCAGGGCCACCTGACCGTCTTTGCTGCTGATGTCGACGGTTGTGCGCTCCATCCGGGCCGAGGCCATCTGACAGGCCAAAGTCCGTTTCCAGATCAGGTCATAAAGCTTGCGCTGATCGGCATCGGTGATGCGCAGTTGCGCCGCATCGCGGGTCATCTCGGTGGGGCGGATACATTCATGCGCCTCTTGCGCGTTCTTGGCCTTGTTCTTGTAAACGCGGGCCTCGGCGGGAACATAATCGGCGCCATAGCGGTCCTTGATGGCCGCGCGCGCGGCAACCACCGCCTCGGGGGCCATGTCGATGCCATCGGTCCGCATATAGGTAATGTGCCCGGCCTCATACAGGCGCTGGGCCGCGCTCATGGTTTGGCGGGCGCCCATGCCAAACTTGCGGCTGGCCTCTTGTTGCAGGGTCGACGTCATGAACGGGGCCGAGGGGTTGCGGCTGGTTGGCTTGGCCTCGACCGAGGCGACGGTCAAATCGCGCGAGGAAATCGCCTGAACCGCCATTTCGGCCTGGGTGGCGTTTTCGATATCGAATTTATCCAGCTTCTTGCCGGCCAAAGTGATCAGCCGGGCCTCGAACTCTTGACCGCGCGGCGATTGCAACAGCGCTTTGACGCTCCAGTATTCGCGGGCACGAAAGGCTTCGATCTCCATTTCGCGCTCAACGATCAGGCGCAAGGTCACCGATTGCACCCGCCCCGCCGAACGGGCGCCGGGCAATTTGCGCCACAAGACCGGCGACAGGTTGAACCCCACCAGATAATCCAAGGCCCGCCGCGCCAGATAGGCCTCGACCAGGGGCATATCCACGTCGCGGGGGTTTTTCATCGCCTCGGTGACGGCGGTCTTGGTGATGGCGTTGAACACCACGCGGCTGACGGGGGTGTCTTTCTTGATCGACTTGCGCTTGAGCAACGCCTCTTGCAGGTGCCAGCTGATCGCCTCGCCTTCGCGGTCGGGGTCCGTGGCCAGGATCAGCGCGTTATCCTTGGCCAGCGCATCGGCAATCGCTTTGACATGTTTCTTGCTGTCGCTTGCCACTTCCCACAGCATGTCGAAATCTTGATCGGGATCGACCGAACCGTTCTTAGCCGGCAAATCCCGCACATGCCCATACGAGGCCAAGACCGTGTAATCACTGCCTAAATAGGCGTTGATGGTTTTGGCTTTTGCTGGGGATTCGACGACAACGACGGGCATAATCAAGGACACCTTTGGGCAGAAATATCTTGCGTCTATGGCGATCTGTGATGTGGGGCGCAAGCCCAGTTTGTCAATCAACCGGCCAGGCCACGCGGAGTGGGGGCTGAATTTATCATGTTATTTCAGCGTGTTGATGTGCGGAATAGGGCGGTGCGACATTTTTTGATCCTAGGCATCGACCTTGGAAAGCAGCCCGCCGGCCTGACGTTCAATCTGGCCGTCCAATTCAAGATCGACCAGGGCCGGGGCGATTTGCGCGGGGGTTACGGCAAGATCGCGGATCAGTTGATCCTCGGCGATGGGGGCGCTGCCAAGCCGCTGCAATATTTTCAGGTGAATGGTGGCGGTGTCCCATAATCTGTGTTTCGCAGGTGGGCGCTTGGGGCGGGGGCGCGTGGGGCCAGGGCGCGTGGGGGCGACGCCGGCGTTGCGTGCCGGCGCGGCGGCAGCGCAGGCGGGCGCGCCCAGCAGGGCGATCACATCCTCGGCCGATCGGATCAGCGGCGCGCCGTCTCGAATCAACTGGTTGCACCCGGCGGCGCGGGCGTCAAAGGGGTGGCCCGGCACGGCCAACACCTCGCGGCCTTGATCCAGCGCATCGCGGGCGGTGATCAGGCTGCCGGATTTGGCGGCGGCTTCGATCACGATCGTGGCGCGGCACAGCCCGGAAATAATCCGGTTTCTGGCCGGAAAATGCCGGGCCATCGGCGTCAGGCCCATGGGTTGTTCTGACAGACGCAGGCCCTGCGCTTGAATATCCATGGCCAGGGCCGCGTTTTCGGGTGGGTAAAGCGTATCAACCCCGCCGGCCTGCACCGCGACGGTGCCGGTCGGCAATGCGGCCGCATGGGCCGCCGCGTCGATCCCGCGCGCCAGGCCGGAAACGATGACAAACCCCGCCGCGCCCAGATCGCGCGCCAGGGCCTGGGCCATGCGCCCGCCCAGCGACGAAGCATTCCGGGCCCCGACCATGGCAATCATCGGTCGCATCAACAGCCCAGGATCGCCAAGCGCCCATAAAAACGGCGGCGCGTCGTCCAATTCAGCCAACAGCGGCGGATACGCCGCCGTTCCATGCATGATCAACCCGGCACCCGCGGCGGCGGCGGCCCGCAATTCGGCCCGGATCACCGGTTCAGGACAGGGGGAATAGGATTGAACGCCGGCGGCGCGCGCCACCTCAGGCAGCGCGGCCAACGCGTTTTGCGCCGTGCCATATTCGATCAGCAGACGTTTATACGTCGCAATGCCAACCCGGCGGGAACGCAAAAGACGAAGCCTGGAAAACTGTTCAACTTCCGAGGTGGGTGGGAGTGGGGGGTGAGTGGAAGAAGGAAATAAGTCCTTTTCAGTCATCCGCCGCTCCGTCCTTTGCAGAATCAGGTATAGGCTGCGGTGGTTAACAACGCATGAACGAATTGTCGGGGATTGAGGCTATTTTTCGCGCAAAGCCCCAGGGCCTTATGTCGCCGACCCGCCAATGGTCAGCCCGCCGATCAACAAGGACGGCTGACCGACCCCAACCGGCACCCATTGCCCCGCCTTGCCGCAATTGCCCATCCCCGGATCCAGCGCCATGTCATTGCCGATGGCGCGAATATGGCGCAAGGCGCTGGCGCCGTCGCCGATCAGGGTTGCGCCTTTGACCGGTTCCCCGATCTGACCGTTCCGAACCCGATAAGCTTCGGTGCAGCTAAAGACAAACTTGCCGTTGGTGATGTCCACCTGTCCGCCGCCAAATCCGACGGCATATATCCCATCGGCCAGATCCGCGACCATATCGCCCGGATCGGTTGTGCCGCCCAGCATATAGGTGTTGGTCATCCGCGGCATGGGCGCATGGGCAAAGCTTTCGCGCCGGCCGTTGCCGGTGCTGTGCGTGCCCATCAGCCGGGCGTTCTGGCGGTCTTGCATGTAACCGACCAATATACCGTCCTCGATCAGCGTGGTGCGGGCGCTGGGCGTGCCTTCGTCGTCGACGGTGATGGATCCACGCCGGTCGGGCAAGGTGCCATCATCCAGAACCGTCACCCCCGCGCTGGCGATTCGCTGCCCCATCAGCCCGGCAAAGGCGCTTGACCCTTTGCGGTTGAAATCCCCCTCAAGCCCGTGGCCAATGGCTTCGTGCAGCAAAATGCCCGGCCAGCCCGCCCCCAAAACCACATCCATGACGCCGGCCGGGGCCGGCACCGCCCCAAGATTGACCAGAGCGATGCGCAGGGCCTCGTGGGTTTTGGCCTGCCAGTCCGCCGGATCAAGCAACCCATCCAGGGCAATGCGCCCGCCGCCACCGGCGCTGCCGGATTCGCGGCGGCCGTCTTGTTCAACCATCACCGATACATTGACCCGCGTCATGGGCCGGATATCGCGGACGCTGTGGCCATCGGCGCGCAAAATCTCCACTTCTTGTTGGCTGGCGGCAATCGTCGCCGAGACCTGAATCACCCGGTTGTCCAGCGACCGGGCAAAATCATCAATGGCGCGCAGCGTGTCGACCTTGACCGAAAACGCCACCCCGGCAATCGGGTCTTGATCGGTATAAAGCCGTTTGTTTGTTGGTTGGGGCGCCGTCGCCAGATGCCCGCCGCCATCGCCGACAGCCAGGCGGACGGTTTGGGCGGCGCGCTCAAGCGCGGGCTGAGAGACCTCGGTGGAATGGGCATAGCCGGTGACCTCGCCCTTGACGGCCCGCAGGCCAAAGCCTTCGGAAGCGTCAAAACTGGCATTTTTGAGACTCCCATCATCAAAAACCAGCGCCTCTGACCGCCGGCGTTCGAAAAACAGCTCTCCGTCGTCGGCGCCGTCCGTGGCTTTTTTCAAGGTTCCAAGGGCTGAATCCCGGTCCAAAGCGTCGGAAAACGGTGAAAATGGCGCGTCTGTCATGGTGGCTGATCCTCAAAATCTGGCGAAAAGCGCCATTCGCGTCTGTTTGACGCAAGCTAACATCTTTATCTTGGAGCCAGAATATGATTGTAAGCGTCCAGATTACAACGGAAGGGGGCACGCCTTGGCGAATTCTCTTTTGTCAGCGCAACAGTGATCCCAAGATCAGGACGACATATGAAACCTATTCTCTCTCTTTCGGGCCTCGTGGCAGGCTTGGCCGCTTTGCCCGCTATGGCGCAAGACAACCTTGAGATCATCGGACGCCCCGTTGACGGCCTGATGGGCTTTCAGCCCGCCGCGACATCGTTGGCCGCCGACCTGCAATGGCTGGACGGCATGATCCTGGTGATCATCACGGCGATCACCGTCTTCGTGACGCTGCTGATCCTGTGGGTCGCGGTGCGTTACAATCAAAAGCGCAACCCAAAGGCGGCAAGCTTTACCCACAATACACCGATTGAAATCGCCTGGACCGTGGTGCCCATTGTGATTTTGGTGTTCATCGGGGCCTTTTCGCTGCCGGTTCTGTTCAAGCAGCAGGAAATCCCCGAAGGCGATATCACCATCAAGGTGACCGGATACCAGTGGTATTGGGACTATGCCTATGTGGATGAGGGCTTTGAATTCTCAAGCTATATGATTGGTGCCCCGGCAACAGGCGGCGCGAATATGAAAACGCCCGAGGTCATCGCCCAGCTTGAGGCCGCCGGCTATTCCGAGGACGAATTCCTGTTGGCCACCGATACGGCCGTTGTGGTGCCGGTTGGCAAGACCATCGTTATGCAGGTCACCGGTGCCGATGTGATCCATTCCTGGACCGTTCCCGCCTTTGGCGTCAAGCAGGACGCGGTGCCTGGCCGTCTGGCCGAGCTGTGGTTCAAAGCCGACCGCGAAGGCATTTATTTCGGCCAGTGTTCCGAGCTGTGCGGCCTGAGCCACGCCTATATGCCGATCACCGTCAAGGTGGTGTCCGAGGCGGCTTATGCCGAATGGCTGGCCGGTGCGCGTGAAGAATACGCCGGTATTCCACGCAGCATCGCAGTTGCCTCGAACTAAGATCCCGCAAGGGGGCGTGCGCGCCCCCTTGGCCGCTGCACAAGTGATCCGCAATATGGCGCCTTGGGGCGCCTGAAATGTGAAAAAGGCTTTGCCATGACAGACGTCAGCTTTTCCGAAAAGCCCGCCGAGCGCGAGGCGCAGATGGGGGATTACATCGCCCTGTTCAAGCCGCGCGTGATGTCTTTGGTTGTGTTTACGGCCCTCGTCGGTCTGTTGGCGGCGCCTGTATCGGTGCATCCGGTCGTGGCGTTTTCGTCGATTTTGTTTATCGCAATCGGGGCTGGGGCCTCGGGGGCGCTGAATATGTGGTGGGATGCCGATATCGACGCGGTGATGCGCCGCACGGTCGGGCGCCCGATCCCATCGGGGCGTGTCCAAGCCGGCGAAGCCTTGTATCTGGGCGTTGCCCTGTCTGGCCTGTCGGTGATGATGCTGGCCCTTGCGGCGAATTTGCTGGCGGCGGCGATGCTGGCCTTTACCATCTTTTTCTATGCCGTGGTCTATTCCATGTGGCTTAAGCGTTCGACGCCGCAGAACATCGTCATCGGCGGTGCCGCCGGGGCGTTTCCGCCGGTGATCGGCTGGATCGTTGCCACGGGCAGTTTTTCGATCGAGGCGTGGCTGATGTTCGCGCTGATCTTTATGTGGACGCCGCCGCATTTCTGGGCTTTGGCCCTGTTCATGAAATCCGATTACGATGATGCGGGCGTGCCGATGCTGACCGTGACCCATGGGCGGCGCACCACCCGCGCCCATATCATCGTTTATACCGTTTTGCTGGCGGTTCTGGCGGTTGGCACCGGGTTCACCGCCATTGGCGGGCCGCTGTATCTGGCAACGGCGGTGCTGTTGAACGCGCTGTTCCTGAAAGGCGCCTGGGATATCTGGCGCCGGGACGAGCCGCGCGCCGAGGCAGACAGCTATGGCACCGAGCGCAAGTTCTTCCGGTTGTCGCTGTGGTATCTGTTTGCACATTTCGGAGCGATCCTGATCGAAGCCGCCCTGCGCCCCTATGGGCTGGGAGGGTGGTGACATGACCATCAAGGCAGAACATGAAATTCACACCCGCCGCAAATCGCGCAACGTCGGCGTTGGTCTGATGCTGGCGGGTTTTGTGGTGCTGGTGATGGCGTTGACCTTTGTCAAAATCACCCAAAGCAATTTTGAATTGCCTGCCGCCGAAGGCAGCGCCAGCGGGGCGGGGGATCAATAATGGCGCTTTCGGGGCCTCAGAAAACGGTCACGATGACTGTTGGCACGGTTCTGGTCATGGGGGCCTTGGCCTGGGCATCGGTGCCGTTTTATGACTGGTTCTGCCGGGTCACGGGCTTTGGCGGTGTGACAGGCGTTTCAGATGTGGCCCCTGATGCCATTCTGGACCAAACCATCAAAGTGCGCTTTGATGGATCGCTGCACAGCCAGATGCCATGGACCTTTAAGCCGGTCGTCACCGAAATGGACGTTCGCATCGGCGAGACCGCGCTGGCCTTTTACGAGGCCCACAACCCCACGAACCGGGTTGTTGCCGGCTCGGCCAGCTATAATGTCACGCCCTATGCCGCAGGTGGGTTTTTCAACAAAATCCAGTGCTTCTGCTTTGAGGAACAGGTCTTGCAGCCGGGTGAAACCGTGCAGATGCCTGTCACCTTTTATGTTGACCCCGAAATCGTTGATGACCGCGATGGAAAGTTTGTGCATACGATCACGCTGTCATATACGTTTTATGAAATTGACCTGCCCGATGGCGTCGCCGCGGCGCAGGGTGTAACGCCAACCACAGACTCAAGTCTGAACTAAACTCCAAAGTGAGGGAGCCACGCATGGCTAATGCAAAGAACCACGATTTCCATATCCTAGCCCCTTCCATCTGGCCGCTGCTTGGCGCAGTTGGCGGATTTGCCATGCTGTTCGGCGCGGTGCTTTGGATGCAGGCGATCACGCCTTATCTGTTCCTCGCCGGTTTGGCGCTGGTGCTTTATGTGATGTTTGCCTGGTGGTCCGAAGTGGTTCACGAAAGCCACATCGGCGATCACACCCCGGTTGTTCGGATCGGCCTGCGCTATGGGTTCATCCTGTTCATCATGTCCGAGGTCATGTTCTTTGCCGCCTGGTTCTGGTCGTTCTTCAAGCACGCGCTTTACCCGATGGACGAATATGCCGGTTCGGAATACATCGCGCCCGAATTCTTTCAGGTTGATGCCTTTCACTTGCCGCTGATCAACACCTTGCTGTTGCTGCTGTCTGGCTGTGCGGTGACATGGGCGCACCACGCATTGGTGCATGAAAACAACCGCCGCGATTTGATCAATGGTTTGGCCATCGGGATCTTTTTCGGTATCTTGTTCACCGCGCTTCAGGCCTTTGAATATTACGAGCTGCTGGTTCATCACGATTGGACCTTTGGCGGGGATGAATTCTTTTCGAACTTCTTCATGGCCACCGGCTTTCACGGCTTTCACGTCATTATCGGAACGATCTTTCTGACCATCTGTTTGATTCGTGCGATCAAGGGCCACTTTACCCCTGAACGTCATGTCGGCTTTGAGGCCGCCGCCTGGTATTGGCACTTTGTTGATGTGGTGTGGCTGTTCCTGTTCTTTGCCGTGTACATCTGGGGCCTTTGATCCCATCGCGGCGGGCGGGTTGCAAATCCGCCTTTGCAAGCTAAAAGACAACAAGGCGCGCGGGGTCTCCGGGCGCCTTTGTCTTTGACCGAAATGGGTGCAGATTTCATGGGCCGTTGGGTGTTCTTGTCAATATTCGGCGCGGGCGGATTGGCCATTCTGCTGGGTCTTGGCGTGTGGCAGATGCAGCGGCTTGCCTGGAAACAACAGATATTAGAGCAAATCGAGACCCGCATTCGCGCGCCCGAGGTTACCTTGCCGGATCGCCCGGACCCTGAGGGCGATAAATACCTGCCTGTGCAGCTGCGCGGACAGTTCAGCGGGCCGGACATCAAGGTGTTGGTTTCGGTCAAACAGGTTGGTGCCGGGTATCGCCTGATATCGGCCTTTGTGGCCCAGGATGGCCGGCGGGTGCTGGTGGATCGCGGCTTTGTGCCCAGCGCCGGCCTGGCGGGCGCGCCCGTGCCCCAGGGGGCGTTCGACATTACCGGAAACCTGCATTGGCCCCAGGAAACTGACAGCTATACGCCGGCGCCGGACCGGGCGCAAAACCTGTGGTTTGCCCGCGACGTGGATCAGATGGCCGCGGCGTTGAACACCCTGCCTGTGTTGGTCGTCTTGCGCCGCGCCGATCCGCAAATCCCCGGATCCTGGCCGATTCCGGTTGATACTGCGGGCATTCCGAACGATCACTTGCAATACGCCATCACTTGGTTTTCGCTGGCCGCGATTTGGCTGGCGATGACCGTTTTCTTCTGGGGTCGCTTGCGACCCAAACACCAAGGCTAGGACCGATGCAGTATATTTCGACCCGAGGCAAAGCGCCTGTATTGAACTTTGAAGACGCGATGCTGACGGGCCTGGCCCGCGATGGTGGGCTTTATGTGCCCCAGACCATTCCACAGATGTCGGCCGGCGATATCGCCGCGCTTGCCGGCCAACCCTATGAAGAGATCGCCTTTCGCGTGATGCGCCCCTTTATCGGTGGCGTCTTCACCGATGACGAATTCCGCGCGATTATCGAACGCGCCTATGCCGGGTTCGGTCACGCGGCGCGCGCGCCTTTGGTGCAACTGGCCCCTGGTCATTTCCTAGCAGAGCTTTTTCACGGCCCGACCCTGGCGTTCAAAGATTTCGCCATGCAGTTGATTGGCCAGATGTTCCAGACGGCGCTGGCGCGCCGCGGCGACCGGGTAACAATCGTCGGCGCCACCTCGGGCGATACGGGATCCGCCGCGATCGAGGCCTTTCGCGGGCTGTCCAATGTGGATGTGTTCATTTTGTATCCCCATGGCCGGGTGTCCGAGGTGCAGCGCCGTCAGATGACCACCCCGACCGAAGGCAATGTTCACGCGCTTGCCATGGATGGTGATTTCGACGATTGCCAGGCGCGCCTGAAGGATATGTTCAACGATTTTGCGTTCCGCGATGCGGTGCGTCTGGCCGGGGTCAATTCGATCAACTGGGGCCGGGTGTTGGCGCAGGTGGTCTATTATTTCTCTTCTGCGGTGGCGCTTGGCGCGCCGCATCGCAAGGTGTCATTCACCGTGCCCACCGGAAATTTTGGCGATGTTTTTGCCGGTTATATCGCCAAGCGCATGGGGCTGCCGATTGATCAACTGGTGGTGGCAACCAATCAGAACGATATCTTGCACCGCTGCCTGTCCGGGCAGGGCTATCACAAGGGGCAGGTGGTGCCGTCGATCAGCCCGTCGATGGATATTCAGGTCAGCTCAAACTTCGAACGGGCATTGTTTGACGCCTATGATCGTGATGCCGGGGCGGTGGCGCAATTGATGCAGGAATTGGGCAAAGGCGGTTTTGACATCTCGCAGGGGGCGATGCAGGTCTTGCAATCGCATTATGTCTCGGGGCGGGCCAGCGAAGCGCAAACCAGCGCGCAGATCACCCAGACGCTGGCGGCAACGGGCGAATTGCTGTGCCCGCATTCGGCGGTGGGGGTCAAAGTCGCACAAGAGCAGCTGAACCCCGCCGTGCCCATGGTCACTTTGGCCACGGCACACCCCGCCAAATTCCCAGACGCCGTTCATGCGGCGACGGCGGTGCGCCCGCCCTTGCCATCGCGCATGGCCGACCTTTATGACAGGCCCGAGCGGGTGACGCGTGTGGCCAATGATCTGGGCGCGTTGACCAGCCTTATCAAAGGACAATTATCCAAGTGACATTGCAACAACATCGGCTTGCGAACGGGTTTCGCATCGTAACCGAAGAAATGCCGGGGCTTGCCTCGGCGGCGATTGGCGTTTGGGTCACGGCGGGCGCCCGGCATGAAACCCCGGCCCAGAATGGCATCGCCCATTTTCTGGAGCATATGGCCTTTAAGGGCACGGCCCGGCGGTCGGCGCTGCAAATCGCCGAAAGCATCGAGGACGTCGGCGGTTATATCAATGCCTATACCTCTCGCGAGGTGACGGCCTATTATGTGCGCGTGTTGCAGAACGATGTGCCGCTGGCCCTGGATGTGATTGCCGACATCTTGTTGAACCCGGCGCTTGATCTGTCCGAAATCGAGGTCGAGCGCGGGGTGATCCTGCAAGAGATCGGCCAGGCGCTTGATACGCCCGATGATGTGATTTTTGACTGGTTGCAAGAAGAGGCCTATCCCGATCAACCCATCGGCCGCACCATTCTTGGCCCATCGGAACGGGTGTCAAATTTCACCCGCGACGATCTGCGGAGCTTTATCGGGCAGCACTATGGCCCTGAGCAGATGATCCTTTCGGCGGCCGGCGCGGTGGACCACGATCAGATCGTCAAACTGGCCGAGGCGCTGTTTGGCGCCATGACGCCCAAACCGGGCTTTGACGCGGATAAGGCGCGATTTGTCGGCGGTGAGCGCCGGCAAATTAAACAATTGGAGCAAGCGCATTTTGCGCTTTCCTTTGAATCGCCGGGGTATCGGGATGACGATATCTATGTGGCCCAGATTTATGCGTCGGCTTTGGGCGGGGGCATGTCCAGCCGGTTGTTTCAGGAAATCCGTGAAAAGCGCGGGCTGTGTTATTCGATTTTTGCCCAGGCCGGGGCCTATGCCGATACCGGGATGACCACGATTTATGCCGGAACCAGCGGCGATCAGGTTCAAGAGCTGGCCCATGTCACCATAGACGAGATGAAGCGCGCCGCCAGCGACATGAACGAGGCCGAGGTGGCCCGCGCCAGGGCGCAGATGAAGGCCGGGCTGTTGATGGGGCTCGAAAGCCCATCAAACCGCGCCGAACGTCTGGCCCGCCTTGTGCAGATCTGGGACCGGGTGCCCCCGCTTGAGGAAACCGTGGCAATGATTGACGCCGTCACCGCCCAGAAAGTGCGCGACTTTGCGCAGAATATGGCATCGGGTGCGGCGGCGGCCTTGGCGCTTTATGGTCCGGTCGAAAACGCCCCGGCCTTGGCCGCCTTGCAGGAGCGCCGGGCGGCCTGATGTTGCTGGCGCGGCGCAAACTGCGAATCGAAACCGAGCGCATGACCCTGCGCCCGCCGGTGCATTCGGATTTTCGCGCCTGGTCGGCCCTGCGATTGAACAGCATTGATTACCTCACCCCGTGGGAGCCAAGCTGGTCCAGCGATCACCTGACCCGCAAGGGGTTCACCAACCGGGTGTATTGGGCGCAGCGTTCGGTCAGCGGCGGCACGGCCCTGCCGTTGTTTTTGGTCCGGCGCAGTGACAACGCGCTTTTGGGCGCGATCACGTTGGACAATCTGCGGCGTGGGCCGGCCCAGGCGGGCACGTTGGGGTATTGGACGGGGCAGGCCTTTGCCCGCCAGGGTTTCATGCGCGAGGCGATTCAGGCCCTGGTGCATCATGCCTTTAACCGTCTTGACCTGTCGCGGATCGAGGCCGCCTGCCTGCCGGAAAATGCCGCATCGCGGGGGCTTTTGGAAAAAACCGGTTTCAAATACGAAGGCGTTGCCCAAAGCTATTTGCAGATCAACGGCCGTTGGCGCACGCATGTTCTCTATGCAGCGCTGCGCAGCGACCGGCGCGGCAAGACCGACGCGGGCTAGTCGCGCGGGTTTCAACATGCGGTTTTCACGATAAGGACAGCAGCCCAATGGCCAACACAAGCGCAGCAGACCGGTTCTTGGCCCTTGCGGCAGAGCAGTTGGACCCAAAGGTGTTGCAGCCGCCGCAGCCGCGCTATTTGCAAGAACCGCGTGGCATATTTGCCGGTCAATGCGCCGCCTTGGCCCTGCCGCGCACGGTGCAAGAGGTCGCGACCCTGGTGCGTCTGGCCGGTCAGGCCGGGCTTGGTATTGTGCCTTATGGCGGGGGCACAGGGCTGGTGGGGGGGCAGGTGGCCCCTGATGGCCCGGCGCCACTGATCCTGTCGCTTGAGCGGATGAACGCCATCCGCAGCGTCCACCCCGCCGAAGATATCCTGATCGCCGAGGCCGGGGCGATTTTGGCCGACGTTCAGGCGGCGGCCCAGGATGCCGGACGGCTGTTTCCGTTATCGCTGGCCTCGGAAGGGTCGGCCCGGATCGGCGGCACCCTTTCGACCAATGCCGGCGGCACCAATGTGCTGCGCTATGGCAATGCGCGCGATTTATGTCTGGGCCTTGAGGCGGTCTTGCCCGATGGCACGGTGTGGAACGGATTGCGCCGTCTGCGCAAGGACAACACCGGGTATGATCTTCGCAACCTTCTGATTGGCGCCGAGGGCACGTTGGGGGTGATCACCGCGGCTGCGCTGCGATTGTTTCCCCGCCCGCATGGCACCGGCACAGCGATCTTGACGGTGGGCAGCCCCGCGCAGGCGCTGGACCTTTTGGCGCTGGCGCGCAGCCAGGTGGGCGAATTGATCAGCGCGTTCGAATTGATCCATGGCGCCGGGCTGACATTTCTGGCAGATACGTTACCGGATGTGCGACAGCCCTTTGATCAGCCCCCGGCCTGGTGCGTGCTGATTGAAGTCGGCCTGCCAATAGGCATGGATCCGCAAGACATACTGGAACGGTTGTTCACCGAGGGCCACGCCCGCGGCTTGGTCGAAGATGGGGTGATCGCCCAGAACGCCCGCCAAGCCGAGGCGTTTTGGGCCGTGCGCGAACATATCCCCGAGGCCAATCGCCTGATCGGGGCCGTGTCATCGCATGATATTTCGGTGCCGCTGGCCTTTGTGCCGGGGTTTATCAGCAAGGCCAGCGACCAGATCGCCGCGCTGGGCGCGTATCGGATCAACTGTTTTGGCCATCTGGGCGATGGAAATCTGCATTTCAATGTCTTTGCCCCAAAGGGCGGCGCGCGGGCAGATTTTGCCCATCACCGCGCGGCAATCAAAGGGGTGGTGCATGATGTCGTGGCACAATTCGACGGCTCGATCAGTGCCGAACACGGGATCGGCCGCCTGAAGGTCGCAGACCTGGAACATTTTGGCGACCCGGCCAAGCTGGCGGCGATGCGGGCCATCAAGGGGGCGCTTGACCCCAAGGGGATTATGAACCCCGGTGCGGTCTTGCGCCTGTGACGTCCCCAGGGCGCCCTAGTGCCCGTCAAGAGCGCAAAGCGCATGCACATCCATGCCCATTTCGGTCAGTTTCTTGCGGCCACCCAATTCCGGCAGATCGACGATAAAGGCGCATGAGATAATCTCGCCGCCCAGGCGTTCGACCAGTTTTATGCCCGCCTCGGCGGTGCCGCCGGTTGCCAGCAGATCATCGACCAGCAAGACCTTTTCACCGGGCTGAATGGCATCGTCATGCAGTTCAACAATCGCATCGCCATATTCCAGCTTGTAATCCTGGCTGATGGTGCGCCCTGGCAGTTTGCCCTTTTTGCGGATCGGCACAAAGCCGATGCTTAGCTGATGGGCGATGGCGCCGCCCAGGATAAATCCGCGCGCCTCAAGCCCCACGACCTTGTCGATGCGCAGCCCGGCATAGGGATGCAGCATCTGGTCGATCGCCATGCGAAATCCGCGCGGATCAGCAAAGAGCGTGGTCACATCGCGAAACATGATCCCTTCGTGCGGGAAGTCGGCAATGGTGCGAATATAGTCCGCAACGGTTTTCATCTGGAGATCCTATTCATCATCTGCATGCGCTGCCTGCTATAGAACACGGCCCGCCACCGCATCAAGCCGGCTTAGCATATCAGGGCAGCGCGCTTGCGGGGCGGTCAGGATTGCGTGCTCAAGCGCCCGGTCACACCCTTGCGGGCAGGGGGCCGGCCGGGTGTGCAGCAGCGCGGGCAGATGGCGCAGCATGTCGCGGGCTTTGCCGGCGTTGGCTGTCAGGGTTTCAATGATCTGTGTGACCTCGACCTCGCCGTGGTCGGGGTGCCAGCTGTCGTAATCAGTGATCATCGCAACCGAGGCATAGCACAGCTCGGCCTCGCGGGCGAGTTTGGCCTCGGGCATATTGGTCATGCCGATGACATCGGCGCCCCAATGGTCGCGATACATCTGCGATTCTGCCAGGGTGCTGAATTGCGGCCCCTCCATTGCCAGATAAGTGCCACGCCCATGCACGGTAACGCCTGCGGCCTGGGCGGCGGTTTGGCAGGCCTGTGTCAGGCGCGCACAGGTGGGGTGGGCAACCGACACATGGGCCACGCAGCCCGGCCCGAAAAAGGATTTATCGCGGGCAAAGGTTCGGTCGATGAACTGATCGACCATGACAAAATCGCCGGGCTTCATGTCTTCGCGGAACGACCCGCAGGCGGATATCGACACGACATCGGTAACGCCCAACCGTTTGAGCGCATCAATATTGGCGCGATAGGGGACGCTGGTCGGGCTGTGGATATGGCCGCGCCCGTGGCGGGGCAAAAAGACCATCGGCAGCCCGTCAAGATCGCCGGTCAACACCGCATCTGAGGGCGCCCCCCAAGGGGTGTCGATGTCTTGCCAGCGCGGGTTCTTGAGCCCTTGGATATCATACAGGCCGGATCCGCCGATGATCGCGATCTTGGGGTGTTGCATGGCTTGGCTCCGGTTTGATGCAAAACCGCACGGTGGCGTGGTTTGCCGGCGAAATCAAGCGCCCCGGCGCGCAGGGTTTTCATTCGGGGGAAAACCGTCTAGGCAGCGCGGGCTATTGCAGCAAGACCTTCAGCAAACAGGATACCCCATGGTGCGCTCAGCTTTCAGCTCGTTTACGAAAAATCTGGCGATGACCGATTTGCGGTGGATGCCGGACGAAGGGTTCAGCCCGGCCCGGTTGCGCATCGAGCTGTTGTCGGGGCTGACCGTCGCGCTGGCGCTGGTGCCCGAGGCGGTGGCCTTTGCCTTTGTGGCCGGGGTGCATCCTTTGGTGGGCCTTTATGCGGCGTTTCTGGTGGGGTTGATCACCGCGCTGATCGGGGGGCGTCCGGGGATGATTTCGGGGGCGACCGGGGCGCTGGCTGTGGTGATGGTGGCGCTGGTGGCGCAACATGGGGTGGAATACCTGTTTGCGACTGTTGTGCTGATGGGGCTGTTGCAGATCTTTGCCGGGGTGATGCAATGGGGCAAGTTCATTCGCCTGGTGCCGCATCCGGTCATGCTGGGGTTCGTCAACGGTCTGGCCATCGTGATTTTCCTGGCGCAGCTGACACAGTTCAAAGTGCCCGGCACCATGGAAAACACCGGCCACGGCATGGGCGGGGGCGAATGGCTGTCGGGTCAGCCGCTGATGCTGATGCTGGCGCTGGTGGCGGCGACGATGGCGATCATTTGGGTGACGCCAAAGGTGACGCGGATCATTCCGGCGCCGCTGGCCGGGATCGGTATCATCGCAGGGCTGGTGATTGCCTTTGGCATGGATGTGCCACGGGTTGGGGATCTGGCATCCATTCAGGGCGGCCTGCCAAGCTGGCATATCCCGATGGTGCCGCTGAACTGGAACACCATTGAGATCATCCTGCCTTATGCGGTGATCCTGGCGGCGATCGGCCTGATCGAAAGCCTGCTGACGCTGAACCTGGTGGGGGATATGACCGGCAAGCGCGGCGGGGCCTCGCAAGAGTGTATTGCCCAGGGCGTGGCCAACACCGTCACCGGATTTTTTGGCGGTATGGGCGGCTGTGCGATGATCGGGCAATCCATGATCAATGTGAAATCTGGCGGGCGCACCCGCGTGGCCGGTATCGCGGCGGCGGTGTTCTTGCTGTTGTTTATCCTGATCGGCAGCCCGGTAATCGAATTGATCCCATTGGCGGCGCTGGTGGGCGTGATGTTCATGGTGGTGATCGGAACCTTTGCGTGGAATTCCCTGACCATCCTGCGCCGGGTGCCGCTTATGGATGCCTTTGTGATTATCCTTGTGACCGTGGTGACAGTTATGGAAGATCTGGCCGTTGCGGTGGTTGTTGGGGTGATTGTATCGGCGCTGGCTTATGCGTGGAACAACGCGCGGCGCATTCATGCCAAGATTTACACCGGTGACGATGGGGCCCGTGTCTATCAGGTGCAGGGGCCGCTTTTCTTTGGGTCGAGCGACGGATTTCTGGAGCTGTTTGATGTTGCCGGTGATCCCGCCGAGGTGATTGTCGATTTTGCCGACAGCCGGGTTGTGGATCAATCGGCCTTGCAAGCCATCGAGGCGATTGCGGGGAAATACGAGGCGCAGGGAAAGCGCTTGCAGTTGCGCCACCTAAGCCGGGATTGTCACCGTTTGCTGAACAAGGCCGGGCATTTGATGATCGACAGCGATGATGACCCCGATTACGCGCTGGCGGTGAATTATCAGGTGCGGACGGGGATTCTGGGCGGGCACTGACGGGGCGGCCTGTGACGGGGCAGCCTGTCTTGCGGTCGGCGGGGCACTGTTTCGGCTTTGCCGAAAGGCGCCCACCCGCCGACCCAAGGGGCAAGGGGCTTTTGGTTTGGCTTATTCGCCGGGCCGGTTCAGGGTGAAGGTGTCGCGCACCACGCTGTAGTCGCGATAGCCAAGCCGGCTGAGCGGATTGAACTTGAGCACGTCAAAGCGGCCATCGGTGAGACAATCATCGCGCAGGTGCACGCCGATCACTTCTCCGAAGACGACAAAGTTGCTGATCCCTTCGATTGGCACGATTTGGGTCATCCGGCATTCCAGCGCGGCGGGGGCATCCTTGATGCGGGCGCAGTCAATGGTTTCGCATGGCTCGGCCGTCAGCCCGGCATGGGCGAATTCATCGGCGTCATGGGGCAGCGCGGCTGAGCTGGCATTCATTGCATCGCGGGCCGCCGCGGCCACGACATTGACGCAAAACACCCCGGTGGCGCGGATGTTCGCGACGCTGTCCTTGGTATCGTTTTGGTCGTCTTTGGTCCCGGTCGAGGCAAACATGACCTGGGGCGGAGTATAGGCGACGCCGTTGAAGAAGGAATAGGGGGCCAGATTGTTGCGCCCTTGCGAATCGCGGGTGGATATCCAACCGATGGGGCGCGGGGTGATGATGGCGTTGAACGGGTTGTGCGGCAGGCCGTGACCGTCCTGGGGGCGATAGAACATCTTGTTACTCCTGATGTAATTGCTTGCCATCTAGCGTCATGCTAGGGGCATTTCCACTGCAACCTCAAGACCTGGCCTGCCCATTGTATCATTTGACCCAAGAAGCCGCCGTTGACCATCACGAGGTCGAGGCCCTTTATGATTTGTGCTTTGCACCGGGCCGCGAGGCGCTGTCGTCATATCGGTTGCGCGATGGCGTGGCACCGGTGGCGATTTTGAACCATGTGGCGCGGGATCCAGCCGGGGTGCTGGCCGGGGCGATCCGATATTGGCCGGTGCGGGTGGGCGGTGCGCCGGTTTTGTTGCTGGGGCCGGTGGCGGTGCATCCGACACGCCAAGGCGAGGGGCTGGGCGCCGAGCTGATCGCGCATTCCTTGGCGCGTGCGCAAGATTGGCAGCGGGTCTTGCTGGTGGGGGATGCCCCCTATTACGGGCGCTTTGGCTTTTCGGTGTTGCCCGGTGTGGTGATGCCGCCGCCGACGAACCCCGCGCGGGTGCTGGGGCGGGCTTTGCAGGACGGGGCCTGGGATGGGGTGCGGGGTGTGGTGACGCGCTGGGATGCGCCCCTATCATAAGCTGTGCCGGGTCTTGCGGGCATTGACAGCGCGCAGTCCGCGCCCATCTTTAGACAAGGACAGGAGCGCGCAGATGACGCAGACCCTTATATTGACCCAGCCCGAGATCGACGCGCAGATTGGCGCGCTGGCTGATCGTTATTGCCGCGCCGCCACCCCCGCCGTTCAGGCGCTGAACTTTGCCAGTGGCAAGGCTGAGGGGGTGTTGCGGGGGCTGCCGGAGCCTGTGCGCGACCGGCTGCTGGCGGCCACGGAACAGGCGCTGCACCATGCGGTGCGGGCGGCCAGTTCCAGCCGGTCGGTGGTGGGCGATCAAGGCGCCTGGGTGGACAGGGCGGTGTCCTCGGCGATGGGGGCGGCGGGCGGTATGGGCGGATTTGCCACGGCGCTGGCTGAGCTGCCTTTGACCACCACCTTTTTGTTACGCGGGATCCAAGGGGTCGCGGCGCAATATGGCTTTGATCCGGCGGCAAAGAACGTGCAATTTGATTGCGTGCAGGTTTTCGCCAGCGCCGGCCCCGCCGAGGCCGATGATGCAACGGATCTGGCATTCCTGAGCGCGCGGATGGTGGTAACAGGCAGCACCCTTCAGGCGTTGATCGCGCGGGTGGCACCGCGCCTGGCCTTGGTGCTTGGCAAAAAGCTGGCGGCGCAGATGGTGCCGGTGTTGGGGGCGGCGGCCGGGGCGACCACCAACTTTGTTTTCATGCGGTATTATCAGGAAATGGCGCATGTGCATTTTGGGCTGCGCAAACTGGCGCTTGAGGCGGATGTCCCGCTTGAGACGTTGATCGCGCAGTTGCGCGAGGCGATGCCTTTGGGGCTGGCTTGATCAGCGGCCAATGCGCAGCGGGGCCACTGTCGTTGCTTTGAAAATCGCAAAGACCGCCTGGCCCTGATGCAGGTTCATTTCACGCACGGCGCGGGCGGTCACGCGGGCCAAAAGGCGATCGCTGCCCGACACAAGCGCCACGGCCGCCCCCGGCCCCCCACCCATATGGATGTCTTGGATCACGGCCGGCAGCACGTTGCGTGACGACAGGCCGCGGGGCCTGCGATCGGACAGGATAACATCCTGTGCCATGACCCGCAGGCGCAACCGCGTGCCGATTGGAGCAGCAATCCCCGGCAGCTCAAGCTGCCCGGCGCTGGTGCGCAGGGTGCTAAGGCCGTCGGTGCCATGCTTGGTGCCATGTGCGGTCACTGTTGCCTCGATCATGGCGCCGGCCTGCCGCACCCCCAGATAGGGCAGGGCCGAAGGATCGCCCAAAACGTCCATGATCGGCCCCTGGCGCATGATCCGGCCGTTTTCCAGCAAGATCAGGTGATCGGCAAGGCGCGCAACCTCGTCCAGGGAATGGCTGACGTAAAGGATTGGGATATGAAACGGCCCGGCGCGCAGCCCCTCAAGATAGGGCAGGATATCTTGCTTGCGGGGGTCATCCAGCGCCGCCAAAGGTTCATCCAGCAACAACAGATCGGGCGCGCTTAGCAGGGCACGCCCCAGCGCGACACGCTGCGCTTCGCCGCCCGACAGGGTGCGGGGGCGACGATCCAACACGGCCTCCAAGCCCAAAAGACCGACGATATCGTCAAAGGTCGGCGCGCGTTGGCCGGGCTTGGCGCCAAATGTCAGGTTTCTGCGGACGCTTAGGTGGGGAAACAGCCGGGCGTCTTGGAAAACATAACCGATGCGGCGTTTGTGGCTGGGGATATGGCTGTGCGTGTCGGTCAAGACGCGCCCGCCCAGCGCGATGCGGCCCCGGTCGGGTGGGGTCAAGCCGGCTATGGCGTTGATGATGCTGGTTTTCCCTGCGCCTGATCGCCCAAAGATCGCCGTCACTCCGGCCGGGCAGGTGAAATCCACATCAAGATCAAAGGCCCCGATTGTGTGGCGCAGAGCAACCTGAAGGGTCATGTGCCGGCGATCCTTTTTGCGACGCTTTGGGCCAGCCATTCAGACAGGACAATGGCCCCAAAGGAAATCACCACAGCCCAAAGGATCAGCGCCGCCGCCGCGCCTTCGCCGCCGGGAATTTGCAAAAAGGCATGCACGGCGCTGGGCAGGGTTTGGGTTTCGCCGGGAATATTGGCAACAAAGGTGATCGTGGCGCCAAATTCCCCCATCGCCTTGGCGAACCCCATGACGGTCCCGGCCAGAATGCCGGGAAATGCCAAGGGTAACGTCACACGCCATGCGACCGCCCAAGCCGGCAGGCCCAGCGTTGCGGCGGCCTGTTCCAGCTTGGGATCGACGGCTTCGATCGCCAAACGGATGGCCCGCACCATCAGGGGAAACCCCATGATAATCGCCGCCAGCACCGCGCCTGTCCAACGAAAGGCCAGAACCAGGCCAAAGGTGTTTTCCAGGAAAATCCCCAAGGGCGCGCGGCGCCCAAAGCTGAGGAGCAGCAGATACCCGGTTACCACCGGTGGCAGAACCAGCGGCAAATGCACCAGCGCGCTGAGCAAGGTCTTACCGAAAAAGTCTTTTCGCGCCAACAGCCACGCCACCGCAATGGCCAGGGGCAAGGCCATCAACGTCGCCCAGATCGAAACCCAAATCGACAGGCCCAGTGCCTGCCAGGCGGCGTCTGACATTGTCATGGGGCATCCTTTGGCAAGGCAAAGCCGCGATTGACAAAATGGCGTTGACCGGCGGGCGCGGTCAGCAATGCCAGCGCGCGCGTGCCCGCAGGGGTCAGCGCGACCGCCTGATAGATGATGTCAGGGTGTTGATCCGGCGGAACAAAATAGCGGATCACCACCTTGGGTTCGGCCAAAGCGTCGCTGTGATAAACAAGGCCAAGCGGGCTTTCGCCCAGGGCCACCAGCGCCAGCGCGGCGCGCACATTGCTGGTTTCGGCCAACCGTCCGGACAGGGTGGCCCAGGCGCCCATCTTGTCGAGCCAGGCTTTGCCATAGCGCCCGGCGGGAACCGCGCGATGTTCGCCCATCGCAAGACGGCCATCGCCAAGCGCGGCGCTGAGCGCTGCCGCTGAAAGCTGTTCCCAGACCGTGGGGGGCGGAGTGCCGGGCAGGGGGCGCGGCGCAATCAGCACCAGCGTGTTGCCCAAGATGGCTTGCGGGGGGGCGGCAAAGGCAATGCCCTGACCGCCAAGCCATGTCATCCAGTCGGGATCGGCCAGGATCACCAGATCGGCCGGCGCGCCTTGGGCGATCTGCCGGGCAATGGTGCCTGACCCTTCATAGGCGATCTGCGCATCATCAATTGTGCCGGCCCATGCGGCCTCAAGCAGGCCCGAAAGGCTGGAGGCGGCAAAGACCCGCAGCGACGCGTCGGCGCGGACAACCGGCGCCCAACCCATCAGGGCACACAGACAAAGAAGACGGCAAAATTGCATCATTGGCGCACTATCTTGCACTGCGCGCGCTTCTACAAGAGGCAGCAACCTGTCTTGACGCAGCGCCTGAGGCGCGCCATGTCAAGGGCCAAGGAAAGGGCAAAACACGGCGATGATCCAATACCGGCTAAAATGTGACAACGGGCATCAGTTTGAAAGCTGGTTCCAATCGGCCAATGCCTATGATGCCTTGGTCAAATCCGGGCATGTGACATGTGTGGATTGCGGCAGCAAGCAGGTGGAAAAGGCCATCATGGCCCCGCGCGTGACAGATTCGCGCAGCAAATCCGAGGCCGGCAAAACCGCCCGTTCCGAGCGGGAAAAAGCGCTGGCGAAGCTGCGCGCCGATGTCGAAAAGAATGCCGATTACGTTGGCACGAAATTCGCCGATGAGGCGCGGGCGATGCATCTGGGCACCCGGCCCGAACGCGCGATTTATGGCGAGGCCAATCTTCAGGATGCCAAGGCGTTGATTGATGACGGTATTCCGGTGGCGCCTTTGCCCTTCTTGCCCAAGGCCAAATCCAACTGACAAGCTGCGGCGATTGGTCCTTTGGGGGTGGGATTGTGTTGTCTTTGGCTTGCAAGGCGCCGCGCGCCCGCGTAAACGCGGGGCGACTATGGCGGGGGGCGCAATATGCCTGTTCTTGTAATGAAATTCGGTGGCACATCGGTGGCCACTTTGGACCGTATCCGGCGGGCGGCAAAACGCGTCGGCGTTGAGGTGGCCAAGGGCTATGACGTGATTGTCATCGTGTCGGCCATGTCGGGCAAAACCAATGAATTGGTCGGCTGGGTGAATGAAACGTCGCCGATGTATGATGCGCGCGAATATGACGCGGTTGTTTCCTCTGGGGAAAATGTCACGGCGGGGCTGATGGCGCTGACCTTGCAGGAAATGGATATTCCCGCCCGCAGCTGGCAGGGATGGCAGGTGCCGGTAAAAACCACCAGCGCCCATTCGTCGGCGCGGATCGAAGATATTCCGCCGGCCAATATCAATGCCAAATTTGCCGAAGGCATGCGGGTGGCCGTTGTGGCCGGGTTTCAGGGGGTCAGCCCCGAAGGGCGGATCACCACGCTGGGGCGCGGCGGATCAGACACCACGGCGGTTGCTTTTGCCGCCGCCTTTGATGCCGAACGCTGCGATATCTATACCGATGTGGACGGGGTCTATACGACTGATCCGCGGATCACTGACAAAGCCCGCAAACTGGACAAGATCGCCTTTGAAGAAATGCTTGAGCTGGCCAGCCTTGGCGCCAAGGTGCTTCAGACCCGTTCGGTTGAGCTGGCGATGCGGTATAAGGTCAAGCTGCGGGTGCTGAGCAGTTTCGAGGAACAGTCGGACAGCGCCGGAACGCTGGTCTGCGACGAGGAGGAAATCATGGAAAGCAATGTTGTGGCCGGTGTGGCCTTTTCGCGGGACGAAGCCAAGATGACCCTGGTCAGCGTTGCCGACCGCCCCGGTATCGCCGCCAAGATCTTTACCGCGCTCAGCGATGCGGGCGTCAATGTCGATATGATCGTGCAAAACATCGCCGAAGAAGGCCGCACCGACATGACCTGGAGCTGCCCGACCGATCAGGTCAAGCGCGCCGAGGCGGCGGTGCACAAGGCCAAGGACGCTGGGGTCATCAATTTTCAAGAGGTGATCGCCGATACGGATGTGGCCAAAGTGTCGGTGGTGGGGATCGGAATGCGGTCTCACACCGGGGTGGCGGCAAAAATGTTCCAGGTGCTCAGCAGTGAGAGCATCAACATCAAGGTCATCACCACGTCGGAAATCAAAATATCTGTTCTGATCGACCGAAAATACATGGAACTTGCGGTGCAGGCGCTTCATGATGCCTTTGAATTGGAAAAAGCGGGCTGAGGGTTGAACACGAACCCCAGCAAATCAAGAGCTTAGGGGAACGGCAATGGCAGAACGAGGCGAGACCGAATCCCGCAAGCTGTTGGGCCGGTTGCGCGACGCGATGGCGGGGGATGACGCCGGTCAGGCGCGTCTGGACAAGATCACCCATCTGATCGCTTCGTCCATGGGCTGCGAGGTGTGCTCGATCTATCTGTTTCGCGATGACGAAACGCTTGAGTTGTGCGCGACCGAGGGGCTGAACAAGGCCGCCGTTCACCAAACCCGGATGCGCCTGGGCGAAGGGCTGGTTGGCCGTGTGGCCAAGCGCCGCCAGGTGATCAACACCCCCGATGCACCAAACGCCCGCGGCTTTCGGTTCATGCCGGAAACGGGCGAAGAAATCTTTTCCAGCTTTCTTGGCGTGCCGGTGCAGCGTCTGGGCGAGGCGCTGGGCGTATTGGTCGTGCAGTCAAAGCAAGCCCGAGAATTCACCGCAGACGAGGTATATGCCCTGGAAGTGGTCGCCATGGTTTTGGCGGAAATGACTGAACTGGGCGCTTTTGTCGGCGAAGGCGCCGCCATGTCGGCGCGCCATTCGCAACCGGTGATGCTGCGCGCCACCGTCGGGCAGGAAGGCGCCGCCGAAGGTCATGTCTGGCTGCACGAGCCGCGCGTGGTGGTCAGCAACCCGATCAACGACGATCCCGAGCGCGAGTTAGAGCGCCTGAAGACGGCTGTCGAAGAGCTGCGCGTGGGTGTCGACAAGATGCTGGAAATCGCCGGGGCCGGGGATAAGGATCAGCAAGAGGTTCTTGAGGCTTACCGGATGTTCGCCAATTCCAAGGGCTGGATGCGGCGCATGGAAGAGGACATCAATCGCGGCCTCAGCGCCGAGGCCGCCGTCGAAAAGGAACAATCGCTGGCGCGGGCGCGCATCGGACAATCGACGGATAATTACCTGCGTGAACGCCTGAGCGATCTGGACGACCTAAGCAATCGCCTGCTGCGGATTTTGACGGGGCAGGGGTCTGACACCGGGGCCGAATTGCCCAGCGATCCAATTTTGGTGGCGCGCAACATCGGCCCGGCCGAGCTGTTGGAATACGGGCGCAGCCTGCGCGGCATTGTGATCGAAGAAGGGTCCGTGGGCAGCCACGCGGCGATTGTCGCCCGCGCCCTGGCCATTCCGCTGTTGGTCCGGGCCGAACGCATCACAACCGAGGCCCTGAACGGCGATCACATTATGGTCGATGCCGAACAGGGTATTGTCCATCTGCGGCCCGAGGACACGGTTGTCACCGCGTTTCGTGACAAGATCGCCATGTTGGCCGCAGCGCAAGAACGCTATGCGTCGATCCGCGACAAGCCGGCGGAAACCCTGTGCGGCGCGCGTGTCGGGCTTCAGATGAATGCCGGTCTGATGGCGGACCTGCCATCCCTGCATGGATCAGGCGCCGAAGGCGTTGGGCTGTTTCGAACCGAGCTGCAATTTCTGGTGCGCAACCAGATGCCCCGCCGGTCCGAGCTGGTGCAGCTTTATGCGCGGGTGCTGGATGCCGCCAACGGTCAGCGTGTGGTCTTTCGGACCTTGGACATCGGGTCGGACAAGGTTTTGCCCTATATGAAACCCAATGATGAACCAAACCCGGCGTTGGGCTGGCGGGCCATTCGGGTGGGGCTGGACAAGCCGGGCATCATGCGGATGCAGCTTCAGGCGCTGATCCGGGCGGCCGCCGGCCGGCCCTTGACGGTGATGTTTCCCTTTGTCGCACAATTCGAGGAATACACCGAGGCCAAGTTCATTCTGGACAAGACATTGGCCGCCGAGAAACGCTTGGGGCATGTGCTGCCGTCAACGATCGAGGTCGGCGCGATGCTGGAAACCCCAAGCCTGGCGTTCGCGCCGCGCAAATTCTTTGAACAGGTCGATTTCCTGTCGATTGGTGGCAACGATCTGAAACAGTTCTTTTTTGCCGCCGACCGCGAGAACGAGCGCGTGCGCCGGCGCTATGACACGCTGAATGTCAGCTTTTTGACGTTTCTTGAGGGGATCATTCAGCGCTGCGCCGAAACCAAGACGACGCTGTCGTTTTGTGGCGAGGACGCAGGCCGCCCGATCGAGGCGCTGTGCCTGGCGGCGATCGGGCTGCGCAATCTTTCCATGCGACCCGCGTCCATCGGCCCGGTGAAAAACCTTCTGCGGCGGTCAAACCTGGAAGAGGTGCGCGGGTTGATCAGCGCAGCGCGCGAAAGCGGCCAGATGTCGGTGCGCCCCGCCGTGATGGAGTGGCTGCGCCGCCAAAGCTGAGGCCGGCCCGTGCCGCAACACGATCAGCGATCCGCGACCAGGCGGACGGCCAGCTGTTGCTCTGGGAAAAACCGGCCATACCTGTCACCGGTCATAAAGCTGACGCTCCAACGGTTGCGGGGGGAAATCCAGTTGATATCCGATGTCCAATAGGGTTCGGCCGAGGTATTGGGAAAGGTGATCGGATCAATCAATGGCGGCGGGCATTCGCGGCACAAGATCGACTCCAGCTCTTTTCTGGTGGGCAGGCGCCATGATCCCCCCAGTTGTTCATTGGCCTGGGCAATGGCCTGTTCGATTTGCTCAAAGTTAAGGCGCTGAATTTTTCCGGCACAGTATTTTTCCTCGGGCTCCCAGCGTTGGCCGACAGAACAGCGAAGCCAATCGATTTTTTGCAAAAGATCGACCACGATATGATCGCGGGTATAAAACTGGGCCAGGGCAGGTTGCGCAGACAGGGTGGCGGCGCAGGCGGCTGCAAAAACCAAAACTTTGATCATTCTTAATTCCCTTGCCGCTTTGATCCGGACACGATGATCAAGCAATAATTGGGCCATCTTGGGGGCGGGCTTAAAATAAATTCTTACAGGGAAAATCGCCGATCAGGCAAGAAATCCGTGAAGACGGCGCAAGTTGGTATGAAACTTGAAGACAAGCGGCAGGTTTTAACGAACAAAGGCACAGATCATGGATCTCGCATCTCTTATCGGACTTATCGGCGCGATTGGTATGATTGTCGGCGCGATGCTGTCAGGCGGCGGGATCGGCCCGTTTATCGACGTTCCATCGATTTTGATCGTGTTTGGCGGCACGTTCTTCGCCGCGATGTATACCGCGCCGTTGCCGGTCTATTTGGGCAGCTTTGGCGCGATGGCCAAGGCGTTCTTGCCGCCGGTCAAGAAAATGGACGCGATGATCGAACGGATGATCGAACTGGCGGCTGTGGCCCGCAAGGACGGGATGATGGCGCTTGAGGGGCAGCCGGTGCCCGACAAGTTCTTTGAACGCGGTATGCAGATGCTGGTGGATGGCGCCGACGAGGCAAAGCTGGTCAAGCAGCTGTCACAGGAAATCAAGGCGATGAAAATTCGCCATGAGCTGAACCAGGGGTGTATCAAGGCGTGGATCGATCTTGCCCCGGCGATGGGCATGATCGGAACGCTGGTTGGCCTGGTGCTGATGCTTGGCAATATGGCGGACCCCAAGGCGATTGGTCCGGCGATGGCGGTGGCCTTGCTGACGACGCTTTACGGGGCGTTTATCGCCAACGTTTTGTTCATGCCGATGCAGACCAAATTGGAAGGCTATACCGCCCACGAGGTCACCTATCGCGAGATGGTCATCGAGGGGCTGCGCGGCATCGCCCGCAGCGAAAGCCCGCGCAATATCCAAGACCAGATGGCGGCGAACCTGCCGCCGAAACTTCAGGCCAAGCTTGAGGCGGCATAAGCGCGAAATCGCCGGATCAGGCTAGGGGGACGACATGGCTGAAGCCATTGACATGGAAGAAGAGCAGGACGAAGAAGAATGTCCAAAGTGCCCGCCGGTTGGCGCGCCGGCATGGATGGCGACCTTTGCCGACATGGCGACATTGTTGATGGCGTTCTTTGTTCTGATCTTGTCATTTGCTGAATTCAACACCCCGAAATTCAAGCAAATTTCCGGATCACTCAAGAATTCATTCGGTGTGCAGAAAATCGTGCCGGTGGTGGAACAGCCCAAAGGCACCACTGTTATTTCGCTGGAATTCAGCCCTTCGCCCAGCCCGTCGGTGACCAACGAGATGACCCAGGAAACAACCGAGGTCCAAAAGCCCGAGATCGAAGTCGATACCAAGAAAGAAGATTCGGTCGACGGCGACAAAAACGACGATTTTGGCAAGGAAGTCGGCACCGGCCAGCCCGGCGAAGAAGACGGCCAAAAGACCGCAGCACAAATGGACGCCGCCGAGCTTGGCGCGGCTTTGCAGCAGGCCATTCAAAACGGTGATGTTGCGGTCGAAATGATGGGCGAAAACGTTGTGATCAACTTCCCGTCAGCAGATCAGACGGAAAAAGATTTGCCCAGCTTGCTGAATGAGACCCTTGCCGCCCTGGCCGAGGCGCGCAACGCCAGCGGCAAAGCGCAGAGCGAGGTTCTGTTTGGCGGCCTGGAACAACAGCTGGCAGAGCTGGCCGCCGCCGCCGCATCCGACCGCGAAAACGCCGGCGCGCTGGCCGAGCTTGAGCAAGAACAAGAGCGCGAGCAGGCCGCGATCAGCACCGCAAGCCTGACAATGGACAAGCTGGCGGTCGCGTTGGATCAAGAAATATCGCAGGGCCTGGTCGAGGTCGAGCGCCGCGACGGCAAGGTCTATGTGACCATCGGTTCGGGGGGGGCATTCCCGTCTGGGTCTGCCGATTTGACCGGCGCCGCGCGCGATATCCTTAGCCGGATCGCCTTTGCCTCGATGACCGGCGACAGCCAGATCACCGTTGCAGGCCACACAGATGACGTGCCGATTTCCGACGGCGCCATGTTCCGCGACAATTGGGATCTGGCGGCGGCCCGCGCGGCCAGCGTTGTTCAGTCGATGGAATCCACCGGCCTTGTAACGCCGGGCCAGATGAAGGCGGTCAGCTTTGGGGAAACCAAGCCAATCGACGACAATACAACCGATACAGGCCGCGCACGGAACCGGCGGATCGAGATTGAAATCAGCTATTAGGTTAAAAATAACGACTTTGCGTCGTTTAATATGATGACGCCTTAAAGGATTCCCAGCAGATGGCCGTAGATTATCTGAGCACGTTAAACAGCAAAGGTTCGGGGCTTAATATCACCCAGCTGGTGGACAGCATCGTCGCGGCGGAAATCGAACCGGCCAAGGCCTTGGTCACCGACAAGTCAAGCGCGAATGATTTGTCCATCTCAGAGATCGCCAAGTTCCGCTCGCGGGTGGGAAACTTGCAGACGGCGCTTGGGGTTGCTGACGGCGCGCGGCTTTATAAACTGGCCAGCACCTCGGCCGCGATTAGCGTAGCACCATCAGGCAAAGCGGCATTAACCCCGACAAGCGTTAACCTGAATGTAACGCAGCTGGCCTCGCCCCAAGTTCTTGAGTTTTCAGGATATTCATCCAAAGACGCCAGCGTTCCACCGGGAACTTTGACCATTGATATCGGGGCCTGGTCTGGAGGCAGCTTTACGGCCGATACGGGCAAGACCGTGCAAACCATCACGTTGACCTCCTCAAACGCGACGTTGACGGGGTTGGCGACGGCGCTGAATGCCCTTACGGGCGTCTCAGCCCAAGTGGTCGGCAAGGGTGACGGCACCTTTTCGCTTAGCGTTGTGTCAGACACCGGCCAGGCATCTGCCCTGCGTCTGACCGCATCCGGGGGCGGGCCAACCGATTTTGACACCACCGATGGATCGAACCAGATCACCGCGGCGGCCAACGCGGTGTTCGAACTGAACGGCATCACCTTGCAGCGCGCCACAAACACGGTAAGCGACGTCATCGCCGGGGCGGATGTGACCCTGCGCGCGGTCACCAGCACGGCAGAAACGGTCAGCGTTTCCAAAGACAAAGACGCCGCCAAGGCGCAGCTGTCGGCCCTTGTCGATCAGATAAACGAAATGCGCAGCTATCTGAACACGGCCACGGCGCGGGGCCTTAATGGGGCCGAAAGCGGGGCGCTGGCGGGCGATCCGGCCATCGCGGCAATCAGCCGCGAACTGGCGTCGATCACGACATCGCCGTTAAAAGGGTTCTCGGGGGGCGATGTGTATTTAGCAGAGGTCGGCGTTAAAACAAATCGCGACGGAACGCTCAGCTTGGACAACGACGTGCTTGAAAAGGCCCTTGATGAAAAGCCGGAAAAATTCCAAGCGATTTTTCAATCTGCCAACTCGGTCGCGGCGGGCAATATGGCGATTGGTTTTAGATCCTCTGCGACACCGCCGGCCGGCGCATATGCGTTTGATTACGACAGCGGCACCGATACCGCGACCTTGAACAACGAGGCGCTGTCTTCAAGAATAAATTCTGATGGTGAACGTGAATTTTACAAATTGACCGGTGATTTCGCCGGATTGACGCTGCGCCTGACAAGCGGAACGCCAGCGGATACGTCTGTATATATAGGAAGCTCATTGGTTGATAAATTAACGAGCTATCTTGACGAAATTAATGGATCAAGCGGACAGATTAATAAAAAAGAGACTGCTTTGAATGAAAAAAGCAGCGATTTTGCACTGGAAATAGATGCGCTTGAAGAGCGGGCGATTGATTTGCAAACCCGTCACATGCGCCGGTTCGCCGCAATGGAACAAGCCGTGACACAGCTGAAATCGACCGGTGAATATTTGACAACGATGATGGACGCCTGGAACAAGTCAGATTAAACTTCGGGCGATTTTTCGATCATCAGCTTTTTCATTTTTTCAATAAGCGTGGTGCGGCCAATGTTAAGCCGTTCAGCCGCATGGCTGACCATGCCTTCGGTTGCTGAAAGCGCCGCCTCGATCAAGATCACTTCGATATCGCGAAGATGAAGGCGCAGGTCAATGTTGTCATGATAATTGAACCAAGCCCGATAGGCTTCGGGGCGCGGGGGCGCATCGTCGAATGCGGCCTCGAATACTTGCATCGAAGTACCGTCTTCATCGCCGGTGGCATCCCAAATCGCGTTTTGCTCTTCGGGGTCAAGACCGACAGGCATCTGCAGCGAAAGCAGGTTCTCGCGCACATGTTGTCCCGATACCTCATTGCCGCTGAACAGGGCAAAGGCGCGTTCAATGACGTTGCGCAGCTCGCGTACATTTCCGGGCCAGTCATAGGCGGCAAGGGCCTTTTTTGCATTGTCAGAAAACAACGGCGGGGCGACGCCGGGCGCTTGGGCCAGGCGCTTTTCAATTAGCGAATCGAGCAGATCAATAACATCTTCACTTCGTTCGCTAAGTGGCGGAACACTAATGGGAAAAACGTTCAACCGATAATAAAGATCGGCCCTAAAGTCACCGCTGTCGACCATGGATTTCAGATCTTTGTGGGTGGCGCAAACCAGCCGCAAGTTCAGCGGAATATCATCGTTGCCGCCTACGCGCTGGATGGTGTGGTTTTCCAGAACACGCAGCAATTTTGTCTGAAGGCTGAGCGGCATGTCGCCGATCTCATCCAGAAACAGCGTGCCGTTGTGTGATTGTTCAAACCGGCCGATGCGGCGCTTTTCGGCGCCGGTGAAAGCGCCCTTTTCATAGCCAAACAGCTCAGATTCCATCAGTTCCCGTGGGATGGCGGCACAGTTGACGGGGACGAATTTTCCATTGCGGCCGCTGTCAAGATGCAGGGCCTCGGCGACCAATTCCTTGCCGGCGCCGGTTGGCCCGGTGACAAGGACTGGTCCCAGCGATGGGGCGACGGTCTCAATCAGCCGCTTCATTTGGGATACGACGGATGATCTGCCAATAATTATGGCAGACGTCGCCGTCCTTGATGACTTTGACATTATGTTACCTGTATTTTTACCGCTTCGTTGAACGGCGACTACTCTTTTGGCTGTCATTATGGGCAAGAAATTGATCATGGCAACATGCTTAGGTTGAATTTTCAAAATCATGTTGTTTTTGTCACAACTTGTTGTTGCAGCGCTTAAAACATCATATGCTATAGATGCTTTGTAATTTATGACGATTAGCGAGAACGCGTTATGACCCCCAGCAAGTCTACCGCATTGGTAAAGGTATCAGACACGTCCACAGATGTGGCGACACGAAACGGGCAGCGGCATCCGGCGCAGATGTTGCTGGCGGGCGAAGATATTACGCTTCATAACCGTGAAGAGGTTCGAAAAAGATTACCGGATATTTTAGGCCGTGCTTTGGCGCGGGCATGGCTGGACGATGTGTTTCAAAGCCATTTCATGACAAACCCCCTTCAAGCCCTGGCCGAAAGCGGGGTGCATTTACCCGACACCATGCTGATCGAGGTCACAAAATCCATGGCCGATCGGCCAAAAATTGTCGTTTATGAACAACAGGCTGGGTCCAAGTTCAAATCCCGTGTGCTGTATCTTCAGTTGGTGATGGTGGCCGGGAAATGAGGCGCGCGATGCTGATATGGGCGGCTGTTGCAACCTTGTCGGCGCCGGCCGTCTGGGGCGGTGATACCCAAACGCAGGCGGCCGATGATTTTGATCTGGCGGTTCAGGCGGTCCACGACAAGCAATATCGCACCGCCATTCAGTTGTTCACACCCTTGGCTGAAAACGGCGCCGCAGACGCACAGTTTAATTTATCCTTGTTGATCAAGACAGGGCTTGGGCAACCGCGTAATTTTTCAGAAAGTTATTTTTGGGCAGTGCTGTCTGATTTAGGCAAAGAACGACGCGCAAAAACCATTGTGACTGAATTGTCAAACCTGTTGCCGCAAGATGTTAAAAACACCATTCATCAAAAAATCGTTGCCCGGTTGCGCACCCAGCTTGAGGCCGGCAACCCCGATGCCATCTTGAAATTCGCCCGCGTCCACGCCGAGTTTTTGGAAGAACCCAACTATGAACTGGCCTATATCTGGTATTCCATCGCCCAAGCCATCGGTCAACGCGGCGGCTTTGAAGGCAGCGCATCTGTTGCGGATATGCTGGAAATGGATGCGTTGATTGTTGCGCAGAACAAGGCGCTTGAGGTGTTCGAGGGGTCGCCTTTTGCCAAGATGGACGCCCCGAAAACCAACTGACGCCGCCTATGAGGCCAGCGGCGTCGCGGCCACCTTGGCATAGTGAAACCGGACGATCGCGTTGGTATCCATCAGCGACAGGCTGGTTTTTTCGGCAATTTTCTCAGCCGGCATCCCGGTTTTTGCCAGATCAATCGCATCGTCGATGCGCGCGCTGAACGGGCGGGTTTTGGGCGCCGCAACCTTGGGGGCGGGGGCCGGTTTTTGCGCCATATTATCAAGGCGTTCATCCAGACGATTGACCATTTTTTGCAAGGCGATCATCTGTATGCGCGCGCGATCTTCTTGGTGCTTGGCTGCGCGGCGCAACAGGTATGCCACAATCGCGATGTTCAAAAGCACCGTTGCCCCGCAGGCCGCGGCGATAAAGCTGTTGATTTGGTCAAGGGTCACTGGCGCTGGCTCCTGCAATGGTGGGGTGAGCTCAGGCTTTGGGTGTTCCGTTCTTGCTGGGAACAAAGCCATCAATCACTGCGGACCTGTGGTGCAAGCTTTGTTCCAACTTGGCGATGGCGTTTAACAATTCGTCAATTTTTTCGCGGTTGTGCGGGGGAAGCGGCAAGGCGGCGCCATCTTGCAGGGCCGGGGCCAGCTCTTTTTCCAGAATTTCTTTGATCGCCTGCCAGATACCTGCCAGTCGTTGTGGATCATCTTTGTGATCCTCGGCCTTTGCGATTTCTTTGCGCAGGCTATTTATCGTGCCCTCAAGGTGCATAGGCCCACATTGGTGCAGCGCGGCCTATGCTCAACCTTTCATCTCCAGATAGCTTTCCATCAGGCGCTCTGATACCAGATCCAGATTGATCGGATATTTTCCATCCGCGATGGCCTGTTTGATGCGGCTAACGGCTTCGGAATCGATTGGCGGCTTTTGAGAAAGCGCAGCAACCTGACCTTTGACAGACAGTTCGCTGACATCGCTTGCAAAGGTGGCATCAGGCGTTGCGCCAGGCGCGGCAACGCTTGACCGATTGGCAGAGGGCTTCGCATCATGCGATGCGGGGGCAACCATTTGCCTTACGTTATGTTTAATAGAGTCAACCATGACATCCTCCTGATACATCCTTAACGACGCGAAGTCAGTCGATGTTAGCGATGGGGGTCACTTTTTTTGAACTTTCTACCAAGGCTTTGATAATTTTACCTGATTTGGTATTTTCGACCTGAACAATATCACCGATCTGGGCATTTTCAAGGGAAATCCCGGTCGAGGATACCTGCAAAAAGCCCACGGTCTGGACGATTTGCACCGGCTGGCCCTCTTGCACGGACCAGTCATGTTCCAAATGGCGCGCGCGCAGCGGTTGCAACGCGCTAAGCGCCTGGGTGCTGCGCCGCCCGGCGACATCTTCGATCCGGAAAAACGCGCCAAGGCGCCCGGATCGCGGCATTTCAACCAGTTTGAGGATATCGGGGGTCAGGACTTGGCCTTTTTTGACGCTGGCCAACAAGACGACCACCTGGATATTGCCCTTGGGGGTATCTGGGTCGGTATCGGCGACATCAACGGTGATCTGCCCGGTCCGCACCATGATCGTCCATTCGCGGTCGGGGTCAGGGCAGGTGACGTTGACCGTTTCCCAGGCACCTTGATATTTTGGGGCGACGTTCAGATCGCTGGCACAGGAATAATATCGCCGGCCATCGGCCACCTTGGGATCACCGGTGATGTTGTTTCGTCTCATTTCGCGTTCAACGGCGGCCTTGACGTCGGCGCCGGTGACGATCTGATCCTGGGCGCCAAGCGGCTGTGCCGCCAGCACCGCAAAGGCCAGGCCCCACAGCGCCTTCATCACTTTAGCTCCATGAATTGGACGGTCAGCCCAGCCATGCCGCTTGGGTCACGGCGCCGATCCATGGGCCGCATCTGCACCGAATGATCGTTCAGCTTGGTGATTTCCAGGATCTCATAGGGGGTATCGCGCCCTTGGGTATAGGCCAGGTGATGCCGGCTTAGGCCATCTTTTCGGCCAAAGGGCAGGCGCAGTGTGCCATTGGCCCATTGCAGCGGCCCCGCCAGCGGTTGGCAGGCGCGGGCATCAATCATATCGCCGACCATCTGGGTGGCGGCCCCGGTGATTTGACCGATCACCGCATCGCGCGTGGAAAGAGACCGGGCATTAAGCACCTGCCAGGGCGTATTGGCGCGCAGCTTGATATTCAGGCTTTGATTGCGCCGCAAAGGCACGGCCTGGCTTGGATCGGTCAGAAACAGGGTAACATCGACGGGCAAGACCCGGCTGAGGCCGGTGTTTTCCGGCGCGCCGATTTTGATCATCGTGCGCAGGGGCAAGCCGCCCGAGCCTGTAGTGTGGCCCGCGTCGGTGGTTGTATTTGTGTTCGGGCCGGTGCCACGGGTCAGCGCGACATAATCGAATTCGGCTGCAACGCCGGTGTTTTGCCGGGGGGCAGCGACAGGCGCGGGGGCAGGGGCGCTTGTCACGCCGTCGACCTTGGTCAGGGCTTGTGACAGGGCGGCGGTCATGCGGGTCTGAAGATCGTTCAGCCACGCCGGTGCCTGCGGCGACAGATCGACATCTGGCGGGGTTGGCGCAATCGTCAGCGCGGCGCGGCGCGCGCAGGCGGGCGGTGTATCCAGGCTGCCAACAACCGCGCGGATGGTCACGCGGGATTTCTGGGCGTTGGTTTCCTCGGACAATATCGCATAATCAAGAATTTTCGCATCTGGCCGAATGACCAGCACATCACTGGTCAGAACCGAATGTGACAGCGCGGCATAGCCGCTGACCTGCGCGCCGCCCTTCAGGGCCGCCTGATACAGGGCCTCTTGCAGGGCGGATTTATGCAGATGCGCATCCGATTTGGCCCCGGTCGCCACGGCCTGGCCTGTGGTCTCGACTGTCATGACCTCGGCCGTGCTCAGACCCGCTGACAGCGCAAGGGCGGTCAGCGTGCTGGCGATGTGGCGGCAAGGCAAGGTCATATCGCGCGCCCCTCAGAGCCGGCGCGCCGACTTGAGGATCTGGTCAATCGTGGCGCGGTCAATCTCAAGCGCGACCGAATAGCTATCGCTCCCTTTGGGTTCAATGCGCACCGTGCGCGCCCCGCGAATGGCCCCCGACACGGTCGAACGCATCACATCCGATTGCAGCACATTTTCAGACAGCTTCGTCTCGCTTTCCACGATCAGACCGTGAATTTGTTCGGTCAGGGCGCGCATGGCGTCCATCCGGGCGGCGCGGATCGCCATCAGGCGCCGCTGGTTCAGGGTTTTGCCCGGCTGCGAGGAAATCACCGCATAGCCGGTTGCCGAAATCGTCGGTACGGGCGCCATCTTTATGGTGCTGACCTCAAGCGTGCGCTTGACCGCGTCCAATTCGCTTGCCTGGGCCTTGGATGTGACATGGGCGGTGGTTTGATGTGCGCCGCCCAGACCCATCTGGCAGCCCGACAACAGGCTTGCAACCAAGCCAATTGTGGTCAAAACACCAAGCTTATGGGGCCTGTTCGGGCAAAGTAGACTGCGCATGATCGGCGGCTCCTGTCAGAATGAGAGTTGCCCCCCCACTTGCAGCTTTCATGCCATTTTGCCGCCCATTTTGCCAAAATGTTCAAAAAACGACTTGGCACAGCCATTGCATGTTCTGGGCAAGCCTGGAAATCGCCGGGCGAATTTTGGGAACATTCATGTGCCGAAACCAAGGAAAATAAAGGTGATCAGCCCCCCGCACCTGTGCGGCTGTCAGGGGTTTGACGCAAAGGCGGTGTCATGGAATTGACACGCGATCGGTCTTTGCTGGGGGACATCAAGGCGGCGGCCGGGGGCTCGGTATTGCCGGTGGGCATCTTGATCCTGGTGGCGATGATGGTGCTGCCGCTGCCGGTTTTCCTGCTGGATACGTTCTTTGTCGTCAATATTATCCTTTCGTTGCTGATCTTGATGGTCGCGATGCACACCCATCGCCCGCTGGATTTTTCATCCTTTCCCAACCTGATTTTGATCGCCACCGTTTTGCGCCTGGCGTTGAACGTGGCCTCGACCCGCGTGGTGCTGAGCGAGGGGCACACAGGCGCCGGGGCTGCGGGGCAGGTGATCAAGGCCTTTGGTGAATTTGTTGTGGCGGGCAATTATGCCGTGGGCATCTTTGTCTTTATCATTTTGGTGATCATTAACCTTGTGGTGATCACCAAAGGTGCGGGCCGGGTGTCCGAGGTGTCTGCCCGCTTTACCCTTGATGCCATGCCCGGCAAACAGATGGCGATTGATGCCGATCTGAACGCCGGTATCTTGTCCCCAGAAGAGGCAACAACCCGCCGGCAAGAGGTCGCGGACGAGGCCGATTTTTACGGCTCAATGGATGGTGCGTCCAAATTCGTCAAAGGCGATGCAATTGCCGGTCTGCTGATCCTGGCGATCAATATCATCGGCGGTTTGATCATCGGGGTGGCACAGCACCAGATGGCGGTCGCTGATGCGGCCCAGTCTTATATATTGCTGTCCATCGGGGATGGCCTTGTCGCACAGATCCCATCGTTGTTGTTGTCGATTGCCACGGCGATTATCGTAACGCGCGTGTCCTCGACCCAGGATATGGCCCAGCACATCGGCGGGCAGGTCAACCTGTCGCGGGCCTGGATGCCGACGGCGGCGGTGGTGTTCATTCTGGGGCTGGTGCCGGGCATGCCGAACCAGCTTTTCATGATGTTTGCGGTGTTGGCGGCGGCCGCAGCTTATTTTGCCCGTCAGTCCGAGGCGCGCGCCCTTCAAAATCAGGCAGAAGAGGCCGAGGCCGAAGAGGAGGCCGACGCGCCGGCGCCTGACGCGGTGCTTTTGTCGGATGTGACCGATTATTCGGCAATTTCCATGCAGCTGGGCTATGGGCTGATCAGCCTTGTTGACGAAGAGCAATCGGGCCCGCTGGTCAGCCGGATCACCGGTATTCGGCGCGATGTGTCGCGCGGGCTTGGGTTTGTCATTCCCGGCGTGCGTATCCGCGACGATCTGGCGCTTGAGCCGAACCAATATCGTATCCGCATTGGTCAAACCATCGTCGGCGAAGATATCGCCTTTCCTGATCGCAAGCTGGCGCTGCCGGGGGATGCCACCCGCGTGCATCTGGACGGGATCGAGGTCAAAGACCCGTCCTTTGGCATTGATGCCATTTGGATCCGCCCCCAGCAGCAGGCCGAAGCCGAAGCCAACGACTATGTGGTGATTGAACCCGATTCCGTGATTTCGACCCATCTCAGCCAGCTTTTGCACAAACATGCGGCGGATCTGATCGGCCAGGATGACGTGCAGGCGCTCTTGGATCGTTTGGCCGAGGCCTCGCCCAATTTGGTGAAATCCATCGTGCCCAAGCTGGTGCCGCTTCATATTTTGACCCTGGTGCTGCGGCGGCTTTTGTCTGAACGTATCCCGATTTCGGATTTGCGGCGTATTCTTGAGGGGCTGTCCAATCTGGTCGGACCCAATATGGGACCAAACGAGATGGCCGAGGCATTGCGCCCCGCGCTTGCCCCTTTGCTGATCCAGCAGGTCGCGCCACTTGGGACTGTTTTGCCGCTGATGACCCTGACGCCCGAACTGGAACAGCTGATGCTGCGCACCGTCCGCCAGAGCGGCGACGAAGGGTTGATCCTTGAGGGGTCATTGGCCGAACAGCTGATGCGTTCGATCAACGAGACAAGCGAAAAACTAAGCGCCGAGGGTCGTCCAACGATCATGGTCGTTGCGCCGCAAATTCGCCGGGTGTTTTCGGATTTCGTCCGCACCCATGTGCCCGACATGATCATCCTAAGCTTTACCGAACTGCCCGAGAACCGCCGCGTCGAAATCTATGCAACGATTGGTGGTTTTGACGCGCTTGGCGGCACGTCGCCGCAACTTGATCCGTCCCACCCTTCCCATCAACCCGAAAACGTCTGAGGTAACAAGCTATGCCAACCATCACAGTTCTGGCCCCCGATAGCGCATTGGCCATGGATGAAGTTGTTCGCCAGTTGGGGGGGGACGCCTATATTTTGTCCACCTCGCAACAAGACGGCATGGTGCAGATCAAGGCCACAAACGACCCCGGCACCGCGACCCCCAAACGGGCCAGCGCGGTCAAGACCATCTTTGAGGACGAGATGGACAAACAATTCGCCGCGGCGGGTCGTGGACGTGTTTCGGTTGCCATAGAAGACCCGGTTGATGGCGGATCGCCAAGCCCTGTGTTCATGACCGCGTCCGAGCGCCCGCAACTGGTTGCGATGGACGGCGGGTTGACCAATGGCGCGCGGCGCCGCGATGTGGCCGCGCCGCGCCGCGATGTGATTGACGCGCCGGTTGAACCAGACGCGCCGATTGTTTTTCATTCGTGCCGCCACACCGCTGCGAAAGATGCGGCCACAGATATAAATGGCGCCGATCCCGCCCCGACCACCCCGGCTGGCCAAGCCAAGCCGCCGATAGCGGACCGGCCGCAAGACCCGCTCGAGGATCGCCTGATGCGGCTTGAGGCGGCCTTGGGTCTTGCATCCGTCGCCCCTGAGGCGCCCGCCACACCCCAAACGCCACCACCGGCCAAAGCCGTCTATGATGGCCAAGAGCTGATAGACGCCGGTCTTGACGCCTATCAGGTCAAATCCACCCTGCGCGATTTGCCCGCGCGCACGCCGCAGGCCCTTGTGTCGGCATTGGCGGCCCGGCTTGTCTCCAATACCTCGGCGCAGGCGCTGAAGGCGGCGGCGATCGTTGTTGTCGGCCCGTCGGGCGGGGGCAAGACAACCCTTGCCGCCAAGTTCGCCGCACTGCTGAACGAAGTGGACGAAGGGCGGGCGCTTGGCCTTGTCAACCTGACCAACGGGTCAGAGCCGCAAAGCGATGTGCTGTCGTTTCATGGCCGTGTGATGAATGTTCCGGTCGAAACATGGGATATTGGCGCCGCCGGCGATTGGACCGCCCCAAGCAAAGATACGGTTCAGATCATCGACGCTGGCTGCATGGCCGGGCAGATCAAGGATATATGGCCCCGATTGCAAGACCACTTTGCCGGTCGCACCGTGCATGTGGTGATGGCCATGCCCAGCGGTCTGGCCGCCAGCAAAATCGCGCAAGAGCTGGCGCAGTACCAGGAAATGCAGCCAGAGATCGTCCTGACCAAACTGGATGAATGCGAATGTGCCCTGCCCGAGATGTCGGAATTTCTGATCGCTCAGGCGCGGGTCGGCTGGCTGTCGGGAACGCGCAACCTTGTGGATAACTTGGCGCAGGCCACAACCGAGATTTTGGAACAGTATTTGCAGTTCAACATGGCGTCGGATGACCCGGCTGGCAGTGAACAGCCTGTGAAAGGGTATTGATGACACATTCGATCACCATCGCAAGCGGCAAGGGCGGCGTAGGGAAATCCTGCATCGCGGTCAATCTTGCGATCATGTATGCACGTCTTGGCCATCGGGTCAGCCTGCTGGATGCCGATCTGGGGCTGGCCAATGCCCACATCCTGATGGGCCGGAACGCGCAAAAAACCCTTAGGGATGTGATGATCGGTCAGCACAGCATCAACGAAATTGTTGAACGCGGCCCCGAGGGCGTGCAGCTTTTGGCCGGCGGCAGCGCTTTTGTTGATATGACGCGGGTGGATGACACCGCGCGGTTTCAATTGATCCGCAACATGGATGCCATACAAGACAGCACCGACATCTTGATCACCGATGCGCCCGCCGGCGCCAGCGACAGCACCTTGTCATTTGTCGCTGCCGCCGACCGGGTTCTGGTGGTTGTTGTGGCCGAACCGACCAGCTTTATGGACGCCTATGCGATGATCAAAGCCGCACACATAGAGCACGGGCTGCGGCATTTTTCCATTGTTGTGAACATGGCCCGCGACGAGGCCGATGCCCGCAAGAATTTTGAAAAAATCCGCGCCATCGCCCAGCGGTTCCTGAGCGTCGATCTGAGCTTTGCCGGTTTTGTGCCGTTTTCATCGTCGATGCGCCGCGCGGTGATTCAACGCAGCCCGCTGTTGGGTCGCAAGACCGGTGTGCCGGATCGCGAACTGCGGGCGTTTCGGAAAATCGCCGAGACCTTGCTAAGGTCGCCGATGAATGACGTTGACGGAATTCGGTTTTTTCATGGATAGTGCCATCTAAGGGGGGCTGATGGCTTTGCGAGGGAAATATCCTGAACAAAATCCTTCACCAGAGGATTTGATCAACGGAGAGCTGAACGCTGTCCGTCGCCTGGCCTATTTTTTCCATGGCCGCGTCAAAGGCGCGGTCGAAGTCGATGACCTTGTTCAGGTGGGCTATCTTGGGCTGATCGACGCCAGCCGCAAATATGTCAAGAAAGAGGGCGTTACCTTTTCCAGCTATGCGAAAATTCGCATACGGGGCGCGATTGTTGATTTCCTGCGCCAGAATTCCAACCTGTGCCGGTCAACGATTGCGATGAAGCAAAAGGTCAATCAGGCGGTTCTGGGGCTTGAACGCAAGCTTCAGCGCGCCCCGATGGACGAGGAAATCGCCAGCGAACTGGACATGACCCTGGATGAGCTGCGCAAATGGCAGCACGCCTTTGAGGCCAATCTGCATCAGTCCATCGACGAGGTGAATGACGAACATTCCATCTGGCTTGTCTCGGACGAGGCCAACCCAGAAGAGGCGATGGGAAATCAGGAAATCAAACGGGGCCTGCGCGCCGAACTGGGCAAGCTGCCCGAGCGCGAAGCCCTGGTGATGCAGCTTTACTATGTCGAAGAGCTGAACGTTTATGAAATCGCCGAGGTGCTGGGCGTAACCACGGGCCGGGTGTCGCAGATCAAGAAATCGGCCATCGGCCATCTGCGCGACGGCATGAGCGAATTCCTGGGCAGCGCCGCCCCCGCCGGCGCCTGAAACGCCCCGCGTTTATCACATTGCGAATTCGGTTTTCTCACATTTTGACCGGCTGATCCGCGATTTGCGCAGCACCTGCACCTGGGCATCCTTGTGGTCCATCATAAAGGTCAGCTCATCATTGGCGGCGATGATCTGTGTGTCCGTCGCGTCGATGATGGTGATCAGGCTGTCGCCCTGGGGTTGGGCAAGGTGCAGCGTTTCGCCGATCTTTGATTTGCCAAGAACGATCTCGAACGGGCCGATCAGCGGGTTATGACACCGCAGGGTGCGGTGCTCAAACCGGGTCATGCCGCCAACCTGAGACAAAACAATAACGGCCGCAATGATCGCCAAAAACCCGATTGCTATGGTCCATTTCTTGATCACTCGGCGTCTTTCTCAGGCTGGTCTGCGGTTTCGGGTGCGGCGTCGTTGCCGCCCTCGGTTTGCTCTGCGGCGGGTTTCTTGGCCTTGGCGGCGGGTTTCTTCTTTGCTTTGGCCTTGGTGGCCGGGGTCTCTGGCTTGGGCTCAGTAAAGATGACCGCCTTTTCCGAGGCAACCAGTTTCTGCGCGTCATCGGGATTTACCTCGATCACCGAATCCCTGAAAAACCGCATCCCGTTGACCACGGTTTCCTCAAGGATCTTGACCTTTTGCCAGCCTTGGGTCGCCACCACTGCGGGGTCTTGTTCGCCGGGCATGTCGTCCGGGGCGGCTTCGGCGGGGGGGGCTTTGACCAATTTCTTGCGCGCCGGATCCAGCATGGCCAGTTGATCGTCAACGGTCGCAGGCGCCGCCGCGCCAATCAGGGCAAATTTTTGCCGGACGATCCAGGTTTGCGCCGCAAGATACCCCAGACGCGTGGTTTCATCGGCTTCTTGGGGCAGGCGCCCGCGCAAAAGCGCCATGGCGTCATCCAAGGTGGCGTCCTTGACGGATTTAAGAATTTTCAGCCGCAGCCTTTGCATCGCCGAGGACAAAGGCGAAAGCTCGGGCCGTTCTTGGGTGAGGGCATCTGATATGGCAGACATAAATTTTTCCCTTATCGCTTCACTTGGCATCCTACTTGCAAATAACGATCCAAGATTTGGGGTTTCCCAATATTTTTTAACCAAGCGAGATGCAGATGAACGGGATCAAACAGCATTTTGGCGTCCATGACGACGCATTGGCCCTGCGGTCGCAGCGCAATACCATTCTTGCGTCGAATATCGCCAACGCGGCAACCCCGCATTTCAAGGCCCGCGACCTTGATTTTGATGCTGCGATGGCCAAGGCGCTGCCCGAAGGGCCATTGGCCACCACCGATGCCCAGCACATCAGCCGCGCCCAACGCTTGAATACAGACCGTCTGATGTATCGCGACCCGACCAACCCAGCCATGGATGGCAACACGGTTGAGCTGGCGGTTGAGCAGATGGAGTTTTCCGAGAACGTCGTGCGCTATCAAACCTCGCTGACGTTTCTCAATCGCAAGATTTCGGGCCTGATGTCCGCAATTAAGGGTGAATGATATGGCAGGTGTGAACAACATTTTTGACATCGCGGGCCGGGCCATGTCGGCGCAAATGACCCGCCTGAACACGGTGGCCAGTAACATTGCCAACGCCCGCAGCGTCGCCGGCAGCCGCGAAGAGGCCTATCAGGCGATCAAACCGCTGTTTGAAACGGAATATGCCAACCACGCCCAGACCTCGGGCATTGCCACGGTGAACGTCCTTGGCATCGTCGAGGCCGATCGCGAACCGTCCAAGATTTTCCAACCTGACCATCCAAAGGCCGATGAGGAAGGTTACGTCTGGGGCGCCGCTGTGGATGTGGAAGAAGAAATGGTCGAGATGCTGGAAGCCTCGCGCCAATACCAAAACAACCTCGAAGTCGTGTCGACGCTGCGCTCATTGATGATGCGCACTGTCAACATGGGCCGCTAAGCGAAGCAAAGGAATGCTCTATGTCTAATATCGATTCAACCGGCGCAGCGGCCCAGCAGGCCATCTTTGACAAGCTTGGTATCAATACCCAGAAAACCGCCGAAGAACGCGGCACCAGCGACAAGCTGGGCCAGGATGATTTCCTGCAACTGATGACGGCGCAGTTGCAGAACCAAGACCCCTTTGCCCCGATGGAGAACGGCGATTTCATCGCGCAGATGGCGCAGTTTTCCACCGTGTCGGGCATTGAAGAGATTAACACCAACCTCAAATCCCTGTCGGCAGAGATGCAGCAAACCCGCATTGCCACGGCTTCGACCTTGCTGGGGCATTCGGTGTTGGTGCCGGGCAATCTGGCGCGCCCTGACGACAATGGCGAAATCCACGGGGTGTTTGAGCTGGCCCAAGCCGCCAGCGCAACCCGCGTCAGCTTTAGCGATGCCTCAACCGGGGAATTGCTGCATTCCGAAGATATGGGGCCGCAGGGCACCGGTCTTGTCGGGTTCAGCTGGACAGACATGCCCGCCGCCCTGCGCGATGGCAATCGCCGGATCAAAGTCGATGTGGCCGCCAACACCGGCAAAGGCATGGAGAACATGGGGCCATCGGTCTATGCGCGCGTTTTGTCGGCCTCGTCCTTTGGCAGCACCTCGGACAGCGCGACGCTGGATATCGAAGATTATGGCACGATTGATGCAGATACCGTCAGCCGCATCCGTTAAGCGCCTGCGAACCCAATGGAATTTTGACCTTTTTGGTCAGCACAAGATAAGATGAGAGGGTAACATATGTCATTCTATACCGCTTTGACCGGCCTTAATGGCGCGCAGGCAGACATTTCGGCCACATCGAACAACATCGCCAACGTCGGCACCACCGGGTTCAAACGCAGCCGGGCGGAATTCGGCGATATCTTTGCCACATCGCCCTTGCAGAACGCCTCGTCCTCGATTGGTTCGGGCACCATCCTTAAGGGGATCAAGCAACAGTTCACCCAAGGTAACATTGCCTCCTCGCTTAACGCGCTTGACCTTGCCATTTCCGGGCAGGGTTTCTTTGCATTGAAACCGTCGCTGACATCGACCCAGACGGTTTACACCCGCAACGGATCGTTCAACGTCGACAACGACCGATATGTTGTGGACAGCGCCGGTCAGTATCTGATGACCTATCCGGTCAACTTGGACGGATCGGTCACGGCCAAGGATCTGGACAGCGCCGTGCCCCTGCAATTGCCGGTCACATCGGGTGAACCCAAGGCGACAGGCAAGATTGATCTGGGGGTAAACGTGCCCGCCGACGCGCCGGTCGTGACATCCTTGGAACAATTCGCCGATGGCTATCGTTTTGATCCAAATGACGCCACCAGCTATACCAATTCGACCTCGATCACGATCTTCGATGACCTTGGTAACCCAACCATCGCCACGATTTATTTCATCAAGACCCAAAACGCATCGGCCGAAGATCCAACCAACAAATATGACACCCGGCTGGTGATCAACGACACGATCATTGACCCCGATCTGGTGAATGCTGTGGATGACACGGGCAAACAGATCTTTATCGACCGGTTCGGCAATCAGACAACGACCGTGCCTGATGACAACTACTTCCTCGAAGGGAAGGGCGCGCCGCTTTACAAGCTGGATGATCTGAAACAACAGGTGGAATCGCAACCGGCCAGCATCCAGGGCGAACAATCGGCCTTTGACTTTGGCGAAGAGGGCGACAAGCTGGTCGAGATCGTGACCGACCCGCTGTTGTTCAAGGCAACGCGCGAGGCGGGCAATTCTGACAGCGATTTGTTCTGGGGCAAGGATTTCCTGACCGTCAATGTGGATGACAGTGACGCGCCGGTGTCGATTGATCTGCGGCCGGGGAAATACAACGCCGAGCAATTGGCCGCCGAGGTTGAGCGCGCCATCAACGAAGCTTATGGCGATGACAAAAAAATCCAGATTTTCCAGAACATTGATGACCGGCTGACCATTGATTTGTTCAAACTGGCGCCTGACGGATCGCTTCAAGGATTGGGCGATAACAAGCTTGAGATTGACCTGCTTCAGCCCACGTCGGTTTCCAACCTGATGGGCATGGATGTCGAGGGGGCCTCGCCTGACTTTAGCCGCGAGGAATTCCTTGCCCACACCCAGGCGCGCCTGGTTGATGAGCTGAACGGCTATATCTATGACAATGACGGCACCTTGGGCGATGGCGCATCGATCCTTGGGGTGGAAAAGCGTCTGTTTGTCCGCAGCATCGGCGAACCGATGAGCGAACCCCACACCGAGCCAGAGGTCGTCACCCTGACCCATACGCAAGACACGGAAACCGGGACAAAATCCACCGACCGCTATTTGGCCTATTCCTATTATGGCAAACGTCCAAGCCTGTCGGTTTATGATGAAAAACAAAGCCTTGTATCGGTGAACGATGCCGGCCAGGTTGACGGAAGCGGCGCCAAGGCGGTCTTGTATGACAACACCCAGAACACGCTGACGGTTTATGTGCCTGATGATTTCGGCACGCCCACGTCCAGTTCGATCCGTCTGGTGGGGGATTCCTCAAGCGAAGACTTCCAGAATTATTTGAATGGTCGCGAGCTGCGGGTTTTTGAGAATGTGCGCACCACGGTCAATGGTGACACCTATCGGATGCTCAGAATTGATACTTCTGGTCTCAATTTGCCTGAATCCTCAAGCTTTAGCCTTGAAAGCAGCGGCATCTCGATCCTGTCTGAACCCTCGCAAGAAATCGAAGCCTATTTTGAGGGCGCGCAAGCATCGGTGGCAGGGGTCCATCAAACCTTTAACTCCAAGCGCATTGTCGTGCGGGAAATCGGTGCCGCGGCCAAGCGGTCGTCCGATGACACCTCTATCAGCGAGGCCATCGTGTTCGGATCGACGATGATTGACAGCACGGGCGCATCGCTTTCGGCGCTGGGGCTGCCGAAATCAGGGGCTGCGACCGCCGCAACCGTGACAACCGCCGCCGCAAGCGGTGTCAAGGAAATGCAAACGCTGGCGCTTGGGCATGCCGATCTGAACGGCAAGTTCAACCGCTTGACCATCGGCGACAAAACCGTCACCGCCAATTTCGAGGGCAAAGACCTGACGGATATGGATGCGCTGGTTGCTGCGTTGAACGCCATCCCGGCCACCAATGTTGCGGGCGTGACCTTTGGCAAAGATGGCAGTGGCAATCTGACAATCACGGCGAATGCGGCAAATTCGGCGCTGGGGGACGTGAGCCACCAAGCGGTCAGCATGTCGGTTGACAGCAAGGTTGCCTGGGCCGACGAAAACAACCCGCCCCTGAAGGTGTCTTATGACGAAATCAACCAGCGTCTTCAGTTCAACGTGGATCGCACGGTCTTGGGCACCGGCACCACGTCGATGTTCAACGCCTTCACCGTTTATGGCGCAGCAGATGCCGACAGCACCAACGGCCTTGGCATCCCAGCAGGCGGCAATGCCGAACAGGTTCTGATCCGCGGCGGCGAGATCTTGTCCGCCGAACCTTTCATCGCGGATGGTCAGGAAATTCAGCTGAACGACAAGCGCTATGGCGTGACCGTCAGCTATAACGGCGATACCAAATCCTTTACCGTCGCCAGCGGCACAACCGGCGAAAGCATTGATGCCAACGGCGCGCTGGGCGTGGACAGCGACCAGAAATCGTCGAACATCCAGATCGGCCGCCGGGTTATTCCCGCCAGTGGCGATGGCAGCACGGACCAATCGGAAACCATTGATCTGGATTCGCGGATCATCGGGGCCGGCGACAACGCGCTGTTTGGTTTTGGTGCCTCCAAGCAGGACTTTTCCTTCCAATCGGGTCGCGGTTTGGCGGCAGAACCGGCTGTGGCCAAGGGCCGCGCCGCGCAGGGGGATTTGACCGAAGTGTTCCGCCTGACGTCGAACAACGGCGAAAATCGCTTTAACGTGTCGGTGAATGGCATTGCCGGGATTATTGACATCCCGCCCGGCAACTATGTCGGCACCACGCTGGCCGCAGCATTGGAAGAGCGGATCAACCAGATTTCCGATCCTGAAACCGGCAAAACGGTTGGCGGTGTGACTGTGCGCTATTCCACCGCAGACAACGGGTTTGTCTTCCGCACCGGCACCACCGGGGATGGATCGACGATCAAGGTCAAGGGCGCGGCGCGCTTGGGTCTGGATGACGTGCCTTTGGGCGTTGGAACCGTTCCAAAAATCTTTAACCTGGTGCAGGCCACCAACGAAGACGGGATCGCCCTTTATGTTGATCCTGACGGAAATGTTGTCACCACGCCGCCGGAAAACATGGTTGATGGGTATTTCCCGCTTTATATCGACGAGGGCGAGCTGACCTTTGATAAAACCGGTAAATTGGTCAGCCCGAAAAACAATGTCCGTTATGAGCAGCAGGCCGAGGGGTTCTCGATCTCGCTTGATATCGACTATTCGGCCTCGACCCAGTTCGCGCAGCCGTTCTCGGTTCTGTCGGTTGAACAGGATGGTTTCACCTCGGGCCGTCTGGACGGTCTTGAGATCGACAGCTCGGGCACCATTCGTGCGAACTATACCAATGGTCAAAACAACCCGCTGGGCAAGATCGTTGTGGCCAACTTTAACAACCAGAACGGATTGAAACAGATCGGGAACGCCACCTATGTTGAAACGGCTGTTTCGGGCACGCCGCAGGTCGGCGAAGCGGGGGCCGAAGGGTTTGGCAACATTCTGTCCGGTTCGCTTGAGCGATCCAACGTTGATATTACCGAAGAGCTGGTGAACCTGATCACCGCGCAGCGGAACTATCAGGCGTCGGCCAAGGCGATCGAAACCACCACCAGCCTGACCCAAACCATCATCAACATCCGCATGTAACGCAAAGGGGCGATCTGACCATGGATAAGATGATCCACACCGCATTGAATTCGATCAAGAACTTGCGCGACGTGCGGCAGACAACCGCGCAAAACCTTAGCAGCGTTGCCATTCCGGGGTATCGCAAAGACTTGCCGAACGATGGCGGCTCGGCCTTTGTTCAAGAGCTGAACAAATCGACGGCGCGTGCCTTTAACCTGGAAGAAGGCAAAGCGGGATTCTCAAGCGAGCAGGGCGCGCTGATTGAAAACGGTGTTGAAACCGATGTGGCGATTGTGTCCGAGGGCTATTTCTTTGCCAAACCCCCGATGGGCGAGATTTCGTTGACCCGGCGCGGGGATCTGTCGTTGAACGGCGAAGGCTTTTTGGTCAATGGCGGCGGTGAGCTGATGTTGAATGACAAGCTTGAACCGATCGAATTGCCGACGTTTGCTGAAATTCAGATCAGCACCATCGGGGAAATCTCTGTCTCGCCGATTGATGGTCCGCCGGGTCAATTTCAAGCCTTTGGAATGCTGGGGACAACCACAGCGATTGGTGAAAAGCTTTCAAAGGGTATGGATGGTAAGATACGTCTTGCGCAGGGCGGTGTGCCCGCCCCGGACCAAGGGGCGAAAATCGTGCAAGGGATGCTGGAATCGGCCAATGTCGACGCGGTCGAAGAGTTGATTCAATCGCTTGAGGCGCAGCGTCAGTTTGAACTGGGCGTGAAATTCATCAAGATGGCCGAAGACATTGACCGCGGCGGGGCGGAATTGATGCGCTTGCCACAAAACTGACGGCGGTTTGGCACGGCTCTTGCAGTTAGGGGATCAAGCCCCTGACCAAGGAGAGAGCAAATGTCGTCAAGCGCAATGCATGTGGCCAAGACCGGCCTGAACGCCCAACAGACCAAGATGCAGGTGATCGCCAACAATCTGGCGAACGTGAACACGACCGGGTTCAAGCGCGACCGGGCCAATTTCGAAAGCCTGCTTTATCAGGTTATGCGGTCCGGCGGGGCGCAGACCGCCGATGGCACGATGCTGACCTCATCCTCGACCGTTGGAACCGGGGTGCGCATGGTCAACACCCAAAAGCTGTATTCCCAGGGCAGTTTGATCAGCACCGACAATTCGCTGGATCTGGCGATTGACGGATCGGGGTTCTTTCAGGTTTTGATGCCAGACGGGCGCATGGGATACACCCGGAACGGCACGTTTTCGCGCAACGCCGAGGGCACGCTGACCACCTCGAGCGGCTATGTCCTGCAACCTGAAATCCAAATCCCCGACAACGTGAATGAAATCAATATCTCGGCGGATGGTATCGTTTCGGTCGGCATCCCCGGCGAGACAGAGCCCCAGGAAGTGGGGCAGATTTCGCTGGCCAATTTTGCCAACCCGCGCGGCTTGCAGCCCGTTGGTGAAACCTTTGCCGTTGAAACCCCCGCCAGCGGCGCCCCCATCGAAGGCAACCCGCTGAACGGTGGTTTTGGCAAGTTGACGCAGGGCTATCTGGAAGGGTCAAACGTCAACGTCGTTCAGCAACTTGTTGATATGATTGAGACACAGCGCGCCTATGAGGTCAGCTCCAAGTCCATCAGCTCGGTTGATGAGATGATGCGCTATTTGTCGAATAACCTGTGAGGGGGCGGCGCATGGGACGATTTGGTCAGTCTTTGCCATTGCTTTTGCTTATGGGGTTGGGCGCGTGTGGCGCCACCTATGTCGAAGAGCAAAACAGCATGGAGTATCAGCCGGTCTTTCCGGCACCGGCGCCGCAGGTCCAGATGGGGTTTGCCTCGGGGGCGATCTATAACCCGTCGCAGGCGGGTTTGTTTGCTACGGATCGCCGCGCCAGCCGTGTGGGCGACATCTTGACCGTGGCCTTTGCCGAACGGTTTCAGGCGACCAAATCGCAAAATGCGGCCAACAGCAAAGCGTCCAATTTTGATATGTCATTGCCCGGCGCCTTTGGCCTTGATCAGCTGAAAACCGGGATCAACACCGGTTCTACCTCGACGTTTTCGGGCACGGGGGCGGCGGCGCAGTCAAACAGCCTAAGCGGCCAGATGTCTGTGACGGTTTCACGGGTTTTTGATGGCGGCAATCTTGAAATCATGGGGCAGAAAAAGCTGACTTTGAACAATGGCGATGAATATATCCGGGTGCGCGGAATCGTGCGGCCCGAAGATATTTCGTCAAACAATGTGGTTCTGTCCGACCGTATCGCCAACGCCGAAATCAAATACATCGGCGCCGGAGACGTTGCTGACACCGCCCGTGTGGGATGGTTGCAGCGTATCTTCAACACTGTAACGCCGTATTAAGGAACACCCATGCTTGCCTTGTTGCAGTCGTTTCGATCCTTGACGATCGCCTTTGTGGCGGTGCTGACGCTGGCGCCGGATATGGGGCAGGCGGAACGGATCAAGGATATCGCCGCGGTGGCCGGGGTGCGGTCCAACCAATTGGTGGGCTATGGCATTGTGGTCGGCCTTGCCGGCACCGGGGATGGCAATTCGGGGCTGACGTTGCAATCCATGCAGGCGATGGTGTCGCGGTTTGGGCTGGTCACGGATGTGTCCGGCCTGAATGCCAAGAACGCAGCGGCGGTCATGGTCACCGCCGAATTGTTGCCCTTTGTCAAACCGGGGCAGACCCTTGATATTACGGTTTCGACCATGGGCGGGGCCAAATCCCTGCGCGGCGGCACCTTGTTGATGACGCCGCTGCTTGGTGCGGATGGTGAAACCTATGCCATTGCCCAGGGCAATCTGGTTGTCGGCGGCCTGGGGGTGCAGGGGGCAGACCAATCCAGCCTGGTGGTCAATGTGCCGACCGTCGGACGGGTGCCGCGCGGCGCCTCGGTTGAGCGGATGGTGCCCAGCTCGTTTTTGGAAACGCCGCATCTGGTGCTGAACCTGCATCGCGGTGATTTCACCACCGCCGCCAACACGGCCGAAGCCATCAACGGCATCTTTGGACCCGAGGTCGCGGTGCCGCTGGATGCCAATTCAATCCGGGTGCGGGCACCGCAAGACCCCAGCCAGCGTGTGACCTTTTTGTCCCTGTTGGAGAACGTAGAGGTCACCCAGGCCGAACCCCCGGCGCGTGTCATTATCAATTCGCGCACCGGTACCGTGGTGATTGGTGGCAATGTGCGGGTCACGCCGGCGGCGGTGACGCATGGGTCGATGACCGTGCGCGTGAACGAAGACCTGAACGTTGATCAGGGCCAAACCGTTGTTACCAACGGCGATCAAACCATCGTTGCGCCCAATGATCCTGTGATCACCCCCGACAGCGATATTGCCGTGGATGCAGAGCCGGCCCGCGCCTTTGTCTTTGATACAGGGGTGTCTTTGTCGTCCTTGGTGGATGCGATCAATGCAGTTGGGGCATCGGCTTCGGATTTGGTGGCGATCCTTGAGGCCCTGCGAGAAGCGGGCGCCTTGCGCGCCGAGCTGGTCGTGATTTAAGGAGCGGGCCGGGATGAGCGATCTGACCCCAACCACCCTCAGCCCGTCGGCCCTGATGGCCATGCGCGGCGGGCCTGTGCAAAACAACGGCGCGGCCTGGGTGCGCCCCAGCGTGCAAACCGGGGCATCGCAGCGCGCGCAATTGCAAGATGTTGCCAAAGAATTCGAAGCGGTCTTTCTGAACGAATTTCTGAAACAGGCCCGTGCCGGGGAATTGGCCGAAGGTCTGTTTTCCTCAGAGGCCAGCAAGACCTTTCAGGGGATGCTGGATACCGAGGTTGCGCGTTCGGCAACGCGCGGGGTCAATCTGGGCATTGCCGATGCGATGGTGCAGCAGCTTGGGCGCGCATTGCCGCGCGAGGGTGAATAACCATGGCCGGGCTTTTTGATATCGGCTCAAGCGGCATTCAGGCCTATCGCAAGGCGCTCAGCGTTACCGGTCAGAATATCGCGAACCTTAATACCGAAGGGTATCGCCGGCGCGAAGCCACAATGGAAGAGGTATCGGCCACACAGGGCGACATTCTAACCGTCTCGGACCAAGCGGGCCTTGGCGTGCGCGTTTCTGATATTTCCCGCGCCTTTGACAGCTTTATCGCCGGGCGGGCCCGCGACAGTGCCTCGGATTTTTCAAAGGCCGATGCCTATAGCGGCGCGCTTGATACGCTGGAAACGGTGCTGTTGCCCGAAGATTACGATCTGACCTTTTCCATCAATGAATTTTTCAATGGGCTAAGCAACATCGCCCAGGCCCCCGGCGATCGGGCGGGCCGTGTTGTCGCGCTTGAGCAGGCGCGCTCAATGGCGTCGGGGTTCACCGCGCTGGCCGGGTCGCTTGAACGGTTTCGCAGCGCCATCGTCAGCGAGGTCAAGAACACCGTCACCGCCTTTAACACCGAACTGGAAGGGCTGGCGGAAATTCAATCGCGGCTGATTTCTGCCGGGGGCAGCGGCAAGGCATCGAATGCCTTGATGGATCAGCGCGACAAATCCATCAGCGCCGTTGCCGAACATGCCGGGGTGTCGGTTGATTTTGCGGTGCGCGGCGATGCGCGGTTGACGCTGGGGGCTACGGGCACCGGGCCGGTCTTGATCGAGGGCACGAATGCCGGCCAGCTTTCGGTGACGGTGGCCGATGATCAAATCAATGTCTTTACCGGGTTTGGTGGTTCGGCGATCCAAACCCAACAGCTGACCTCTGGCGGGTTGGCCGGGTTGGTGGCGGCCTATGAAACCGTCAGCCAAACTGTCCGCGATCTGGACAGCCTGGCCCGCAAAGTCACCCAAGATTTGAATGCGGTGCATCGGGGCGGGCTGACGCTTGATGGGGAAATGGGCGGCGATCTTTATGCGCTTGATACCTATGGCGTGCAGCAATCGGCAACCAACTTGGGGTCGATCACCGCGCAGGTCACCCCCCTGGCCGAGCTGCCGCAAGAGGATATCAACCTTGAGCTGACCTTTGACAAGGCGTCGGGTCTGTGGCTGGCCCAAGACGCCGATGGCAAACAAGTGGCCAGCGGGGTCAATGGGTTTGACTATCAGGGGCTGTCGGTCAAGATCAGCGGCGCCCCCGCCGATGGCGATCAGCTGAGCGTCTTTGTCACGCGCGGCAAGGCCGCAAACATGCGGTTTTTGCTGGAACGCCCCGAGGAATTCGCCGCCGCCGGCACCTTGCTGGCAACCGAAGGTCTGGAAAATCAGGGCACAGCCACGATCCAGGTGTCAGATTTCGCGCCGTTTCAGGCGTCGGGTTTGCCCAATGTGACCGATCTTGTGGCCAATGACACAGGGGTTGCGGCGGCCACCCGCTTGCGGGCGGATGGGGTGGTTGGGGTCATTCCGGCTGGCGTCGAAAGCATTGACCTGTTTTCGCTCAAGCGGCAGGATACGGTGGCCTTTACCCTGGCCGACGCCCAGCAGCGCGAATTGAAAACGTTGAATGTCACGGTCGATGGCACATCCTATGCCTTTGACGCCAGCAGCTTTGCCACCCGCCGCACCACCGAAGAGGGCGTCGATCTGTCCGACTTGGCCGATATGCTGAATGTCGGGGGCATCACAACATCTGATGGCACCAGCCTGAACGATTTGGGGTTGTTTGCAGCAGGCGAGGCGGGCGCCCTGTCTTTGGCCAGCCGCGGGCCGGCGCTTGGGGCGGCGTCGCTGCGCGCGGATGTCGTGGTGAACGGGGCGGTGTCCAAGCGCAACGACACGGCCTCGGGGATCCAGATTTTCACCCGCGAGGGGCGGCAGATTGCCGGCACCCCCCTAAGTGACGCCCAAGTGATGAGCCTGCTAACCCCAAAAAACGGGTTTTTCGAAACCGCAGAATACCGCGCCGATTATCTGAACGGCACGGCCGAGGGCGGCTATCAAGGGGCCAGCATCCGCCGCAGCACCGCACAAGGCGCCAGCACCTTGCGTTTGTCCGGCAATGGGTTTGCGCCGCCGGTCTGGACCGGTGCGCAAATGCCGCAAAGCGTGCCAACCCCCAAACAGGTGATTTCTGTCACCATGGGCAGCGACCCTGCGGTTGATCTGGAAATCCCCGAGGGGGTGATGGCCGATTACATCGCCGATCAATTCAACGAGCTGCGCGCCGATATGGGCATCACCGCCCAAGCCCAGACCCGCGTGCGGATCAGCGACGTGCCTGATGGCGCGCTTAGCTTTTCGCTGACGGCCCAGAACAAGACCCCGATCACCTTTCGTGCCCATGTGGTGGATGGCAATCTGTCGGATCTGGCGGCGTTGGTGAATGCCCGGCGCAGTGACACCGGGATCACGGCCCATATCAGCGCCGATCAATCCCAACTTGTGCTGGTTGACAAAGACGGCGCGGATATTGTGCTGGGCGATGTGAAAACCGACAGCGGCGCGCTGTTGGTTCAGCCGGTGGATGCGAATGGTTTGGTCCGATCCGAGGCCCCCGTGGCCTTGGGCAAAACCGGCGCAGCCTTTGCCCGCATCGGCGGCGAAGTCACCCTGATCGCGCCTACGGCCTTTTCGGTCACCACCCAAGACGGCGCCAAAGCCAGCAAAACCGACCCATTCACCGATGGGTTGGTGGCACGCAGCGTCGACCCTTTGGGCGCTTGGCAACAGCTCAGCTTTTCGGCAACCGAAGGGATTGATGGCAACGAGGCACGCCCCGATGGCACCCTGGCCAGCGCCGCCAGCGCCAGCTATTCCGTCACGCTTGAAACGGATGGATCTTATGATCTGACAAGCACTGTCCACAGTGCCGATCTGGATGGAACATCCAGCGGCACCATCGCGGCGGCGTTGGCGCAAAAATTGCGGGCCGGGGCGCCGGTGCCGGTGCTGACCGGCAAGGCGTTTTCGTCCCTGTCTGCGCTGCCGAAGGAAGGCGATAGCATCGCCTTGACCCTGGGTTCGCAGAGCTTCACCCTGCGTATGGCCAGCGGTGAGGTGACGATTGACGGGCCCGAGGCCGGGCGCCTGATTGCCAGTTTTGATGACAGCCTGCGCTTGGTTGTCAGTGCGCCGGACGGGATCGAAACCGGTCAGGGCCTGGCGGTGGACACCGGCGCCAGCGCCGCGTCGCTGGCGGCCTTTGGCTTGGCGCCTGGGGATCGCAGCCATGAATTGACCGGGCAAAGCTTTGCCAAGGCTGATCTGCCCGATGCGCCGCTTGCCTGGGGGGTTGCCTTTGAAATTGCCGGAACCAGGTACGAAAGCGGCATCGCCAAGGATGGCAATGGCGATATTCAGATCACCCATGCACCTGCCTTGCCCGCCGGCACCACGCTGCGCGTTATTGATGCAGGCGCGGGTCAGTATCAGATCAAATTGTTGCAGACCGGCGCCGCGGATTTGCGCATCTTGCCAAGCGCCGAGGGCCGCCGCCTTGGCTTTGACGTGACACCAAACCAGATATTGGTCACAGATGCGGGGATGCGCCTAAGCGCGGTGGACGGCACCCCCGTCAAGGCCAGCGCCAGCGCCAGCAGCCTGATCGGAGAGCACCTGTCGCTGAGCGGTCTGCCGGATGAGGAGCTGATCGTGGTTTTGACCGGCGATGGGGCGCGGCGCCTTTCGGCCGGGTTTGAGCCGCCCAAGGCAGACACGGCCCAAGCCCTAAGCCGCCCGATTGAAATCCAAGTTACCGATGGCGCCAGCGGCCGGGTCGAAATCATCGACAGCGTCACCGGCCATTCCATCGCCAGCCGCTTTTTGGACGATACCGGCCGCATGACCGTTGCAGGCATGGATCTGGTGTTGAACGGCAGCGCCCAAACCGGAGACAGCTTTTTCATCGCGCCCAATGAAAACGGGCAGGGGGATGGGCGCAATGTTGACAAGCTTTTGGCGCTTCAGGCGCTGAACACCCATACCGGGCGGGGTGGTTTTGGCGACAGCTTTGCGGCGCTGATCACCGATGTGGGCGCCAAGGTCAAAGCCGGCACGATTGCCGCCGCCTCGGCCGAGGCGGTGCGCGATGCCGCGGCGGAAATGGAATCGGAATTTTCGGGGGTGAACCTTGATACCGAAGCGGCGCGCCTGTTGGAACAGCAGCAGGCCTATCAGGCGCTGGCCCGTGTGCTGAGCACAGCAAAAGAGTTGCTGGACACATTGATGAATTCGATTTGATAAAAGGGGCAGGGCGATGACGATCAGCACAAAGATGTTCAACGAACAAACGATACAAAGCCTGGCGCGTCTGTCTGATCAATTGGGCGGCCTGCAAGAGCAGGTGGCATCGGGCAAGAAACCTATTCGCCCATCGACAGATCCGATTGCCACGTCAAAGCTGTCGGCGGCCAAGGACATGCAGGCCGGTTTGGATCGGTATCGCGGCAATATGGATCGTATCCAGGCCCGGCTGACCGATGCAGATGTGATCATGGGCCAAGTGCAGAATATCATGACCCGCCTGAAAGAGCTGTCAATCCAAGCCGCCAACGGCACGCTGGGCGATTCTGACCGCATGGCGATCCGCAAAGAGGTCACGCAGCACAAGCAGGCGCTTGTCGGTCTGGCCAACAGCAAGGATGCCCAGGGGCAGGCGCTTTTTGGTGGCTATCAGACCAATGCCGACCCTTTCGCGTTGGGCGTCGATGGATCGGTGCGCTATCTTGGGGACAACGGGCTGCACAGCCTGCCGGTTTCCGAAAGCCTGAACATTGCAACCGGGGTTGACGGCGCATCGGCGTTTATGCGGATGCAGACCGATCAGGGGTCGAAATCGGTCTTTCAGATTGTGGAAGAATTCGAAACGTCGCTGGAAACAACGGCGCATCAAGCGGTTCAGGTCGGGGTCGAAAGCCCATCGGGGGCACAGCTGACCTTTGACATCGGTCGACAGCCTGCGCCGCAATCGCTGCGCATCGACGGGCCATATGGCACCGCCGAGATCACGGTCGATATGGTGTCCGGGGCGATGGGGCCGATGATCGAGGCGGTCAATGCCCGCACCGAACAAACCGGTGTGCGGGCGCAAATCGCCAAGGATGGCAATACCATCTTGTTGGTGGGGCAAGCCGGCGAACCCTTCAAGGTTTCCGCCTTTCAGACACCGGGTGTCGAGGGGGCGGAATATCACCCGTCAAGCCAGATCACGGTGCAGCAGATGGGCGGGATCCACCCGATTGGCGATCCTGTCACCTTGGTCGACAAAGACAGCGCGCTGGCGGCATCGATTGGCGGGCTGGGGGCAGCCATTGACCATCTGGCGCTGGTGCGCGCACAGATCGGCGCCTATGCGGCCACGGCGGAAATGCAATCTGACCTTTTGGCCCGCAAAGAGGTGACAATCGAAAACGCGATTTCAGGGATCGAGGATGCAGACCTGACCGAGGTGGTTACAAAGCTGCAAAGCTTGATGGTCAATCGTGATGCCGTCCGGCAGGTGTTCGCCAAGGTCGGGCAGCAAAGCCTTTTCGATTTGATCCGATGATTTGGTTGGCGCGGTGCCTTGCGGTATTTGCTTTTGCAACAGCGGGTTACGCTGCGGTTCCCGATTGCGAGACCCTGGCGCGGACAATCGGTCAAAGGGCCGGGTTGCCCGATGGGTTCTTGCCTGCCATCGCGCGAATTGAATCGGGGCGCAGCCAGCAAGGCACCCGCCGCGCCTGGCCCTGGACATTGAACCACGCCGGCAAGGGGCTGTATTTTGAAACCCGCGCCGAAGCGATGCAATACCTGCGCAAGGCGGTGCAGGCGGGGCGCACCAACATTGATGTTGGTTGTATGCAGGTGAACCATTATTGGCACGCGGAAAATTTTGCCGCGCTTGATAAGATGATGGATCCGCAGGAAAATATCACCTATGCTGCCGGGTTTTTGAAGGATCTGTACCGTCAGCACGGATCATGGGTCGAGGCCGTGAAACATTATCATTCCCCCGATGATGCGCGCGGTGCGCGCTATTTCAAGGGGTTTGAGACGGCTCAAAAACAGATGAAAACCAATCCCGGCGCGCCGCTTGTGGCGGCGGCGATGTCGCAGGGTGGGGGGTTTTTCGATCTGGGCCAGATCGGGGCAGGACGCAGCGAGATGGGGTTGCTGAGCAAGGGCAGCCAAGACATCGACGCGATGTATGGCGCGCTGATCGCGGCACTTGGCCCGCAAGACGGCGCCGAATTCACAATCTGGAGCGCGCCTGGCCAGATGACCCCGGCGGACCAGACACGCGGGGTGCTGCGCCGAAAATGGGATCTGGTTCAGACCTTCCGCCAAGACCTGGCCCGCCAACAGCCCTAGGATTTCTCGACCTCTTGAATGCCGGCCTGAATGTTCAAATAGGCTTCAAAAAGATCGGCCTCGGTGACAACGCCGGCCATCTGATGGGTTTCAGGGTCCAGGACGGGGATACTCTCACCTACGAAACCGGACGCAATTTCAATGGCTTCCAGCATAGAGTGGCTGGTCAGCAAGGAAACAGGCTGGGGTGTCAACACATCCTTGATCAGCGCGTCATGCCGGGCACCCAAAAGCTGATTTATTGTGACTTTGCCCTCAAAATACCCGTCGCTGCGGGTGCAATAGGCCTCGGTCATGTCCATCGCGCGCAGCATCTGCATAACCGTAGCCGCCGTTTGGTCCTGTGACACGGACACGAACCGGTCATTCGCATATGTTTTGACTGGTGTTTGTGTAAGGCTTAATTGCCCTCGGCCGAATTGCAAATCAATCCCGCGATCCAAAAGCTGTCGGTCGAAAAAGGAATGCCCGAAGATATTTATGGAAACAACTTGGCTGACCACGACCGCCAACAAGGTGATTAGGGTAAATTCATAAGATAGCGTCAGCTCAAGCACGATGAAAATCGTTGCCAAGGGGGCCCCGACAACGCAAGCCGCAACCGAGGCCATACCGGCCAGCGCCAGCGCGGTATTCAAATCGGAAAAGCCAATCTTGTCAAAAGCTTTGGCAAAAACGGCGCCCGCGGCGGCGCCGATCAACAAGGATGGGGAAAAAACACCGCCAAAAAACCCAAAGCCAAGGCATATGCTGGTCAACAAGATTTTAAAGACAAGCAAGGCGGCGGCAAACCCAAGGCTGGGTGGGATATTAAGAACTTCGGCCAAAGCCACAGTGCCAAGCCCCAAAGTTTGCGGAAAGAACCCGCCGATAACGGTGACGGCGATGACCGCCACAATCAAAGACTGATAGGTTTTAAGACCAAGCCGCCCATTCAGGCGCGCCAGATATCGCATGGATTGCATAAAAGCGACGGCCACCAAGCCGAAAAGTACGCCAGAAATTACCACCGGCAAAAAGCTTAGCATTAACGTGGGCGCCTGGCTGCGCAGGGACAGCGGGTGGGGCAATTGGAAGACAAAATTCACCATCGCTGCGGCCACGATGGCGCTGGTGGCTATGGGGGCCATCGCGCGACTTGAGAAATGTCTTAAAATGGCCTCGTGGGCGAAAATAATACCTGCAATTGGTGCGTTAAATCCCGCCGAAATCGCCGCTGCAACACCGCAACCGATCACGACATCTGATTTCATTGGCAGCCGTATCCATTGTTTTAAGGCGGTTCCCGCCGTCGCGCCAAAGTGAACCAACGGCCCATACTGCCCGACAGACGCCGACCCGCAGGCTGAGACCAACGCGGCAAGTGTCGACGCAAAACCGGTTTTGATATCAAGTGGCTGCATATCTTGATGCGCTGCATAGATGGCATCTGCGGGCCCGTTCCACCGGGAAATTTTGAAATAACTACGGATGAGCAAGATCAGAACTGCGGCAGTCGAAATCAGAAAAAACGTTGTCAGATCAAAGCTATATCCCCAAATCTGGAAGGTTGCGCCAAGCCCGATTTCCTTTGGTGTGCTAAAAAGACGGACAAGATTAACATAAAGAGCGGCGACGCCTGCCACACAAATTCCAATGGCTGCACCAAAAGCGGTGCTCAGATATGTTGAAACAATTGGATTGCCTTGGAACCGCTGCTGATAAGGAATAAAAATTGTGCCGCCCTCCAAGATTCATGATCACTTTAAAAACAAAACGATAAATTCAAAGCCAAAAATTTGGCACACTTCCTGCAAAGCAACTGTGAACTTTGATTGAGCGGGGATAAAAATGTACGGCATCATTCGATCTGGTATGGCAACGGCGATGCACGAAATCGCAGTGGTCTCAAACAACATCGCAAACTCTGGGTCCACAGGTTTTAAGAAAAGCGACGTTTCTTTTACCGATATCTATGGCGCGGCCACCCCAGATACGGTTGCACGCAAAAGCACCGGCTTTGGCAGCGCCACCGCAAACACCCGCCGCAACGATGGTCAGGGAACCATCGTCGACCGCGCCGGGGCGCTGAATGTCGCGATTGTTGGTCCGGGCCTTTTGGTAATCTCACCTCCCGATGAAACGGGCGACGCGTCCGCAGCGACGGTCTATACGCGCAACGGTGAGATGGCGATCGACAAGGACGGCTTTCTGCGGGCCTCGGACGGGTCATTCGTCATGGGCATCAGCGGCGAGGGCGGGGAAGGCGCAACTTTGTCAACGCTTAAAATACCTTACGAGCAAGACGGCGAAACAATGAGCCAGCTTGAAATTGCGGCGGATGGCTCGATCGTCGCCACTTATGGCAACAGCACGTTGGAAGAAATCGGCACCCTGGCCATGGCAACTTTCCCCAATCAGGGCGGGTTGCGCAACATTGGGTCGGCCCGGTTTACGCAGTCGTCGTCCTCGGGTGATCCCAAGTTTGGCGTTGGCGGGCAAAGCGGTTTTGGCACATTGCAGTCCGGCGCCCTCGAAGGTTCGAACGTCGATATCACCCAGGAAATGACGGTGATGATCCGCGCTCAGCAGCAGTTTAGCGGATCTGCTCGCGTGCTTCAGGCCAATTCGGATCTGGTTGAAAAGCTAACCCGCTAGAAATTTAAGGCGCGATTAAAGTCCATTCTATTCGGTTTTGGATGATGGGGGTGAGGGACGATCCAAAATATATTTTGCGATCATGCCTAAAACCCCGATCCCCCAAATAAGACCAACAAAGTGCCAGGCGGATAGGTGCGACAAAACCTGGAGCCGGCTGTTCGCGACCGGCAGAAGCATAATTCCAATCGCGGCGGCCAATAAAAAATATCGAATGATAATGCACTGGCGGCATGGCAATGGCGTGTCATTGCGGCGTTTGGTCTTCATTTAAAGCTCCTTCAGGAGTGAATTTAGCACAGGCGTTGGCCTGGGTAAATTCCGGTTGTGGGGTGATGAACAAATCCAGCTGGAAATTATTAGGCATAAATGGTAAGCGTGTGAGAGCTTAATTCATTTGGTGTCTCTTGCTGCCTGTTAATATCTCATCGACTTCCTATTTGGGTCCGTCACAGGTGGCCGACGCAGCGGTCGCGTATCGTGCTGCTGTTCAGACCCCGTATTCCGAACCGTCATTTCGGCAAACTGGCTTTGGTGTCAGTGCCTTAGACAATCTGTCACCTTCGCCTCGGTATTCTGCGGATCACCCAAGCGTTAAGATTTATCACCCAAGCCAGGCGCCCTCGGCGCAGACAACTGAGAACGTCCTCATGGCGCGCGCGTTGCTGATGCAGCCGTATGCGCATTCTGGCGCTGCAACAAAAATTGCGCGCCTTTCCAATATGTTCCTTGATATGCCCCGCTTCGGGAACGCGGTTAATCTGTTGTCCTAGGATCAGAACCCGTCCATGAACGACACGTCCAGTTCGGGCAGATCACCCAACCATTCCGCATCCTCGACGTTTTTCCAAGTCCAGCCAGAGGGGGCGGCAAGCTCGGGCTTGGTGCGAAACATATAGATGAACGGTTTAAACTCGCGGGTGAGGGTTTTTACGTTCACCTCGGGCGATTTTAACCCATCAAGCGCAGATGAGAAAAAACGTTTGATGCGCCGCGGCGCACCGTTTTTATCGTATGATATCCGATGAAAAGCAAAGGCGCGCAGTATTTCTGAGGCATCCTCGACTTCGGCTTCCATGAGATAACGTAAATACCCTTCGGCGGTTGTCAGAACCATCTCTTCGGTAATGTCGCTATAATGTTCACCTAATACTTTGGCATATTTCCCAGCAAAGGCTTCCAGGCCCAAAGATTCGGACAGATATCTTTGGGCGGTCAGGGCGCAAACGGATGAATAAATCCAGGCAGGACAGAATTGCGACACTAAAACCTCCAACTGCTTACGCGCTTGCGCATGGTATGAAGCAGCAAGCCTGTCTTGCTTATTTTATCTTCTCCCATGCGTCAATTATATCATTTAGCACTGTGACGCAGGTATCAAGCCTTGCGCTTTGGTCTTTTTTGAACGCTTTTTGCACTTGGCTGCGGCAGTATTCGTATACTTTGAAAAGGCTTTCGGCGATTTCGCCGCCTTTTTCAAAGTCCAGGCTGGTTTGAAGAATGTAGATCGCTGTGAATGACTTGGAAAAGCACAACTTGCGCTTATCGATGTCCAGAGTTGGGTTTTGCAGCAAATTTATGCTTTTGCTCAACTCTTTTAAGGTGAGGGTGATCATCTCGTGTGGATCACTGATGCCTGACAATCCTGCGTGCTTTGACTTGGCGTATTGGTTTCTGGCGAACGCATAGTTCATCGGGGGCTCCAGCTGGTCAGGTTATTATTGTTCTCTTGGTTTAAAGAACGGCTTGCTGGGTTTTTTGTTTAGGTGATCAGAGAAATTATCGCCTTAACGCGCCACCGGGCGGGCCTTAAGCGGAGCAGCAAATTCGCTAAGCGGCACGCGCAAGATGACCTGGGCGGCGTCTTGGTCGTCAAAATGACAGATTTCGACCTGCATGTCGTTCAGGCTGGGGGTGCTAGATTGGCAGGACGTTTCCTTAACCCATTGGCGAAAAAGGTTCATTTGGTGTCTCCCTTGGTGCGCAGTTGCAATACATCCCTGTGACTGCAACATTGATGCCAAGGTGACTTAGGTGATCAGGAAAGACGTGAATTCCACCGATGTGACAAAGGGTTCAAAGCCCCATTTGACCAGATGATTGTTGATCTGGGTTTTAATGTTTTCACGCAATTGGTTTCTGCCCTCGCGCGACAGAAGGGTATCGCCATCCAATCCCTGGGTTTGTTCAAGGATAATCGGGCGCAGTTGCGGCTCTCGCTCTTCAAGGGTTTTCATCAAGGTGCTGGCATTTAACGCGGTTTCAAATATCGACACGGCCAATTCAAAACTAAAAAGCTGATTGCTGTCTGGCAGATTGCCCATGAAATTCGCCGGGTAGGGGTAATAGTGATAACTTGGCTTCATGATCATGCTTGGATCTTGGGCGGGGTCGGCCTCGGCTGTTTCGAGCTCTTGGGGGGGCTCTGCTTCGGCTGGCGTCTCGGCCTGTGGGGACCGCTGTTCGATGATATCCTTTTGCGGCGCGATGCTGGAATGACCGGCGAAAAACACCCCCAGCACAATCGCCGCAGGCAACCCGTAAAGTGCACCGTTAATCGCAAGCTGCTTCATATTTTTTCCTCTTCGCCTAAACAAACGACCGAACGCGGCGTTTAATTAGTTGACGCCTTTCAAGGGTCGTCAGTTTTTTGAACTTTCGTTCGGTTTGGATGATTTGTAAAAGTCATTTTTCCGACAAGCACTATTTCGCGGGCTTGGTTTGCTCTGTGGTGCGAAATTTTATTTGTTTAAAATCTGTGCCTTACCCTGCGTAATTGCCAGGTTGTTGATTTATTGACGTCTGCCCGGTTTTAGATTGGCCTGCTTCTTGCCTCGTATTTCTTGCAATACGGAGAGCACGCATGACTGCCATTCTGATCGAGACCTCTGAATTTCCGCAGGCCGCTGAGCTGCAATCCATCGTGGCAAGCCGTAAGATCGAGGTCGAGGCCAAAGCCGGGCTTGAACCGTCAGGATCGGGCGTAACGCTGGTCTTTTCTGCCGCCTTTGAGGCCCGCCTGGGCGGGGCGCAGGCCCTGGTCGGATTGGCGCGGGGGTTTCGTCCGCGTCTGGTGGTGGTGCTGGATTGCAATGCCAGCTCTTTTGGCATCGAAAGCTCTCTGGGGGGGAAGATGCTGCGGGTGTCATTGCCCGAAGCGAACCCGTTTGGCATGACCGTTGCGGGGGATGTGATTTGTGCCGATCTGTCGCAAATGATCGCCGCAGACCCGGCCACCAGCGATCTTCTGACGCTGGCCGGACGGGTGGCCAAATCGGATGTTACCGTATTCATCAACGGCCCGACCGGCACAGGCAAAGAGGTCTTGGCCAGGTATATCCACGACCGATCTGACCGGGCCAAGGCGCCGTTCGTGGCGATCAATTGCGCCGCCATTCCAGAAAACATGTTGGAAGCGGTGTTGTTTGGCCATGAAAAGGGCGCCTTTACCGGCGCATCGGTGGCCAACAAGGGTATCTTCCGCGCCGCAGACAAGGGCACCTTGTTGTTGGACGAAATTTCTGAAATGCCGCTGGGCTTGCAATCCAAGCTTTTGCGGGTGCTGCAAGAACGCAAGGTAACGCCCCTGGGCGCGCAGGGCGAAATCGACATAGACGTGCGGGTTCTGGCGACCACCAACCGTGACATGCGCCGCGAGGTGCAGGAAAACCGCTTTCGCGAGGATCTGTTTTATCGCCTGAATGTTTTCCCCATCGCGACCCGGGCGCTGTGCCAGCGGCCGCTGGACATATTGCCAATCGCCGTGGCGCTTTTGCGCAAACATGCCAGCGGGTTAGATGCCCTGCCTTGGCTGTCCCCCGAGGCATGCGATCTTTTGACCGGCCATGATTGGCCCGGCAATGTTCGCGAATTGGAAAACGTCATTCAGCGTGCGCTGGTGCTGCAAAACGGCGGCATCATCACCCCCGAAGACATCATTATCGACGCCGCCCCGATGAGCCAGCTTATCCCGACGCAGACGGCGATCCACCCGGCGCTCAGCCGGTTGACCAGCTAAGAAGGATCACATCATGACCCAGATTGGTGGACTTAGGTATCAGGTCGATCAGACCCATCTTCAGACCCTGAAGAAAAGCCAGGAAACCCTCGCGCCCAAGACGGATGCGCCAAGTTTTTCGGAACGTCTTGCCGATGGGCTGAACGATGTGGCCAAGGCCCAAGCCGAGGCATCAGGCCTGGCGCGCGACTATGAATTGGGGGTCGAACAGGATTTGGCCAAGGTGATGGTCAGCCAGCAGGTGTCCTCGCTTGGGTTTCAACTGACCCTGAACCTGCGGAACAAAGCGCTTAGCGCATACAAAGATATCATGAACATGCCGGTCTGATCCTCAGGCGGGCAAGGTCAATGACACATAGGGAAATTCTCTGACATGGCGACGAATACGCAAACGCTTGACGCAACAGGCACCGGGGCAGGGGCGCGCAACAGCCTTGTGCCGGCCTCGGGGAATATGCTGACGACGATCAAGAATGTTACCGCTCAGCCCAGCTTTCAGCGCGCGTTCCCGACCATCATTGCCGTCTTTGCAATTTTGATTTGCGTTGTGGTGTTTGCGTTGATGCAAAAACCGGCACGCACCACGCTTTATGCATCCCTCCCCGAGGCGGAAAAGGCCCGTATCGTGGATGCGCTGATGAATGCAGGCGTGGATGTCACGCTGGATCCGGCCACCGGTGATGTGTTGGTGCCAGCCGCTGATTATCACAGCTCGCGGATGACTTTGGCGGCGCAGGGGTTGCCGCAATCGGTGCCTGATGGGTATGACACGCTGACCGATATTCCCATGGGCACATCCCGATCCGTTGAGATGATGCGCCTGAAACAGGCGCAAGAGGCCGAGCTGGCGCGCTCAATCACTGAAATTTCGGCGGTGCGCTCGGCGCGGGTGCATTTGGCCCTGCCGGAACGGTCGGTGTTTGTGCGGGAACAGCAGGCCCCGACGGCCTCGGTGTTTTTGCAATTGGACCGTGGCCGGGCGATGGATGAAAATCAGGTCACGGCGATCATCAATCTGGTGTCGGCCTCGGTGCCGAATATGGCCAAGGATAATGTTACCGTTGTGGATCAAACCGGGCGTTTGCTGTCCAAATCGCCGGATGATCCTTCCTCCATCTTGACGGATAATCAGCTGCAATACCGGATGCGGCTGGAAAATATCTATCGCTCGCGGATCGAAAGCCTGGTGACCCCGATTGTCGGGCCGGGCAACGCCACCGCGCAGGTCAACCTTGAATTCGACTTTACCCGCCGCGAAGTCACAGAAGAAAGCGTCGACCCTGAGCGCAAAGCCCTGCGGAGCGAGCAAAGCTCGATGGATATCACATCGAACCGCGCGGCGATGGGTATTCCGGGGGCGCTGTCAAACACTGCCCCAACCGAAGCAGAGCTGATCACCGATGGCTCGCAAGCCAGCGGCGCGAATGATGGCAGCGATGTCCAAAGCCAGTCCTCGAGCAAGGTCAGCAATTACGAGGTCAGCCGCAAGGTGCAAACCACCCTGGCCCCGACCAATACCATCGTGCGCATCAATGCGGCGCTTTTGGTGCGTGACCAGAAGGTGCTGAACCCCGAAACCGGCGAAATGGTGATGCAGCCTGTTGATCCCAAAGTGCTGGAAGACATTGAAAACCTGGTCTCAAGCGCCATTGGCTTGCAAACCGGGCGCGGCGATACGCTGACGGTCAAATCCCAGCCCTTTATCGACACGCTGGAAGGTATCGAGGTCGATTGGCACGAGGCCGATTGGATCAAGAACCTGGCCAAGCAATTCGCGATGATTGTCATGCTTGGGGTGGTTTCCCTTGGGGTCATTCGCCCGCTGCTGAACCGGTTGCTTGTGCCTGCTGGTGGCGATGTGGTGGCCCGTGGCGGATTGTCCGAGGACGACACAGATGTGCTTGAATCGGTCGAGGTCAACGAAGGCGAGACATTGGAAGATATCAAGGCCAAGCTGAAACCGAAAAAGGCCAACATCTCGATGGAGATGCTGGATACCGCCAATACCTATGACGACAAGGTGGCGATCATTCGCATGATCGTTTCTGACGAAGCAGGGCGTGTGTCCAACGTCTTTAAGCAGATGATGAAAAAAGACATGGATGTGGTCGGCTGATCGCGACCCCACCAGGAGGAAGACGACATGGCAGAAACGACAGCCGCAGTGAACGATGATGACGAACGCCTGTTTGATACGCTGACCGGCACGCAAAAGTCGGCCATCTTGATGATGCTGCTGGGCGAGGATGAGGCCGCCGAGATCCTTAAAAACCTGTCCCCGCGCGAGGTGCAGCACCTGGGCGGCGCCATGTATTCGGTGCAGGGCGTTGATCAGGATACCGTCAACGCGGTGCTGGATGAATTTCTGGCGATTATCAAACAACAAACCAGCCTGGGCCTTGGGGCCGGGAATTATATTCGCAACGTTCTGACCAAGGCGCTTGGCGGGGACAAGGCGCAATCGGTCCTAAGCCGGATTACGCCTGCGTCTTCGGAACGGCCGATTGAAATCCTTGACTGGATGGACGCCCGCGCCATTTCCGAGCTGATTATTGACGAACACCCCCAGATCGTCGCCTTGATCGTTTCCTATCTGGATTATGGTCTGGCGGCCGATGTTCTGGGGCTGTTGCCGCCGGAACTTCAGCCCGAAGTGGTGCGCCGTATTGCCACGCTGGAAACCGTGCAGCCCGACGCCGTGCGCGAGCTTGAGCGCGTGATGCAGCAAAAGTTCCAGGCCAATACGACCCTGCGCGCGTCGCAGATTGGCGGGGTCAAGGCGGCGGCCAAGATCATGAACTTTACCAAGACCGCGATGGAACAGCGGATCATGAAGGACATCAAGAAAGAGGACAAAGACCTCATGCAGTCCATTCAGGACAATATGTTTGTCTTTGACAATCTGGTCATGTCGGATGATCGGTCGCTTCAGACTTTGCTGCGATCGGTGGATACCGAAGTGCTGGTCCTGGCCCTGAAAGGCGCCGACGAGGTGCTGCGCGAAAAGCTGTTTGGCTGTATGTCGACGCGGGCAGCGGCGAATATCAAAGACGAAATGGAGGCCCTTGGCCCGGTGCGCCTGACTGAAGTGCAAGAGGCGCAGAAACAAATCATCGCCGTTGCGCGGAAGATGTCCGATGATGGCACGATTGTTCTGGCCGGTCGGGGCGGGGATGAAATGGTATGAGCGCCGAATTCATCCCCCACAGCGGTTTTGGCAAGGGCGCCGATCTGTCCACCGGAACGCCGCTCAAGTCCGCCGAAATCGCCAGCTTTATCAAGACGATCGGGAACGAAGTTTACCGCAAGGACGAAGCCGCGCCAAAAAAATCCCAAGCGGCGTTCAAACCCAAAAGCCTGTTGGAATTGGCCCAAGAGGCATCCGAACGGTTGCGCCGCGAGGCCGCAGCCGCCCCGGCGGCTCCGTCGGGGGATGATGACACGGGCTTGCCCGAAAACGACGGCACCGATGATGCCGCGCCGGGCGCCGCCCTGGCCGCCGATCCGTCGCCAGAGCCCGATCCACAGCCGCAGCCGGATGTGGATTCTGATGCCGATGTGGATGCCATGCCCGCCGATGACCCCGGCGCAGGGCCAGATATTGAACCCAGCCCACCCGCGGCCCCTTTGCCAGAACCGGGCCCGGATACTGCGGCCCAGACCCAGGCATTGGAGGAGGCCCACGCCCGTGGTTTTGCCGAAGGTCAGGCCGCCGCCCGCGACGAGGTCGAAACCTTGATGTCGCACGCCCTGCACCTGCTGGCGCAGACAACCGCCGCCTTTTCAGATGGCGCCGGCGCCGCCATTTCGCCCATGGCCCGCGCCATAGAAAGCAGCGTGATCAGCCTGGCCTCGGCCCGCGCAGGGGCACAGATTGACGCGCTGCCCAAGGCGTTCTTGCAGCGCATCGAACAGTTGGCGCAACGGGTGCAGCATTCGGTGGCCACGCCGATTGTCAAACTGCACCCTGCCGATCTGGCCGTGTTGCAGCCCATGCTGGAACAATCAAGCAAGCTGTTGAATTTACGCCTTGTTCCCGCCGAAGGGATGCAACGCGGCGATGTGGATATGCTGTTGGGGGGCATACGCCTGACCGATATGTTGCCTTGGGTCGAACCGCCCCGTGATCTGGTCGAATATGTGCCCATGACGCTGGCGCCAGATGCCATGCCAGACGCCATGCCAGACGCCGCGCCAGAGGGGGCCAGCGCCGCGTCCGAGGAGGTTCCTCAAGCCGGATTTGATGCCCTATCGGATGCCGCCGCCGCGCCCCAGGATGGGCAAGACGAATGAGCGGCGCAGCGCTTGCCGCCCTGACCACGCGCATCGGCCAGATGGCGGCCCCGCCCGCAGTGACGGTATCGGGGCGGGTGACGCGATTTGATGGGCAAGTTATTGAATGTGATGGATTTCCGGTTTCGGTCGGCTCCATCTGTCATGTCCATTTGCCCGATGATACCCCAGTCGAGGCCGAGGTAATCGGCTTTCGCGATGGGCGCAATCTGGCGTTTTTGTATGATCAGAACGCCGAAATTGAGGTCGGCGCATTGGTGACGATCGCCCAGGGCGGCCGCGAAATTGCGGTGGGCGATGGGCTGCTCGGCCGGGTGATTGATGCCCAGGGCGCCCCGCTGGATGGCCGGCCGGCGCCGGTGCTTGACCACCGGTGGCCGCTGCATGGCAAAACCGTCAACCCATTGACGCGCCGCGCGATTTCCCAACCGCTTGATGTGGGTGTGCGTGCGGTCAACGCGCTTTTGACCATCGGTCGCGGGCAGCGCGTCGGGATCGTTGCCGGCTCGGGGGTGGGGAAATCGGTGCTTTTGTCGATGATGACCCGCTTTTCCGAGGCCGACGTGATCGTGGTGGGGCTGATCGGCGAACGCGGCCGCGAGGTGGGTGCCTTTGTCGAACAATCCATGACGCTTGAGGCGCGCAACAAGATTTGTGTGGTTGCGGTTCCGGCGGACCGGTCCGCCTTGTTGCGCATCCGCGGCGCGAACCGCGCCACAGCGATTGCAGAATATTTTCGCGCGCAGGGCAAGGATGTGTTGTTGATCATGGATTCCTTAACCCGCGTTGCCCACGCCAAACGCGAGGTGGGCCTGGCCTTGGGCGAACAACCCACCGCCAAGGGCTATCCGCCGTCGGTCGTTTCCCTGATCCCGAACTTGATCGAACGTTCGGGCACCGGCGCCGAAGGCGAGGGGGCGATCACCTCGATCTATACGGTGTTGGCGGATGGGGATGACACCACCAATGATCCGGTGGTCGATACGGCGCGGGCGATCCTGGACGGGCATATCGTTTTGTCGCGCAAGCAAACCCAGATGGGTATTTATCCGGCCATTGATCTGACCGCCTCGGTCAGCCGGGTGATGAACGAAGTGGTGCCGGATCGCCATCAAAAGGCGGCGGTGAAATTCAAGCGTTTGATTTCCGTCTATATGGAAAACCGCGATCTGATGCTGATGGGCGGTTACGCCGCCGGCCAAGATCCCGAGCTGGACCTGGCGATTGCGCTATGGCCCAAGATCACCGCCTATGTGGCCCAGGCGGCGCATGAACCGGCATATTTTAACGACAGCCAGGCGGATTTGATCAGCTTGATGGGGGATTAACCGGCAATGTCGCGCAAAGCCCGTTTGTTCGAATTGATGGTAAAACGTGAAAAACTGGCGCTGCGCCGCAAGGCTGATGCCTTGGGCGGGTTGGTGGCTGATCATGAAAAGCTGGCGGATCTGGATGAAAAACTGGCCAGTCTGTTGGCCGAGAACAGCGCCGCCAAAGGCGAGCAAAGCGTGCAAATGCTGCGGTCCAAGGCGTGGTATGGCCGCGAAATGGCCCAGCAACGTGAATTTGCTAAAAACCGGCTTGAGTTTTTAGGAAAAGAAATCGAAACCGCGCAAACGAGGCTTGCACAATCCAAGCAAAAAGAAAAAATACTAAGCGAACGGGCTGTGACGGAACGACGGGTTTTCGCGCAAGAGGCCGAAGACAAAGCCGAGCGTGCCCGCCCGCCGCGCAAACAGACGCGCCCAAGCTGACCGGGTTGGCACCCTTTTTGCAGCAAGGCCCGGTAACGTATGGCAAAGTTAGGTGACGCATGGATGGGATCGGTCGCAGTGCTGAGTTTTCGCGCCCCACCGAGGGCAGCAATGCCCTTGGGCTGGGGGATGTGATCTCGCGGGCTGTGGCGGGCGCGTCGCCGCAATCGTTTGACCAAATGCTTGAACAAAACCAGACCTCGGCTGATGACGCGCCGCAGGGCCTTGCCACAGGTGATCCCGGCGCGGCGGATCGGACGCTTGCGCCGCTGTCGCCTGATCTGCTGGCCGAGGGTGATGCGGCACCGGGTCTGTTGACCCAAGCGCCCGACGCCGGACAGATCATGGCGGCTTTGCGTCAATTCGCTGACACGTCCGCACCGCAGGGCGATGCCCTGGCCGTGGCGGTTGATCCGGCGATGGCCAAGGCACTGGCGAAACCGGCCGGCCACGCCATTTCGCTTGATATATCGACGTCGCAGCCGGGGCAGGGCGCGCAACAGGGCATCGACATCTTGGCCGCCGCCCCGGATGGACAGGCCCCGGATGGACAGGCCCCGGATGGGCAGGCCCCGGATGGGCAGGCACCGGGTGACCGGGCCGCTTGGGTGGGCGATGAAACTGCGCCGGCCCCGGATGCGCTTGTCGCCCTGCCCGGAATGATGCCGCCAGATGATCCCGCCGCCCCGCCGCCCGGCCATGGCGCGGGCGATGTCGCGGGCGCGGTGGGTCTGCGGCCGGCCGGGGCCATGCCCAAGGCGCCGCCCTTGGCTGCGCAGACCGATCCCGATAACGCGGATGCCGCCAATCCCATGTCCCCGCCGCCAAATGCTGCGCAAGCTGGCCAGCAGATGCTGCGCCCCGCCGCGCCCAATGCGGAGTTGGACCTGGCCTTGGATCTGGCTGCAAAGGCCGCGCCTTCTGATCCGGCACAGGTGAGGATGGCAGGACAAAAGGTGCCAGGTGATGGCCCGATTGCCCCGATGACGCCCGGCGTGGATGCCAAAACTGGTGCCATATCTGATGCCCAAACTGCTGCCAAAATCAATGCAACGGCTGACCCCCGTCTGGCGGTTGTCGCCGGGGCCAAAGACCCGGCTGTGAACGCCCCTGCGCCAGATGATTTGCCCTTGGCGGATGGGGATGCCCCCGCCGCCGCGCCCACGACCAAGCCGGCCCATGCGCCGCGCCCGCAGGCCCAAGGCCCGGACGCCCCGGCTAATCTGGCCAATCTGGCGGCCCCGATTCGCGTGGCGGCGGGGGATGCCCGGCGTGCCGGGCCCAGTAATCCCGGCCCGGCAGGCGATCAGCCCATGGCCCCACCCAACGCGCCTTCGATTGGCGCCGCATCTGACCCGGCCCAAAACCCGGCCCCGATTGTCTTTAAGTTCAAAGTATCTCCCGATGGCACGGTGGACGGCCCCGCCACAGGTCCGCAGAACCGCGCCCAATCGGCAATGACCGCCCCGCCGCCCCTTGAGGATGCCGCATCAGATGCGCCGGCCAACCAACAGGCCCAATCGCCCAAGCTGGATCAACCGGGTCCACCGCCCCAAAACGCCCGGCCGCTTGGTTTGGGTCAGGATCAGGTCCAGACACAAATCCTGCGCCAAGCCGTGGCGCTGAACATGCGCGATGCGCAATGGGGGCAAAAGCTGGTGGCCCAAATCGAAAAAATGCACAGCGACGGGGTCGCGCGCTATGATATTTCCCTGCGCCCCAAGAACCTTGGCGATATGCATGTGAACCTTGAGTTCCGCGGAGACGATACCCAAGTGCGCATCGTGACCGAAACGGCCTCGGCGGCGCGGGTGCTGATCGGCGCCGAGGATCGCTTGGGCCAAATGCTGGAACATGCAGGGTTTCGCCTTGCGTCCTTCTCGACCTCGATGGGGGGGCAGGGCATGGGCGGGCAGGGGCATTCGCAACCTTCAAAACAACGCGGCACGGATGCTGCCGGCCAAAAATCGAAACCCGCCCGACACGGGCAAAGCACCACAGATGCACAGCGCGCGGCCCAATCGGGCAACGCAGGCGGCATCAATGTGATCGCTTAATTCTACGCAGGAGCACGCAATGGCGGATCAAGACAGCGATGAACCGAAAAAGAAAAAAGGCGGGTTGGTTAAAATCCTTGGGCTGGTCTTTGGCGGCATCGCCATGATTGGCGTTGGCCTTGGCGCCGGCTTTTTCATGTTCGGCGGTCAAAGCCTGACCCCCAGCGATGAAATCGAACAGATCATCGAACGCAAGCTGAAAGAAAGCGGCCAGCTGCCCGAAGAGGAAGAAGTGGCTGAGGAAGACAGCGCCCCCAAGCTGAACAAGAAGGAAACCCCCGACGTCGATACCTTTGTGACCTCGTATTTTGAGTTCGACGGCAATTTCACCACCAATCTGCGAAATTCGCGCAAGTTCTTGCAGCTGGGGGTCGGGATCTCGACGCAATATGATGAAAGCGTGATCGAAAACGTTGAAAACCATCAACTTGCCCTGCGATCTGAAATTCTTGGCGTCATCGGAGAATTCACCGAAGAAGACATCCAAGGCAAAGCCGGCCGCGATATGCTGGCGGTCAAGATGGCCGAGGCAGTGAATGCGAAACTTGAAATGCTTGAGGGGTTCGGCGGCGTCGAAAGTGTTCATTTCACCTCATTCATGTTGCAATAAGCGGGCTTGGGCATGGCGGCTTCGAAAAAACTGACCTCAGAAGAGGTAAACGCCCTGATCGACGGGCTGGGCGATGACGACGCCGGGCCGGGCTTTGCCATCGGCGGCGAAGACGTCGAGGTCCGGCCGTTTTCCTTTGGCTCGGACGATCTGTCGCTTTTGGGCGATTACTATGCGCTGCGGATGATCAACGAACGGTTTTGCCGCTTTGCCCGCACGGTGTTCCTGCCGATGCTGCGCATTCAGCCGCGCATCTCGTCCTTCCCCCCCGAGGTCAAGACATTCGAAGAATACACCGCCGATGCCGAAAGCTTCATGAGCCTGACCACCAGCCGCATGGAAGAGCTGCGCGGCAGCTCGCTTCTGGTGGTGGCACCCAGCTTTATTTCCCTGCTGACCAATGCCTATTACGGTGGCACGGCCGTGCGGTCCCTGCACCGCAACACGGGCGAATTTACCGCAACAGAACAGCGCGTTATCGAAATCGTCTCCGAAGGTCTCATGGCCTCGACCCAGATGGCCTGGCGCGATCTGATGTCGGTGTCCTTCACCGTGCAAGGCCACGAGGAAAACATGCAGTTCGCCTCTTTCGTTGACAGCAGCGAAACCGTGATCGTCTGCACCTTTCTGGTCCAACTGCCCGGCAACGAACCGGCCACCTTCGATGTGGTCTATCCGCTGCAAACCCTCAAGCCGATTGCGTCGCTGTTGCGCTCGCGGGTGCAGTCGGAATTCGTCGATGACGATATGTCCTGGCGCCAGCGCCTTGAACGGGCCATCCTCAATATCCCGCTCACCGTCACGGCCGAGCTGGCCAAGCCCAAGGTTTCCATGCGCCAGATGCTGCAATTGCAAACCGGCGATACCTTCCCCATCCAACTGGGCGACGGGATCAAGATGCTGGTCGAAGGAAAACGCATGTTTGATGCCGATCTGGGGCAGGTGGGGCCGCAAGCCGCCCTGCATCTGCGCACCCGCATCAAACCCAATGATGACAGCGAATAGGAAGGCATGACCATGTCAGACGACACCCAAACCCCCGCCGAAGACACCCGCAAACCCGAACGCGACGGCAGCGAAAACCTGCGCGTCTTAGAAAGCATCGAGGTCCAGATGACGGTCGAGGTCGGCCGGTCTGAGATCACGATCCGCGACCTGCTGCGCCTCAGCGAAGGCTCCATCCTCGAACTTGATCGTCTCGCGGGCGATCCGCTTGATATCTTGATCAACGGCACCATGATCGCCAAAGGCGAGGTGGTGATGGTCGGGGAACGCTTCGGCATCCGCTTTGGCGAAATCGTCGAACCCGAAAAACGCGTCGAAAGCATCTAGCGCCCACCAGGCCACCCCCCAGGCCACCCCGCCGCCTTCTTTTGTTCCAAAATATCCCCGCCGGAGGCTCCCGCACCCACCACCCGCCGCGCCGGGGCTTTCGGCGCGCTGTCAAAACCCTGACAAGTCGGCGCCGTTGTAAAATCGTTTTAATTCATCCGCTTAAGTTCATCCGCGCGCCGCGGGTGCGGTTGGCACGGGATTTGCCTGTTAAGCTTTGAAACAAAGCAAAGGGCAAATGCCAGACATGAACACGGAACAGGTGCTGATCGTTGTCGCCTTCTTGGCGCTGTTGCTGATGGCTCAGCTTCTGACCCGCTGGCTGCGCGGTGTGCCGCTGCTGATGCGCCCTACGCGGCAAATGCAGGTGCAAGAAACCCTCAGCCTTGGCCCCAAGGAACGGGTGCATCTGGTGACGCTGGATGATCAGCGGTTCTTGATTTGCAGTGGGCGCAATGGCCAACCGGCGATCCAGCCGTTGGCGCCCTCAGGGGGCATGGCCGCGCCACAGCCATCCTCTGATCCCATGGTCCACGCATGAAGGGGCTGGGGCGCAGTATGCTGATCGGGGCGGGCCTTCTGGCCGCCGGTCCGGCCATGGCGCAAGGGCTGGGGATCGCCGGTCTGCCCGCCCTCAGCGCCGCCGAAGGCGCCGACGGCAACACCACCTATTCGCTGTCGTTGCAAATCCTGGCGCTGATGACGGCGGTGACCTTGCTGCCGTCGATTGTGCTGGGCATGACCTCTTTTACCCGGATCATCATCGTGTTGTCGATCTTGCGGCAGGCGCTGGGCACCCAGCAAACCCCGCCCAACCAGGTTTTGCTGGCCATTGCCATGTTCTTGTCGCTGTTCATCATGCAGCCCACCTTGACGGCGGTTTACGATCAGGCCCTGTCGCCGTTTCTGGCCGAAACCCTGCCGGCCGAACAGGCCATGGAAACCGCATCGACGATCATGAAGGACTTTATGGTGGTCAACACCCGCGGCGATACCCTGCTGATGTTCAGCGATATGGCCGGGGCCGACGGATATGAAAGCAACGCCGATATCCCGTTCTCAACCCTTTTGCCGGCCTTCATTACTTCCGAGCTCAAGACCGCCTTTCAAATCGGCTTTTTGCTGTTCTTGCCGTTCTTGGTGATCGACATGGTGATCGCATCCATCCTGATGTCCCTGGGGATGATGATGCTGTCGCCCATGCTGGTTTCTTTGCCATTCAAGCTGTTGCTGTTCGTGCTGGTGGATGGCTGGGGCATGACGGTCGGATCGCTGGCTGCAACTTTTTCAACCCCCTGAGGCCCCATGGAATTTGACAACAATATCGAATATCTGCGCCTTGCGTTTTGGCACATCATTCTTACGGCGGGACCGATCCTGGGGGTGGCATTGGCCATCGGTCTGCTGATCGGGATTTTACAGGCCGCCACCTCGATCAACGAAATGACGCTCAGCTTTGTGCCAAAGCTTTTGCTGGTGCTGATGACCATTGGCCTGTTGTCCGGGTTCATGATGACCCAGTTGACCGACTATTTTGCCTTCATCTTCGAAGAAATCGCGGCAATCAACTGATATGATCCCGCTGGATGCCATATCGCTTGGGGGCTTCCCCGGTATGGGGCTTCAGGGGCTGTTGGATTTTCTGTTGCAAATTTTCGTCGTCAACCTGCGGGTCGGGGCGTTTTTGATGTCGTCGCCGTTTTTTGGATCGCGGATGATGCCGCTGCAAATCCGCATCGTGTTTTCGTTTGTTCTGGGGGTTTTTGTGCTGTCGCTGATCGAGCCGCCCCAACTTGCGGTGCTGACCTCGTTCCTGGTGATCCCGCTGGTGCTGCAAGAGCTGGCGATCGGCCTGTGCGTCGGGTTGACGATTACCATCTTGTTTGCTGCGGCCGGTCTGGCCGGGGAAAAGATCGCATCCACCTCGGGCCTGTCCTTTGCCATGCAGGTCGATCCGAACGGCGGCGGCCAAACCCCGGTGATCAGCCAAATCCTGACGCTGTTTTTGTTGGTGATTTTCTTTTCGCTTAACGGTCACATGGTGGTGATCGGCATGATGGTCGAAAGCTATCAGCGGGTGCCGATCGGCGCGCCGATCATTTATGCGGTGCTGATCCAAAGCGGGATCGACGCTGCGGGCCTCATGTTTTCCTTTGCCGCCAGCATCATGCTGCCGGTGGCGGCGGTGTTGTTCATGATCAACCTGGCGATTGGCATCATCACCAAATCGGCGCCTCAGCTGAATTTGTTTTCGTTCGGCTTTCCCATCACCTTGCTCAGCGTGTTCGTCTTGTTGATTTATTCCGTCACACCCTTTGCCTGGGCCTTTGCCGATCTGACCCGCGATGTGATGGCGATCCTTGATACATTGATCGGAGGGATGCCAGATGGCTGAAGGTGGCGACGAAAGCCAAGAAAAGACCGAGGACCCCTCTCAGAGGCGCTTGGACAAGGCAAAGGAAGACGGCGAGGTGCTGTCCTCAAAAGAGATGTTCGTCTTTGCCACCATGGCGATGGGCATTGCGATGATCTATGCGTTGTCCTTGTTCATCCCGGCAAATATTGACCATTGGATGATGTTTTTCGAATTTGGCTCGCTTGATATGCTTAGCAGTTTGATGCTGACGCGTATGGGGCGGGCGCTGTGGATTTTCATCGCGGTCTCGGCTGTGATTGGCCTGCCGATGTTGATCACGGTTTTGGCAACCCAAGGGGCGATTGGCGGCGGTATCAACTTTTCCGCCAAGGCCCTGGCGTTCAAGGGCAACCGCATCAATCCGATCAGCGGGTTCAAGCGCATGTTTTCGGTCAAAGGGCTGGTCGAACTGGCCAAGGCGGTTGCCAAGGTCGTGCTGCTTGGCGTGGCTTTTGCCGGCACGATCTGGATTTTGCTGCCCACGGTGCTGCGCTTGACCAGCACCGGGTTGATTTCGGCGCTGCATCAGGTGTTCATGGGCACATTGATGGCCCTTGCCGCGGCGCTGGTGGTGCTGGCGGTGATTGCCGGGCTGGATCTGGCCTATGCTTGGCATAGCCATATGCAAAAACTGCGGATGAGCCGGCAAGATCTGAAAGATGAACACAAACAGACCGAAGGATCCCCCGAGGTCAAATCCCGCATCCGGCGCCTGCAAATGGAGGCCAGCCGCCGCGCCGCCGAACAGGGCGCCGCCTTGGACAATGTGGCCGATGCCACGGCGGTGATCACCAACCCGACCCATTTCGCCGTGGCGCTGAAATATGTGCCTGGCGAAACCCGCGCGCCGGTTATTCTGGCCATGGGGCGCGGCAAGATGGCCGAACGGATCATCGAAAAAGCCGCCGAGGCGGATGTGACCGTCTTCCGCAGCCCGCTGTTGGCGCGGGCGCTGTATTTCACCGGGCAGATCGGCCAGGAAATCACCGACGGCGTTTATACGGCTGTCGCGGCGGTTCTGGCCTATGTTTATCGGTTGGATCGCGGCGAAAGCCCTCAGGAACCCATGGTCGAAGTGCCCGAAGATCTGCAATTTGATGAACACGGCAACACGCTAAAGGAAAAACGCTGATGAAACCGCGCAAGAAAACCCGCAGCCTGGGCGAGATGATTTCGACCTTTAGCTTCTTTGGCATGTCGGCTTGGCTGGCCCTGGAAGGGTTGGCCCTGGCGCAAACGGCCCCCGATTGGCAGGTTTGGGGGCTTTATGGTTCATCCTTGTTGTGCCTGGCCGGTGGGTTGCGGTTCGTGATTGTCGAACTGGCCTATGTGATCGGGCGCTTGGTTGGTAAATGACCCGCAGCCCGTCATATGTGCCCTGCGGCCGCTGTGTGCATTACTTTGTCACATTCGATGCAAATCGGCCACGCGGATGCAAAAAGTTTGGCTTTAAGTCGGCGCAATCGCCCAGTCTCGAAGTTTTTGCGGCAACTGGCATGAAATGTGCTGTGTTCAAGGAACGCCCTTTGACCGGGCAATCGAAAACGGCCAGGAGACCAAGATGAGCGCAGATACAAAAGCCGTTGAAGAAGGCATCAAGATCGCGCTGGACGCGGCGGATGCGGCGACGAATGTGACGCAAGAGTTCGCTCGGATCAAACAGGACTATGTGGCCGTGGAGGGCGAGGTGAAGAAGATATATCGCAATGCAACGATTGTTTTTGCCAGCTCGGCAGCGGCCAGTTTGATCGCTGTGGTGGCGGCGTCGATGATGTATTACCGCACCATCGAAACAATGGAGACCAGCAATAATACCTCGCTTGAGGCGTTGGTGATTTTTGCTGAAAACGTTGACAAGCTGGCGGCGGCGACAACGGCGCTTGATGCGGCTATGGCCAAACAGGATGTGCTGGCCAAGCAAAGCACCGCCGCAGGCGAGGCCCTGGGCCGGATCGAGGAACAGCAAGGTGTCACCCAAAAGATGACCGCCAAGGGCATGGCCGATCTGTCCGAAACCACCAGCAACGCCGTGTCTCAGTTCAGCACCGCCGTGCTTGAGAAATTCGACAGCGGCCTGACCATCCACACCGATGAGATGAAACAGGCGTTGGCCGATCTGAACGCAGCCCAGGCCGCCTTGACCAAAGTCCTGACGCCCGAGCCAAAAGACGGCGCCGCCCCGCAGGCCCCGATGGAGGAAATCAAAGCCAAGCTTGATACGGTCATGCTGTTGCAAAAAGAGATCTCGGCCAAGATTACAGCGGCCAACAGCCCGCCCCCGAAAAAGATTGCCCGCAAGCCGGCCGTGAAAAAAGCGCCAAGCCGGACCGGCGATGCACCTATAAAGTATCCATAAGTAAAACTTATGGCAGAAACAGGCTTTGATCCAAACGGTGCAACCACAGCACCACCGCCGCAGTTCCTCAAGGTGCAAAAACGCGGCATGGGCCAATTGGCCCTGTCGCACCGCATCAAGGAAGGCGACATTGTGGTGGCCATTGATGGCGATCTGTTTCTGGGGGACAGCGAAACCCTAAAGGCGGCGTTTGCGGATTATGACCCGTCGGTGCCCAATGATGTGGCCTGGCTTGTCACCTTTTGGCGCGATGGGGTTTTCTTTAACGTTTGTTTGTCCAAGCCTTTGAAAGCACGCTATGAATTTGCAAACCCGGAAGAGGCTCTGGCGGTCTCGGAAGGGTTTCGGGATCTGACCTTTGACGAGATTGAGCACTATCAGAATTACGAGGTGTTCCGCGATCTGCACAAGAACGCCGGGCTGCATACCACGCGGCCCGATCCCTTGGCGACCTATGCGCCGCTGTTGTGGATGATGAACAACCGGCTTTATTACCCGATGTTGGCCATTACGATTGTTTATGCCGTCACAGCAGTGACGCATATTACATTGTTTTTGTTGGGTTATGTCTTGGTCAGCCTTTATACGAAGCGGGCGCAGTTGAATTTGCTGCGGTCCTATCAACTGTTCGAAGATAAATTCTTTTGGCTGGTGATTGGCGCCACATCCGAGCTGGAAGCCCGCGAGGCCTGTCGGCGCATTGATTCCGAAGTGAAATTCCCCTTTGACAAAGAGGAAAAAGCCGCGGTTCTAAACCGTCTTGAGCGCAAAAAGCTCAAGGCTGAGCAGGGCTGAAAAAGCCCGAATTTTAGGGGTATTTTCCCTAACAGTTTACCCTTTCTTGACGTTTGAACATGCAAGGGGGCGGTATGCGGTCAAATTTTTTCAGCGGTTTATCACTGGCGGCCTATCCCCGGCAAAAGCTTGGCGCGCGCGCCAAGGTGATGGAAGCCGGAGAGCCGACAGATCGGGTGATCTTTTTGCAAAGCGGCACCGCCCGCGGTGCTGATGGCGTGGTCTATCGCGGCGGGCATGTCCTGAACTTTGCTGAATTTTTCGCCCAGTCGAATTACGATACCGCGATTACGGCGCAAAAAGATTGTGTGTTGATCCACATCCCGCGAACCGCCATCCGCGACATGCTTTGCGCAGAAAATCCTTTGACCTGGACGTTGGCGCGCACGGTGGCGGCCGAAACCATGGCGCTGGCGGAGGGGGCGTAATGGGCGCCTTTGGTTCATTGCCGCACGAGATCAAGCATCGCGGCCGGGCGATCACCCTTTACCATTCCGAAGTGCTGTTCATGACCGATATGCCGGTCACGTCGGTCTATCTGGTGACGCAGGGCGCCATATTGGTGTTTTCCGATGACGGCACCGGGCTGAAACGTTGCGTCGGGCCGCAGCAGATCATCGGGATTCACGACGCCCTGATCAGCGGCACTTGGCAGGGGGTCGGGGTGGCGCATGGCAAAACCGAGGTGGTGTGTTTCGGTCTTGCCAATCTGCACGCGGCCATTGAGAAAATCCCCCAGGCGCATCGCGCCTTGTTGGATGATCTGTTGGCGATCTAGACGTGACCGGCCATTGCGGCCTGCCTGCGCCGTTGAAAAGACGACGGAATTTTCTGCATATCGCGATACTTTGCCACCGTGCGCCGGGCCAGTTTGACCCCTTCCTTGGCCATAACGCTGACAATTTTGTCGTCGCTGTAAGGCGCGGTCGGTGGTTCGCTTTCGATCAGTTTCTTGATTTTATATTTGATCGCCGAGGCCGCCTCGGTGGTGTCGTCGCTTTCGCCCGGCAGGCCAACGCTGAACATCGCCTTGAGGCGAAAGGTGCCCTGGGGTGTGGCGATCAATAGCCCCGACGTGACCCGGCTGACGGTGCTTTCGTGGACTTTTACCGCCTCGGCGACATCGCGCAACACCAAGGGTTTAAGGGCGCCGATGCCCTGATCCAGAAACGCCTGCTGACGGCGCACGATTTCCGCGCCAATCGCCAAGGTGGTCGAATTGCGCTGTTCGATCGCCCGGCGCAGCCACTTGGCGTCGGCCACCCGGTCGGTGGTGAATTTGCGATCGGTTTCGCTGGCGGCGGCCTGAATGGCAACCTGGGCAAAGCCGCGATTGACCTGCACGCTGGGCATGGTGCTGCGGTTCAGGTCAACGGCCCATCCGGCGGCGGTTTGAGTCACGATCAGATCGGGCGCACGAATGGGGTCGCCGGCGTGGTCAAAGATTGTGCCGGGCTTGGGGTTAAAGCTGCGCAACAGGCGAACAAGATCGCGCAGCCGCTCGGCGCCAATACCGCAAGCACGGGCCAAGCCCTTCATATCGCCTGCGGCCAACAGCTCCAGATGGTCCAGCAACGCTTGGAATTGCGGGCAATATTGGTCGCTTGCCTTGGCTTGCAACGCCAGACATTCAGACAAAGAGCGCGCAAAAATCCCAGATGGTTCAAGGGTTTGCAACTTGGCCAGCACGGCTTCAATTGCCTCGGGGGTGACTTGCAACGCGCGCGAAAGCTGCTGGGTGGTTTGGCCCAACCAGCCTGATGGCTCTATTGCTTCGGCCATGGCATAACCGATCATCCGCTCTTTTGGGTCAACCAGCAGGGCGTCGATCTCGGCGCAAATATGGGCATAAAGCGATGGCTTGTGGTCGCTGACGGTGCTGGCGATCATATCCCAATCCTGGCTGCCGGCCGCCGACGGTCCGGGGCCGCCAAGATCAAGCAGGTTGGAATCAAAGGTGTTATCCATCGCTTCGGCGCCAAGCGGGCTGTCCTGGGCGGTGGTGCCTGCGGCCAGATCGGTGCTTTGCTGGTCGCGGTCTTTGGCGGCGGGTTCCGGCGCGGTGGCAGCCGCATCCGTTCCGTTCAATCCCGGCGCTTCGACCTCAAGGAATGGGTTTTCAAGGGATTGTTCTTCTAAAAAGGCACCCAGCTCAAAGTTATTCATCTGAAGCAGTTTTATCGCCTGCTGCAATTGTGCGGTTATGACAATCGACTGTTTTTGACTGATAACCTGTGATGTCGCGAGTCTCATGACGCATCCTCCCACGATCAAGCCTAGGGGAAGGGTTTGGGGCCTCACAGTTTCGGATTTGACTCTGGCCGAGTCAAAACATTGACTCTCTATCTATGATTTCTGTTTAAGATCAATGGATTATTTTGCATATTTGATGCCGTCAATTTCACGATGGGTCGGCGCGGTTCTCAAGAATGCGATATATATCGAAAGTTTGGCATAAATATATAATGGGCATTCGTCGCCGCCAACACAGGTATTTTAAATAAAATCACCCTTGGCGCTAAACAATTTCAGTTTCGGTCGTTTGCTTATTCAGGCGCCTCACTGCGCGTCCCGGCTTTTGACCAAGCCGTCGGAAATACGCCGCGTGTGGCGAGAAACCCAAGGGAGTCTGGATATGACTGTTATCAATACCAACACCGCCTCCATTAATGCCCAGTATAATCTGAGCAAGGTGAACAAAGAGATGGAAGCGGCCATGGAGGCGCTTTCCTCTGGCAAGCGCATCAACTCGGCCGCGGATGACGCTGCGGGCCTGACCATTTCAACCCGGATGGAAGCGCAGGTGCGTGGCCTGAACCAAGCGATCAACAACGCCCAAGACGGGATTTCGATGGTGGATACCGCCGAAGGGGCCATGGAAGAAATTTCCAACATGCTTCAGCGGATGCGCGAACTGGCGCTTCAGGCGGCAAACGGCACCAACACCGACCAGGATCGCACGAATATCAACGCTGAGGCGACCCAGTTGAAAACTGAGATTGACCGCATTGTTGGCACCACAACCTTTAACGGCATGAAGCTGCTTGATGGGTCTTACACGGCGCAAGATCTGCAAATCGGCGTCAATGCGCAAGAAACCATGAGCATCAGCGTCGGCAACATGGGCACCACGTCTTTGGGCACCTCGTCGACCAGCGCGCTGACATCGGCCGCGACATCGAATTCGGCCCAAGGCACAGCGGCAACCAAAACCGTTTCGCAAATGGCGTTCAACGGCAATGACAGCTATACCTTTAACCTGACAGTGGGCGATGGCGCCGGTAACAATGTTGTTCTGGCGGTCGCCGGTGGCAACGTGGTTGGCAATGACGCGGCAGATGTCGCGACAAAACTGCAAACGGCAATTGACGCCAAAGTCACCAACGGCGATCTGAACAAGGGCGACATCACCGTCAGCGCCAATGGCAACGTTCTGACCCTGAACAACAACCTTGGCGATGCGCTTTCGGTTGCCAGCTTTGCTTCGGCGGCCAGCGGCACGGCGTCTTACAGCTCGGTTTCGGGTGCGGGCACCAGCAAGCTGCTGGATGACACGGCGGCTGTGGCCTCTGTTTCCAACTCGGGCGGTGGCGCGGCGACCGCGGCCAGCGGCAGCTTCAAGCTGGACGAAGGCAAGGATTACAGCTTCCGCATGAATGGAACGCTGATCAATATCACCAACCTGAACAAAACCGGCGGCACGTCGATGGCTGACGCGCTGACGGCGATCAAGACAGCTGTTGGTGCCGGTGGCGCGGGATCAACCGCGGCGACAGCGGCGGGCACGGTCACGTTCTCGTTGGCAGATTCGACTGGCCAAGACATCAACATCACCAACTTTAGCGCCGCATCCTCGCCTGCGGGTTCTGCCGGCACCATGGTGATGACGGTTCGTGTGGACGCCGATACATCCACGGCATCGAACACATTCGCCAATAACGGCAGCGATTCCTCGGCAATTGGCAAAACCGATATCGTTCAGTTCAGCTTTACCGAGGCTGAGGCGGACTATACCTTTAAGGTTACCGGTGCGACGGGTGCCAAGACCTATACCGTTGCAACCGCATCTGCGGGCAAAACCCTGCAAGAGGCGCTGGCCGTAACCCGTGATGCAATCAACGCCAACAAAGCGGGCGAAAAAGTCGAAGCGCGCATCGTTGATGGCAAGCTTGAGCTGGAAAACCAGCACACGGCGGACATCACTGTGGATACATATTCATCCACTGGTAAGGCCGCTGTTGCTGCCGGGGCCGCGCTGCTGGGATCGACCAACTTGGTCACACAGGGATCGGCATCGACCACCAATGGGGTTCAGGCGACCGTATCGCAGATGTCGATGCAGTTCACCCAGGACGACAGCTATTCGTTCAAGATCGGTAGCACGCAGATCACCGCTTCGGTGACGGGTGGCAATTTGTCGAATGTGGTTTCTGCGGTGAATTCCAATACCTCGACCACCGGCGTCAGCGCCCGTCAGGAAAACGGCCTGGTGATTTTGGAAAACAAAGCGGGTGCCGCGATCAACATCACAAGCTTTAGCTCGACCGGAACAGGCGAGGCCCATGTGGCAAACGCAGCCGGGCAGGGTGGTTCGAAGATCCTGAACGATGATGCGGCAATCACAGGTGCCAGCACCGCCGCAGCAGGCAAGGCCGCCGCCACCACCATGGATCTGAGCATGAGCGCCAAGGACAAGGTGACGTTCCAGATCTCGGATGGGGCAACTAACGCGGTTGTTCGTCTGACAGAATACGATCCGTCGGATAACGCTGCCATGTTGGCTGAAATCAACTCTGCCTTGCAGGCCGTTGGTTCAAGCATCACCGCTGCGACAGCGGCCAAGGACAAGGCGATTGTTCTGACCAATGCGCAGGGCGGCAAGATTGACCTGACCAAGTTTACCTCGGACGGAACCGGCGCCATGACGGCGACGCCAAAAACCGGCCAGGGCGTTGGTAAAATCCTCAGCGATGATGGGGTTACCGGGTCTCAGGCATCGGTGTCGGCGATCTCGCTTGCCACGACCGAAGGGGCCAATTCGGCGATTGGTGCAATCGACCGTGCGTTTGAACAGATCAACGCGCAGCGGTCCGAGCTGGGTGCGATCACCAACCGTCTGGATCACACGATCAGCAACCTTGGCAATATCGTGGTCAACACCGAAGCCGCTCAATCGCGGATCGAGGATGCGGACTTTGCCGCCACCACCGGCGATCTGACCAAGGCGCAGATCATGAGCCAGGCCGCCACAGCGATGCTGGCGCAGGCCAATGCGTCCAAGCAAGGGGTGCT
>CAKZPD010000035.1 GCA_937138475.1 uncultured Sulfitobacter sp. | reverse complement strand
CCCACCAACATGGTGATTTTCGGCACATTGGTTGAGGCCACCGCCGTGACCATCTTGGCGCCATGCCGGGCGATGCCTTCGTTCTCGTATTTGCGGCCCACCATGAACCCCGTGATATTTTGCAAGAACACCAAAGGTATCGACCGGGCCGAGCACAGCTCGATGAAATGCGCGCCTTTCTGGGCGGCTTCGGAAAACAGCACGCCATTGTTGGCAACGATACCGACAGGGCAGCCTTTGACATGGGCAAAACCCGTGACCAAAGTTTCCCCGAACCGCGCTTTGAATTCATCAAAGCGGCTGCCATCGACCAGGCGGGCGATGACTTCGCGAATGTCATAGGGGGTGCGCAGATCGGCCGGCACCACCCCAAGGATTTCTTCTGGGTCAAACGCCGGCTCTTCCGGGCTTTGCCATTGCACGGTTGCGGGTGTGGCCCGGTTCAGCCCGGCAACCGCCCGGCGCGCCAAAGCCAGCGCATGGGCGTCGTCCTCGGCCAGATAATCGGCCACGCCTGACAGACGCGTGTGAACATCGCCGCCGCCCAGATCTTCGGCGCTGACCACCTCGCCGGTGGCGGCTTTGACCAAAGGCGGACCCGCCAGAAAGATCGTGCCTTGTTCCTTGACGATGATCGTCACGTCCGACATGGCCGGCACATAGGCCCCGCCCGCCGTGCACGACCCCATGACCACGGCAATCTGGGCAATGCCCTTGGCGCTCATTCTTGCCTGATTGTAAAAGATGCGGCCAAAATGGTCCCGGTCGGGAAAGACTTCGTCCTGATTGGGCAGGTTGGCGCCGCCACTGTCGACCAGATAGACGCAAGGCAAGTGGTTTTCTTCGGCGATTTCCTGGGCACGCAGGTGCTTTTTGACCGTCATCGGATAATAGGTGCCACCCTTCACGGTGGCATCATTGCACACCACCATCACCTGGGTGCCATGCACTTGGCCGATGCCTGCGATAACCCCGGCACAGGGCGCCGCGCCGCCATAAAGCCCATGTGCGGCGGTGGCCCCGATCTCAAGAAACGGGCTGCCGGGATCCAACAGATTGGCCACCCGCTCGCGCGGGAGCATTTTGCCCCGGCTTACATGACGGGCGCGGGATTTTTCACCCCCGCCCAGCGCCGCGGCCTCGGCCGCCTCGGCGATCTGGGCAAGCGCCTCAAGATGCGCCGCGCGATTGGCCGTAAAGGCCTCGGACGACGGCACCGCTGCGGATCTGAGTTTCATTGCGTTTCCCCTGTTTCATTGTGCCAAACCCGCGTCAGCCGGGTGGCGTCAGCCCATGCTGGCCATCAGTTCGCGGCCAATCAGCATCCGGCGGATTTCCGACGTGCCCGCGCCGATTTCCATCAATTTGGCGTCGCGGAAGATGCGTGCCACCGGGCTGTCAGCCAAAAAGCCCGCGCCGCCCATGGCCTGCACGGCCTGATGCGCCTGAACCATTGCCTGCTCGGACGCATAAAGACAGCAAGCCGCCGCATCTTGCCGCGTCACATCCCCGCGGTCACAGGCCTTGGCGACCTCATAAACATAGGCGCGCGCCGAATTCATCGCCGTATACATATCGGCAATCTTGCCCTGCATCAGCTGAAAGCTACCGATCGGCTGGCCGAACTGTTTGCGCTCGGCCATATAGGGCATGATCTCATCCAGACAGGCGGCCATGATGCCGGTCCCGATCCCGGCCAGCACCACGCGCTCATAATCCAGACCCGACATCAAAACCGCAACGCCGCGCCCTTCTTCGCCCAGAACGTTCTCGAACGGCACCTCGACATCTTCGAAAATCAGCTCAGCGGTGTTGGACCCGCGCATCCCCAGCTTGTCGAAATGGGGCGATGTCGAAAACCCGGCCATCTCTTTGTCGATCAAGAATGCGGTCATCCCCTTTGAGCCGGCCTCGGGGTCGGTCTTGGCATACACCACCAACGTCTGCGCATCCGGCCCATTGGTGATCCAATATTTGTTGCCATTCAGGCGATAATGATCGTTGCGCTTTTCCGCCCGCAGCTTCATCGAAACCACATCAGACCCGGCGCCCGCCTCGGACATCGCCAGCGCCCCGACCTTGCGCCCCGACACAAGATCGGGCAGGTATTTCGCTTTTTGCTCGGGCGTGCCGTTCAGCTTGATCTGATTGACACATAAATTGGAATGCGCCCCATAAGACAGCGATACCGACGCCGACGCCCGCGCGATTTCCTCAACCGCCACGGTATGGGCCAAATAGGACATCTCTGCGCCGCCATAGGCGCTGTCGACCGTGATCCCCAACAAGCCAAGATCGCCCATCTCGGGCCACAGTTCCGGGGGAAAACAATTGGTTTGGTCAATCTGCGCCGCCATCGGCTTGACCCGATCCTGTGCCCAGCGATGCACCATGTCACGCAACGCATTTACGTCTTCGCCAAGATCAAATTGCATGGTCCGATTGAACATGATGCGGTCTCTTTCGAAATTATTGAACACCCGTTCATATATAGAGCCCAGTTTTCGGCTCTGGTCAATACCTTTGCGCATGCCACGCCGCAGCCCGGCAAACCATCGCCTGCCGTCTGCGATTTGGGCCCACGGCCCAAATTCAAGAAAAACAATGCGCGGACCCGCGTCCGCGCTCCGCTGGATTACGCCTGTTGGTAAACGGCGCCCACTTCGCTGCGAATGATCCGCGCGATCAACGCGCAGTCTTCTGTCGAGAACGTCAATGGCACACGCATATCCACCAACCCCGCCAGCACAGCATCGGTTGCCGGCATGGCCTCGCTGGGGGCATAGCGCCAACTGTCATAGCGGCTGGTAAACCCGGCCGGCTCTGGCGCGCCGAACCACTTCAGCTCAACCCCGCGCGCCGCGCAGCGTGCCACCAGATCTTGCACCGCGCCCGTGGGCCAGTCAGGCAATAGAAACTGGATGGATGACCCAACCTTTCGCTCCGCGTCCGGGCGCTCAATCACCCGCAGCCCCGGCGTGCCGCGCAGCCCCTGTTCCAGCGTTTCATACCGGGCATTCCACCGCGCCACCTGCGTGGGCAATTGTGCAATCTGTGGGCGCAAGATCGCCGCGCGCAGATTATCCATCCGCCCCGATATATTGGGTGTTTCGTATTTGATCTGGGCAAAGGCATCGGGCGGCGGGGCGGCCAGATGCCGCTCGTATAACATATAAGACCCCGAATAAATCACCGCCCGCGCGGCGATTTGCGGATCATCTGTGACCAACAGCCCCCCTTCACCGGAATTCACATGTTTATAGGTCTGACAGGAAAAGCACCCAACCGCGCCGAAACGCCCCGATGGCACATCGGCCCAGAACGCCCCCATGGTATGGGCGCAATCTTCGATGACTGTGACCCCGGCGGCATCGCACAGCGCCATCAGGCGCTCCATGTCGCACAAATGCCCGCGCATGTGGCTCAGCAGCAGCACCCTTGCTTGCGGCAACTTGTCGGCCAGATCGTCAAGGTCAATGACCAGCTGATCGGTCACGCCGACAAAAACCGGCACCGCGCCGACGGCGGCCACCGCACCGGGCACCGGCGCCAGAGTGAACACATTGGTCAAGACCCGGTCGCCCGGCTTCACCCCCACGGCACGCAGCGCCGTCGCCATCGCATACCCCCCCGAGGCCACCGCAAGACAATAGCGCGCCCCGATCTGGGCTGCGAACTCTTGCTCAAGCAGCGCCGTCTCGCTCAGCTCATCTGGCAAGGTGTTATAGCGGTGCAATCGCCCGTGTTGCAGCACCCTCATCGCCGCATCTATCCCGGCTTGGGCGATCGGCTCTTGCTGGGTAAAGCTGCCGGTGAATACCTCTGTCATGTCCTGTGGTCTCCGGATGTTTCTGCCGCCTCAGGGCGCGTCGGCGCCCAAAAGCTGCGCGGCAAGGGCGGGCAATGCGCGGTAATCATCAAGCAGGGCCTCGGGTTCCAAGGCGGCCATATCCGCGCCCGAGGGGCCAAATGTCACCAAAATGCACGGCGCCCCTGCGGCCCGCGCGGTGTTGCGGTCTGTGTCGGAATCGCCGACCAGCAAACAGCGCGCCGGGTCGCCGCCCGCGCGCCGCGCCGTCTCAAACAGATGTTCAGGGTCCGGCTTGCGCACCGCAAGGCTATCGGCCCCCAAAAGCGCCGCAAAAGCCGAACGCACCCCAAGCCGCATCAACAAGGTTTCGGCCAGGGCTTCGGGTTTATTGGTGCAAATTCCAACGGCGAAACCATCTTGCCTCAGCTGCTCTACCGCGGCCATGGCCCCGGGATAAAGCCGTGTGTGCCGGTCGATATCGCGGGCATAGGCCTCAAGCAATACAGGATAGTATTGATCAATCAGATCGGCAGGCCCCGCGCGCCCCAGCCGCGTCAGCCCATGCGACAACATCGCCCGCCCGCCCCGCAGCGCCACCCCCGCATCGCGCCGAGGGCAAAGCACATCCCCCGCGCCCATCTTGCGAAAGCAAACATTGGCGGCGGCGATCAAATCGCCACTGGTGTCGGCCAGGGTGCCATCCAGATCGAAAATAACTGTTCTCATTCGCCCATTGCCCAATCACCCGGCGGTTCCCCGCCCCCGATGTTGCAAGCCGCAACCTTGTGTGATCCCGTCATGCCTTGCACCTTTGCGTCAACTGGATAAACACAGATCATAGAAGTCGCAAAGAGAATTAACATGAACACCGCATTGATCATCCTTGCCGCCGGCATGGGCACACGGATGAACTCAGACATTCCCAAAGTTCTGCACCCCCTGGCCGGTGTTCCGCTTTTGCATCATGCCATGGCCGCCGGGGCCACCCTTGCCCCGGAACGCACCATCGTTGTTGCCGGACACGGCGCGGCCCAGGTCGCCCGCGCCGCACAGGGCTATGACCCCGAAACGATCCTGGCCGAACAAACCGAACAGCTGGGCACCGCCCATGCGGTGGCCGCCGCAGGCGATGCTTTGGACGGATTTTCCGGCACGGCCATTGTGCTTTATGGCGATACACCCTTTATCACCCCCGAAACCCTTGAAAAAATGATCCAAGCAGGTGCGCAGCACGATGTGGTGGTGCTTGGCTTTCACGCCGCCGATCCGGGCCGCTATGGCCGGTTGATCCTTGACGGAGACCAGCTGACCCGCATCACCGAATACAAAGATGCCACCCCACAAGAACGCGCGATAACCCTGTGCAACAGCGGGGTCATCGCCTGCCCTGCACCGCTGCTGATGTCGCTGATCAAATCCGTTGGCAATGACAATGCCGCCAAGGAATACTATCTGACCGACATCATCGAAATCGCCCGCGCCAAGGGCCATTCGGCCGGCGTGGTCATCTGCGACGAAGCCGAGACACTGGGCGTAAATTCGCGCGCGCAGCTGGCCCAGGCCGAGGCAACCTTCCAACAGGGCGCCCGCGCCAATGCCATGGCCGATGGGGTGACGCTCTTGGCGCCTGACACGGTCTATTTTGCCTATGACACCGTGATTGGCCGCGACAGCGTCATTGAACCGCATGTGGTTTTCGGACCCGATGTCACCATCGAATCCGGGGCAACCATTCGCGCCTTTTCACATCTGGAAGGCTGCCATGTGGCGCGCGGCAGCACCATCGGCCCCTATGCCCGGCTGCGCCCCGGCACCGAGCTGGCCGAAGATGTGCGCATCGGCAATTTCGTCGAGATCAAGAACGCCACCATCGGCAGCGGCGCCAAGGTCAATCACCTCAGCTATATCGGAGATGCCACCATCGGCAACGACAGCAACATCGGCGCCGGCACCATCACCTGCAATTACGACGGGGTGATGAAACACCACACCCATATCGGCCGCGATGTGTTCATTGGATCGAACACCATGCTGGTGGCGCCGGTGCAGATCGGCGATGGCGCAATGACCGGCAGCGGATCTGTCATCACCTCGGACGTAGAGCCAGACGCCCTGGCCCTGTCCCGCGCGCCCCAAATCGAGAAACCCGGCATGGCACGGCGCCTGATGGACAAGCTGCGCGCCGCCAAAACCAGACAACAAAGAGGCAGCTAAACATGTGTGGAATTATCGGCGTTCTTGGCAACCACGAAGCCGCCCCAATCCTTGTCGAGGCCCTCAAGCGGCTTGAATATCGCGGCTATGACAGCGCCGGCATCGCCACGGTGAATGACGGTGTGCTTGACCGGCGCCGGGCGGTTGGAAAGCTGGTCAACCTGGGCGATTTGCTGGTGCACGAGCCGCTGGCAGGCAAGTCAGGCATCGGCCACACCCGCTGGGCCACCCATGGCGCGCCCAGCGTGACCAACGCCCACCCGCATCAGGCCGGCCCCGTGGCCGTTGTCCACAACGGGATCATCGAAAACTTTCGCCCTTTGCGCGAAAAGCTGTGCGCCCTGGGCCTGCCCCCGGTGACAGACACCGACACCGAAACCGTCGCCCTGCTGACCCAGCACCATATGGCATCGGGCCTGTCGCCCGCCGCCGCCGCCGCCGCAACCCTTGCCGAACTCGAGGGCGCCTTTGCCCTGGCGTTCCTGTTCGCCCAAGAAGACGATCTGATCATCGCGGCACGCAAGGGATCGCCCCTGGCCATCGGTCACGGCAAAGGCGAGATGTTCATCGGATCCGATGCCATCGCCTTGTCGCCCATGACCGATCAAATCACCTATCTGGAAGAAGGTGACCGGGCGATCATAACCCGCCAATCGGTGCAAATCTTCGACATAAATGGCCAAGAGGTGCAGCGCCCGGTCAAGACCATTCAACCGGGCGCCACCCGCATTGACAAAGCCGGGCACAAGCACTTCATGGCCAAGGAAATCGCGGAACAACCCGCCGTGATCGGCCATGCAATTGGCCAATACCTGGATCAGGACGGCGCGATCACCCTGCCGGGCGCCCAGATTGATTTCACCGCCATCGACCGGATCAGCATGGTCGCCTGTGGCACCGCCTATTATGCCTGCCTGACGGCCAAATACTGGTTCGAACAGATCGCCCGGTTGCCCGTCGATGTGGATGTTGCATCTGAATTTCGCTATCGCGAGCCGCCGGTGCCCCCCCGCACCGCCGCGCTGTTTGTCAGCCAATCAGGCGAAACCGCCGACACTCTGGCCGCCCTGCGCTTTTGCCAGGGAAAGGCCAGCCAGATCTTGTCGGTGGTCAATGTCCCCGAAAGCTCGATCGCGCGCGAAAGCGATCTTGCCCTGCCCATTCACGCCGGGGTCGAGGTCGGCGTGGCATCAACCAAGGCGTTTACCTGCCAGCTGACGGTGCTGTTTTTGCTGGCGCTCAAGGCCGCTCAGATGCGCGGAACAATCAGCCCCGAAACCTTTGCCGACCATGTGTCGGCCTTGCGGGGCCTGCCCGGTTTGATCAGCACCGCGCTTGAGGCAAGTGCTCCCATACACAAGGCCGCCCTGCGCCTGGCCGAAGCCCGCGACGTGCTGTTCCTTGGCCGCGGCCTGATGTATCCGCTGGCGCTGGAAGGCGCGCTGAAGCTGAAAGAAATCAGCTATATCCACGCCGAGGCCTATGCCTCGGGCGAACTGAAACACGGCCCCATTGCGCTGATCGACAAAAAGGTGCCGGTTGTGGTCATGGCCCCCCATGACAGCCTGTTCGACAAAAGCGTCAGCAACATGCAAGAGGTCATGGCCCGCAAAGGCAAGGTGATCATGATTTCCGATCACAAGGGCATCGAAAACGCCAGCCAAGGCACCACCGCCACGATCGAACTCCCCCCTGCCCCCGAAGCGCTGACCCCCATGCTCTATGCGATCCCGGCGCAACTTTTGGCCTATCACACCGCCGTCGCCAAAGGCACCGACGTGGATCAACCGCGCAATCTGGCCAAATCGGTAACAGTGGAATAGATTTGGAAATGCCCCAGGCCGCTAAGCATTACCGCTTAACCTCAATATCATAATCGAAACGAATGGCTTGGGCCCTTCTGGGCCCAGGCGCTTTTGCTTATCTGATTTTGTTTGGGGCTGCTTCTTGCGCGTGCAGGCCCGGCCAGCCTGTGGCGCCCAACACCCGGCTTGGCTTGCCCGGCGCGGTGTTAGACCCTAGAATAAAGCATCAGCGCGCCAATGGGCTGGTTCCATCGGCGACCAAAACGCACCGCCCCAACAAAGGACCACGCTCAATGTCCGGCCATTTCCCGCGCAGCTCTTCGCAGATCGCATCGCAGTATTCTGTCGGGGCCACGGTGCAGGTCGTGATCGACAGCCTGTTCGCCCGCATTAAATCCGAAGAATACCCCGAAGGGGCAAGACTGCCGTCAGAACGCACCCTTTCATCCGAGCTGGGCGTCGCACGCAACACGGTGCGCGACGCGCTTGACGTCCTTGAAGCCAGCAACATCATCCGCCGCCGCGCCGGCAGCGGCAGCTTTGTAACCTATAAATCCCAAGCCAAACGATCCGATATTCGCAACACATTGGCCGAAAACACCAGCCCCATGGACCATCTTGTCGTGCGCGGAATTCTTGAGCCGGAAATGGTCCGGCTGGCCGTTATGAATATGACGCCAAAAGACCTTGCAGAGCTGGACGACATTCTGTCCGAAATGGAGAAAATCACTACCGATGCTGTGGATTTTGCAACAAGCGAAGAACATTTTTATCGCAAGATCGCAGCCGGCACCGGAAATCCGCTTTTGGCATCTTGCTATAATCTGGCGATCGAGGCCTGCCCCCAGACGCTCCGCTCGTCGATGATGCGGCGTTACTTGACGCCCCAGCGGATCGAAGACCATCAAAAGCGCTATAACGCGCTTTTCAACGCCATTTCCGCGCGCGATGTCGAAAGCGCGGTGGAATATATCAAGCTGCACCTGATCGAAGAGCAAAAGATGCTTTTGCAAGAAGACTAACCCACAGAACCATGCGCCGCCTGCCTTTGGTGCCAAAGCTGACCAAGCGCCGCCATCTCTGCCCCAAGCAGGCCCTCGTTGCGCGCCAGCCACGCGGGAATTGACCCAAATTCAACGATGCGCGCTTTGCCATTCCGGATCTGAACCACCGGCCAATCGCCGATCAGGCTATGGCTCAGGCCGAACATATCCTCGCCCCACCATTGGGCCGGCCCAAAGGCGTGTGTGACCCTGCCCAACTGGCGCAACGCCGCAAGAACAGAAACCGGGTTTGGTCTTCCGGCTTTTTCAACCGCTGAATGCCAAATATCCAGGATCGCCGCGTATTCCCAGCTGACCGCTGTCCAGCTGTTTGGAAAACGATCTTGGTATTCCTGATAAAAGGTCTGAGGCTGGTTAAAGAAAAATGCTTTTTCCGCCAAAAGCGGGTCATCAAAGTCAGGAAACTGAAAAAGGAAACCTTCCATGAATTCACGCGATGTCTGCGCCACCAACCGCTGATAGTTATCAGCGGTGCAGGACAGGATCTGCCCCGCAAAGCCCTGATCAAAAGCGTATTGCGTTAAGGCGTGAACCATCGGGGCATAGCTGGCACACCAGCACAACATGTCAGGCCGTGTCGCCAGCATCGGGCCGGCGATTTGGGCCGCGTCAGGTGAAACAGGATCATAGCAGGTTTCATATACCACCGAAATTCCGGCGGCCTTGAAGGCGGCGCGATAGGCGGCCAATGTCGGCAGACCCAGCGCATCGTTTTGCGAGCACAGCGCCACGGTTTTGATATCGGGTCGGTTGCGTGCGATCCAATCCACCGCCGTCACGGTGTAAATCGGCAAGGATTCCGCCGGGGCGATCAAATACGGCGTATCCGGCGAAAGGTCGCTGGTCAGCAGGGTCGAGGTCAGGATTTTGTTGCGCATAAGAAAGTCGCGAACAGCCAAGAACGCGTCCCCGCCCAACATCATCATCAGCGAAACATCGTGATTTTGCACAAGGTAACGCGCGCCCTCCATGGCCTTTGACGGATCATTTGCACAGTCAAAGGCGTGTATCCGCACAGGGAAACGCCGCCCCTCAAGCAGCAGGCCCCCGGCTTGGTTCAACCAATCCTCCCACAAGCGGCACCCATTCAAGCCCGGCTGTCCCCAGCTTTCCGCCGGGCCGCTTAAGGGGGCCAGAAAACCGATGTTGATCGTCTGCGACATGCCGACCGACCACCGGGGAAGCGCGCATCCAATGGCAAGGCGTTGTGCAAAACTTGTGCTGGACATGCTGGAACCCTAACCATTTCCACCCGGCGCACCAGAGGTGCTTTGGTGAAATCTTTTTCCTGTTGCGAAAATTTGTTGACAAACCGCCATAGCGCCGACCACTTTGGTATGAACCAAAAGCACCAATAAATCAATTTTGGTCCATACCAGCACGGAGAACCACATAATGACGAAACGAGTTGCCATCATCGGCGCGGGGCCTTCGGGTCTTGCACAATTGCGCGCCTTTCAGTCTGCCGCAGGCAAAGGCGACACAATCCCCGAGGTCGTCTGCTTTGAAAAACAGGACAACTGGGGCGGGCTGTGGAATTACACTTGGCGCACCGGGCTGGACGAAAACGGCGAACCGGTTCACTGTTCAATGTATCGCTATCTTTGGTCGAATGGCCCCAAAGAGGGGCTGGAATTCGCTGATTATTCCTTTGAAGAGCATTTCGGAAAACAGATTGCGTCCTATCCGCCGCGCGCCGTGCTTTTTGACTATATCGAAGGGCGGGTCGTAAAGGCAAAGGTGCGCGATTGGATTCGCTTCAACACCGCTGTTCGTTGGGTCAATTATGATGACACAACCGGCACATTCACCGTGACCGTTCACGACCACACCAAGGATCACGTCTATTCCGAAGAATTCGACCATGTGATCTGTGCCTCGGGCCACTTTTCGACACCGAACGTGCCGCATTATCCAGGGTTCGAAACCTTTAACGGCCGCCTGGTTCACGCCCACGACTTTCGCGATGCGCGCGAATTCACAGGCAAGGATATCCTTGTGGTCGGGTCGTCCTATTCGGCCGAAGACATCGGGTCACAATGCTGGAAATACGGTGCGAAATCCATCACCTCTTGCTATCGCTCGGCGCCCATGGGTTTTGACTGGCCAGACAACTGGGAAGAAAAGCCCGCAATGGTCAGGGTCGAACACAACACGGTGCATTTTTCGGATGGCACCCAAAAGGATGTCGACGCGATCATCCTGTGCACCGGTTACAAACATTTCTTTAACTTCTTGCCCGACGATCTGCGCCTAAAGACGACGAACCGGCTTGCCAGCGCCGACCTCTACAAGGGGGTGGTTTACGTCCACAATCCCAAGATGTTCTACTTGGGGATGCAGGATCAATGGTTCACCTTCAACATGTTTGACGCGCAGGCCTGGTGGGTTCGCGACGTGATCATGGACCGGATTGATCTGTCCGCTGTGTCCAAAGACGCGATGCTTGCCGATGTTCAAGAACGCGAAGCGCGTGAAGAAGCCAGCGACGACGTCAAATACGCGATCAAATATCAAGGCGCCTATGTCAAGGAACTGGTCGCCGAAACCGATTATCCCAGCTTTGACGTTGATGGCGCCTGTCAGGCCTTTTTTGAGTGGAAAGCCCACAAGGGCGAAAACATCATGACCTTCCGCGACAACCGCTATACCTCGGTCATCACCGGGTCACTGGCGCCGGTCCACCATACACCGTGGAAAGATGCGCTGGACGACAGCATGGAAAGCTATCTTCAGAACTGACAAAGCCCCCCAAAGCGGGCCCCGCCTGCTTTGGGGGCCCCTGCCGTCGCGGCCCCTTACCCAAGGCACGGGCCGCCCCCAGGATCATCCCAACCCCAGGCGCCTTTTCTTTTCTTCGGCCCATTTCATGATGACCATATCAAAGGTCAACGCCATCAACGTCACGCAAATACCCAGCACAAAATTCTTGCCCAGGTCGGTCCCGGCCAGCGTCCGTTGCAGTTCCTGCCCCAAATCCTGTGTCCCGATAAACGCCGCAATAATGACCATGAAAAAGGCAAACATGATCGCTTGGTTAAAGCCCACGGCCATGGTGGGCAACGCAAGCGGCAGCTGCACATTCACCAGTTTTTGCATGCGTGTTGCCCCCGACATTTCGGCCGCCTCGGTCATTTCGGCGGGCACATTGCGCAGGCCTTCGATCGTGTAACGCACCAGAGGCACCATCGAAAAGATCAAGATCGACATAACCACCGACGTCGCGGTGATGCCAAACAACATGATCGCCGGGATCAAATAGATAAAGCTTGGGAAGGTCTGGGCCGTGTCACACACCAGCAAAACCGCCTTGGCGCGTTTTTCCTTGCGGGCGGCAATCACACCGATGGGCACCCCCAAAAGGATCGCGATAAAGACCGCCGACAGAACCGAATAAAGCGTGATGATCGAACGGTCCCACCACCCGGTCAAAGCCACAAGACCAAAGAACGCCGCCGCCAACCATGCCTCGCGGCGGCCAGCAATCAAAACGGCAGCCCCGGCAATCAGCATCACAAACGCCGGCATCGGGATGCTTAGAAGAAATTCACGGAACGGATTCAAAACCCAGATATTCAGAACATAACGGATGGATCCGGTCACAGCCTGAACCGCTTCGATCGCTAGAAATCCTTTGATCAGATTATCAATTTCCTTTCCCTGAGACCACGACTGCTTTCGGCCAACTTCCGACAGGATCGGCACCACCTGGGCGATCAGCGTAAACCCGACAAAAGCGGCCAGCGCCAAAAGCAAAAATCGGTGCCGCACCCAAAACGATGTGCCGCGCTCAAAATGCTCGGGCAACTTCACGACCCAGGCTTTTGACATGCGGTCCAGCGTGACGGCCAACAACACAATGGTCACACCGATTTCAAATGATCGGCCAATCTTAAAGCTGCCCATCATGGCAAGCAGCTTGGCCCCCAACCCCGGCATCCCGATAAACGCGGTCAACACCACCATGGCCAGGCACAACATGATCACCTGATTGACCCCGACAAGGATTTCCGTCCGGGCCGCCGGAATATAGACATGCCGCAGCATCTGCCAACGGGTGCAACCGCTCATTTTGCCCGCCTCGACGATCTCGGGCGATACTTTTTGCAATCCAAGCGTCGTCATCAGGATCATCGGCGGAATGGCATAGACGATTGTGGCAACCGCGCCCGCCGTTGGCCCCACCTTAAAGAAAATCACCGCAGGCAGCAGATAGGTAAAGAACGGCAGCGTTTGCAGCACGGACAAGATCGGACGCAAAACCGCATCGAACCCCGGTGATTTCCACGCAAGGATGCCAAGGCCCAGCCCAATCGCAAAGGCCAAGGGCGCCGCAACAACAAGCACCGACATGGTTTGCATGGCGATGTCCCACTGTCCGATAAGCGCGGTCCACACAAAGGTGCCCCCGGCCAGCGCCGCAATGCGCCACCCGCCCAGGTAATACCCCACAACGGCGGCCGTGGCTGCGATTGCGCTCCAGGGGATCGGGCCCAAATTCGGCCAACGCCGCTTGCCAAAAAGCAAGTTGGCGGTGGTATCCAGCAACACCTCAAGCCCTTCGGTCAGAAACCGGGTCAAGGTTAGCAAGCCCAGGTCATCCTTGACGAAATTGAAAATCGCGTTCAGCCAATCGGCAAATGGCGGCACCGCTGCGTCCGGCAACCGATGCAGCCAGGTCGGAAGGGCGCCAGCGTATTGCAAAAGGGTCAACCCAATGGCGAAAACAATCAAGCCATAGCCGGCTTTGATGCGGGTCATCAGAACCACAGAGGACGCGGAATTGGTGGTAAGATCTGCCATCAACCCACCTTCAACAGAATGTCCAATGCGTCCTGACGGCTCATTGCACCTATTGCCTTGCCGTTTTCGGTCACGGGAATTATGGCCCGCTGGTCGTTGACCAACTGATGCGCAAGTTGCTTGACCGTTGCGCGGGAATCCACCGGCGCCCCCTCGCCCAACTGGCCGGCCCTGGCAAGCGCCCCGGCATGGATGACCCTTGCCCTGTCCACGTCCTCGATAAATCGGGCGACATATTCGGTGGCCGGGTTCATGACAATCTGATCAGGGGTGTCGCATTGTTCAACGGCCCCGTCTTTCATGATTGCAATCCGATCGGCAAGGCGCAGCGCCTCGTCGAAATCATGGGTGATAAACACGATGGTTTTGCCCAAAATTCCCTGAAGCCGCAGGAACTCATCTTGCATATCGCGGCGGATCAACGGATCCAAAGCGGAAAAAGGTTCATCCAGAAACCAGATATCGGGTTCAATCGCCAGGCTGCGGGCGATGCCGACACGTTGCTGTTGGCCCCCGGACAATTCACGGGGAAAATAATCTTCGCGCCCCTCAAGCCCGACCAGCTTGATCACCTCAAGCGCGCGCGCGCGCCGCGTGTGCCGATCCTGCCCGCGCATTTCCAGCGGAAAGGCAATATTGTCCAGCACCGTGCGGTGCGGCAACAGCCCAAAAGACTGAAACACCATACCCATCTTGCTGCGGCGCAGGTCAATCAGCTCTTTCTCGCTCAGATCGCCGATCACCTCGCCGTCCACCTCGATTGTGCCGCTGGTGATTTCATGCAGACGCGAAAAACACCGCACCAAGGTCGATTTTCCCGACCCCGACAGCCCCATAATGACCAGCATCTCGCCGCGGGCCACATCAACAGACACATCCCGAACACCGGCAATATAGCCGTCTGCGCGGATATCTTCAAAGCTGCGACCATCCGGCATGGTCTTCAGATAGCCCTTGGGGTCTCTACCGAAAACTTTCCAAACATTTTTTGCCGAAATGACCGGTCTATCCATGCGCGCCGCCTTTCAGGTGCTGACTAATTGCCCGGCGCTAAGCACCGGGCAAGTTCATTCATATCATATTTTAAGAAAAGCAGAGATCAGCCGTTCAGCCAACCGCTCCAGACGGCCTGGTTTTCTTCCAACCAGACTTCGGCGGCCTCATTTGGCTCCAGCTCATCAACGTCAACCAGCTTGGCCATGGCCGCGATCTGCGGGTTGGTAAAGCTGATCCGTTCCAGCACAGCATAGGCATCTGGCCATTTGGCCTCCATACCTTCCCAGGCGGCTTTCTTCAGATACCCATTGGCAGGGTTCCCACAGTCATAAAGGGCATTGGGGTTCGGGCCAACGGCCGGATCCTTGTCGCACCCATCGACCCATACGGGGAACTCGACGAATTCACCCGGCCAGACGGCCTCGGCAAAGTTGGGCGTCCAGTTGAATACCACGATTGGCCGTTTGTCTGCCTCGGCGGATCCGATCTCGGCCCACAGCGCGGCTGCCGAACCGGCATTGATCACTTCAAAGTTCATGTTCAGCGCCTCAACACGTTCCTTGCCGTGCTTAAGCCAGTCGACCGGACCATCAAGATACCGCCCCTTGTCGCCGGTTTCCGCCGTGGCAAAAAGCGCCGCACAGTCGTTCAACGCCTCCCAGCTGGGCAGGCCCGGACAGGCGTCCTTGGTCCACATCGGATACCACCAGTCTTCGCGCGTGACGGCGTTGTGATCACCAACGTCGACAATCCCGCCTTTTTCCAGCGCCGCACGGAAGGACGCGCCAAAGGCCCCTTCCCAAACTTCAAGCTCAAGCGTTACGTCCCCCAAGCGCACCGATTCATAAACCGCTTGGCTGTCTGTTGTGACATATTCAACATTCAGCCCCATCTGTTCAAAAATCTGGCCAACGACATTCGACATGACGATCTGCGAGGACCAGTTATGGATTGGAATGACAATCGGGTCATCGCTGTCAGCGACAGCGGCAAGCGGGCTTAACGCCATCAACCCCGCCGAGAGAGCCATAGTATATTTTTTCATGATGCATATCCCTGTTTGTTGGCGGAGTTAATGCCGAAGCCGCCTTTCTTCTTTGCGTCTGTTTGCGCAGGGCTAGGTTCGCGAAAAATTTCCTTTCTGTCAAAGTTTTTTCACAGCAGTAGCGATTTAGTCGGAAATTCGGCAATTTTTCGTGCAAAACCCGGCCGCGCGCGCAGATATATGGGGTTTTGGCACGCCAAGCGGATCGCGCGCGCGTCTTAGTGTTTCAGTCGGGATTCAAGTCGGGCGCGAGGTGCAATTTACCGGCGATCACGGCCAAACGCCCCAAACGAATTGGGTGAACCTGATTCTTGGCGTTTATGGTTTGGCCGCGCTGGGCCCGAAATCAGCTGCGTTGCGGATAGCTGATGATCGACAAATAGCGCGCCGGCAGCCTGATCAGTTCGACCGGACCATGCGGGGCATCGGCGTCGAAAAACAGCGTGTCGCCGGGTTCCAGCCGGTAATTTTCGTTGCCGTGACGGTAATTTACGCATCCCTCAAGCATGTAAATTGTTTCAATCCCGTCGTGCTGGAACGTCTTGAAGGTGTCTGATTCTGAATTCAAAACGATCAGATACGGTTCTACGACGACACCGCTGCTGTTGGATCCGATATGCCCCAAAAGGTTATACTGATGCCCAGCGCGCGTGCCTGCGCGCTCGATCTCGAGGCCAGATCCCGCCCGAGTATAGACCGCTTCGCGGTGCTCTTCGTACAGTTTGAAAAAGGCGGTCAGAGGAACAGACAATGCGTTGGCCAACGCCTGAAGGGTCGTCAACGAAGGCGAGGTGTTGCCGTTCTCGATCTTGGACAACATCCCGATCGACAGGTTGGTCAATGAAGAGAGCTCGGCCACGGTCATATTCCGCTGCTTGCGAAAGGCGCGCACCTCGCGACCGATGGCAACCTCGAGCACCTTTTCGCGCTCATCTTCAAGTTTGTGGGGGTCTTGTGTCAGCTGCACCAAAAGTTCTGCTTTCCGATTGCTCATTCTTACCTGCCTTGGTCTATACCGGGTGAGGGCGCCGTTTTCCAGTTGCACGCACAGGTCAAGGCGACCTTTCCCATGATGCAAAATTATTCCCTACAGTAAAATTCAGTCTCCGATCAACCCCGTCATGAAGGCGCAGCAGGTCAAACCTTGCCCAGGCAGGTTTGTTGTTCGGGGATCGGACGACCCTGGGGGCCAGCCCCCAGACCCCCGGGATATTTGAAAACAAAAGAAGCCGGCATGGTGATCGCGCCAGGGACTGGGTGTCGGGGGCGGGGTGTCAGGATGCGAGGTATCCGATGGCCAAAAAGGCCATGGCGCAGCCGGCCCATTGCGGCGCGGTCATGCGTTCGCGCAGCAAGCTCCAGGCCAGCAAGATGGTGAACAAGCCGAACATGGATGAGCTGATCGAGGCGAAATGTGGGTTGTCCAATCGGCCGGCGGAAAACACCGCCAAGAGGGCCACGCCGTCAAGCAATCCCATGATAATGAGCGGAACGAGGGCGGCCCTGCCGGGGTGGATCGCCGCTTTGCGGATCAAGACAATACCGGCCAACAAGGCAACGGCGGTTATCCGGGTCAGAAACGTGGATTGCAGCCCCCCATCGAGGGCCGCCGCCATTTGCCCGAGTTTGAAGGTGGAGGCATAGCCCAAAGCCGCCAAGAGCGACAAGGCGACGGTCGGCCCTTTTGGCGGGATCTTTTCCCCGCTTTTGTCGGCGAGCATGGCAACCACACCGACGCCGGCGACGATCACAAGAACCGCGAGAATTTGACCAACGGATATGGCGGCCCCGTCCAGCAGATCGAACAGAACCGAGGCAATCGGGTATGCGCCGATGATCGGGCTGACCAGGCGGACCGGCCCCCTTTGGAAGGCGAAATAGAGCCCCAGGCTGGCGATCAGGAAGGTGACGCCTGCCCCGATGGACAACCAGAATGCCGGTCCTTGCGGAAGGCGTATGCTGTTTGAGAATGCCAATACGATGGCTTGAAATGCCAGCCCGGCAAGCAAAGTGAACAAAAGCGCGCCGAGCAAAGGGACGCTGCGGCTGAGGTATCGGATGGTTATATCGTGCAGGCCCCAGCAAACCGCGGCAATCAAACCAAGAAAAAGTGTCGTCATCCCGCGTTCCGATGTGTTTGAAAGTGTCTGAGGGTGTCTGGCCATTGCGTGATGCACTTGCGCGACAATCGTATCCGTATTATTCTTTTTAATAAATAAATTTTCCGCAAATGCAAACCGGCGGAGAGGGGGGCACGCGTGTTCGATACCAAATACCCAGAAGTGATTGCGGGGCCGCCAAGGCCCAGCGTCATTGTGCAACCCAAAGTGTTTTCGTTGCCCCCCGGAACCGAGAGGTATGTGGTTGAAGGTGCCGGGGCAATCTTGGTTCGGGTCGAACCGGGGGACCAGATCGAGATTGAGAATACCGAGGGCGGTCAGCGCTGTGAGCTTGTCGCCGCCGATGCGCGCGGCCGGTTCGATGCGGGGGTGATCGGGGCAGCGGGGCAAGGGGCGCCGCGCGGATTAATGGCGCTTGTGACGTCGCAGGATCAATCGCTGCGTGGTCTGCGCCTTGGGATCGAGGCCCGCGGGCTTGACCTGGCCAAGGCGCAGGCCGTGCATCTTTTCGAGGGGCAAACCCCGGCAGGGACAAAACAGCAATTCACCGTTGCCCGCGAAGGCATTGTGATTGTGGCGGCGCCTGGCGGCATCATGGATTTTGAGGCGCAGGACACCGCGACGCCTTTGACCGTTTTCATCCGGCGTGCAACGCTGAAATCTGCGGCGCGCTTTGAGCTGCCTGACCCTCTGGCAGAGCCGTTGGACGATCTCAGGGTGCATTCCGCCACCGCCAAATCCTATTTCGTGAAGGCCGGCGACTTTATTCAGATTATCGACGTGGATGGCCGGCAGTGCACCGACTTTCAGTGTTTTGCCGCACGCAAGCTGGACAAGGGGATCGAACATGCGCTGGATGTGACGACCACCCGCACCCTTATGGGGCACAGCTATCCGATGCCGGGGCTGCATGCGAAATATTACGATCAGGACATGCTGCCATTGATCGAGGTCGTGCAAGATACGGTCGGGCGACATGACGCCTTTGCCCTGGCGTGCGCGGCCAAATATTATGACGACATCGGGTATCCCGGTCATGCCAATTGCTCGGATAATTTTAATGGGGCGCTTGCGCCGCATGGGGTGACGCCGCGGGCCGGATGGATGGCCATTAACTTTTTCTTCAACACAGGTCTGGACGAACACGGCGTGATGTATGCCGATGAACCCTGGACGCGGCCGGGTGACTTTGTGTTGTTGCGGGCCTTGACCGATCTGGTCTGTGTGACCTCGGCCTGTCCTGACGACACCACTGCGGCCAATGGCTGGAACCCGACCGATATCCACGTTCGCACCTATGGCGGCAAGGAAACCTTTCAACGATCCGTGGCCTACCGGCCCACACCTGATGCGGAGCCGAAAATGACCAAACAGACAGGCTTTCACGATCGCTTTGCGCGGTTCACCGAAAACTTTATCGAATACAACGGGTTTTGGCTGGCCAGTTCGATTTCAACCGCGGGACCGATTGAAGAATACCACGCCTGCCGCCAAAAAAGCATTGTTCTGGATCTGAGCGCGCTGCGCAAATTTGAGATCACCGGCCCGGACAGCGAGGCCTTGTGCCAATATGTCTTTACCCGCAACATGAAAACCCTGCCCGTTGGCGGCGTTGTCTATACCGCGATGTGTTACCCGCATGGGGGAATGATTGACGATGGCACCGTGTTCAGATTGGGCAAGGATAATTTCCGCTGGATCGGCGGATCGGACTATGGCGGCGAATGGCTGCGGGAAAAGGCCGCCGAGCTGGGGCTGAAGGTGCTGATCCGGTCCTCAACCGATATGCAGCACAACATTGCCGTTCAAGGCCCCGAAAGCCGCGATCTTTTGAAAAAGGTGATCTGGACGGCGCCGCATCAGCCGAAATTCGATCAGCTTGACTGGTTCCGGTTCACCCCCGCACGCATTGGGGATCACGATGGCGTTCCGGTGGTTGTGTCGCGCACGGGGTATACCGGGGAATTGGGCTATGAGATTTTCTGTCACCCCAAACACGCCGGACAGGTGTTTGATGCCGTCTGGGCGGCCGGAAAACCGCACGGGTTGACCCCCATGGGCCTTGAGGCGCTGGATATGGTGCGGATCGAGGCGGGTCTGATCTTTGCTGGATACGACTTTAGCGATCAAACCGACCCCTTTGAGGCAGGCATCGGGTTTACCGTGCCCCTTAAATCAAAGCCGGATGATTTTATCGGCCGCGAGGCATTGATCCGCCGCAAAGAAAACCCGGTGCGCAAATTGGTCGGTCTGGATATTGACGGCAATGTTGATGTCGGCCACGGCGACTGTGTCCATATCGGGCGCGCCCAGATCGGCGAGGTGACATCTTCGATGCGATCACCGCTTTTGGGCAAGAACATTGCGCTTGCTCGGGTTGATGTCACCCACCACGAGGTGGGCACCAAGGTTGAGATCGGCAAGCTTGACGGGCACCAAAAGCGTCTTCCGGCGACCATCGTTCCCTTTGCGCATTACGATCCGCAAAAGAAACGGCCCCGGTCGTGATCCATGTCAAAGTGGGGGGTGATCGGCGCGTATAATCTGCGGCTATGCGCTGTGCTTTGGATGACATCGGCGGCCCGGACCGCCTGCGGGAATTGGTGGACGCCTTCTATGATCGTATGGAAAGCGATCCCGAGGTCTATGCCCTGCTGCGCCTGCATTTCCGTGGGCACGGGTTGAACCACACGCGCCAGGCCCAGTTTGAATTCCTAAGCGGGTTCCTGGGGGGGCGGGCCCATTATCGCGAACGCTTCGGCCATATGAACCTGCGAGAGATCCACGCACATATCCCCATCCGCGCCGCCGACGCCGCGCTTTGGCTGAAAACCTTTGATGCCGCGCTGAGTGATTGCGGCTTGCACGGGCAACACGTTGACAGGTTTCGCGCAACGCTGCGGCGTGCGGCGCAGATGCTGGTCAACGATGTTCCAGACTGGCGCCCCTTAACGGATGATCCCCCCAGCACCTAGCGCGCCCCGGCGCGGCTTTGGCCTTGGCAGGGGCAAGGGGCAAGGGGCAATCACGCCATCCCGATGTGCAGACCGCAAGCGGCGCGCACCGGGATGGCTTGGGTTCAGATGTCCAGCGTGTTGTCTTTTTCCCATTGGGTGAAATGGGTGACAAAGGAATTCCACTCTTGCATCTTCATCTTGATGTAAGAGGCCGAGAATTCCGCGCCCATCGCATCCTTAAGGGCCTTGTCCTTGTCGTATTCGCGTATCGCATCCAGCATATTCAACGGCAGCTTGGGCGCGCCGCGCACTTTGTGGCCTTCGGCATACATGTCGATATCATACCGCTTGCCCGGATCTGATTTTGAGCGGATCCCCGACAGGCCCGCCGCGATGATGACCGCCTGAAGCAGATAGGGGTTCGCAGCGCCATCAGGAAGGCGCAGCTCAAACCGGCCCGGACCGGGCACGCGCACCATATGTGTGCGGTTGTTGCCCGTCCAGGTCACCGTATTGGGCGCCCAGGTCGCGCCAGAGATGGTGCGCGGGGCGTTGATCCGCTTGTAGCTGTTCACCGTGGGGTTGGTGATCGCGGCCAGCGCGCTGGCGTGCTTCATGATCCCGCCCAGGAAATGCTTGCCGCGCTCTGACAAGCCGACCTCGCCGGTTTGGCCATCCCCCTTGCCGGCAAAGACATTGGTCTTGGCCGCTTTGCCGGGCGCATCCCAAACCGAGATATGGGCATGGCACCCATTGCCGGTCAGACCCTCAATCGGCTTGGGCATGAACGTGGCGCGAAAGCCGTGCTTTTCCGCGACCGATTTGACCATGAACTTGAAAAACGAATGCTTGTCGGCGGTTATCAGGGCATCGTCAAAATCCCAGTTCATCTCAAACTGACCATTCGCATCCTCGTGGTCGTTTTGATAAGGCCCCCAGCCAAGCTCAAGCATATAGTCACAGATTTCGCGCACAACGTCATAGCGGCGCATCACCGCTTGCTGATCATAGCAGGGCTTGGCCGCCGTATCGAACGGATCGCTGATCTGATCGCCTTCGGGCGTCAGCAAAAAGAACTCGGCTTCGATCCCTGTCTTGACGTGCATCCCCTCTTGGGCGGCTTCGTCAATCAGGCGGCGCAACACGTTTCGCGGGGCCTGGGCGACATCTTCACCTTCCATGACGCAATTGCCGGCAACCCAGGCGACTTCGGGTTTCCAGGGCAGCTGGATGACCGAATCTGGATCCGGCACGGCCAACATGTCGGGATGCGCGGGCGTCAGGTCCAGCCAGGTGGCAAACCCGGCAAATCCCGCGCCATCTTCTTGCATCTGCGCAATGGCCTGCGCCGGGACCAGCTTTGCCCGCTGGCCACCAAAAAGATCCGTGTACGAAATCATGAAGTATTTTACGCCGTTGTCCTTGGCATAGGTGGCCAAATCAATGGTCATTCAGCTGTTCCCTGTTTATTTGTTTGTGAAGAAAAAAGGCGCGGCCCCTTGGGGGCCACGCCTGATGGTTCAAATCAGAAAGAGTCACCTTTCTTTCCAGGCCACCAATCGGTCCCGGCCAAGGGAACCTTGGCCATGGCGGCGGCCTCAAGCGTTACCGCACAAAGATCTTCAGGTTCGAGGTTGTGAAGATGGCTTTTGCCGCAGGCGCGGGCGATGGTCTGGGCCTCTAGCGTCATTACCTTCAGATAATTGTTCAGGCGCCGCCCCCCTTCGATCGGGTCGAAACGGGCCATCAGATCGGGGTCTTGGGTGGTGATGCCGGCCGGATCGCGGCCTTCGTGCCAATCATCATAAGCCCCCGCCGTGGTGCCCAGCATCTGGTATTCGTCCTCCCAGCGGGGGTCATTGTCGCCAAGGGCGATCAACGCCGCAGTGCCGATGGCAACCGCATCCGCGCCAAGCGCCATACATTTGGCCACATCGGCGCCGGTTCTGATCCCCCCCGATACGATCAGCTGCACCTCGCGGTGCATCCCCATATCCTGAAGCGCACGCACCGCTTCGCGGATACAGGCAAGAATGGGCTGACCGACATGTTCGATAAACACGTCCTGGGTGGCCGCTGTGCCGCCCTGCATACCGTCCAGAACCACCACATCCGCACCGGCCTTGACCGCAAGCGTCGTATCGAAATACGGCCGCGCGCCGCCAACCTTGATATAGATCGGAACCTTCCACGAGGTGATCTCGCGCAGCTCGAGTATCTTGATCTCAAGGTCGTCAGGGCCGGTCCAATCGGGATGCCGGCAGGCCGATCTTTGGTCGATCCCCTTGGGCAGATTGCGCATTTCTGCAACGCGGTCGGATATCTTTTGCCCCAACAGCATGCCGCCTCCGCCGGGTTTAGCACCCTGGCCGACGACAACTTCGATGGCATCCGCGCGTCGCAGATCATCGGGGTTCATCCCATAGCGGGACGGCAGATACTGATACACCAGCTTCTTGGAATGCCCGCGTTCTTCGGGGGTCATGCCCCCATCACCTGTGGTTGTCGACGTGCCCGCAGCGGTGGCGCCGCGGCCCAATGCCTCTTTTGCTGGTCCGGACAGGGCGCCAAAGGACATGCCGGCAATCGTAATCGGAATATCCAGCGTGATCGGGTTTTGCGCATACCGGGTGCCAAGCGTGACCGATGTGTCGCAGCGTTCGCGATACCCTTCCAGCGGATAGCGCGAAATCGACGCGCCCAGAAACAACAGATCGTCAAAGTGGGGAACCTTGCGCTTTGCGCCGCCGCCCCGGATGTCATAGATCCCGGTTGCCGCTGCCCTGCGGATTTCCGCATTGATCGACTGAGAAAAGGTCGCCGACTGGATCGGCATCGTGCGCGGAGCGCTTTTGTTAATATCTTTCATCTGCGCACTTTCAGTAAGCGTTGTCAGGTTTGAAATTATACAGCTGCCGGGCCGAGCCATAGCGTTTGAACTCTTCCGGTTTGGCGTCACAACCGCCGCGCGCCAACAGTTCTGTCAGCAATTCGATGTGTTCGGGGCGCATCTCTTTTTCGATACAGTCCGCGCCCAGCGATTTCACGTTGCCGCGCACAAAAAGCCGTGCCTCGTAAAGGGAATCCCCAAGCGCATCACCGGCGTCACCGCACACAACCAGATTGCCCGACTGCGCCATGAAGGCGCTCATGTGGCCGATGTTGCCATGCACAATGATGTCGATGCCCTTCATCGATATCCCACATCGCGAGCTGGCATTGCCCTTGATGATCAGCGTGCCGCCATGCCCGGTTGCCCCGGCATATTGGCTGGCGTCGCCGTCGATGATCACTGTGCCGCTCATCATGTTTTCGGCCACGCCCGGCCCGGCAGAGCCATGCACATGAACGGTGGCCTGCTTGTTCATTCCCGCGCAATAATATCCGGTGGACCCTTTGACGTTGACCTCCATTGGCGCATCAAGCCCGACAGCAATTGCATGGCTGCCCTTTGGATTGACGATTTCCCAACTGGTCTGATTTGTCGATGCGGTCTGCGCGTGAAGCGTCGCGTTCAGTTTGCGCAGCCCCTCGGCCGCAAGATCAAATGTCTGCATATCAGTGGTTCCAGAAGTAAACAGTTGCGGGTTCGGGCTCCCAGACGCGTGCGTCTTCGATACCCGGCAGGTTCACCAAGGCGCGATATTCGCTGCCAAAGGCGACATATTGATCGGTTTCGGCCATGACGGCAGGTTTGCAGGCGATGGGGTCGCGGACCACACCGAACCCGTCTTCGGTGCCGACCACAAAGGTAAAGAACCCATCCAGATCAACCAATGAGCTTTCCAGCGCCTCGCCCAAGGTCGCGCCGTTCTTCATCCGCCACGTCAGATAGGCGGCGCCCACCTCGGTGTCGTTTTCGGTTTCGATATGAACCCCGTCACGCCGCAGCTTGCGCCGAAGCGAATTATGGTTGGACAGCGACCCATTATGCACCAGGCATTGATCAGGACCGGTGTTAAAGGGATGCGCGCCCATTGTGGTCACCGCAGATTCAGTGGCCATACGGGTGTGGCCGATGCCATGGGTGCCGCCCATTGATGAAACGTCGAACCGGGCCGCCACATCTTTGGGCAGGCCGACCTCTTTGTATATTTCGATGGCTTCGCCAGAGGACATCACCCGAACACCCGGTGCGATCTCGGCCAAGGCGGCGCGCGCCTGGGCGATTTGGTCGGCCGGAACATCCAGCACCGCATGGGTGTCCTTGCGGGTCAGCGACACTTTGGCGCCCAGCCGGTCCGACAGCGTTTCCGCCAGATCGGCAAAGGCCACCGCTGAATCGTCAGACTGAACTGTCAGCTTGGCTTTGCCGGCGCTCTTGTCGCCATAGATGGCAATGCCGGCGCTGTCCGGCCCGCGATCTGTCATGGTGATCAGCATGTCAGTCAGCATTTTGCCCAGCTGCGGCTCAAGCGCTTTATCTTTTATGAATAGTCCAACAATCCCGCACATTTGCGTTTGCTCCACTCTTTGATTCTGCCCTTTGGGGCCCTGCCAAAAACGCTAGCACCGGCGCTTTCCAAGTGCAACTGTAGTGAATAATTATTTCCTGTCGGTCAAATAGTGCGGGCAGATAACCGCCCGCACCGGTGTTGCAGGATCAGTATCTGTCCAGCTGCTGCGCAACCTTTTCTGGGTCGCCCATCTTGCGCGCCTTCTCAAGGTGCTCGTTCTCGCGGACGAATTGGATGCGATGCCATCCAAGCCAAAAGATCACGCCGACAATTGTCATGGGTATTTCCCACCCCTGAAACGGGTAGATCGCCCCCACTTCGGCCAGATCAACGGCCCAGCTTTCATATCCGATAGTAGACATTGTTCTCTCCTTACTTGGCTGCTGTGCCCTTAGAGGCCAGAAGGGCCTTGTTTGCTTCGATGATGCCCGCTTTTGCATCTTCGTAGGCATGGTGCTCGGCGTAATCGAGGCCCTGAAGCTCAACCTCTTCCGGGATCCGCAAGACCCCCATGGCCGACTGGATCTTGGCCACGATAAAGGCCGGCAAGAAGCCAAGCACCCCGAACATGATCACCGCACCGATCGTGTTCCCCAACGGGTTGATCGCGGCATAGCCTTCGTATGGGGAAGATGGCGCGCCCCAAAGAACAAAGCCGGCGATAACCAGACCAATAAACCCGGCGTAACCATGCACGGCAACCGCGCCCACCGCATCGTCAAGCTTGAACTTGCGCTCAACCCAATAGTGCAGCTTATACGCAAACACGACACCGATTGCGGCAATGATCATCGCCTGGATTGGGTGATACAAATCGTTGCCGGCAGATGCGGTAATGATCCCGGCAAGACCGCCCGAGAATGTCCAGAAGGCATCGCCTTTTGATACGACATAGGCCGCCATCAGGCCGCCCGAAAGCGACATCAAAAAGTTGAAGGTGATCGCCGAAAGCGAAGTGGGCGCCAGATAGATGTTCGTCGCTGTCCACGTCGTGCCGGTGATCTGGCCGTCTATGACCTCGGGCGAGATCGCAGGCACGTTGCACGCCGCATAGAACCCCCAGAACCCTGTATAGATCAAAAAGATACCGATGGTCAGCATCCAAGGATTATGTGGCGGGATATCGCGCGGGGTGCCATCTGCGGCAAATTTGCCAATGCGCGGCCCCAGCACCATGATCACACCCAAGGCATACCCCCCTGCGATTGCATGGATAACGCCCGAAGCATAAGCATCATGATAGCCAAGGTATTTGACCATCCAGCCGCCATAGTGCCAGCCCCAGGCGGCGTCGATGATCCACCAGACTGACCCGATAAGCACCGCGTGAACCCAAAGCGCCGAGGATCGAATGCGTTCAATCACTGCGCCCGAGACGATGGAGGCCGCCGTCCATGAGAACAGCAAGAAGGCCGCCCAGAACACGCCCGAGATCCGATCCTGCAAGTTGGTTCCCATTGTTTCGGACCAAGGCAGGTTCGCATTGCCCATTTCATGATTCAGCCCGCCAAAAAACGGGAACATGGGGAACGCCCAATAAATCCACCAACCAAAGAAGAAGAACGTAACCGTTACCAAGGGGATCACCATGACGTTTTTCATCAAAGTGTGCATGTGGTTCCGTCGGCGGCTTGCCCCGACTTCGTACATGCAGAACCCCACATGAATAAGAAACATGAACACCACCGTTACCCAGTAGTAAAACTCGACGAAGACCGTCGTTAGCGCATTTAAGTTGCCGTCCATTGCACCCTCCCTGATTGCGCAAATTTTATTTTTGGTAAAATTTTTTTCTTATGGGTGCCCACAAAACTTGTTCTGTCAACAATTTTTCGTGGGCAATCTCTCGGACCGGGGGGCGATTTCGGCCTTGGATCTGGGGCGCTAACTTTCCCTTGAGGAAAAGAATCTGCACCAAGGTATTGATTTTCGCGGCGACTCGGGTCTGAATATCCCAAACAAGAAATTCATAATGGGAGGCTGCAATGGCCATTATCTATAGATCGTCCGCGCTTGCGCCGAGGCACGCGGCAATCGGCGGCGAACTTGAAGACTGGAATGGTATGGGAACCGCGTGGTTTTATGACCACACCGACGCGCGCGCCGAGGCCGATTACCTTGCCGTTCGCACCAAGGCCGGCCTGATGGATGTGTCGGGCCTGAAGAAAATCCACCTAAGCGGGCCACATGCCGCAGCGGTGATTGACCGGGCGACCACCCGCAACGTCGACAAGCTGATGCCCGGCCGCGCCGTCTATGCCTGTATGCTGAACGATGAGGGAAAGTTCATCGACGACTGTGTGATCTATCGCTTGTCGGTGAACAATTGGTTGCTGGTCCACGGAACCGGCACAGGTCACGAATCCCTTGCCATGGCCGCCTTGGGCAAGAACGTTTCAATGATTTTCGATGACGATCTGCACGATATGTCCCTGCAAGGACCGGTCGCGGTGGATTTTCTGGAAAAGCATGTGCCCGGCATTCGCAACCTTGCCTATTTTGGCATTCTTCAGACCAAGCTATTTGGCCTGCCCGTGATGATTTCGCGGACAGGATATACAGGTGAACGCGGATACGAGATTTTCTGCCAGGGCCGCCACGCCGTCGCGATCTGGGACAAAATCCTTGAGGACGGCAAGGACATGGGCATTGTGCCGGTCCAGTTCTCGACCCTCGATTTGTTGCGCACCGAAAGCTATTTGTTGTTTTATCCCGGTGACAATTCGGAAACCTTCCCCTTTGCCGATGGACCGTGCGGCGATACGCTTTGGGAGCTTGGGCTTGAGTTCACCGTCTCGCCTGGGAAAACCGGTTTCCGGGGTGCCGAAAACCATTATGCCGCGCAAGGCAAGGAACGCTTTAAGATTTACGGCGTCCAGCTTGACGGGACAACACCTGCGGATATGGGGGCGACACTGCTGAAGGATGGCGCCCCTGTGGGGGTCGTCACATTTGGGATGAATTCCAATCTGAACGCGCATAACGTCGGCATTGCGCGTATGCCTGTGGACTGTGCTGTGCCCGGAACACCGCTTGTGGTGCGCAATCAAGACGGAAGCGAAATTGCCTGTACCGCGCAGGAAATGCCGTTTTATGACAAGGAAAAAGCGATCCGCGCCGCCAAGGGCTGATTGGCAAAAGGGCACCGATCCAGCCGATAAATCGGTGCCCTGTTTGCCTCCTTGATCGCGCAACACTTCAGCAAGATGGAGAAGCCGACAAGATGTCGAAATTCCAGTTTCCCGAAAGTATCGCCAGTCGTCCGACCTATGGTTCGCTGAAATCGCGCCCCGGAAAGGCGCATCTGATGATTGCGGACGCCGAAGGCGCCGAAGCGATCCTTGACCTTGCCGCGCAAGACGCCGGGTTGATGGCAAAATCTCATGTTATTTATATCCCCAGCGGGTCAGGGGCCGGGTTGTCCGAGCGTCTTCGTGGGTTAAAGCCGGCGCAGTATTACGAAGGCCCCAGCTATGCGGCCGCGGTTCCGCGCATCCGCCGTGTTCTGTCTGACGCGCATATGGGTTTGCAAGTTTATCTTTGCGGAACCGAGGGGCTGATGGGCCAGGCCATGAACGAGGCGACCGCCGCAGGTATCCCCCATTCGGCAATCCAGACCGAGCATCGCGGTTCCATCGCGCGCCGCATGCAATGCGTTCACTGCAAGGGCATCACCGAAAATGTCACCACCGACCCGTTTGTCTGCGCGCATTGCGGGTTGAATTTATTCGTGCGGGATCATTATTCGCGCCGCCTTGCCGCATTTCAGGGCGTCTGCATAGATGCCGAAGACCCCGGAAACGTGCCAAATCCCGTGGAGCTGTATAAATGACCGCTGCCCCCCAGAATACCAAAGCCGGTGCCGAAAAGATTGCTGTGACCGTTTCGGCGGTCGTGCCGCTGAACGATCTGGTCACCCGTTTTGAATTCACCCGCCCTGATGGTGCGGCCTTTCCGCCGTTTTCCGCCGGTGCGCATACCGTCGTGGAAATGCGTGATCAGGGCCGCACCCGGCTGAACCCCTATTCGCTGATGTCTGATCCGTCTGATCCGTCAATCTATGCCATATCGGTGCGGCGCGATGACCAGGGCCGGGGCGGATCGTTGTTCATGCACCGCAACGTCAAGGTGGGCGATGCGATGACGTTGACCTATCCTGTCAATCTGTTTTCACTGGACTTGCGCGGCCGCAAACATGTGTTCCTTGCCGGCGGGATTGGCATCACGCCGTTCATGGCGATGATCGCCCAGCTTGAGCAATCCAACGGCAACTGGGAGCTGCACTATGCCTGTCGGAGCGAAGCCCTGGGCACCTATGCGGATCAGCTGCGCAGCCATTACCCCAACAAGGTCCATGTTTATTTTGATGACCAAAACCAGGCGATCGGGCTTGAGGATCTTTTGGATGGTCAGCCGCTGGGGACACATGTCTATGTCTGTGGTCCCAAGGGTATGATCGACTGGGTTCATACCACCGCAGCCGAGCACGGCTGGCCCAGCGAGAATGTCCATTCAGAAGAGTTCCTGGCCCCCCAGCCCGGCAAACCCTTCGAGGTCCGGTTGTGCAAATCAGATATCACCATTCAGGTCGGAGAACACGAAAGCCTGCTGGAAGCCATGGAGCGCTGCGGCGTTGATGCGCCCTTTTTGTGCCGAGGCGGCGCCTGCGGCCAGTGCGAAACAGATGTTGTCGAAGCGGACGGAGAATTTGTTCACCGCGATCATTGGCTGGATGATGATGACCACGCCTGCGGCAAGAAAATCATGCCCTGCGTCAGCCGCTTTGTCGGCAAGACGCTTGTGCTGGATCGGTAAGGAGCCAGGACATGACCATTCAATTCAACAAAGAAACCTTTCGCGACGATTATTCGTTCCGCAATTCGGACTGGGCGATCAAGCGGTTTCCGTTCCCGTTTCACGAAGACAGCTATATGTATTCGGTAAACATGGAGCAGCACCGCGGTGGCCCCCCCGGTTCGGTTTACGAAAAACGGTTTGATGTCGACGAACATTACCTGGCCGAAATGGAGGACCGGGCAATCGTTTTGGCCGAGGATCCGCTGCGGTGCCAATCTTTGCCACATATGACGCTGGCGGGCTGGGATACCCTTGAACTGATCATGACGTGCAAGTCCGAGGATTATCCCGATCTGTTTGAGCTGCATCGCGACGGAAAGCGGTGGCGCTGGGTCAACAAACCCATGGGCATTGATCACAGCTTTACCTTTCTTGATGAAACCACCCTGCCCTGCGGCCCGCTGGAATATATCACCCGCCAGACACAGGGTGATTTTGCCGTGCTTGATCAGCGCGACGAGATGCTTTGGATGGATGCAGGCACGGTAACGACCCAGGCGGATTGGTCGCTTGATTTCGATATCGGCATGAACTTCTTTGAATGGCACGCACCGGTGCCGATGGCGCATGAGCTTGGTATCTTCAAGCGTGCGCTAAAATTCTTGTTGAATGTTCAGCAGGGGGCACCGGCGCGGCGCCTGAACTGGACGATGACGGTCAATCCGCTGCTTGATACCTCGCCCGAGAACTATCACAAATGGGGCATCCAGAAGACCACGCTGACCCCCGAAAATATCGGGGCGAAACAGCATCTGCGCGTGGAATTGCAGACCTTCTTTCGTCTGCCCCGATCCAACGCCCTGCTGTTTCCCATCCGCTGCTATCTGATCGCGTTTCAGGATATCGTATCGGTGCCCAAATGGGGCCGGCGCCTGCACCGCGTCGTGCGCGATTTGCCGGATGAACTGGCAACTTACAAAGGCTTCATCGCAAACCGCCCGATGATGCTGGATTATCTCGGTCAATACGACGACGGGCGACCCACCAGCCCAGGCATTTGGCCCGACCTTGAAACAGAACCCCCCTTGGACATGGGGCGGTAATCCTTTGTCTGCGGCGGTGATCAGCAACCCCTGAAGCCGCCGCCCAAGGAACCCTGGGCGAAAGGGCCAGCCGTGACCGCAATGCCGCGCAAGCGGTGCGGGTCTTTGGCTTTTGGCGATGCACGAATGCGCCGTGGCGGGCGATGCAATAGCCCGAACGCCCTTGGCGTCTTCTTTTGTTATCATCTGCTCCCGCATCGTTTGGGGCCCCCAACAGGTGGGCCCTTTTTTGTCGCAAATCAAGATTGCAGCGAAAAACCACGCGGGAACCGCGCGGCGAGCTCTGGCGATCAAATATCAGGGGGTGATGGCTGGGATGGTAGGATTCGAACCTACGGTACACTGTACCAAAAACAGTTGCCTTACCACTTGGCTACATCCCAACGTGCGGCGGTAATTAAGACGATAGGGCAGAGCGCGCAAGACCTCATTTGCGAAAATCCGGAATAATTTTCATTGAGGGGGAAATTGTTGGCTTGGGGAAATCGGGGCGGATGGGGGGCGGGCCAGACCGGCGGGGATATGGCCGATGTCAGGCCAATCGCCTGTGGGTCAATGCCGCGCCAGACAGGGGTGTAAGGGAAATTTACACCCCTGTCTGGGCTGGGCATTATTGCCGGGGTGGCGCGGTGATGGCGCCGGGGCGCCACGCGGTCTGGGGCGGCCTTAGCCGTCCATCTTGAGCGCGGAAATGAACGCCTCTTGCGGGATGTCGACCTTGCCGAATTGGCGCATTTTCTTCTTGCCGGCTTTTTGCTTGTCCAGCAGCTTGCGCTTGCGCGTCGCATCGCCGCCATAGCATTTGGCCGTCACGTCCTTGCGCATCGCCGACAGGGTTTCGCGGGCGATGACTTTGCCGCCGATGGCCGCCTGAATCGGGATTTTGAACATATGGCGCGGGATCAGATCCTTGAGCTTTTCCACCATCGCCCTGCCCCGCGTTTCCGCGCGGTCGCGGTGAACCATGGTTGACAGCGCGTCCACAGGTTCATCGTTCACCAAGATCGACATCTTGACCAGCGCATCCTGACGATAGCCGATCATCTGGTAATCAAAGGACGCATAGCCCTTGGTCACGGATTTCAGCCGGTCATAGAAATCAAATACCACCTCGTTCAGGGGCAGATCATAGACCACCATGGCGCGCGATCCGGCATAGGTCAGATCCTGCTGGATGCCGCGCCGATCCTGGCAGAGTTTAAGCACATCGCCAAGGAAATCGTCGGGCACCAGAATGGTCGCCTTGATCCGGGGTTCTTCCAGGTGATCGACCAAAGTCAGGTCCGGCATATCGGCCGGGTTGTGCAACTGCATGACCGACCCATCGCGCATATGGATATCATAGATGACCGACGGCGCGGTGGTGATCAGATCAATATCGTATTCCCGTTCGATCCGGTCGCGAATGACCTCAAGGTGCAGCAGGCCCAGGAACCCGCAGCGAAAGCCAAAGCCCAGCGCCGCAGATGTTTCCATTTCAAAGCTGAACGAGGCATCGTTCAGGGCCAGCTTTTCAATCGCGTCGCGCAGGTCTTCGAATTCGGCGCTGTCCACGGGAAACAGCCCGCAGAACACCACGGGCTGCGCCGGTTTGAACCCCGGCAGTGCCACATCGGTGCCTTTCTTTTCGTGGGTGATCGTGTCGCCAACGCGGGTGTCGCGCACCTGTTTGATCGACGCGGTCAGAAAGCCAAGCTCGCCCGGCCCCAGTTCATCAATCACGGTCATCTGCGGGCGGAACACGCCGATCCGGTCGACGTGATGCACGGTGCCATTCGACAGCATCCGGATACGGTCGCCCTTTTTCAGCACCCCGTCCATGATCCGCACCAGAACGATTACGCCAAGATAGCTGTCATACCAGCTGTCCACCAGCATCGCCTTGAGCGGCGCATCGCGTTCCCCCTTGGGCGCGGGCAGTTTTTGCACAATCGCCTCGAGGGTTTCGGCAATGCCGATGCCAGTTTTGGCCGACACGCGAATGGCGTCCGAGGCATCAATGCCAATCACGTCTTCGATCTGTTCGGCCACGCGGTCACAATCCGCCGCCGGCAGGTCGATTTTGTTCAGCACCGGCACGATGTCGTGATCTGCCTCGATGGCGTGATAGACATTGGCAAGGGTCTGGGCCTCAACCCCTTGGGTGCTGTCCACCACCAAAAGCGATCCTTCGACCGCGCGCATCGACCGCGACACCTCATAGGCGAAATCCACATGGCCTGGCGTGTCGATCAGGTTCAGCACATATTCTTCGCCGTTCTTGGCAACATAGTTGATGCGAACGGTCTGGGCCTTGATGGTGATGCCGCGCTCGCGCTCGATGTCCATACTATCGAGCATCTGCTCTTTCATATCCCGATCCGCCACAGTGTTGGTGGATTGGATAAGCCGGTCGGCAAGCGTGGATTTCCCGTGGTCGATATGAGCAACAATCGAGAAATTGCGGATATGTGAAAGCGGTGTCATGACTGCGCATATGTCGCTGTTTTGGGCTTTGGTCAAGCGGTCTTGCGCTTGGTCGGCCCTGCCGCATCACAGGGCGGGGCGCATGGGGCGAAACCGGCCGGGCGCTTCCGCCCGGCGCAGAGGCGCGATCAGGCCTGGACCGCTTTCATAAAGCGATCCTTGATCACCACCGGGTCCATGGTGATCACCGGCATCTTGGCATTGCCGCTGTCGCATTTGCAGACAATCACCGTCATCTGCCGGGCATCGATCGCCGCTTGCAAAACGGCGCCTGTGTCCTCGGCCTGGCATTCGATCACCCGCTCGCAGCCACAGGCCTGGGCCACCGCCGCCAGCGATGTCTTTTTGCCCGCATAGGTCGGCTGATCGCCGGTTGACCCATAGGATCCGTTGTCGATGATCAACAGGATATAGTTATCGGCCACGTTGTTGGCGATGGTGGGCAAGGTGCCCAGATTGGTCAGCACCGACCCGTCCCCATCAATGGCAATCACCGTCTTGGGTTGCGCCAGCGCCAACCCCAGCCCGATGGACGACGCAAGGCCCATGGTCCCCAACATATAGAAATTGCTGGGCTGATCGTCGATGGCGTGCAGTTCTTGGCTGGGAATGCCGATGTTACAGATCACCAGTTGGTCACGCAGAATGGGCGCGATTTCGCGCAGGATTTCAGAACGGATCATTGGTCGCCATAGCCTCCCCAGAAATTGGCATCGGTCAGGATTGCCACGGGTTTGTTGCACATGAATGTGTATTTCAGGATCTCGTCCAGCTCGGCCGCGTCGGACTGATGGTGAAAATGATAGGTCGGGATGTTCAGCTGGGCCAGCAGCGCCTTGGTGTGCACGGCCATTTCAACCTGGCAGGCCACCGGCTCGCGCAGCTCACCGCGATAGCTGATCAGCATCGGCAGGGGCATCCGGTAATATTGGATCAAGGTGGCAAGGGTGTTGATCGTCACGCCGATGGCGGTGTTTTGCATGATGATGGCGGGGCGTTTGCCGCCCATCCAGGCGCCGGCGCACAGGCCCATGCCTTCGTCTTCCTTGTTCGAGGGCACATGCAAAATCCCCTCGCGGCGGTCGACCTCTTCGATCACCCCGGCCAATTGCTTGCAGGGCACCGTGGTGATGAATGACACGTCATTCGCCACCAGATCGTCCACGATTTTCTTGTCGATGTTCAAAACTCGCTCCTTTGGATTGGCGCCCGCATCAGGTTGGGCGGGGCAAAATACGCGTGGGGGGGGGGCGCAGACCAATCGCCCCGCCTTTGATCCGCAAAAAAGCGGGATTATTCACCGGACATTAGGTCAAATTTCTCATCCGGGAAATACTTGGCAAGGCGCACATCCGCAGCGCGGGCATGGCCTTCCATCCCTTCCAGCCGGCTGATCCGGGCTGTGGCTTCGGCCACCCGTTTTGATCCTTCGCGGGTGGATTGTTGCCAGGTGACGATCTTCATGTATTTGTGCACGGACAGCCCCCCGGTATAGGACGCCGCCCCCGATGTGGGCAGCACATGATTGGTCCCGGCGGCCTTGTCCCCATAAGACACGGTGGTTTCTTCGCCCAGGAACAGCGATCCATAACAGCTTAGGCGATCGCGCCACCACGGCAGATCCTGCGCCTGAACGGTCAGGTGCTCGGGCGCATAGTCATCAGACACCTGGGCCATTTCCTCGCGGGTGCCGCACAAGATCACCTCGGCAAAATCGCGCCACGCGGCGGCGGCATTGTCGCGGTTCAGCGCGGGCAGATCGGCAATCAGCGCAGGCACCCGCGCCATCACATCCAGCGCCAGCGCCCGGTCATCCGTGACCAGCCAGACCGGGGAATTATACCCGTGTTCCGCCTGGCTGACCAAATCGGTCGCGACGATATGCGGATCGGCCGACCCATCGGCCAGGATCAAACTGTCGGTTGGGCCTGCGATCATGTCGATCCCCACGCGCCCGAACAAAATCCGCTTGGCCTCGGCCACGAATTGATTGCCCGGCCCGACAAGAATATTCGCCTTTGGCAAACCGAACAGGCCAAAGGTCATCGCCGCCACACCCTGCACCCCGCCCAGCGCCATGATGGTGTCGGCGCCGCATTTATGCGCCGCGTAAACGATCGCCGGCGGCACCCCCACCCCCGGCCGCGGCGGAGACGTGGCGATGATATGGCCGCACCCTGCGACCTTGGCGGTTGTCACCGTCATGATGGCGCTGGCGATGTGGCTGTAACGTCCGCCCGGCACATAACAGCCCGCCGCCTGCACCGGGATCGCCTTTTGCCCGGCGATCAACCCCGGCACCACCTCGTATTCCATATCGCAAACGGTGGCTTTCTGTGCCTGGGCAAACCGGCGCACGTTGTCATGGGCGAAATCAATGTCATCTTTCAGCTTTTGCGGAACCAGCGCACAGGCGGCGTCGATTTCGGATTGGGTCAGGATGATATTGCCGTCGTATTTGTCGAACTTGGCGGCATATTCCAGCGCCTTGGCGTCGCCGCCGGCTTCTATCTCGTCCAGAATGGTCTTGACGGTTCCGTGCACATCCAAAGCATCAGATTGCGCCGTTTTCACCGCCCGTTTCAAATATTCACACGCCATAGTCAGACCACCATCTTGTCAGTCATCAACAAACCACCCCGCCAAAGCCCCAAGGCCGCCCTGACGCCCCCTAAGCCCCCGATAGGTTTCCCCAATTTGGAACACGCCCGATAATGCCCCCGCGATGACCGGCACCGCAAAGGCCCGAGCGCCGCGCGATGTTGGAGCGATATCCCCCCCAAGTCCAGAGCGATTGAACCACCCCCGCGACATACTGCGCGGGTGGCCGCAAAATCCCCAGCGCGCGCGCCGAATACCCGCCTAATTGCCGCAATTCATGATTGAACAATTTCACCATACGCGATAGTGGTGAAATATTAAGCACGGGAGAGTTGCATTGACTGTATTATATATACAGGCAGCTGAAGTTTTAACCGTATCCTTTTTAATAAGTGCAGCGATTGTCATTTTTGGAAACCGATTTCTTGAACAAGGCCGCCGGAACGATTTGGCGGCGGTGCAATCTGCGCATGTGGCGCGCGCACCGCGCATTGGCGGCGTGGCGGTTGTGGCATCCTTTGCCCTGGGCACGCTGCTCTGGCCAAGCGACGCAGACAGCGGCCTGAACCACGTCCATCTGCTTGTCAGCCTTACGCCGGTGCTTATTGTCGGCCTGGCCGAGGATCTGGGCTTTTTCGCCAGCCCCAGATTGCGCTTGATTGCAGCGGCAGTTTCCGGCGCCCTGTTCATCGCCTTGGTAAGCCAATGGCTGCCGCGCGCCGGGGTTCCCGGTCTGAATACCGCCATGCAATGGGCGCCATTCGCCATCGGGTTTTCGATTTTTCTGGCCGTTGGCATCAGCCACGCATTCAACCTGATTGACGGGTTAAACGGCCTTGCCGGCTTTACCGCAGTCGCTGCGGCGATTGCCCTGGCCGTGATCGCACAACAGGCGGGCCTTGTTGGGCACCGCGACGCGCTCGTGCTCCTTGGTGCTGCCATTCTTGGGTTCTTGGTGCTGAACTTTCCCCTTGGCAGGATATTTCTTGGCGATGCCGGCGCCTATGTCATTGGCCATGTTCTGGTTTGGACCGCTATTTCAATCGTCTGGAACAGCCCCCAGATCACGCCTTGGGCCATGCTTTTGATTTTTTTCTGGCCCGTGGCCGACACCCTGTTGGCGATCTATCGGCGCGCCCATCTGGGAAGGCCGATTTCCCATCCCGACCGGCTGCATTTTCATCAATTGGTCATGCGCGCGGTCGAAATCAAATTTTTTGGGCGCAAGAAACGCCGGTTGACCAACCCGCTGGCGACGATGATCACTTTGCCCCTTGCCCTGGCGCCGATGGTTGCCGGAATTGCCCTGGCCACCCATGCCAAGGCTGCGGCCTTCGCATGCCTGGGGTTTGCCGTGCTGTTTGCCGCAACCTATAGGGCCGGGATGCAATGGGCCGGCAAAATGGCCGCGCGCCCAAGAAATCGGCATCACAGACGCCCGCCGCACAGCATCCCAACATCGCCCCGCCACACGCCGGCGGATCCCGCATTGTCTGGCCAAATCGCCAAAGCCGCCGCGAAGTAGGGTCACACATGAAAATCACTGATTGCCCACGGCACGTTAGCATCATTATGGATGGCAACGGCCGGTGGGCGGCCGAGCGGGGCCGTTCAAGAAGTTTTGGCCACCGCCAAGGGGCAAAAGTCGTGCGCGACATTGTTGCCGCCGCGCCGGGACTTGGGATCGAAACCTTGACCCTTTATGCGTTTTCGACAGAGAACTGGAAGCGCCCAAAATACGAGGTGCAGGTCCTTATGCGCCTGTTCCGCACCGAGCTGCTGCACCAGGCCGACGCGCTTGACGCGCAAGATGTGCGGATCAAGTTTATCGGCGCCCGATCGGGGCTGCCTGCCGGGCTTGTGCGGATCATGCAAGACGTCGAGACCCGAACCAAGGGCAATCAAGGGCTGACGCTTCAGCTGGCGATCAACTATGGCGGCCGCGCCGAGTTGTTGGAGGCCATGCAGCGCCTTGGCCGCGACGCCCTGTCCGGCCAAATTGATCTGGGGCAACTGTCGGAGAATGATATCTCGGACCGGCTTGGCACCGCAGGAACCGCCGATCCCGACTTGATCATACGAACCTCCGGGGAAAAGCGCCTGTCCAATTTCCTGCTCTGGCAAGCCGCCTACAGCGAGCTGGCCTTTGTCGACCTGCATTGGCCGGATTTCACCAAAGAGACGCTGGCTGAGTTATTGCAAACCTATGCCCTGCGCGACCGCCGCTTTGGCGCAATCGCCTGACCCCAAGGCGCCGATCAGCGCGCCGGCGGGTTTGTCGGCCATCAGCATGTCGAGCATTTCCTCCGCGCTCTCATTCACCGGGTGCCGCTTGCCGCCCCCCAGAACGCCACTTTTGGCCTCAAAGGTCCAGCACCACATGGTCATCCGCGGCGCGAGATACGCAGATGCACATCAATCGGCCCGACGACCGCTGGCTGGCAGAGAGAAAGCTGTCGCGGTGGTCCGGCGTTCCGCCCAGAACATCCGTGACACAGGTGCCGCAAACGCCCTGTTCACATGAGAATGCGGCGTCGATTTCATGTGCTTCCAGAACCTCTAGAATTGTCTCGTCCGCGCCTACGTCAAGGGTGACGCCGCTGCGGGCAAGTTTGACCGAAAACGGTTTGGTCGGCGCGCCGGTCAACGCAGGTTTGGCGGCGAAACGCTCTTGGTTGATGGCGTTCCGAGGCCAGCGCCCCTGCGCGGCGGCCTCGGCCCGATCCATGAACGGACCGGGGCCGCATATGTAGACCTGTCCATTCTCCACTGGCTGCGCAAGAAGGGCATCAAGCGCCTGGCCGACTGCGGCTGCGTCCAGCCCTTCATGGAATGTGACGTGATCGGCATAGCCCCCCTGCGCCAGCCGCCTTCGAAACGCGGTATGTTCGCGCGCGCGCGCGAAATAGTGCAGCGCGAAAGACCGGCCCAGCAGGTGAAGCCGGTCCGCCATTGCGATGATCGGGGTGATCCCGATGCCGGCGGCCAGCAACACGCTGTGCGGTGCGGTTTCGTTCAGCGGGAAGTTGTTGCGCGGCGCGCCGATCTCCAGCCGGTCGCCTTCCTGCACCGCGCGGTGCATGAGGGCAGAGCCGCCACGCGAGGGGTCGACCTGCCGCACGGCAATCATCAGGTGCCGGCGGTCGGCGGGATCACCGCAAAGCGAATACTGCCGGATAATCCCCTCGCCGCAATGCACGTCGATATGTGCGCCGGGCGTATAGCGTGGGATTTTGAGCAGCCCCTTCTTGGCCAGCAGGAACGAGCGGATGCCCTCGGCTTCTTGTGTGATCTTTTCGACCTGAACGTTGATCAATGTCATAGCCGATTACCTGTGAACCGGTTGCAGTTTGTCCAGGCCCTCGCGCAGCCTCTCAAGCTCGGCGGGTGGCATGAACACCGTCGTCGCCGTATCGGGAAAAGAGCCGTCCATCACCGCCGCACGATAACCTTGCAGCGCCCTGGCACGCTCGGCCCAAAGCTGTTTGCGGATGCTGCCCACATCGCCAAACGCGCGAGCATGGCGTGGTGGGTTCTTTGTATCGCCGCTGAGATCGGACATGTACGACAGGATGATGTCGCCGAACGATCCCGCGCCGATGGTCACCGTGACAAGGTTTGAGTGTTTGCTGATCTCTGCCAGCGCCTCTTCGGCCACACATTCGACTTCGACCGAATAGGCGCCGGCGCTCTCAAGCTGTCGAAAATAATCAAGCAGCTCCAGCGCCTCTTGCGCGGTTTTTCCAACGGTGCGCAAGCCCCCGAACTGGGACGCGCGCGCCGGAAACAACCCGGAATGCCCTTGCACACTGATCCCTTCGCGGGCAATGCGCTCTATATGGGTCAGGCTGCGAGGCGTATAGATCGCATCGGCGCCATCTGTCATTGCCTTGATGGCACCGCCAAGCGCGTCATCTTCGGTCACGTGCTCGCGCATCGACTGCGCTGCTGTGATGAAGATATGCGGGGCGGCGGCGCGGATATCCCGAACCGTGTCTGTACCGATGGTCAGCGTGTCGATTTGCGCCTCGGCTGCGGCTGCGGCTTCTTCGGCATCAAAAGCGGTCACCTGCGTCATCCGCTTGCCCGCTGCCTTGTTCCTAAGAATGCAGCCGACGGTCAGGTGCCGTTGCGCGTATTGGCCGCCATAGGTGTAGATGTGTTTCATGGCCTGTCCGATTTGGGCGCAAAGATCAGCTTTTTGCGGGCGCGGATGCGTTTGGTCGCCGCTTCGGTGCCATCGTGAAAGCTGCCGAACCAGCGATCCAGCGGCATCTCCTCCGACCCGTAGTTGCACTCAAAATACCGATGATGCAGCTGATGATGGAACGACCCCGCTTTCATGGCTTCTTTGTCGCGTAACAGCAGTTTGTCAAAGCCCGCATGTGAGTAGATTGCCCCGAGGCCAAGCGAATACATGTGAAAAATCACATGGATCGGATGCGACGGCAGAACGAAATGGATGAGGATGCCCGAGAAATAGAGGAACCCTTCGACCGGGTGCATGGCAAGGCCCGACCAGGGGCCGACATTGACGTTGCGGTGGTGCAGGGAATGCACATGCTTGAACAGCAGCGGTATGTGGATCAGCCGGTGAATCCAGTAGAAATGGAACGACTGCCAGAAGCGGATCACGAAAAAGAACAGCACAAACCAGATCGGCGATTGTCCGATGGTGGTCAGCGTCGGCACCCAGCCGTTGGCGGCGACATGGAAGTAGAGGATTGTCCAGAGCGTCCAGAACACCACCGATGACGCCAGCGTCCAGAAGACGTTGTCCCAAACTTGATGGCCAAAGGTAAAGCGGCTGGATTTCTGCATCGGTCGCACATCGAACTGCAAGCGCGATTGCTGACCCGCAAAGACATAAAGATATAGGTGCAGCGCCGTGCCAAGCAGGATCGCCCAACCAAAATTGATCGCGGCGACTTGCGCCATCCAGCCCGCATCCAGCGTCTGCATCCGTGCCATGGACGGCAGCAGAAAGACCATGGTGATTGCCGCCAGAATGATATGGCTGAGCGGCGGCGCCAACTTGAACCAGGTCCCGATTAGCCAGACAAACGCCGCACGGGGCCGTGGCGGCAGGTCAAACACCGGCGACATAGCGATGGGCAGCCGGGGGTGGAAATTCCACGCCTTCGACGCCCCTTGCGGCAGTTCGGTCTGGGCATTTCTGTCTGTCTGCGCCATGCGCTTGCCTCTTGGTCAGACCGCCACGATGACGTAGTGTTTGCGGATGTAATTCTCGACGTGCCAAACCGGTTGCAACCCGTTGTCCATGACAAAGGAATCGCCAGCCTTGACCCTGCGCGACGTGCCATCCGCCGTCTCAATCCGCGCCTCGCCTTCCAATATGTGACAAAATTCGATTTGGTCGTTCATCGGGCCGCGAAACACGCCGGCGGTGCTGTCCCACATCCCCGATTTGAACGTGCCGTTCGCGCCGACAAAGTGGCTCCAGACATTTTGCTCGGGCGTCCCTTCAATGATGTCCTGGGCGAATTCCTTCTTGAAGGGTTCGGTGTCCAGTTCGGCAAAGTTCACGAATTGCATGTCAGGTCTCTTTCTCTGAAAAACTAGGTTTTAGGCGATCCCAAAGCACGCCGGCCCGATCCTTCATGGACAGCGATGGGGCCATAAGCGGCACCATCCGGCGCGACAGTTCGTGGAAGGGAATGGGAGAAATTTTGGACACAGCAAAAGGCAGATCATCGTTGTGCCCGCCCAGCACCTTTCGCGCCAGGCTGCGGCCCATCACCGAGGTCATTGCGATGCCGCGCCCGCTGAAACCCACGCCTGCCAGAACACCGGGGGCAGGTTCAAACATTCGCGGCATCATGTCCTGCGTTACGCCGATACGGCCCGCCCAAGTGCATTCAATACCGATGTCCTTTAGGCTCGGGAACACACTATGCAGCCCGCGCAAAAGGCGGCCGACACCACCCAGTGTGCGAGCGCTGTCATTGCTGCCGACACAGCCAAATATCAGCCGGTTGCCCGCGTCGTATCGCGCATAATAGATCGCAAGCCGTGTATCCGAGACAGTCTTGCGCCCCGGAAGGACGCTGGCCTGTTGTTCAGGGCTCAGCGGTGCGGTGGCCAGGGAAATGGAATACATCGGCAACATCGTCTGGCGCAGGCCCGGCCACAGATCGTCGGTATAGGCATTGGTCGTCAGGATCACGGTATCGGCGGTGATGCTGCCCCCAGGCGTTCTAACCCGCCATGCCGTGCCCTGTCGTTCAATGTGCTGCGCTGGGGCTTGCTCAAATAGCCGCGCACCAGCAGCCTGCGCAGCCTTAGCATAACCGCGGGTCAGGGCCATCGGTTGAACAAATCCGCCCTTGCCGTGAAGCAAAGAAAATTCATACGCATCAGAACCCACCGCAGCGTGGGTTTGCGCCGCAGATTGTGCCGTGATATCCGCCCCGGCTTTTGCCCATTCGGCATACAAGCGCTTCAGCCCTTCCGCGGCATTTCGGGTGTGCGCGGCCTGAATCCAACCGTTCTGTTCTGCTTCGCAGTCCACGTTGTAGCGGCGGATATCGTCGAAAAGGTCGTCTGCTGCCGTCAAGGTGGTCTTGATCAGGCGTTCGGCCTGAGCATCACCGAATTTCTTGCGCAAATCAGCTGGCGTCGCGCGCCAGATGGGGTTGCACTGCCCGCCGCTGCGCCCCGAACTACCAAATCCGATCCGCTCTGCATCCAGAACAGCGGTATCTACTCCGGCCTCTGCCAGCGTGATCGCCGTGCGCAATCCTGTCAGCCCAGCCCCGATGATCACCACATCTGCGGTTTGGTCACCTTCGACCTTTTCGCAGATCGGAGGTGGCGGCGCAGTGCGATGCCAATGAATTCCTTCGGGTATCACATATATATCCTTGATTGATGGACTCAGCGCTGGGTTGCGCCACAAAGATAGTTGTAATACAGAATTCAAGTTTTACAATACACAACTTTTCAGCCGTGAAAATGGCAGTGACTTCGCCTATCTTGCAGCCAACTGCCCAAACCGCGCGGAAATTTCGGTGGTTTTGGCCAGTAGCGCCGGGCTGAAAGCCAAAAGGCGGTCAAGTGATGCAACGCGCAAGGGGATCCACAGGCTGATCGCAGCAAGGATCCGCCCATCATGGTCGAAGATTGGCGCGGCGATACCGACAACCTGATAGAATTCTTCGCGATCCGAAATTGCGAATCTCTGCGTCCGAATCGCTTCGAGGCCCGCCTCGATGTCTTGTCGGTTGGTAAGGGTTGTCTCGGTGAATTTCTCAAGCTCCGCGACCTTGAAATATGCATCCCTCTCTTCTTCCGTCATATGCGCAAGAAAGACTTTCCCGACGGCGGTATTGTGCAATTCCGATTGCCCGCCCGCCTTGACAGCCAGACGGTATGGGTGGGGAATATTGGTGCGAATGAACGTCACGGTATGTTCGATCCGCACCCCTAGCGCGACGTTCATACCCGTTTCGACTGCGAGATCACGAAGATCTTGATCCTGCACCAGGCTCAGATCCATTTTCTCCCATGCGGCGCGTGCCCAGCTGATCAGCAGTGGCCCGGTGGAATAGGTTCGGTCACGCTCGTCAAACTCAACTAGGTCCTGACCGATGAGAATAGACAAGATGCGATGTGTCGAGCTCTTGTTGAAACCTGTGGCATTGGCAATCTCAGTTTGGGACAAGCGGCCCTTGTGATCGGCCAGCAAGTTTACGACAGCCACGCTTTTCTGAACAATCGAACTTTGAATTTCACGCGACATTTGCAGGGTCTCCCAATCCTCGGTCCACCTTATGTGCCAGACTGCCCCACCATTCAGCAACCGCATTGTTGACAGAAGGTTGGCACCCCACTATTCCGTATTGTAAAAATAAAGTTCCGCATTGCGGAATTTTGACGGAAACCCGGTGGAGGATCTGCACAGTGAAGAAGCTGATAAACAAACCTGAGAACTATGTCGATGAAGTGCTGGAAGGCATGCAGAGCGCACACCCCAAAAGCTACTGCCTGGGGGGCGCGACAGGCCGTATGCTGCACCGCCCCATCCCTGTCGCAGACAAAGTAGGCGTGGTTTCCGGAGGTGGATTTGGGCACATTCCGGTGTTTGCCGGATATATCGGGGATGGGTTGCTGGATGCTTGCGCGGTGGGCGATGTGTTCGCCTCGCCGGATATGAACCCGATGCTGGAATCGATTCAGTTCGCAGATCAAGGCAAAGGCGTGCTTTGCGTTGTGGGCAACTATGGCGGCGACCGGATGAACTTTGACATGGCCTGCGAGATGGCCGAGATGGATGACATCGACGCGCGCAAGGTCATCGTTTCAGATGATGTGGCCGCCGCCGGGCCTGAAGAAGCTGAAAAACGGCGCGGAGTGGCCGGATTTGTCTTTGTCACCAAGGTTGCCGGGGCGGCGGCGGCGGCTGGACGGTCAATCGACGAAGTCGAAGCCATCACGCAGCGCGCGGCGGACAACGTGCGTTCGGTCGGTGTTGCACTTTCGTCCTGCACCGTTCCGCAGGCAGGCAAGCCAACTTTCGAGATTGCAGAGGATGAAATGGAAATCGGCATGGGCATCCACGGCGAGCCGGGCGTGCGGCGCGGCAAGCTTCGCCCAGTGAATGAGGTCACGGACGAAATGATCGATATGCTGATGGCCGACAAACCCGCCAGCGCTGGCAGTCGCATCGCGTTGCTGGTCAACGGGCTGGGCGCCACCCCGGTCGAAGAGCTCTATCTGGTGTTTCGTCAGGCGAAAGCGCGGCTGGAAGGCACCGGAGCCAAAATCGCCATGCACATGATCGGCAATTATGCCACGTCTATGGAAATGGCCGGTGCCTCTGTCACGATTTTGCACCTCGATGACGAACTCGAAACGCTGGTGAAAGCCCCGGCAGATTGCCCTTTCTGGAGAGTTTGAAGATGACGCTGACAACAAACACGTTGCGACTGGGAATCGACAAGATATCTGCGCGGATCGACGGTATCGGAACCGAAATGAACGCGCTGGACGGGCAGCTTGGCGATGGTGATCTTGGCGTTACCCTCGTCAACGGGTTCAGCAACCTTGAAAAGATCAAGGGCGATCTGCCTGCAGACCTCGGCTTGGCGCTTTTTGCGATGGCAAAAGCTGTAACGGCTGTTTCGGGGTCCAGCTTCGGGACGCTACTGGCGACCGCGTTTATGGCATCGGGCAAGATCATCAAAGGCAATGCGTCTGTCGAATGGTCACAGTTGGAGGCGCTGCTCAAGGCAGCTCAGGATGCCATGATCGCTCGGGGCGGCGCCAAGTTGGGCGACAAGACGATGCTGGATATGATGGATGCGATCATCAAGGCCGTTGGAGGCAAAACCGAGCCAGAGGAAATATTGGCCGCTGCGCAAGGTGCCGCATCAAAGACGCTTTCGGATTTTCGTGACAGGCCGAACAAAATTGGTCGCGCGCGGGTCTACGCCGAAAAATCCGTGGGTCTGGATGATCCCGGAATGATGGCCATTTCACGAATGATCGAATGCTTCGATTGCAAATGAAAAAAGGCCGCGCTTTACGCGCGGCCAGTTAGAGCTAAAGCCCCCCTACGGGACCTCAGGGAGAAGGCATTCCCACCAAGCTCTGCCCTTCCAGGGCAACGGGATCCGTTCAGCCGCGATCTTGTGACACTTGAGGATAATCTTGCCGTCCGTGGGGGCAAGAAACCCTGCGGCGATGATCAGCAGCGGTCTAACTTTTCAGGCTTTGTTGATGATCCAAGAAAGCTGCAAAGCAGAATGCGGCCCCAAAGGGCCGCATTCAGTGTCCTTACATGTCCCGCGCAGCATTAAGCGGGCCGGTGTTGATCGCCCCCTCATAACTTTCGAGTGCGCTGTCGATCGAGCCGGCCTCAACGAACACGTCAGCCACACCCTTCATGAACGTCGCTGCATTCTGGCCCAACCAAGCATCCGACAAGGCTTCCGCTGCAGAAAGCATCTTCATACCGGCCAGCGCACTTTTGGCCGCGTCCAGATCCATGCCCGCTTCTTTGGCCAGCACCTCAATCATTTCGTCGCCGCCTGCGCCGGAGTTATAGCGCTCGTTTTCTTTGGTCACGACCGACAGGAACTTTGCAACCTCGTCACCATTCCCGGCAATGTAGGAAGCAGGGGCAGAAATCACGTCAAACACCAAGATGCCAACCTCTTCCTTCTCGGCGCCGGTCAGCAATACGTTGCCGTATTCCTTCATACGGGTAAGGCCACCACCGTAGCCGCAGGCGAAATCCACTGCCTTCTGGCTAAGGGCACTGGCACCCTCTGGCGGGGCCATATCTACGATCTGAAGGCTGTCCAAAGGCACACCGAAGTGGCTCATCTGACGCAGGAAACCATAGTGCGCCGCAGTGCCCAGTGGCACGGCAACCTTTTTGCCGGCCAGTTCGCCAGCGCTGTCCTTGTCGATTTCAAGATCCGCGTGAACCACACAGTTATCATTTTCGGAATAGCTTACTGCCACGTCGATGATCTGCAAATCCTGTCCGCCCGAGGTGGCAACTACGAAAGGTGGCAACCCTTGCGAGACCGCAATCTGGACGTCACCCGACGCCATCGCAGCCGACATCGCGGTACCGGTCTCGAAGCTCACCCAGTTCACCTTCTTGCCCAATGCTTCGTCAAAGGCGCCAGATGCTTTCGCCGCAAGGAACGGCATCGGCCATTCGAGGAAATAGGCGACGGTGATTTCACCGTGAGCATCCGCAAAAGCGGCCTGGCCGGACATCGCCATGACGGCGCCCGCGACGGCCGATGTTACTGTCTTCATCATCATTCGTGTTCTCCCTGTTGACGCGTCAATAGTTTTATCATGCAGGACGCGAGTTTCGTATCGCAACCATTCTGTAGTTTTTTGCTTTCGTCAATCATTTATTGATTGCAGGGCCTGAATCGCAAACCTAAGGGCGCAAATTTTTGAAACCTGGTCGACCTCGCCCGCATAGCCATACGATTGACTGCAGTTTGACGCGGCTGATTCTCACAGTGTTGAATGCCACTGAGAACTGACCCAGTAGAGGTTAGAATTGCCATTGAGAAATGACCCATGTGCAACCTCGCCCCTGACCAGATGTGTCGGGGGTAATT
>CAKZPD010000034.1 GCA_937138475.1 uncultured Sulfitobacter sp. | reverse complement strand
GGATTACATCGAAGAAAAGGGCATGGAGCACGTCAGGGGCGCGCCATACCACCCACAGACCCAAGGCAAGATCGAGCGATGGCATCAGACTATGAAAAATCGCGTCCTGCTCGAACACTACTTCCTACCCGGCGATCTCGAGCGCCAGATCGGGGCCTTCGTCGACTATTACAACAACGGGCGATACCACGAGAGCCTCGGCAACCTGACGCCCGCCGATGTCTACTTCGGGCGCGATCAGCAGATCCTGAAACAGCGAGAGGAGATCAAACGTAAGACCATGCTCAAGCGGCGCTTGCGCCACCAAACTAAAAACGCATAAACTCAATCAAGGATGAGCCAGAGCCTCCAATAACGAAAACGCTCTGTTGGCCCAAATTATCTGACGACGGACACGACGCGGCTTCCGGGCACACAGCGTTTCGTCATGGACAAATCAGACGAACTGCAGCTGCCGGAGCCCATGATGCGGGCCAAGCGGGAGCTTCAACTCGGCATCCTGGCCTCCGAGACCGCCGTCGAAACGATCCTCGACGTCATTGCGGCATCTGCGACGGCTCGCGAGACCCCGGCTCTGTTTCTCTGCGAACCATCATTCCCGCGCGCCCGGGCCATGCGGTGACATCCGAAGTAATGGCCGCCGCGGACAACCGCAATACAGATGTCACGCATCAAGCGTCCGACGCGGCGGTGGCCGACCGGCAGGCCTGACTCTTTCAATTCCGCGGTCATGCGTGGCCGGCCATAGCTGCCGAGAGACCGGGCAAACTGGTCACGAATATGCGCGAGCAGCACCATGCCGTCCCGCAGCACACGACTCTCTTTCCGCAGCTTGACGATCTCGCGCTCGAGATTGGACTGGCCGGTTGGCTTCTCAGGATTGCGCCCATCTTGCTGAATCCAACGTCTCAGCGTCGAGAAGCCGACGCCAATATCTGCTGCAACCTGTTTCTGCGGCAGCCCGCTGGTCAACGTTACCCGCACTGCCTCTGCGCGGAATTCTGCGGTTGGGTTCGATGCCATCATGTCTGTCCTTTGTGGCAGAATACCAGGTCAAAGAAGCGGAGCATTTCCGTAACAGGTCCATGCCCCGGCCCGCGCCTGCGGCGAGGCCAAGCTGGCGCGACCAGAGTTGGAGGTCGAGATAATCTTAACAGCTGCCTACTGACGCAGGCGACCATGGGCGATTGCGCGGGTTTCCCCGCCCTTATGTCACAGTCAGGATTACCTTGCGAGCGGTGGCATAGCTGACGCTGCCGCTGCCGCCGGTGATGGTGGGTGTGGGGCTGCCGGTGACGGTATCGGCAACGACCAGATCATAAGACCCCGCCGCCACGCCGGTCACGTCGATTTCCAGCCCGCCATTTAGCGCCACGGTGCTGGCCACATCCGGGGCGGTGGTTCCGTTCATGCCGCTGCGGAATTCGCTGATCTGGCCAAGCGCGCCGCCCTGGGCTGTGAACGCCAAGGTGCCGTTGATCGTGATTGTGGCCGCGCCGCCGCCGGTGCCGTCAAAGCCCACCTGCCCGCCCTGCACATCCAAAGCAGATCCGCTTGGCACGGTAAAGCTGCCCCCCGGCCCGGCCAGGATCGCTTGCCCGCCGGTCACGGTCATATCGCTTGCCCCGGTCCAGGCGCCGCGATTTTCAAACCGCCCGCCGTCTGAAACCGTCACATCCAGCCCGCCGGCGCCGGTATAGCCCGGCACGGCCAGCCATCCGCAATTTTGCACGCTCAGGCTGGCGCCATCGCTGGCCAGCGTGCCAGTGACCACCAGCCGCCCGCTATCGACCCGCAACAGCCCGCCGCGCAAATCGACGCTGGCCACGGTGGTATCCAGCAAGCCGAAATGCACCACATTGCCCGCAAGGTCCACCGTATCGCCCGCAAATCGGCCCGCCAGGTCATTGGTTGGCCAATTCAGGCGATTGTCCCAGCGCAGCCCCTCGCCCCGCTGATTGGGGCTAAAAACCATCGCTGTGGCCGCGCTGCGGGTGGAATAAGGCACGCTGAACCCACTGCGGAAATAGGCAAGGAAAGAGGCCACCCGATCCGCCGGGCTGTCATCTTGCCGCCATTGCGCAAGCCCGGTCTGAATGGTCGCGCCGCTGGTTTCAAATTCCGCATCGAGCCAGTTTTGCACGGTGGTCGCCTCCATGGTGGCAGTGCTAAGCCCCGACACCCCGATTTCGATATCATCGCCCCAATTGTATTGGCGGTTGCCTTCGGTGTGGGCATTGCGGGTGAAATCCCCGCGCGGAAACCCCTTTAGCGCGTCGCTTAGGCCAACCCGAAGCCCATGGCCCCGCGCGGTGATTTCCGCCGCATCATTGGGGTTGGCCAGATGCACCATGATATTGTCCAAGATGCTGTCCAGCCCGGTTGGGTTTTGGAAATTCGACCCGCCGCCAAAGGTATATGGGTTCCCGTCCTGCCCCCCCGATGTCCAGGGCTGGACTTCCTCATAAAGGGCGCTGGTCAGGACGTTGCCATTGGCAATGCCATATTCACCAACCGGCCCGGCCTCCGAGAAATTGCCGCCAAGCAGGGAAAGGTGCGACCCGTTTTCAATGAACACGCAATCCTCAACCAGCCCGCCGGATCGCATTTTAAGCCCGCCCAAGGCCCCACGGGCAAACACACAGCCGCGCACGGTAATGTTCCAGCCGTTGTTGTTGAAATAGGCGCAATGGGAATAGATGCTCGGCCCCATGCCGGGGCTGGCCGGATAGGCGTCGGTCGCGGGGTTATAGCTGGGGTTCCAGCCGCAGATATCAAAGAAACAGTTTTCCAAAAGGATGCCGCTTTGCGCGCCGCCGCCGTAAAACCCGCCGCGCCGGTCCACATGCTGTCGCCAGACGCTGGCCCCGCCGTCTGGCGCTGCCGCCCAAATGTCCTGATAGCGGCAGTCCAAGTAGGAAAGGCCGGGGTTGTTTTGGGTGCCGCTGCCTTCGGTAAAGCGGATCTTGTCGTGCAAGGTGTGGCTGCCTGCCACGATCCCGGATGAAGTCATAACAACATCCTGCGCCACGATGTATTTTGACCCCCCTTCGACCGTCATTCCGAATTCAAGCACCGGCGCGGCGCCGGTTCCCCAGGCCCCGATAAGCAGCGGATGGCGCAGGCTTTCGCCCTGGGCTGTGGATGGCGCCAGGGCGAAAGCCTGTGTAAAGGTCTGGCCGCGTTTAAATAACAGATGGTGCGACCGGCTGAGGGCTTGGGTCTGGAATTGCCACAAAGACGTTCCGCTTAGAAGGCCGGGCGTGATGGCCAGCGCCTCGGACCCGCCGTATTGGGGCCGCGCCACAAGCCAGCTGTTGGTCACATCGCCCGCCGTGGTGCCTGGTTCGCCATTGGCGCTGGCATGGGCCGCGATGGCGGCGGCGTCCATGCCATCCGTGGCCACATAAAATTTGCGGTGGTTCTCGCCCGGCTCAGCAATCGCGCGCCCGTTGCCATCCTTGGGCAGGTAATAATAGCCCAGCCCATCGCCCCAATGCTTTTGCTGGTCGCTGGCGTCCAGGTCGATGGAAAACGCGTCGTCGCCCACCTGGCCATCGGTATAGGTCACGCGGGCGGTGAAACTGTAAACCCCGGTGCTGCCGGGTGCGGCAACATAGGCGATGGCCTTATCGGCCCGCACACTGACCCGGCCCGCCGCCGGCTGGGTCAGGATTGCAACGCTGGCAATATCCGCCGCGTCGGCAAAGTCGAACACATAGACCCGATCATCCACCCCGGCGCGGGGCGCATTTTGGCGCACCCCATTGCCAAACCGCCGCACAAGCCGCGTGCTGCCCGATTGCGTGACCGCAAGCGGCTCCCCCGCGTTATAGCCCCCAAGTCTTGCCAAAGCCATATCAGGCCCCCCGAATGATAATTGTGATTGCTTTCATGGCCGCATTGCCGTTCGTCTCGCCTGTGAAGGACATGGCGCGCGGGCTTTGATCTGCGGTGATGCTGGCCCGGCCCACCGCTTGCCGCCGGATCGGGTGATCCTCATGGGTTGAAAACAGCGCCACATCCAGCCCCGATGCCGCCAAGGCAACGCTGGAACTGCTGTGCATCATCAGTGTCAGCACCTCATCCCCAGCCAGCACGTTTTGATCCAGCGTCATCAAGCCGCTGCCAGCGGCAATGCTGCTGTGCTGGGCAACCGCGTATTGGTGGCCACGCAGCCGCGCCCCGGTCAACAGGATATAAGGCCCGTTTGTCGCCCCGTGGGCGATGGTCAATGTGCCGGTGGTGCCGCTCGGCACCGTGGCGGTATAGGCGGCCAATTCGCTGGACCCGGCCAAGGTCATCCGGGTCATGGCAATGGCGCTGCCGCCCTCTGGCGTCAAGGTGACGCTAAGGGGTTGCGCCCCCTCAGCGCTTCGCCAATAGCCGCCCAGCACGATCAGAATTTCCCGATCCGCATGGGGAAAACCAAGGTCATAATCGGTGATGACAATATCGTTGCCGTTCGCAATGGATATCTGCTTGCTGGCCAATTCGGTGAATTCCAGCGTGTTCACACTGTTCACGGTGATGGTGTTGGAAAAGCTGTCCACGCCGCCCGCCGTGGTGCGCAGGCGAATGACCTTGCCGGCGTGGCTGGTGGTGTCCAGCGCTGCCGGGTTCGTGGCCCCTGGGATATCCACGCCATCCGCCTGCCAGTTGTAGGTCGCGGTGGGGGCCGCGCCGGTATAGACGTAAATCGCCCCGTTGCTTTGGCTCAGCGTTGCCCCAAGGATCACATCGCCGGTGATTTCGCCCGGCACGATAAATTCGATCCCATCGGCCATTTCCGCCGTGTTCACGGTATAGGTGCCCGCCCCATAATAGCCCGCCGGGATGGTGAAGGGCGTGCCGATTTCCACATCAATTTCCCCCGCCGGGGTCTGCACCACCGCGCCGCCGGCGCTGCGCAGGGCCAGGGTGATGGCATACATGGTGGCATTGCCCGTGGCTTCGCCGCTGAATGACATGGCGCGCGGGGTTTCATCAGCGGTGATGCTGGCCGCATAGACCGCCTGGCGCCGGTGCGGATAGGTGGTGTGATTGCTGGTCAGCACCTCGGTCAAGCCCGATGCCGTCAGCGCCACGCCGCTGGAACTGCTGTGCATCAGAACCGCAACCAATTCGTCCCCGGCCTCAACGTCCTGATCCAGGGTCATGGTGCCGCTGCTGGCGCTTTGCTCGGCATGGGTGGCAATGGCATAGGTATGGCCCAAAACCCGCAGGCCCGTCACCACGATATAGGTTCCAACCGATGCCTCATGGGTCACAGTAATCGTGCCGGTGGTGCCGGTGGGCACGGTAGCGGTCCAGACCGACAGGTGATCGCCGCTGGCCGCTGCCATGCGCGTCAGGGCAATGGCGCTGCCCCCGTCCGGGGTGATGGTGACGGTTTGCGGCTGGACGCCCGACGCCCCGCGCCAATAACCGCCCAGGGCCAGCACGATTTCCCGCGCCGGGTCTGCGGCCCCCAGGGCATAGCCGGTCTTGGTGTGGGTGGTGCCGGTGGGCACCGACACCTGATAGGTTTCAAGCTGGGTAAAGGCAAAGCTGCTGGCCTCGGCAATGGTGACTTGCAAGGCAACCTGCGCGCTTTGGCCGTAATCATCGGTCGCGGTGATGGTGATGCTTTCGTTGCGCGCGGTGTCAAGGCCAATGGTCAGATTGCTGCCGCTGATCCCGCCCCAGGCCACGGATTTGGTATAGGTCAGGGGCCGGGTGCTGGTGAACCCGGCGCTCAGATCAACCATGATCGGCCCGGACCCCACGGCTTCATTGATGGCGGTCAGGCTGCCTGCCACGGGCGGCACCGGCTCAACCTCAAAGCCGATGACGTCTGAATAGACCGCGCCGCCGCTGCTGGTCCAGACCTCGCGGTAGGCCACGGTGCCCAGCGCATCGGCGCTGTAGCTGGTGCCAGAAAGCCCGGCCAGATCATCCACGCCGCCAAGGGTCAGGTAATCAATGCTGCGCACCGCGCCGGCGCTGCCTGTGCCGGGGGTCAGCGTGACGCTATCGCCCAAATCCGCCGCCGATGTGGACCAAGCCGGTTGCACCGTGACAACCGGAACCGCATAGCGCACCGGATAGCCCGTGCTGAAATAGCTGGTGCCGCCATCTTCAATCCGCAGGCGGATTGTATCGCCGTCTGATACACCGCCGCCAATGACCGGCGTAAAGCTGGCCCCGGTGGCGCCGGGAATGTCAACGCCATTGCGCTGCCAATGCTGGGTTGCGCCCCCCGGCATGGCGCTGTCATTGCCCAGCGCCACCCCGGTTTGCGCCGCAAGCCCATGCTGGGGGTTGTTCACCAAGCCGGTGATTTGCACTGTGACCGCCGCCCCGCCCGGCGCGCTAACGCGTGCGCTTCCCAGGCTTAGCCCCAAAGATAATTGCATGTTTCAAAAGAACCTTCTTGCCATGATTACATGGCGCCGCGCCTGCCCCGGCCACCGCACCGGTGCCAATTAGCGTGGCAAATTATGAAGAACTTTGATGTGCAGCGTACGCTGATTGGGTGCGCAGGCCGCAGCGGGCCCGCCCGGCCGCACGCGTTGGTGCCTCCGGCGGGGATATTTCAGAACAAAAGAAGGCTGTTAGCGGCCCTTCCAGACCGGGTCGCGTTTTTCGGCGAAAGCGCGGGCGCCTTCGAGCTGATCCTCGGAGGCGTAGAGGCGGTCAACGGTTTCCAGTTGCCGCCCGGTGATGCGGTTCATCGCGTCCTGGAACTTGGCGTCTTCGGCATCGCGGACGATTTCCTTGATGGCGGCATAGACAAGCGGCGGCCCCGAGGCCAGCAGCGTGGCCAGCGCCCAAGCCCGGTTAAGGAGTTGATCGGGGGCGGTGATTTCATTGACCAGCCCCCAGGCTTTGGCCTCGGGGGCATCGAACCAGCGCCCGGTGAGCAGCAATTCCATGGCGATGTGATAGGGGATACGTTTGGGGAGCTTGACCGACGCCGCATCGGCCACGGTGCCCGAACGGATTTCCGGCAAGGCAAAGCTGGCGTGTTCGGCGGCCAGGATGAGATCGGCGCTGAGAGCCAGTTCGAGCCCGCCCCCGCAGGCGATGCCATTGACCGCCGCGATCACCGGTTTGTTCAGGGCGCGGAGTTCTTGCAGGCCTCCAAAGCCACCGATGCCGTAATCGCCGTCAACCGCGTCGCCGTCGGCCGCGGCCTTGAGATCCCAGCCGGGACAGAAGAATTTATCGCCCGCGCCAGTGATAATCGCCACACGCAGGGCCGGATCATCGCGGAATTCTGCAAAAACCTCGCCCATCCGGCGTGAGGTTTTCAGATCAATGGCATTGGCCTTGGGGCGATCCAGCGTCACTTGCAAGATTGCGCCTTGGCGCCGGGTTTTGATCGGGTCCATCTGTTATGTCCTTTCTGGGGCCGGCGTCATCATGATCAGCGCATCGGCGGCCACTGCGCGGGTCGGTGTGCAGATCAGCGGGTTGATCTCAATCTCTTCAATCTGATCGAGATGTGCAATGGCGCACATTTGCAAGGCCAGTGCGGCGTCAAGGATCGCGTCAAGGCAGGCCGCCGGTTTGCCGCGATACCCGACCAGCAGGGGATAGCATCGCAAGCGGGTCAAAGCCTGGGCGAGATCTTCGCGTGTCACCGGAAGCAGCAGCGATTGGGTGTCGTGCCACAATTCCGTCAGAATGCCGCCCGCGCCCAGGGTCAGGACAAAGCCATGGGCGGCATCGCGCGTCACCGCCAGCAGCAGTTCCGCAACGCCGCCGTCGATCATTTCTTCGACCAGATAGGAGGGGGCGGACAATTTCGCCGCCATTTTCGCGGCGGTCTGGGCGATGTCATGCGGCGCCACGCCCAGTGCAACGGCACCAGCATCGGATTTATGCGCCAGCCCTTGCGCCTTGACCGCCAGAGGACCGTGTAGCGCCTGAGCGGCGGCGGCCAGATCTTTGGGATTTGTGGCGGTTGCACCGGCAGGCACGGGAACACCATAGTTTGCCAATAGCGCCTTTGATTGCGCCTCGGGGTGGAGGGCGGTGGCGCGGTCGGGGCCGGGGGGCAAGGCGGGAAGATCATGCAAGGCGGGCATGTTTGCCGCAGCTTCGGCGGCGTTCAGGGCTTCGAGCAGGCCGCAAAGGGGCACGACCCCGCCGGCCATCAGGCGGGCCGCCGTGGCAGGGGGCATCAGTTCTGGCAGGGTTGCGACAACCGCCACGGGCCGTCCGGTTTGCGCACGCACCGCGAGGGCGGCCTGCGTGGCGCTTTCCCAATCGCTGGCGTCCGTATGTGGATAATCGACAATGATCAGGGTCAGACCGATATGCGCCGCCGCCATCGGGGCCCATGCGGCGGCCATCTTCCTGGCGTCCCCCCAAATATATGTGTGATAATCCAATGGATTAGAAAGGGAAACCATGGGCCCCAATGCCTGGGCCAAATCCCGATGCTGATCAGCAGACAAGGGCGGAAAGTTGAGCCGGCGCCCGAGCGCCAGATCGGCCACCAAGCTGGCCTCACCGCCGGAGCAGCTGATCGAGGACAGCGCGGATGCCGGCAGTGGCCCGGCGCAATGCAACAGCTTGAGCGTTTCAAGAAAGCTTGGCAAATCATGCAGGCGCGCGATGCCGCAACGCTGCAACAAAGCCGCGGCGCCCGTGTCCCCCCCGGCCATCGAGGCCGTGTGCGACACGGTCGCAAGCTGCGCTTGCTCCGACGCGCCAACCTTGAGCGCAATGAGAGGAATACCGCGCCGCGCCGCTTTGCGAGCGACGGCATCCCAGGCCCGCGCCTCCGAAAGCCCCTCAATATGCAGGCCAATGGCGGTGATGCGCGGATCGTCCAGCAGAGCAAGCGCGATATCAGCCTGACTGGTTTGCGCCATATTTCCGCAAGTCACGACGAAAGCAATCGGAAGGCCGCGCTGCTGCATGGTTAGATTTATGGCAATGTTCGAGCTTTGCGTCAGAATGGCAACGCCGCGTTCCTGCGGCCGGCAGCCGTGCTGATCGGGCCACAGCAAGACGCCATCCAGAGCGTTGATAAACCCATAGCAGTTTGGCCCCAATATGGGCATTTGCGCGGCGGCCTCTATCAATTGTTCTTGCAGGCTTTGGGCGGCAGAGTCTTCTGTCTTTGCCTCGGCAAAACCCGAAGCAAAGCAGACTGCACCGCCCGCCCCCATGGCTGCCAAGTCTCTCACGATATCAATCGTGGCATGTCGGTTGACCCCGATGAATACCGCATCAGGCGCAGCAGGAAGATCGGTGCAGGATGAGAAAACCGGGCAACCCTGTATAGACCCGCCGCGCGGATGCACCGCCCAAATTGCACCGGCAAAGCCAAATGAAAGTAACTGCGCGATAATCTGTTCACACCAGCTGCCACCGCCAATGACGGCGATGGTTTTCGGCTGAAACAGGCGTGATAAATCCTGCCGCATACTATTGACGGCCATGACGGAAGATTTCGCCTTCGGCGAGGATATTTAAGAACAAAAGAAAAGAGGAATAGCCCCTTACGAACTGTATAGCCTGTAAGGGGCCTTCTTCTGTTACGGTCATCGGCGTCCCCGCCTGTACCGTGGCTTGAGTTTGCCAGACGCTGATTAACATTTCGTTGCTTCTTTTGTTTTCAAATATCCTCGCCGAAGGCGAAATCATGCACCCAGCGCGCGCAGGAGATCACGGCTGATTATGTGTCTTTGGATTTCAGATGTACCGTCCCAGATCCGTTCGACCCTTGCGTCCCGCCAAAATCGCTCGAGGGGGTAATCATCCATCAGCCCCATTCCGCCATGGACCTGAATCGCGGCATCGGTCACGCGCGCCAGCATCTCCGATGCATAGAGCTTGGCCGAGGCGATTTCGCGATTGGCGGGCAGGCCCCGATCCAGTCGATCCGCGGCTGCTAGGGTCAGCAGATCGGCGGCGTCGATCTCGGTGATCATATCAGCGATTTGAAAGCTGACGCCTTGGAATTTACCGATTTGCTGGCCAAATTGCTTGCGTGTTGCAGCGTAATCCAGCGCATAGTCAAAGACCCGGCGGGCGCGGCCCACGGACATGGCGGCAACGGTGATCCGGGTGGCATAAAGCCAGGTATTCATAACATCAAATCCGCCATCGACCTGGCCCAGAACCTGCGCGTCCGGCAGACGACAATCGTCAAAATCCAGGATCATGTTCTTGTATCCACGGTGGCTGACAGATTTATAGCCGTCGCGGATGGTAAAGCCGGGTGTGTTCCGGTCGACCAGGAATGCGGTGATGCGTTTTTTGGGCCCTTTGGGGGTGTCATCTTCGCCTGTGGCGATGAAGACGATGACAAAATCGGCGTGCTCTGCCCCCGAGATAAAATGCTTGGTTCCATTCACCACCCAGTCGCCGCCCTGGCGGTGTGCGGCGCATTTCATCCCGCGCACATCTGATCCTGCCCCGGGTTCGGTCATGGCCAGCGCGTCCATTTTTTCACCGCGCACTGCGGGCATCAAATAGCGTTCGATCTGATCGCCGGTGCAGGCCATAAGGATATTTTGTGGCCGGCCAAAAAAGTGATTGAGCGCCATAGATCCACGCCCCAATTCGCGTTCGACCAATGCAAATTCAAGGTGCCCAAGGCCGGCGCAGCCGACGCTTTGGGGGAAATTGCAGGCATAAAATCCTAATTCTATTGTCTTTTTCTTGATGTCCTCGGCGATTTCACGCGGGACTTCTCCGCTGCGTTCGACCAGCTCTTCGTGGGGGTATATCTCTTTTTCGACAAAGCTGCGCACAGTCTCGGCGATCATCTGGTGTTCGGCAGTCAATCCAAAGTGCATGGACGGATCCTTGTATTAATGCGTGTGGTTCAGCTTGCGTAATCCGCGGCCTCGGCGTCGAGGATCGCGCGCAGTTCGGCCAGGTGGCGGGCGTCTTGTTCGGGATATGTTTCCAGCTCGCGGGCCGTTTTTTCGGCGATGCGGTCCGGCAACACCCGCAGCGGCTGGCCAGTTTGCAGCGCCCGGATATAGGTCTCGGCGGCGCGTTCGAAATAATACAGCCTGTTGAAGGTTTCGGCGACGGTTTGGCCGATGATCAGCACGCCGTGATTGCCCATGATCATCACCTTTTTGGCGGGATCATTCAGCAGCGCGGCGCAGCGATCGCCTTCGTCCTCAAACGCCAATCCGCCATAGCCGTCGTCGATAACATAGCGGTTGAAAAAAGTGGCGCAGTTTTGGTCGATCGGTGGCAGGCGGCTGTCGGCAAGCGACGCCAGAACAGTGGCGAAAATCGAATGAACATGCATCACACAGCGCGCATGCGGGCAGCCCCGGTGGACCCCGCCATGCAGCCCCCATGCAGTGGGGTCCGGCGCGTTCGGGCCTTGCAGCGTGTCGGGGTTATCGGCGTCGACCTCGATCAGATCGCTGGCCTTGATCCGGGCAAAGTGCATCTGGTTGGGGTTCATCAAGAACCGGGTGCCGCTGTCGTTGATTGCCAGCGAGAAATGGTTGGCCACCCCCTCGTGCATATTCAGTCGTGCGGTCCAGCGAAAGGCGGCGGCCAGGTCGCTGCGTTCTTGCCAGTGGGTCATGTTCTTTGCTGGGTTCATTGCCGGGGCCCCTGTGATGTGTTGCGCCTAGATGACACCGGGCGCAGTGGCTTGACCAACGAAAAAAACGGCGCTTATCTATAAGTCTGACTTATAGGTTCGTTATGGCAAACTCGCTTCCTCCGTTAAATTGGCTGCGCGCTTTCGAAGCGGCGGCGCGGCATTTATCCTTTACCGGCGCGGCGCGGGATTTGAATATGACCCAAAGCGCGGTCAGCCAGCAGGTCAAATCGCTTGAGGCGCATTTGAAGCGGCCGCTGTTTCATCGCCGGGGCCGGGTGCTTGAGCTGACGCAGACCGGCATCACCTATTTGCCGGTGGTGCGTGATGCCTTTCGGACCTTGGCGCAGGGCACCCGCGCGGTGACGGGGGTGGGGCCGGATGTGGTGCAGGTTCATTCCAATCTGACCTTTGCCATGCAATGGCTGGCGCCGCGGTTGCCCGCGTTTCAGCGACAACACCCGGAGGTCCGCCTGAGCCTGTCAACCGAGCTGTGGGAGGCCCGCGATATGGCCGAGGGCGCCGACATCGAGATCCGCTTTTCGTTGCGCCCGTCGGATACGGTGCGGGCCGAGTTGCTGCATACGGATCATTATTATCCCGTCTGCGCCCCGGAATATGCGGTGACGTTGGATCGGTTGCAGGACGAACCGCTGTTCGATTGTTCGAACCTTTTGGCCAACTGGGAGACCTGGTGCGAACATCAGGGCCTGGGCTGGCAAGGGCCGCCCATCACCTATGCCACCACCTTTTCGTTGTCTTTGGCGATTGCGGCGGCGGGGGGCGGGCTGGCGCTGGGCCATGATGCCATCGCCGATCAGATGATCCGCTCTGGTCAGCTTTGTGCCCCGTTTGCCTTTCGTGCCCCCATGCAAGAGGCCTATTACCTGATCCAATCGCCGCGATCCCATTCGCATCCGGGGGCCGAGGCCTTTGCCGCCTGGCTGCGTCTTGAAACCCATCGGTTTCGCACCGCCCTGCATGTAGAGCGCCACATCACCTGACCACGTTCAGATGGGGCGGCTGGGCACCCAGGCATAGCCGTTTTCGCACAGGATATAGGCCTCGCGCAGGCCGTGGGGCTTGTCGGTGGGGGGCTGCAAAATAACCGCGCCATGGGCCTTGGCACGGGTGCAGGCCACGTCAGGATCGCTGTCATAAAGGCGCAGTTCGATCCCGGCACCGCGCGGTGGCCCCTCGGGCAGCAGGCCCAGCAAGGGGTTGCTGTGATAGGTGCCATCGCGGTGCAGCTGAAACAGCGCATCGCCATATTCGACAATCGCAAAATCATCCGAGACCCGCCGCGCCAGCAATCCGAAAACCGCCCCGAGAAACTGACATTGTGCCGGGACATCGCGCACCAGCAAATTCAGCCCGATGCCACGCAAGCTGGCGCCAAACGCCTGCGCCGAGACCGTTTCATAATCCATCCCTGTCCCTTTCAGGTGCTTGATCCTTGCCGGCGGTCATGTCACCTTGGGCCATGAATCAAATCAATTTTCCAAGCTGGCCAGATTGTGCCGCCGATCTGATCGCCGTCGCCACCGGCCAAGCCGCCGCCGATATGGTGATCAAGGGCGGGCGCTGGGTCAATGTCCATAGCCGCGAGATCATCGACAATCACGATATCGCCATCACATCTGGGCGGATTGCCTGCGTGGTTCCCGATGCCGCCCATTGCATCGGCCCCCAGACACAAGTGATCGAGGCCGAAGGCCGCTTTATGATCCCCGGTCTGTGCGACGGTCACATGCATATCGAAAGCGGCATGTTAACCCCGGCCGAGTTCGCCCGCGCGGTCATTCCGCATGGCACCACAACCATGTTCACCGATCCGCATGAGATTGCCAATGTGCTGGGCCTGCAAGGCGTGCGGATGATGCATGACGAAGCGCTGATGCAGCCGATCAATATTTTCACCCAGATGCCGTCCTGCGCGCCATCAGCCCCCGGACTGGAGACCACCGGATTTGAGATCACCGCCGAGGATGTCGCCGAGGCGATGACCTGGCCGGGGATTATCGGCCTGGGCGAGATGATGAATTTCCCCGGCGTGGCCAATGCCGATCCCAAGATGCTGGCGGAAATCGCCGCGACCCAGCGCGCGGGCAAGACCGTCGGGGGGCATTATGCTTCGCCTGATCTGGGCCGGGCCTTTGCCGGGTATGTGGCCGGCGGGCCAGCCGATGATCACGAAGGCACCTGCGAGGCCGATGCCATTGCGCGGGTGCGGCAGGGGATGCGGGCGATGCTGCGGCTGGGGTCTGCGTGGTATGACGTCGAAAGCCAGATCACCGCGATCACGCAAAAGGGGCTGGATCCGCGCGGATTTATTTTGTGCACCGATGATTGCCATTCCGGCACTTTGGTCAATGACGGCCATATGAACCGGGTGCTGCGCCATGCCATCGATTGCGGCTGTGATCCGCTGGTTGCCTTGCAAATGGCGACGATCAACACCGCCACGCATTTCGGCCTTGAGCGCGAGCTGGGATCGCTGACGCCGGGTCGGCGGGCGGATGTTATCCTGACCTCGGATTTGCACAGCCTGCCGATCGAAATGGTGATTGCCCGTGGCCAGGTTGTGGCAAAGGATGGCCAATGTCTGGCCGATTGCCCCCATTATGATTGGCCGCAAAGCGCCCGCAACACCGTGCATCTGGGCAAGCCGCTTGTGCCGGGCGACTTTGATATCCCGGCCCCAGCGGGCGCCAATGCGGTGCGCGCCAATGTCATCGGTGTGGTGGAAAATCAGGCCCCGACCCAGGCGCTGCAATTTGAGCTGCCGGTGACCGAAGGGCGCGTGCAGGCAACCGGCGAAGTTTGCCAGATTGCCCTGGTCGAACGTCATCGCGGCACCGGCGGGGTGGTCAATGCCTTTGTGTCCGGTTTTGGCTATCGTGGTGATATGGCCATGGCATCGACGGTGGCGCATGACAGCCACCATATGATTGTTGTCGGCACCTGCGCCGCGAATATGGCGTTGGCGGCCAATCATCTGTCTGACATCGGCGGCGGCGTGGCGGTGTTCCGCGACGGCAAGCTGTGTGCATCGCTGGCGCTGCCGATTGCCGGATTGATGTCAGATGCCCCGGCCCACAGCGTCGCGGCGCAAGCCGATCAGCTGATGGCCGCCATGCGCGACTGTGGTTGCACCCTCAACAATGCCTATATGCAACACTCCTTGCTGGCCCTTGTGGTAATCCCAGAGCTGCGGATTTCCGATCTGGGGTTGGTCGATGTCCGCAGTTTCACCTTTATTCCAGTGCTAGAGCCAATTGCATGATTCAAATTCAGACCGCCCCCACCCCCAAGCCGGAAAAATTCACCGATGCCAAGCAGGCGGTGGACCGGCTTGAGCAGCTCTATGCCGAGGCAACGCAATTCCTGAGCCATCATTTCACCAAGGCGCTGGAACAAGGCGCCCCCAGATGCCGTATCCGGGCCTTTTATCCCGAAGTGCGGGTCTCTACCTCGACCTTTGCCCAGGTCGACACGCGGTTGTCCTTTGGGCATGTATCCTCGCCGGGGGCCTTTGCGGCGACGATCACCCGGCCCGATCTGTTCCGCAATTACCTGCGCCAGCAAATCGGCCTGCTGATTGAAAACCATGGCCAACCGGTCTGGGTCGGGCCATCCTCCACCCCGATCCCGGTGCATTTCGCGGTTGCCAGCGATCCCAATGTCACCGTGCCACAGGAAGGCGCCGCCGATTTCACCCTGCGCGATGTGTTTGATGTGCCGGATTTGTCCACCACCAATGATGACATCGTCAATGGCACCTATCAGCCCACCGACGGGGTGCGCCCGCTGGCCCCCTTTACCGCGCAACGGGTGGATTATTCGCTGGCGCGGCTGTCCCATTACACGGCCACGGATCCCGAACATTTTCAGAACTATGTGTTGTTTACCAACTATCAATTCTATGTCTCGGAATTCGAAGCCTTTGCCCGCGCGCAACTGGATATCCCCGATAGCGGCTATACCGCCTTTGTCTCAACCGACAACGCAATGATCACCCGCGGCGATCAAACCCTGGCCACGCCGGCCAAGTCGCCGCAAATGCCCGCCTATCACCTGAAACGGGCGGATGGATCGGGTATCACGCTGGTCAATATCGGCGTTGGCCCGTCGAATGCCAAAACCGCCACCGATCATATTGCGGTGCTGCGCCCCCATGCGTGGCTGATGGTCGGCCATTGCGCCGGGCTGCGCAACACCCAGGCCCTGGGGGATTTCGTGCTGGCCCACGCGTATCTGCGCGAAGACCATGTGCTGGATGATGACCTGCCGGTCTGGGTGCCGATCCCGGCACTGGCGGAAATTCAGATCGCACTGGAACAGGCGGTCGCGCAGGTCACGGCGCTGGAAGGTTATGAGCTGAAACGCATCATGCGCACAGGCACCGTTGCCACCATCGACAACCGCAACTGGGAGCTGCGCGACCATTCAGGCCCGGTGCAACGGCTCAGCCAATCGCGCGCCGTCGCACTGGATATGGAAAGCGCCACGATCGCCGCCAACGGTTATCGCTTCCGGGTGCCCTATGGCACGCTGCTGTGCGTTTCGGACAAACCCCTGCACGGAGAGCTCAAGCTTCCGGGGATGGCATCGGACTTCTATAAAACCCAAGTGGCGCGCCATTTGATGATCGGAATACACGCGATGGAACAACTGCGCACAATGCCGCTGGAACGTATTCACAGCCGAAAACTGCGCTCATTCGAGGAAACCGCCTTTCTTTAACGGTAAAAATGCGCAAAACAGCCGAAAACCGCATGTTTTTCCTTGCAATGTGCCCCTAATCGTTGTGTTGATACACCACATTCGGATAGTTTTCTGATATGAGGCCCTAAACATCGGGCAGCCGAAGGAGATAAAAACATGGCAAAACCAATGACAAAAACGCAGCTCGTCGCCGCTCTGGCCGAGGAAATGGGCGCCGACAAAAAAGCAGCCGGTGCAGCTTTGGACGCGGTATGCGGCCTGATCACCCGCGAAGTTTCCGGCGGCGGTGCCGTCACCCTGCCCGGCGTTGGCAAAATCTATTGCCGTGAGCGCCCCGAGCGCATGGTGCGCAACCCCGCCACCGGCGAGCAATTCAAAAAAGAAGCCGACAAAGTGGTCAAAATGACCATCGCAAAAGCGCTCAAGGACAGCGTGAACGGCTAATCTGCCGCAATCGCACCCCGGTCCCTGCGTCAAAACGCCCAAGACCGAAAACACCAAGGCCCCGCACCCGTTGCCGGGGCCTTTTTTGTTGAAGATGCACGCCCCAACTTCTTTTGTTCTTAAATATCCCCGCCGGAGGCTCCGACAACAGCCTCAAAAGACAACATTAAGGCAAAACGCGACGGCATTCAGCCTCCCCAAGCGCTGCGCAGGTGGAAAAGGCAGGATGCCTCCGGCGGGGATATTTAAGAACAAAAGAAGCGGCGGAGGAGTCAAGAAATTGCGCCGGCAGCTGTTATGAGAGCGTGGTGCAGCGATGGGGCGGACGCGCGCGGGCCCAGGACGCTGAAGGCGTCTTTGTGGCACAGGACGAAACAACCCAGCTGTTCGATCCGTGTCCGGTTGCCGTCGCAGGGCTGCATGCGGCGAATGGGCAGGGGGGTCAAGCGTTCCAGCAGCGCGATGCGCCCGGGGCCGCGGATGTCAAAGCAGGCCCAGGCGCCGGATTGCTCTGTCACCGAGGCTTGGGCGCCGAGCAGCGCCTTTAGATCATCGGCGACAAGTTCTTCCTTTTGCAGGCTGGTTTGGATCAGCCATTGATCGGCGCCTGTCCAGAGCGCGCTTCTTGTGCCGTTGGCGGCAAAGGTTCCGGGGCCACGCAGCGGGGCGCCCAGCCAGTGCGCCAGCGCTGCATGTGCATCGGCTGAGTGCGCGCGCAGCGCCACCGAGGCCAGCGCCACATCCGGGTTTTCGCTGATGGTAATGTCTGGAAAGACGTCATGGGCCGGTTTGCTGGCGCCAAGGGCGGTGGTGGGCTGAAGATCATGCACGAAGACGGTCCCCCTTTGGGTCGATGAAATGCGCGCTGGCGATGGTGACACGGGTTTCAACGCCGGTTAGTGGGCTGACAAGGCGCAGGGTTTCCCCCATCCGCGCGGCGCCGTTTTTCACCAGGGCCAGGCCAATGGCGTGGCCAAGGTTGGGGGAAAAGGCCGCCGACGTGACATAGCCCTGATCATGCTGTGCGTTGACCGGCCCGTCTGCATTCATCAGATGTGCGCCAGCGGGAACCGCATCGGCGTGGTTTACCGGGATTAGGCCCACCAGGTTTAGCGCATCGCTTTGGTTGAGCCCGCTGCGTGCTGACAGCACCGAACCGATGCTGTCTTTGGTTGTGCTGACCATCCGCCCCATGCCCAGGTTCAGTGCGGTGGTTGTCCCGTTCAGCTCATTGCCGGCGGCATGGCCTTTTTCGATACGCATGACGCCCAGTGCCTCGGTCCCATAGGGGGTCACGTCATATTCTTTGCCCGCGTCCATCAACCGCCGGATCAGCGCATCGCCATACATGCTGGGAACGGCGATCTCATAGGCCAGCTCTCCGCTGAAGGAAATCCGGAACAATCGCGCCCGCAGCCCGCCGCAGACGGTGATGTTGCCGCAAGCCATGAAGGGGAAGCCCTCGTTCGAGATATCGAAGGCCGGGTCGACGATCTTTTGCAGCAGTTTGCGCGCGTTGGGACCAGCGACCGCATATTGCGCCCAGGCCTCGGTGGTTGAGATCATCTGAACGTCCATATCCGGGCACAGACATTGGTGGACGAATTCCATGTGGCGGTAAACGCCAAGCGCATTGGCGGTGGTGGTGGTTACGACAAAGTGGTCCTCGGCCAGGCGGGCGGCGGTGCCGTCATCCATGGCGATGCCATCTTCACGCAACATCAGGCCATAGCGGGTCTTGCCCACCGGCAGTTTCGCAAAGCCATTGCAATAGACCTTGTTGAGGAAAGCGGCAGCATCTGTGCCTTGAACGTCGATCTTGCCCAATGTGGTCACATCGCAGACCCCGACCGATTGCCGGGTTGCCAAGACTTCGCGGTCGACGCTTTGGCGCCAGTGGGTTTCCCCCGGCTGGGGGAACCATTGCGCGCGCAGCCAATTGCCGACCTCGACAAAGACGGCGCCTTGTTCCTTGGCCCAATGATGGCTGGGTGTCAGCCGCGTCGGATGAAAATGCTTGCCGCGATGCCGTCCGGCCAGAACCCCGATGGCTGTGGGTGTGTAGGGCGGGCGGAAGATGGTGGTGCCGACTTCGGGGATGGATTTGCCCGCCAGTTCGGCCATGATCGCCAATCCGCCCATGTTCGAGGTCTTGCCCTGATCGGTGGCCATGCCCAGCGTGGTATAGCGTTTCAGATGCTCGACCGAGCGGAACCCCTCTTGGTGGCTTAGCTTGACATCTTTGACCGTCACATCGTTTTGCTGATCCAGCCAGGCGCGGCTGGCCCCCTGCACATACCAAAACGGCGTGACGTTGACGGGGGCGTCTTCGGCCTGGGGCAGATCGATGGGGGACGTTTGCAGATCCAGCGCTTGCGCCGCAGCCTGCGCCCCAGAGCGCAGCGCCCCAGCGGTTGAAAGATCGCCCTGCGCCGCGCCGATCACCTGCATCCCCGGCGGCAGATCACCGCCCGGCACAAAGGCCGCCAGCGCATTATCCCATTGCGGGCGTCCGCGCATGTGACAGGTCAAATGCACATTGGGGTTCCAGCCGCCCGAAACGCCCAGGGCCTCGCAGTTGATGCGGCGGATCGTGCCATCGGCGGCGCGCACCGTGACGCTGCGCAGCCCCAACCGGCCGGCGCTGTTGATCACCTGCGCGCCTTTGATCACCTCAAAATCATCGCTGTGCGGGGCATTGTCGCGCACATCGACCACGGCCGCCACTTGCGCGCCCTTGGCCCGCAGATCGGCAGCGGTGCGATGGCCGTCGTCATTGTTGGTAAAGATCACCGACCGCGCCCCGGCTGTGGTGGCAAAGCGGTTGGCATAGCTGCGCATCGCCGATGCGAGCATGATGCCGGGCCGGTCATTGTTTTCAAAGGCGATTGGGCGCTCGGTCGCACCGGCGGCAAGCAGTGCCTGCTTGCTATAGATCCGCCACAACACTTGGCGGGGTTTACCCGGTTTTGGGGCCAGCAGGTGATCGCCGGTGCGTTCAACCGCGCCATAAATGCCGTGATCAAAGGCGCCAATCACCGTGGTGCGGGCCATCACCCGCACATTGGGCAGGCTGGACAATTCTGCCAAGGTTGCCGCCGCCCAATCGGCGCCGCTGGCATCCCCGATGGCAAAAGTTTCGCTGTTCAGGCGCCCGCCAATGCGAAAATCTTCATCGCACAGGATCACATCCGCCCCGGCCCGCCCGGCTGTCAGCGCCGCAGCAAGCCCCGATGGCCCGGCGCCGATGATCAGCAGATCGCAGTGCAAAAACCCCTTGTCGTAAACATCAGGATCATCTTGCAACGACAAAGACCCCAAACCGGCGGCCTTGCGGATGATCGGTTCATAGATTTTTTCCCAAAAGGCAGCCGGCCACATGAAGGTTTTGTAATAAAACCCGGCTGTCAGGAAATTCGACAGCCGATCATTCACGGCCAACAGATCAAACCGCAGCGATCCCAGCCGGTTCTGACTGCGGGCGACCAGCCCGTCAAACAGCTCGGCTGTGGTGGCGCGGGTGTTGGGCTCTTGGCGGGCGCCTTCGCGCAGCTCGACGATGGCATTGGGTTCTTCTGATCCGGCGGTCAGAACCCCGCGCGGACGGTGATATTTAAACGACCGCCCCATCAGGCGCACCCCATTGGCCAACAAAGCCGAGGCCAAAGTATCACCGGGGTGTCCGGTCATGCGCTTGCCGTCAAAGGTAAAGGACAGCGATTGGCTGCGGTCGATCTGACCGCCTTGCAAACGGTTCACCTGGGTCATTTGGAGCGCCCCCGTGCGCGGGCCACATCACGGGCCAGTTCCACATTCGATATCTCATGGGTCAGCGTGTTGCGCGTGACCACCAGCCAGGACCGGTCGCCGGCTTCGTGGAACCACAGTTCCCGGTGCCAGCCGGCGGGGTTGTCGCGCATATAGCCATATTCGACAAAGGCCTGCGCAGCATCCGGGGCCTGCCAGTCCGGGCGGTCAATCAGGCTTGCGTCGCCCAGATAGGTGAATTCGGCCGCATCGCGTGGCCCCAAAAGCGGATGGTTTATCAACATCGTATGGAGCCTTTCTCAGTGCAGATTGGGCTGGTTGCCCATGCCTTTTTCGTCAATCATCAGCCCCTTTTCGAAGCGATCGAACCGATAGGCGCTGGCATGGGGGTGCGGGGCGTCGCGGGCAATCAGATGGGCATAGCAAAAGCCGCTGGCCGGGGTGGCCTTGAAACCGCCGTAACACCAGCCGCCATTGAACAGCAGCCCGTCAATATGCGTCTTGTCAATAATCGGAGACCCATCCATCGACATATCCATGATGCCGCCCCACATACGCAGCAACCGCGCCCGGCCAAAGGCCGGAAAGATCGCCATGCCGCCTTCGCAGACGTCCTCGACCACGGGCAGATTGCCGCGCTGGGCATAGGAATTATAGCCGTCGATATCGCCGCCAAACACCAACCCGCCCTTGTCTGACTGGCTGACATAGAAATGCCCGGCGCCAAAGGTGATAACCCCTGGCAATACAGGCTTTAGCCCCTCGGACACAAAGGCCTGCAAGACATGGCTTTCCATCGGCAGGCGCATTCCGGCATGGGACATGAGCCGCGAGGACGATCCCGCCACCGCACAGGCCACCTTGCCGGCGCCAATAAAGCCCTTGGTCGTTTCGACCCCCAGACATTTGCCGTTTTCGATTTTGAACCCGGTGACTTCGCAATTTTGAATAATGTCAACGCCGTGCTGGTCGGCGCCGCGGGCATAGCCCCAGGCCACCGCATCATGGCGCACCGTGCCGCCGCGATGCTGGGCCAGCCCGCCCTTGATCGGGAACCGCGCGTCGTCGGTGTTCAAAAACGGATAGCGCGCCTTGATCTGTTCGGTGCTCAGCAAATCGGCATCGGCGCCGTTCAGGATCATCGCATTGCCGCGCCGGATAAAGGCGTCGCGCTGGGCATCGCTGTGAAACAGGTTCAAGATGCCGCGCTGGCTGACCATGGCGTTATAGTTGAAATCCTGTTCCAGACCTTCCCAGAGCTTGAGCGAAAACTCATAGAATGGCTCATTGCCATCCAGCAGGTAATTTGAACGGATAATCGTGGTGTTGCGCCCGACGTTGCCGCCGCCGATCCAGCCCTTTTCAATCACCGCGATGTTCTTTTGGCCAAATTCCTTGGCCAGGTAATAGGCCGTGGCAAGCCCATGGCCGCCGCCGCCGATAATGATGACATCATAAGCTGGTTTTGGTTCTGGCTCGCGCCAGGCAGGGGTCCAGCCCTTGTGCCCTGTCAAAGCCTCTTTGATAACGCGGAAACCGGAATAGCGCATGTTCGTGATCCTCTTCGCGCCCACCCTATATTTGGACGGCCAAAAGAAAACATTGCGATTCCGGACATGGAAATCGCCAAACACGACCTGCAGTGCAAAGGGGAAGGCGTGGCCCAAAACAGGCGGGGCCAAAGCGCCCGGCCTTTGCTTTCGTCTTTGGGTTTGGGCGGGCCGCGCGGCGTTACTTGATGGACAGATCGTCCATGGTCATCCCGCCATCCAGGGCCTCTTGCACCCATAAAGGTGTGCGCCCGCGTCCGCTCCAGGTTTGACCGGGGTCGCGCGGATTGCGGAACTTGGGCGTCGCTTTGGCGCGGGTTTTCTTGCCGCCAATCACGTCATTCAGGGAAAACCCCTTGGCGCGCGCCGCGTTTTCAAGCTCTGACCGTAATTCGGCCAGCTTGCGTTCTTCGTAATTGGAGATCGCCGCATCCACCGTGCGCCGAATCTGTTTTAGCTCAGTCAGGGTGTGACCGCTTACATCGAATACCATTTCAATAACCCATACTTTAGTGCTTCTACCCTTCTTTGGTATTTTATTTTACAATCCCAGACAAGATTATTTTAGAAAAAGGCGGGTTTTTGCCTGTAACAAATGCTCGACCGGGGGTGTTAATCTGATTGGGTCATGGGGTTTCCGTAGGGTAAAAACGACCAAGTCAGGGTCGTTTCAGAACACGCATCGCGCGATTTCTGACTTTGTAGTCAAATTTGCTTGACCCATGGGATGCTTTCGGGCACCCCCCTTTTTGCGTGTGTTGTGCGCAGGTAGCAATTTTGATATTCAATCTTTGGTATGTCAGATGACCAATGTTTTAAGGCCATATATACCTAGGTCTATATCGAAGGGTATACCTGCATAAGTAGAGTTGAATTATTTACGTTTTACTTAGTATTTTAGTTAAAACAATTCGGCCATATTGAGACTATACCATAGCGGGAAGTGACTGCTTTGGCCGGCTCGGCAGAAAGATGACATCACCGTGGCGAAGGCCAAAGAAAAAAGCATTTTGATCGCTGACGATCACGCCCTGATGCGGGAACTGCTGCGCAACCTTCTGGACGCTAAAATGCAGGCGAACGTGGTCGAGGCCGACAGCTATGGCTCGGCAATCACCTGCCTTGAGGCGCAGATTTTCGATTTGGTGCTGTTGGATTATAACATGCCAGATTCGCTTGGCCTTGCCAGCGTCAGCAAAATTGTCGAACACCCAAGCGCTAAAATGGTGGCGCTGTTGTCGGGAACCTCGCCCAAAGAGGTGGTGCATGAAACCATCGCGCTGGGCGTAAAAGGCTATTTGCCCAAATCCATGACCCCGAAATCACTGTTAAGTGCAATAAAGTTTATTCTGGATGGCGAGGTGTTTCTGCCCGCCACCTTCCATGACGAACGCATTTCCCGCAAACCGTCGGTTCTGGATTGCCTGACCAAGCGCGAGGCCGAGGCCGTGCGCCGCCTGTCGAATGGACAAACCAACCGGGAAATCGCCGCCGACCTAAACCTGAGCGAAGTCACGGTTAAAATGCACATGCGGTCAGCTTATGCCAAATTGGGCGTCAAGAACCGGACACAGGCGGCGTTGCTGTTGCGCCAAGATGCCGGGCTTTGATTCCTTGGCTTTGATCGGTTAGATCCGGCGCCCATCGAATTGGGTGACGGCGATATTCGCCCCCTCAAGCGCACCGCGCACCGACTTGGCGATATCAACGGCCGTTGGGGTGTCGCCATGCAGGCAGATGGTATCGATCGACGTTTCGATCCGCTTGCCCGATTGGGTGATGATTGCCCCTTCTTGCACCATTTGCACCATGCGCTGACCGGCCAGAACCGGGTCGTGGATCACAGCGCCGGGTTGGCTGCGATCCACCAAGGTCGCGTCGTCATTATAGGCGCGGTCAGCGAAAATTTCGCTTGCATAGGGACAGCCCAGCGCCTTGACCGCACGTTCCTGCGCCGTGGCGGCAAGGATCATGACGATCAGATCGGGCGCCACCGACAATGCGGCCTCGTAACAATCGCGGGCCAGGGTTTCATCCTCTGAGGCCATGTTGGACAGCGCCCCGTGCAGCTTGAGGTGGCGCACCTGCGCCCCCACCGCCCGCGCCATCCCGACCGAGGCCGCCACTTGATACCGAATGATGTTTTGCAAACTGGCACGCGGGATCTGCATCCGCTGGCGACCAAAGCCTGCGATATCGGGAAATCCGGGGTGGGCGCCAATCCCTACGCCGTTCTGGGCCGCCATGCGCAGGGTTGCGGCCATGACATCCGGGTCGCCCGCATGACCGCCGCAGGCGATATTGGCCGAGGTCACAACCTGAAGAAGCGCGGCATCGTCACCCATTTTCCAGGCGCCAAAGCTTTCGCCCATATCGGCATTCAGATCCACACGGTTCATTTACGGGTCTCCCTTTTGGGTGAACGGATCGGCGCGGGCATCGACCGCCCCGCTGATCAATTGGTAGGACAAAAGGTCGGCGATGTCACCGGGATTACGCACCAATGGCCGGATGGCACCGCCCAAGGCGCGGGTCTTGGCGCGCGCGCAAAGTTCGATATCTTTGGCGTCCTGCAAGCTGACAAAACGAAAGGTGAACTGTGTGCCGGCCTGGGCCTGGGCCACACGCGGCAGGTCACTGGGCAGAACGGTGCCGATCCGCGGGTATCCGCCGGTGGTCTGGCATTCCGCCATCAAGATAAAGGGCGCGCCATCGCCGGCGATTTGTATGTCGCCGGTCACGATCACCTCGGACACGATGCCCAGACCATTTTGCGCCTGGAACGGTGCGGCGCCATGATCCATGCGCACCGCCATGCGATTGGCGCGCATGTCCTTGTGAAAGGCGGTGCGTTCAAACCTGCCTTGCGTTTGCGCGTCAAACTGCGCCGTCTGCGCCGATCGCACAACCCGCAATTCCCCCCCTGACATACGATCATCGGGCGTCAGGAAATATCCGGCCGCGGGCGTTGGGCCGGCGCCGATCGGCAGGCGCGTCCCCGCGACAAGCGGCGTGCCGATGCCCGCCGATCCATGCCCGGCCCGCGCGCCCATTTGCAACGGGGTGTCGATACCGCCGGCAATATGCAGATAACCATAGGTGCCGGTGACGGCGCCGCCAATGGTCAACCGCGCCCCGGCCGGCAACAGGTGGCTGGCGTTCCATCGCAGGGCGGCGCCATCCAGCTGTGCCGACATGGTTGCGCCTGTCAGGGCAATAACCGTGTCTTGGGTGCTTTCAAAGCTGCCGCCCATTCCCATCATCTCTATGGCGGCAAGGGACGGGTCTTGGCCCAACAATGCCGCGCCCTCGGCCAGGGCCAGACAATCCGCCGCGCCGCCACGGGTCAGGCCGCTGGCCAGATGTCCGGGCCGGCCTTGATCTTGGATGCTCAGCGCGGGGCCGGCACTGTGAAGGATCAGCTCAGCGGTCATGGCAGCGCCTCGCGGTCGGCCCCGCCATCGCCGGTTTGATCTGACGCGCGCAGGCGCAACACTTCGGCACGGGGGACAGAGGGGAAGATCAGCTCGTCGCCCGGCGCCAAGGCAAAGGGCGCGCTGGCGTCGGGGCGAAAGGTTCTAAAGGCGGTTTGACCGATATGCCGCCATCCGGTGGGCGAGGCAGCGGTGAAAATGATAAGCTGCCGGATGGCGGTGATCAACGCGCCGCCGGGAACCGACCGGGTCAGCCCCTCTTGGCGGGGCAAATCCCAATTGGCCGGCAGCTCTCCCATATAGGGTTGGCCGGGGGCAAACCCGATGGTCAGCACCCGCACCCGCGCGGATGACAGCTGGGCGATTGCCGCATCAGGATCCAGCCCAGCCAAGGCGGCGGCCTCTTCCAGTTGCGGCGCCAGATCGGTGCCGTAAACGGTGGGCACATGCCACAGGCTGCGCCCGGCGGGCAAAGGCGCGGCATACCAGTCGCGGCTGGCCAGAAGATCGGCCAAACGGCCCTGCATTACGTCAATGTCGACAGCGGCCAGATCACACAGAACAAATGCGGACACCAACGATGTGGTGGTTTCCGAGACCTCCTTCCAGCCTTGCGCGTTGACCGCCGCCCGAAACGCCAGCGCTGCGCGATTGGCCGGCTCAGACAGCTTATCGCCAAAGGTGACAAGCAAGCCGGCCATGCCGACGGTCGCGATTTTCGGGCTGAACGTCATGCCGGGCTCTTTGGGTGGTAAAGCGGTTTCAGGATCAAAGGGGTCAGATACATTGGAACCTGCCAGCAGGCAACAAAGACCATGATCGGCGTCAGGGCCTCGGGGGGCAGCGCCACAAGGAATAACGCGATATTGCGATTGCCGGCGGCCAATGCGATGGGGCCGGACATATGGGCCATCGGGCCGGGGCGCAGGGCGAATTGAACGGCAAATTGCAACCCATAACAAAGCCCAAAGGCCAGCGCCATCCATCCGGCGACGGCGGCGGGGTTTTGGGCCAGTGCCGGCGCAAGCGCGGCCATCAACCCAACGACAATGCCGGAAAATGCCAGAACCGACAAACCGTCCAGCCATTGCAGTTGACCGGCTGTCGGGGCCGGGAAAAACCGCGCGCGGAGGGCAAAACCCACCCCGGCCGAGACGGCAATCACCGCCAACAGCTGACCTGCCGCCGCCAAGACCGCCGCCGCAGTCCCCAGTTGTGGCATCAGCAAAAGGACGGGCAAGACGGTCACCGGGAAGGCCGCTGTGCCAAGGATCAGGATTTGCATCATTTTGCCGCCATCCAGCCCCAGCATCAGCGCCAAATTGGGCGACCCGCTCAGCGCGGGCGCGGCTGTCACCAACACGATGACCAATGCCGCCGTGCTGCCCCCCAGCCCGCAGGCCGCAAGCACACCAAACAGCACCAGCGGCAGGGCAAGTTGCAGCCCCAGCACCCAAAGCACCGTGCGGCCCAGATCGCCTAGCGCCCCCAACGCGGCGCGATGCCCGATGCGCAGCGCGGTTACGACAAGCAACGCAGCAACCATCTGCGGCAGCCAAGGCGCCATTGCCGCCGCCACCTGCGGCAAGAACAGGCCCGCCAGCAACCCCAAGACAAGGCAATGGCGCGCCCGCACCGAAGCCATTTGCAAGGCCGCGATGATCATCAGCCCGGCGTCTGTCTTAGGTTATCGGGCAACCATGTTGCGATTTCGGGAAAGGCGATCAACACGAAAACCATCAGCACCATGATCAGGAACATCGGCAACGCCGCCTTGGTGATATAGCCCATTTCGTGTTCGGTCATGCCCTGCAGCACAAAAAGATTGAAACCGATGGGCGGGGTGATCTGGGCCATCTCGACCACGACGACCACGAAAATACCAAACCAAATCAGGTCAATGCCCGCTTGCCGGACCATGGGTTCGACCACTGCCATGGTCAGCACGACCGATGAAATGCCATCAAGGAACATGCCGAGAACGATATAAAACACCAGCAACGCCATGAGCAGCTCAAAGCGCGACAACTCCATCTGGGCGATGCCGTCGGCCAAGGCGCGCGGCAGCCCGGTGAACCCCATCGACAGCTTCAGGAAGGCGGCGCCGGCCAGGATCAGGGCAATCATCGCGCTGGTGCGCATCGCCCCCATCAGGCTTTCGCGAAACGATACGATGGTCAGCGACCCTTGGAAAAGCGCCAGCAGCAGCGCGCCAATGACGCCGATGGCCGCCGCTTCGGTGGCGGTGGCAAACCCCAGATACATAGAGCCAATGACCACTGTGATCAGCGCAAAGACCGGCAAGAGGAAACGCGAATTCCGCAGCTTTTGCGCAAAGCTAAGCCCTTGTTCCACCATTGGCGCCCAGCTTTTGGATGTCAGCGCCACCACCGCGACATAGCCCATGAACATCGCCGCCAGAACCAATCCCGGAAAGACCCCGGCAAAAAACAGCTTGGTGATGCTTTCATTGACTGTCACGCCATATACGATCAGCGCCAGCGATGGCGGGATCATCAGCCCCAGCGTTGCAGCCCCGGCCAGTGTGCCGATAATCATCTGTTCGGGATATTTTCTGGCGCGCAGCTCGGGGATCGACATTTTGCCAACTGTGGTCAGGGTCGCGGCGGATGACCCGGACACAGCCGCAAAAACAGTGCAGGCGACGATATTGGTATGAACCAGGCCGCCGGGCAACCGGGCCAACCAGGGCGACAGACCCTTGAACATGTCTTCGGACAGGCGGGTGCGGTATAGGATTTCCCCCATCCAGATAAACAGCGGCAGCGCCGTCAACGTCCAGCTTGAGGACGACGCCCAAATGGTTGTCACCATGGCATCGCCGACCGGGCGCGTCGTAAACAGCTCCATGCCGACCCAGGCAACACCCATCAGCGCCAGCCCAACCCAGACCCCGGTGCCCAGAAGGAAAAACAGCACAAAAAGAAACAGCGCGATGGCATAAAGTTCAGTCATCGCATCATTCTCCAAAGCTTTGGTCGGCAAGGTTGCGCGCCAGACGATGCTGTCCGGTGCGCAAGACCTGCACAAGGTTATCGGTCAGGGCGATGGCCAGAATGCCGCCGCCGATCACCATCACCGATTGCGGAATCCACAGGCGCACGGCGTCCTGTGATTGGCTGATTTCATTGAACTTCCACGACCAATAAACAAACCAATAGGCGCAATAGGTGAAATACCACGCGATGGCCGCCGCCAAGCCAAAGCACCAGATTTCAAGCCCGCGCCGCACCGCCGCCGGCACGGCATTCAACAGCACCGACACGCGGATGTGGGCGCCGCCGTTCAACGCATTGGCAAAGGCCAAAAAGCTGGCTGCGGCCATGGCATAGCCGGCGTAATTGGCCGCGCCGGGAAAGATTTCGCCGGTCCAGCGGGCCACCATCTGCGCCACGATCAACAGCAAAATGGCCACAAGACACAGCGCCGCCGCGACCCCCGAGGCCAAATAAAGACCATCCAGCGTTCTGCGCAGCAGGTTCATCCGATATCCTTATCCCAAAGCGATCTGTGGGCGGCCTGCGGTGCAAACATCCGCAGGCCGCAGCGCCGTTACTTGGCGTGATAGGCGTCAACGATCGCCTGGCCCTCTGCGCCGGCCGATTCCAGCCATTCGGCGGTCATGGTTTCCCCGATGGTGCGCAATTGGCCCATCAGGTTGTCACCGGCTTTGCCGACGCTCATGCCGCCGGCGGCCAGACCGTCCAGCGTGAACTGGGTGTATTCCTTGGCGCGCGCCAATCCACGGGCCTCGGCTTCGCTGGCGCAGGCTGCGATCTTGGCCTTGTTGTCATCCGACACACCGTTCCAAGTGTCCGCGTTGACCATCACATAGTTGCGCGGCAGCCAGGCATCGACTTCGTAGAAATGCGTCAGGCTTTCCCAGACCTTGCGATCATAACCGGTGGCGCCCGATGAAATCATCGATTCCGCCACACCCGTGGCAAAGGCCTGACTGATTTCGGCGGCTTCGATGGTGACGGGCAACATGCCTGTCAGCTCAGCCAGGCGCGAAGTCGCGTTGTTATAGGAACGGAACTTGACCCCAGCCATATCGGCCAAGTCGTTGACCTCTTTTTTGAAATACAGCCCCTGCGGCGGCCATGGCACCGAATAGAGCAGCTCGAGGTTTTGTTCAGCCAGAACCTCTTGGATCTTGGGCTTGGCGGCATCCCACAGCTTGGCGTGATCGTCAAAAGACGGCGATAGGAACGGGATGCTGTCAAACCCAAACAGCGCATTTTCATTCTGGTGGCCCGACAGCAGGCGCTCTCCGATCTGCACTTGACCTGTTTGAATGGCCCGCTTGATATCGGCGCCCGCAAACAGCGATCCGCCGGGATGGGTGGTGATGGCAATATCGCCGGCGGTTGCATTGGTCACACATTCAGCAAAGGCCGCGCCGTTTTCAGAATGATAATTGGACGCCGAATAGGCCATCGGCATGTCCCATTTTTCGCCCGCCAGCGCCGGCAAAGCCGCCAATGTGATGGCGGTGCCCAAAAGTATTTTCCCAAGTGACATTTCATTTTCTCCCTTATGTTGGTTTTCCAAATCGTTGAGGATCGTAAACGCCCAAATCTATATTGGCGCTTTGACCGGTGATCATCCCCGCAATCAGTCGGCCTGTTTTTGGTCCACCCGTCAACCCTATGTGGTGGTGGCCAAAGGCGGTAAACACGCGGCTGTCCCCGATTTGCCCGATCAATGGCAAACTGTCAGATGGGGCGGGGCGGTGGCCCATCCATTCAATCTGGCTTTCGGCCCTTAGCTGTGGAAAGGCGCGCGCCGCCTGCCGCCGCAAAAGCGCAAACGGCGCCTTTGATGGCCCCGCCTTCAACCCACCGAATTCAACGATACCGGCGCAGCGCACGCCCTGCGTCATCGGGGTTGCAACGAATTTGCCCGCCGCGATCATGACCGGGCGACTTGGCCCGCCCTGTGCGTCCTTATAGACAATGTGATAGCCGCGCTCGGTTTCAAGCGGCACCTTCAGGCCCAGCTTGGCCATCAGCGGCCCGGACCAGACACCGGTTGCCAAGACCAGATCATCGCAATCAAGCGCCCCTTGGTCGGTCAGAACGCGGGCGATTTTTCCGCCCGGCATGTCGAAATCCTTGACCTCGTGGCGGGCGATGCGGCCGCCCATGCCCAAAAACGCCTGCGCCAGATCGGTCACATAGCCGGCGGGATCCTTGATGAACCCATGATCCTTGGCCACCGCCAAAAACCCAATGCCATCGCCCAGCGCCGGTTCATAGTCATGCACCGCGCGCCCCTCGATCAGCTGCGGGTCAAAGCCGGCGGCCCGGCGGATATCCCAAGTATAGCGTTCGGCCTCGAACGCGCGGCGATCCGGATAGGCGTGGACATAATCGCTGTCGGTGATCCAGTGGCCCAGACCCAGTTCGACGGCCAATGCCTTGTGTTGATCAACCGAGTCGCTGACAATTGGCGCCAACCCACGGGCGATCCGGCGGGTATCGACATCATTCGCAACGCGCAGGTATTTCAGCAACCAGGGCGCCAGTTTGGGCAGATACATCCACCGCAAAAACAGCGGAAAGTCAGCCGATGCCAACATGAAAGGTGCCTTGCGCAACAGGCCCGGCGCCGTCACCGGCAACATCGCAAGCGACGCCAAGACCCCGGCATTGCCATGGGATGTGCCACTGCCGGGGGCGGCGCGATCCACCAACGTCACGTCTGCACCGCTGCGCCGCAACCAGATCGCAGTGGCCACACCGATGATGCCCGCACCGACAACGACAACACGGCGTGTCATCGCCGCGCGCCCCAAGCCAAGGAAGTGAATCGCATCATCTGTCGCGCCCCTGCAATCTTATCCCGGCATTCAGACGCAAGAATCATCATTCGTCAACAATTTGTTGACAAAATGTTGATATGTGCAAAGCTAAGTCATGACTGATCGTTCCCTTGGCCCTGTTGTTTCCTCTGCGCATCTGGCAACCGGCGCTGTGCCCGAGGTGTCAGAGCTGGAGTTCGGCCTGACGCTGGCCAATAACGCCTTTCAACGTTGGATCGTGCGCGCGATCGCCATGGCTGGGTATCCGGCCCTTGGGGCGCTGGATGTTCTGGTGCTGCATTCGGTTTACCATCGCGGGCGGCCCAAGAAATTGGCAGATATCTGCCTTGTTCTGAATGTCGAAGACACGCACACCGTCAATTACGCCATCAAGAAACTGTCGGCGGCCGGATTGGTCAGCGCCGCCCGCAAAGGCAAAGAGAAAAGCATATCAGTCACGCCCAAGGGCGCCGAAACCTGCGAGCGATACCGAGAAATACGCGAGGCGCTTTTGCTGCGCGCGGTTGGCGAACTGGGGCTTGAACCGGAGCAACTGGGCCTGGCGGCGTCAATCTTGCGCATGATGGCCGGGCAGTATGATCAGGCCGCACGGGCGGCGACGACCTATTGATGGGCGCGCGGCTTGGCATCTTGATGCTGGACACACAGTTTCCGCGTATACCGGGCGATGTCGGCAATGCCGATACCTGGCCCTTTCCGGTGCGGTATCACGTTGTCCAAGGGGCCACCCCGCAAGCCATCGTTTGCAACGACCCTGAGCCCTTTGTTCAGGATTTTATCGCGGCGGGTCACGATTTGATCGCCCAAGGTTGCACCGGGATCGCCACCACCTGTGGGTTTTTGGCGTTGATCCGTCCGCGGCTGTCGCAGGCCCTGGGTGTGCCGGTCGCCGCCTCAGCGCTTGAGCAAGCCGCCCAGGTGCAATCCATGCTGCCCCCTGATCAACGTCTGGGGATACTGACCATCTCGCGATCCAGCTTGACCCGCAGCCACCTTGATGCCGCCGGCGTGCCGGGCAACGCAGCGGTTCATGGCTTGGATCACAGCGGCTTTGCTGCGTCAATTTTGGGCAATTGCCGGGATCTGGATGTGCAGGCCGCCAAATCCGATATGATCAACGCCGCACGATCCTTGGTGTATGCGGCACCTGACATCGGCGCCATCATATTGGAGTGCACCAATATGGCGCCCTATGCCAATGACATTGCCCGCGCGGTGCAGCGGCCTGTCTATTCTATCGTGTCCTATCTGGGCTGGTTTCACGCCGGGTTGGTGCCAATGGGTTTCCCGCCCCCCCGCAACCAGCCATTGGCAAAGCTGACGCTTTGAACCCCGGCCAAGCGCGTCAGGCGGGCCAGCTCGGCCTCAAGCGCGCGTTGGCGTTGTTGCCCCCATTTGATTGAAACCTCGGGCCAAAGCGCCTGCACATGCAGCGTATCGTCACCGCGCCGGGCTTTCATATCAATGCGCGCCACGATCCGGTCACCCTCAAGAATCGGAAACACATAATAGCCATATTTGCGTTTTGCCTCGGGGGTGAAAATCTCGATCCGATAGTCAAATCCAAACAGCATCGCCGCCCGTTTCCGATCACGCAGCGCCGGATCAAACGGGCTTAGAACCCGCAGGCGCTTGCTGGGGGCCACAACCGGCGCAGCTGCGGTAATATCGGGCAATTCCGCCCATGAAAGGCTGCGATGCAACCGCCCGTCACTGGTTTCGATCTCAACCTGGGTTATATCCCCGTTGGCGCGGCGTTTGTCGCACCAGGCCTTGACCTCGGGCAGGGTCAGATGCCCCCAAAAGGCGGTGATCTCGGCCGGGGTGGCAAAGCCAAGCCGATCAAGGGCCCCGGCACAGCACCAATCAATCGTTTGCGCGGTGTCCGGGGCCTTTGCCGGATCGCTCAGGTGGGTTTCGATCACGCGCTCGGTCAGATCATAGCGCTTTTTAAAGCCCTCGCGCCCGACAACCGCCAGCGCGCCGCTGCGCCACAAATATTCCAGCGCGGTCTTTGAGGGGTGCCAATCCCACCACCCGCCGGATCCGCGCATTTCTTTGCGCCCCACATCGGAAGATGTCACAGGCCCATCCCGTTCGACCTGGCGAAGAACCGCCGTTAGCTGATCTTCGAACCCGTCGCGGCGCCAATTGCGCCATTGATGGCGCAGCTTTTCGGCATCCCGCCGCCGCCGCAAATCCCACCACGGATAAAACGCCCTTGGGATGACAGCGGCATCATGGGTCCAATGTTCAAAAAGACCGCCATCGCGTTCATAAAGGCGTTTCAGGTGCGCGGGGCGATATTGCGGGCGGCGGGAAAACAAGATCAGATCATGGGCGCGCGCCACGGTGTTGATGCTGTCAAGCTGCACAAAACCAAGATCATGGATCAACCCAAGCAGCGCCGGGCTGGTTGTTGCGCCACCCGGCGGACGGGCCAACCCGTGCCGGTCCAGGAACACCGCCCGCGCGCCCCGGTTGCAAAGGCGCCGCAGCGCCATTACCGGCGATAACGGCGCAGAGTTTCTCCCGGTGAGAACTTTGGCTCAAGCGTGATATGCTGTTTTTCGGCGCCGGCTGGGTTGTCTTTGCGTTCAAGGATGATCCGGGCTGCCGCTGCGCCGATCTCGGCGCGGCAGGCATCCATGGTGGCCAATTGCTTGGGCAAGCCTTGCAACAGCTCAACCCCGTTGAACCCGGCCAACCCGATCTGCCCCGGAACGTCTATGCCCTGCTCAAGCAACCAAAGCAGCCCGCCGGCCCCGATCATGTCATTGGAATAATAAAGAAAATCCAGGTCTGGATTGCGTTCCAGCATGGCTTGGGTCATTTCGCGGCCCTTGGCCAACGCCGACCCCCCTGAATAAAAGGCCCGCTCTTGGATTTCGACGCCTGCCTTGGCAAGCCCCTCGGTCAACCCCTCAAAGCGTTTGCGCGCCCGGTGATCAAGGGGCATCTTGGTCCCCATAAATCCGATATTGCGATACCCTTCTTTCAGAATCGCCTTGGCCATATCCATCCCGGCGCGCCGATGGGAAATCCCCACCATGGCATCCACCGGCGTGCCATCGACATCCATGATCTCGACCACGGGAATACCGGCACTGCGCAACATCGCGCGGGAAGTATCGGAATGTTCAAGCCCGGCGATAATCACCCCAGAGGGCCGCCAGGACAGCATTTCATACAGCACCCGTTCTTCTTTTTCGGGCAAATAGTCGGTCACCCCAACAACCGGCTGCAAGGGGGTATCCTCAAGCGCGGCATTGATCCCGCTCAGGACTTCGGGAAAGACCATGTTGGACAAAGAGGGTATGATCACCGCAACCAGATTCACCTGCTGAGAGGCCAAAGACCCGGCAATCTGATTGGGCACATAGCCAAGGGTCTTGGCGGCCTCCAATACCCGCTTGCGGGTATTGTCCGACACATCGCCACTGTTTCGCAAAACCCGGCTGACCGTCATTTCAGACACCCCACATGCCTGAGAAACATCACGAAGTGTCAGCGGCCGCGGCTTGGTTCTTGTCACGATTGATGTCCTCGACATTTTCGCCAACGTTAGCGCATGACAAGCCCGGCAATCAAGCACCCAGATCAACGCCGCCCGCCGACGGGGGGCATCGGTAAACGCCGCCTGCGTAACATCTGTTCGCCCGCGCTGGAATGGGGATGGAAAATTGGGCGCCCTGTCCAATGATCCGGGTCGGGTCTGGGGGTTTGGTGGCGGCGATGTGAGTTGCTATCGCCGCCGCCTTATTGCTTAAAGAAGGTCGGCCACTTCTTGCGCGGCGCGTTTGCCGGCTTGGAGCGCCCCTTCAACATAGCCATTCCAGACCGCCGAGGTGTCGCTGCCGGCCCAGTGGATGCGGTCCACGGGGCGGTTCCATGCCTCGCCCGTTACGGTCCAGGCGCCAGGTGTCGGCTGGGTGCCATAGCCGCCGCGCCGCCATTGGTCGGCGGACCAGGCTTTGTCGGTGTAATCGACCGGATTTGCCCCGGCTTGGCCAAAGACGCGCACGATCTCGCTGACCACATAATCGCGGCGCTCCTGCTCGGTGCGATCGGCCCACCGCAGCACGGCTTCTCCATCCATAAAGGCGACCAGCGCGAATTTACCGCTGTCGTTCAGGCTGTGTTCAAAGAACACATTGGCGTCGCCTTCGAAAAAGACCTGACCGGTATAGCCCATCTCACGCCAGAAGGGCGTGTCATAGGCGACATAGCATTTGATGACGGCGCCCATCGGCGCGCGCTGCATATAAACGTCGCGCATGGCGGGCAGGGGCGGGTCATAGTGAATGCGCTGTGCCATGGCCGGGGGCACGGCGACGATCACCCGTTTGGCGCGCCAGGTGCCGCCCTCGGCTGTGACGGTCACGCCGTCGCCATCCTGGGCGATAGTGCGCACAGGTGTTGACAGGTGAACCGCATCGCCCAGGGCTTCGGCCATCAGCTGTGGCACTTGGAATAGCCCGCCCTTAAAGACCTCTTGCTGGGCGCCGCCATCGGTCGAGATCAGCGTGACAAAGCTCTGACCTGAGCGGCAATAGAACAGGAATTGCAGCATCGAGATCTGCGCAGGATCAACCACACAGACCCCTTTGACAGCAAACTTGAAGAAGGCGGTGATGAAATCAGTGCCCAGGTTCTGGTCCATCCATGTGGTGCAGGTGATCGAATCCCATTCTTTGGCGCGGGGGTGGCTCCAGGGCGCTTGGGGGTCAATCTCAGAGGCCCACGTTTCGATGGTTTCCACCCCTTCAAGGAAGGCAGCCATTTCCGCGTCGGGCAGGGCGGGCACCTCGCCCTCGTATTCGAACTTGAGACCTGCCAAGTCGATAATGCTGCGCCCGGTGATGTTTTGCTTGAGCCGGGTGAGGCCAAGCCCCTGCGAAACCTCATCAAGCAGGGTCTGCCCTGGTCCCCACCACTGTCCCCCCAAATCGACGGGTTCCCCGTTTACTTCGCCCCGGCGCAGGCGGCCACCGGCGCGGTCGTCGGCCTCAAGCAGGGCGACGCTGTGGCCTGCACGGCTCAGCTCTCGGGCGGCATAGCAACCCGAGGCCCCTGCGCCGATCACCACCACGTCGACGCTTTGAATGTCGTTGCTTTGGGCTGCTGCCGAACCGCCAAGGGCGACGGCGGCGCCGGATGTCAGGGCGCCGCCCAGAACCTGCCGGCGCGAGGGTCTTGTTGTCTCTTTGTCGGAATTTTTCGATCTGATTGTCATTTGTGTGTGTCCTCCGCGTTGGGTGATAGTTGTTCTCATGACATAGAATTTCGCACGCTTGACCTAAAATCAAGAAAAAACTGGACGCTTGACCTAATAACTGATGGGTGGTTACTGCCCTTTATGGAAAACTCGGTGGAAAAGACGTTGAAAAGCAGCCCGATAGAGACGCTGTTGCAGGAACTGGTCGCCCGTCGCCCGGTGCCGACCACAGCCGAAGCCACGCGCAAATCCGAGCGCACGCAGCGCCTGATCCTTGATTGCGCGATTCGGGCCCTGACCTCGGAGGGGGCGCATGGGTTCTCGTTGCGCGCGGTCGCCGAAAAGGCGGAGCTAAGTCAGGGCAACCTGACCTATCACTTTCCCAGCAAACGCAAATTGCTCGAGGCGATGATCGACGATCGCATCGCCGATTACGGTGAAATGTTCCGGGACAAGGTGTTGACGGTCGACCAGAACCCGCGCGTGCGCCTTGATTCGTTGGTGCGGTTGCTTGTTGCTGATCTGCGCACGCCCAATATCGGCTTCTTTCCGCACCTTTGGGCGCTTGGGCTGACCGACCTGGAGATCTGGAAGCGGGTTCAGAAAATCTATGACGCAGAGCGGGCAATCTTTGTCACGCTTCTGGGCGATATCGATCCGGCCATGCCGCCCGAGCGCGCGCAGGCCCTTGCCCTGCACATCCAGTCCGCGATCGAGGGGCTGACCCTGTTTATCGGTCTGGACCGCCTGCGCCACGGACCTTTCGCCGACCCGGCAGATGAAATCATCCGCGCCATAGATGCGGCAACGCGCCGCCCCTAAGATGTGGGTATGATGGCAGAAAAGCCTGGTTCAGACGCATTGGGGCAGGCAAAAAGCGCCGTGGGGTTTGCCAAGGCAACTGTCCCCCATCTCCGGTTTTGTCCGAGCGCCGGCGCTTTGACAAACAACTCGCAGCGGGCAGCAACCCTGGCAAAACGTAAATCCCTTTGAAGTCTCCCCAACCCGGTTCGCCCCTGGTGGCGGGCCGGTCCCGAAACCTTGTCCTTGATCGGCCTCGCAAGACTGGTCAAATTGAATATGAGTAATTCAAAGGTAATAAGTAACTCAAAGGTAATAAATAATGGACCCTATTTCGAATGACGCAATTGCTTGGTTGACCCTCTCCACTATTCTTTTGATCTTATGGCTGCGCGCTCTTAGCGTAAAGAACCGCGCGGAAAAACGAATGACGGAGGCGGTAGCGATCGCAAAATCGATCAAGGAAAAATACGCGCCCATCATGTCGGTTGAGGACGAAGTATCGGCGCTCAGGGACAAGGCAACAGAATTACAAAGACAAATCGAAGAGACGCGTAGCACTTATTCTGAAAAGCGTGACACGTTGAAAAAGCTGGAGCAACAGGTCGCGATCTATGACGAAAAGCTCTCTTTCGCGGAGTTGGGTATCTATGAACCCCATTTCGATTTCAACGACGCTGACGAGTACAAACAACAGATCAAACGGATCCGTGATCTTCAGAAAACAATGGTCACGACCAAGACCTCGACCCTCTGTCCGACTGACTGGCAAGTGGACGGCAGCCGCGCCAAGGGTCAAACAATGATCAACCGTCAGACCCGTCTGACCATGCGAGCCTTCAACAACGAATGCGAAGCCGCGATCGCAAACGCTCGGTGGAATAACGTCAACGCGATGGAGAAGCGTATCCTAAACGCTGCCACGCAGATCGACAAAGCCAACGAATCCATGAAGCTGTGTGTGAATGAACGCTATGTCAGTCTGAAGCTGGATGAATTGCACGCGACCCATGAATACCGTGAACGCCTTAAAATCGAGAAGGAGGAACGCGCAGAACTTGCGCGGGCAGAACGCGAAGAGAAAAAGTTGCTGGCGGAAGCCGAAGCGGCCGAACGTGAAGAGGAACGGTATCAGAAGCTCTTGGACAAAGCGCGCTCAGAGGCGGGCGTAGATGAAGGCCGCATTGCGGAGCTTGAGGCCGCTTTGGCCGAAGCCCATGCGACAAGCGAACGCGCCCGTGCGATGGCGGAAATGACCAAATCCGGCTATGTCTACGTTATCTCGAATATCGGCTCCTTCGGCGAGGATGTAGTCAAGATCGGCCTGACGCGGCGGCTTGAACCAGACGACCGGGTAAAAGAGCTTGGCGACGCAAGCGTCCCATTCAGCTTCGACATACACGCCATGATCTATTCGGATGAAGCCCCCGCCCTCGAAAGCGCTCTTCACAAAGAGTTCGCGGACCGCCGCGTGAACGCATCGAACATGCGAAAAGAGTTTTTTCGAGTCGGTTTGGAGGAGGTTGAGAACGCAGTGAAGCGCCTTGCCCCGACCGCGAGCTTCTTCTCAGACCGTGAGGCGCAGGAGTGGCATGAGACCCTTGCCCGCCGCAAAGCGGCACTGAAGCACATGGACCGACCATCAGACGCGTTGCCAGAAGCCATATAATCTTGATCACTGCCGTCGGAACTACGGCAGTGATCGCTCACCTTATTCGTATGGCGGATCTCGGCCGCCCCATAACCAAGGGCTGTTTTCGCCCGTTCACTCAATTTGAACACCAGCAAAGCCCAGGCGTTGTCCCAAAACCGCAATGGGTTCCTCTGGCGCGGTGCTTTCGTATTGCTTGGGGGAACCTGCAAAACGAAAATCGCCCGAAGGCGTAATCGCGCAAGCATTTCAGTTCGTATCGTAATAAGTGGTGAGCCGTGCAGGATTCGAACCTGCGACCCACTGATTAAAAGTCAGTTGCTCTACCAACTGAGCTAACGGCCCACTGAGGGGAGGTATTAGAAAGGTGCTGCGGTAGGGTCAACCCCTTAACTTCATCTTTCTTTGCAATGGGCTGGATAAGTTTTTCTGGCAGGGGTATATGCGCCAAATGCAAGATAAAAACGATACAGCTTTGACCTTTATGAAGATGCACGGGCTGGGCAATGACTTTGTCGTGCTTGACGCGCGGGGACAGGGGATCGAGGTCTCGGCCAGGTTGGCCGTCGCCTTGGCGGACCGGCATCGCGGTGTCGGCTTTGACCAGCTTGCGATCATCGAAAATGGCCCCCATGATGCGCATCTGCGGTTTTATAATGCCGATGGCTCTGTGTCGGGGGCCTGCGGTAACGCCACGCGCTGTATTGCCCGCCATATTATGGATCAGACAGGTCAAACCCGGCTGACCATCACCACCGACCGAGGCACCCTGATCGCCGAGGATGCCGGCGGCGGGCTGACGTCGGTCAACATGGGGCAGCCCCAGCTGGACTGGTCTGAAATACCGCTGGCGCGGCAGATGGATACCTTGTGCCTGCCGATTGACGGCGGGCCGACGGCCACGGGCATGGGCAACCCCCATTGCAGCTTTTTTGTCGATGACGTGCAGGCGATTGACCTGGCGGCGTTTGGCCCGGCGCATGAACATCACCCGCTGTTTCCTGCCCGCACCAATGTTCAAATCGTTGAAACCGTCGGTCAGAACCACTTGCGGATGCGGGTGTGGGAACGCGGCGCGGGGATCACCTTGGCGTCTGGCTCTTCCAGCTGCGCGGTTGCGGTGGCGGCGGCGCGCCGTGGGTTGACCGGCCGACAGGTGCGGATTGATCTGGACGGTGGCCAGCTTGACATCGACTGGCGCGCAGATGGGGTCTGGATGACCGGCGCAACGGCGCATGTGTTCACCGGCCAACTGACCCCGGCGTTCTTGCGGGGCATATCATGACCGCGCCAATTTTCTCGACCATGGGCTGCCGGCTTAATGCCTATGAAACCGAAGCAATGAAAGATCTGGCCCGCCAGGCCGGGCTGGATAACGCGGTGATCGTCAACACCTGCGCCGTCACCGCCGAGGCGGTGCGAAAGGCCCGCCAAGATATCCGGAAACTGCGCCGCGATCACCCCAAGGCACGCCTGATTGTCACCGGCTGCGCCGCCCAGACGGAACCTGATACTTTCGCCAACATGCCCGAGGTCGATGCCGTGATTGGCAATACCGAAAAGATGCAGCCCGCCACCTGGCAGGGGCTGTCGGCAGATTTCATTGGCGAAACCGAGGCGCTTCAGGTCGATGACATCATGTCGGTCAAGCAAACCGCCGGCCACCTGATCGACGGCTTCGGCACCCGCAGCCGCGCCTATGTTCAGGTGCAAAACGGCTGTGACCACCGGTGCACCTTTTGCATCATCCCCTATGGGCGGGGCAATTCCCGCTCGGTTCCGGCTGGCGTGGTGGTCGATCAAATCAAACGTCTGGTGGACAAGGGCTATAACGAAGTCGTCCTGACCGGCGTTGACCTGACCAGTTGGGGCGCCGACCTGCCCAGCCAGCCGAAATTGGGCGATCTGGTGATGCGAATCCTCAAGCTGGTGCCGGATCTGCCGCGCCTGCGCATCAGCTCTATCGACAGCATCGAAGTCGACGAAAACCTGATGCAGGCCATCGCAACCCAGCCCCGGCTGATGCCCCACCTGCACCTGTCCTTGCAACATGGCGATGACCTTATTCTCAAACGGATGAAGCGCCGACACCTGCGCGATGATGCCATCCGCTTCACCCAAGAGGCCCGAAGCCTGCGCCCGGACATCACCTTTGGCGCCGATATCATCGCCGGATTTCCCACAGAAACCGAGGCACATTTCCAAAACGCCCTCAAACTGGTGACAGAGTGCGACCTGACATGGCTGCACGTCTTTCCCTATTCCAAACGCCAAGGCACCCCGGCGGCAAAAATCCCTGCACAAGTGGACGGCCCCACGATCAAATCCCGCGCCGCACGCCTGCGCGCCGCCGGTGATCTCCAGGTGCAAAAACACCTCGCCGCTCAAGTCGGCCGCAACCATCACATCTTGATGGAAAGCCCGCACATGGGCCGCACCGAACAATTCACCGAAGTCGAATTCGCCGCACCGCAAACCGAAGGCCGCCTGCTCAGCGCGCGCATTATCGGCCAAAACGGCACACGCCTGACCGCCTGATCTTCTTTTGTTGAAAAATATCCCGGGGTGAATGGGCCGCAGGCCCAAAGGGGCGGGCCCCTCATCCCCGGTCAAAGCTTGTGGATCAACCCCCGGCAAGGGCGCCCAGGCCCAAGCCACGACCAAAGAAAAACCCCCACACCAATGCGGTGCAGGGGCTTTCAAATGCCGTTAAAACAGCTTGGCCCTAGGCTGATTTCTTGCCTTTGACCGGCGCCCAAAGGCGTTTGTTGGTCAGATACAGCAGAACCGACAACAGCGCCAGGAACACCACACCGGCAAATCCGGCCTGCTTGCGCGCCATCAGCTTGGGTTCAGCGGTCCACATCAAAAAGGCCGAAACATCCTCCGCCATGTGATGCAGATCATTCGAATGACCATCGGCAAACTCGACCTGCTCATCCGACAGGGGCGGCGCCATGGAAATCCAGCCACCGGGGAAGGCGGTGTTTTCATACAGCACCGCGCCGGCTTCTTCTTTTTCCTTGCCGGTGTATCCGGTCAGCAGGGATGCGATATACTCGGGTCCACCGATGCCTTTGACGAACTGGTTGATCCCCAGGCCATATGGCCCGTGAAACCCTGCCCGTGCCTTGGCCATCAGGCTCAGGTCCGGGGCATTCGACAGGGCCGACGCCGGAAAGCTGTCCTTTTCGGTTGCCGGGCGGAAATCATCCAGCTCGGCGTCGAAAACTTCGTAATTGGCGGCATAGGCCCGCACTTGGTCCTCGGGCAGATGCGGTCCACCTTCGTCGGAAAGGGTGCGGATCGGCACAAACTTCAGCCCGTGACACGCCGAGCAAACCTCGGTGTAGATCTGCAAGCCACGCTGAAGCTGGTTTTGGTCAAATGCGCCGAATGGTCCCTCGAACGGGAAGTCGAAATCTTCGATATGACCGGCGCCACCCGCGGCGAAGGATGCTGTGGCCAATCCAAAGGCCGCCACAGCGCTGAGTGCTAGAGTTCTGAACATAAGCTCGCGTTTCCTTTTATTCGGCTGGCGTCGCATCGGCTGACTTGCCGTAATGCGCGTCGAAGTCTTCTTCGATGGTTGCGGGCTGGGCCAAAGGCTTTTCGATCACGCCAAGCAGCGGCAGGATCACCAGGAAATAGCCAAACCAATAGGCCGCCGCAATCAGCGAAAAGCTTGCATATGGCTCTTCTGCTGGCATGGCGCCCAACCACATCAGGGCAAAGAAATCGACGACCAGCAGGGCGAACCACCACTTGAACATCGGACGATAGCGCCCCGACCGCACCGAAGACGTATCCAGCCAAGGCGCCAGTGCCATGACAGCAATCGCACCAAACATCGCCAGCACACCAAAGAACTTGGCGTCGATGATGCCGCCCGTGACAAACGAGGCAATCTGAACAACCCAGACTTCGCTCGTGAAGGCACGCAAAATCGCATAGAAGGGCAGGAAATACCATTCAGGGACGATGTGCGCCGGTGTCGCCAGGGCGTTGGCCTCGATATAGTTATCGGGATGCCCCAGATAGTTGGGCATAAAGCCGACGATGGCAAAGAACACGGTCATGATCACGGCCAGCGCGAACAGGTCTTTGATCACGAAATAGGGCCAGAACGGCAGGGTGTCTTTCTTGGCGTCCTCTTTGGAACCGCGGCGCACCTCAACCCCTGTTGGGTTGTTGTTGCCGGTGGTGTGGAAGGCCCAGATATGCACGATCACCAGACCGGCAATCACGAACGGCAACAGATAATGCAACGAGAAGAACCGGTTCAGCGTCGCGTTGTCCACCGCAGGTCCACCCAGCAGCCATGTTTGCAGCGCTTCGCCAATGAACGGGATCGCGCCGAACAGGCCGGTGATCACGGTGGCACCCCAGAAGGACATCTGACCCCAAGGCAAAACATAACCCATGAAGGCTGTGCCCATCATCATCAGATAGATCAGCATACCAATGATCCAGGTGATCTCGCGCGGCGCCTTGTAAGAGCCATAGTAAAGCCCCCGGAAGATATGCGCATAGACGGCGATAAAGAACAGCGACGCGCCGTTGGCGTGCAAATACCGCAGCATATAGCCGCCATTGACGTTGCGCATGATGTGCTCGACCGAGGCAAAGGCCATGTCGACATGCGGCGTGTAATGCATCACCAGAACGATGCCGGTGACAATCTGAAGCGCCAGACAAAACGTCAGCACGATGCCCCAGATCCACATCCAGTTCAGGTTTTTTGGGGTTGGGATCATCAGCGTGTCATACAGCAAACCAACAATCGGCAACCGAGAATGAAGCCACTTTTCGCCGTTCGATTTCGGCTCGTAATGGTCGTGAGGAATTCCTGACATGGGGTTCTCCGTTAACCGAGTTTGATCGTGGTTTCATCCACGAATTCTGCGACAGGCACGGGCAGGTTGCGCGGTGCCGGGCCTTTGCGAATACGGCCCGCTGTGTCGTAATGCGATCCATGGCATGGGCAGAACCAGCCACCAAAATCACCTGCATCGCCCAACGGCACACAGCCAAGGTGGGTGCAAACACCCATCATCACCAGCCATTCGCCGGATGCGTCAAGCGCACGGTTTTCATCGGTTGCAGGCAGATCCCCTGACAGGTTCTCGTTTTCGGCGCCTTGATCGGGCAGGGTCGATACGTCGACGGCTTTGGCCTCGGCGATTTCTGCCTCGGTGCGGCGACGGATAAACACCGGCTTGCCCAGCCATTTCACGGTCAATTGGGTGCCGGGCTCAACCTCGCTGACATCCACGCGAATGGATGACAAGGCACGCACATCCGCCGAGGGGTTCATCTGGTTGACCAACGGCCAGACAGCAGCGCCAGCGGCAATCGCCCCTGCACCGCCTGTGGCATAGTAAAGGAAATCCCTCCGGGTGCCTTCGTGATCTTCTGCTTGGGACACGGGTTTACTCCAAATCTTGGGCCAAAATCGGCCAAAAGCCATCGCGGCGACGCAAAGCGCCGCCCTACTCTGGGCGGTGTTTAACGTCCGGACTTCGCCCCGTCCAGTGATCTTAACAGCGCAAACGGTCGCAGGGCGCACAAAGCCCCTTGAAAAATGGCATTCATGCAACGGTATTGGGCGCGGTCGGGCAAAATTTATGCGGCAGGCGGTGCGGTTTCCTGCATGGACGGACGCGAATCAAACCGCAAATACCAATCGGCAAGCGCAGGATTGCCTGCGCGCCAGTCGCGCGCGCCGTGGCGGAAATCCACATACCCCAGCGCACAGCCCAGCGCGATCTGCCCCATGTCAAGCGGCCCGTTCAGGTGATCTTGCCATTGGGTGTTCAGCACGCCGCAGGCCCCGGCGATCTTGTGCCATTGCCCCTGCACCCAATCATCCCAATATTTATCCTGCGGACGCAGGCGGTTTTCATAGGTCATAAGCAAAGCCGCATCCAAGATCCCATCTGCCAGCGCCTCAAGGGTCATGGTGCGCCAGCGCGCTGTGCCCTGTGAATAAAGCCCGGAACCGGCGCGGTCATCCAGATAGGCACAGATCACCCGGCTGTCGAAAAGCGATTCACCGCTGGTCAGTTCAAGCGCGGGAATTTTGGTCAGCGGGTTGGTGCCCAGCAACCGTTTGGGTGGGTCGGTTGGGGTGGGGGTGATGCTGTCCAACGTCACATCGTCAAGCTGGCCGGTTTCGCGCAGCAGCACCATGACTTTGCGCACATAGGGCGATGTCGGGCTGTAATAAAGTTTCATGCAATGCTCCATTGATGGCAGGATATGCGCACCCTAACAGCGCCCCGCCGCCCGTCCAGCCCATATGATCCGGCGCAATGGATCCAGCGCCAGGGGTTTATGCCCCGCGCGTCGGCGGGGCGCGCATCAGGTCTGCCATGGCTTTGGCGCCGGGGTCTGTGCCGCTGGCCCCAAGCGCCGCCGCCGCCGCGTGGCGCACCGCATCGGGTTTGTTCTGGCTCAGCTTCCAAGTGCCATCAATCTTGGTGCAATCGAACCGGCAGGGCACGATTTGGCGCATCATCCCGGTCAGGGTCTCGGGCGTCATTTTGTCGGGCAGCCAAGGGGGCTTGGGCGCAAGGCGCGCCTCAAAATGCTGCGACTGACGGTGCAGCAGCGCCGGCAAATCCGCCTGGGGCAGCAGGCCAAGCGTTCCGGTCAGGTGCACGGCGACGTAATTCCAGGTTGGCACCTGATCGGGCACCCCATACCAATCAGGCGAAATATAGGCATCCGGCCCGGACACAGCGATCTTGGCCGGCAGCGGCGTGGTCAGCGCCCGCGCAATCGGATTTGACCGCACAAGGTGCAGCCAGGCGGTGCCATCATCGTCCAGCACAAACGGCACATGCGACAGATGCGGCGCGCCCGCCCCATCCCCTGCTCCTGCCGCCGCGACGGCCAGAACGCCAAACCCCATCTTGCGGGCAAAGGCCAGGTTGGCCTGCGCGCTGTGGCTGTGAAAAATCGGGTTTGGGTGCATCTTGGGCTCCTGCTTTGACGATTTACTATTGCGGCATCGCGCCGATCTTGGCAACGTGGCGCCATTCTCAGGGCGGGGTGAAATTCCCCACCGGCGGTAAGCAGGGCATGACCCGGCAAGCCCGCGAGCGGCCCCATTCGGGGTGTCAGCAGATCTGGTGAAACTCCAGGGCCGACGGTCACAGTCCGGATGAAAGAGAATGCAGACAGCGGCGCCCCGGCGCCCTTGTGTGTGATCGCCTTGGGTGGACGTGTCGAAACCAAAAGGAGATCACATATGACACACACCCGTTTCGCTTTTGTAAAAGCACAGTGGCACGCCGATATCGTGGACCGCGCTTATGACGGATTTACCCAAACCATCCCCGCGGCGCAGGTGGATACCTTTGATGTGCCGGGCGCCTTTGAATTACCGCTGATGGCGCAAGAGCTGGCCAGGACCGGTCGCTATGATGCGGTGATTTGTGCCGCCTTTGTGGTGGATGGCGGGATCTATCGCCATGATTTTGTCGCCAGCGCTGTGGTGGATGGGCTGATGCGTGTCGGGCTGGATACCGGCGTGCCGGTTCTGTCTGTTTCCCTCACGCCGCATCAATATCAGGAAACCGACCATCACAACGCCATCTATCGCGCGCATTTTGTCACCAAAGGCGCCGAGGCCGCAACAGCCGCCTTGGGTATTCTGGCGGCCCGCCAGGGGGTTCAAACGGCCCGCGTCGCTTAGCCAAGATAAGCTTGCAAGGCCTGCGGCGGGTTGTTCAGCAACTGCGTCGCGGGCTGTGGCGGCTGGGCCAGCCCATCCGCAACAAATACCACATCATCGGCGATCCGGCGCACGTCATCGGGCGCATGGGTGACCATCAAAAGGGTCGCGCGCTGTTCTTGGGTCAGGGCGGCGACCAGATCCAGCATGTCGTATCGCATCGCCGGGCCCAGGGCGGCAAAGGGTTCGTCCAGAATGATCAGCGGGCGGTGCTGGACCAGAACGCGGGCCAGGGCGGCCCGGCTTTGCTGTCCGCCGGACAGGGTCGCGGCGCGGGCATCGCGATGATCTGTCAGGCCGACCCGGTGCAGGGCCTGTGCCACGGCGGCTTGGTCCTTGGCGTCAAGACGCAGATCACCGCGCAGCCCCAGCCCAACGTTTTGCGACACGCTCAGATGCGGGAAAAGATTGTTGTCTTGAAACAGCATCGCCATGGGGCGCTGGGCGGGCGGGGCATCGGTAATATCCTGATCTTGCCACAATATCCGCCCCCCTTGCAGGGGAACAAATCCGCAAAGCGCCGCCAAGAGCGTCGATTTCCCTGCCCCAGACGGGCCAATCACGGCGGTTTTACGCCCCGGCGCAAGCTGAAAATCGGCGCGCAGCTGAAAGCCGCCTTGGTGGATCAACAGTTTATCAAGCGTCAGCATTGGCTTGCCCCCATCGGTCGCATATCCAGAAAACCCCCAGCGCCAGAATGATCAGCACCAGCGCGGCGCCTGCGGCGGCCTGCATCTGATAGGCGCCCATCAGACGATACATCAGCAACGGCAGCGTCGCACGGCCTGGATCCGCAAACAGCGCGATAACGCCCAGATCCCCAACCGACAGGGCACCGGTCAACCCTGCGGCAAAGCCAATCGCCCCGCGGCAGCGCGGCACGATCACCCAACGCCAGATCGCCAAGCTGCCCAGCCCCAGCGCCGCTGAAAGGCGCCCAAAGTTCGACAGCGCATCCTGAAACGCGGGGATCAGGATGCGCAGGGCAAAGGGCAGCGCGCTCAGCGCATTGACCAGCGCCGTGACCGGCAGCGCCACCGACATCGGGTTGACCCAGGGGTTGATCAGGATGAACCACCCGGTGCCGATCATCAACGGCGAGGCGGCCAAGCCCAAAAGGCCCACGGCCTCGGCCAGGCCGGTGCGCCGGGTGGCAATCCAACCCGCCATCGGCAGCGCCAGCCCCAGCATCACCGCAATGCTCAGCGCTGCGACCCCCAAAGAGGACAGCGCCGCGCGCCACACCGACACGGGCAAGTCCATCAGCCCCGCGAGGCCGGGCAGCGCCACGGCGGTCAGGGGCAGGGCTAGAAAGGCAAGCGCCAAGGCGATGACCGCACTGTCTTGAAACAGCATGACGCCGCCGCGCGCATCCCAGCGTGGGCCGGGGTCTTGCTTGCCTGTGCCAAAGGCCAACGGCGGCACGATCCACAGCGCCAGCGCCGCCGCCGCGCCTGCCACGGTGATCTGAAGCACCGACAACAGCGCCGCCCGCGATAAATCGAAATCAAAACGGAACGCCTGATAAATCGCCAGCTCAAGGGTGGTGGCGCGTGGCCCGCCGCCCAGGGTCAGCGCCACGGCAAAGCTGGTCAGGCAAATCACGAATATCAAGGCCAACGCCCCCGGCGCCACCTGCCGCAGCATTGGGCGCTCAAGAACCTTGGCGACCACAGGGGCGGGCAGATCAAGCTGGGCGGCCAGACGAAAGCGTTCGGCCGGGATGGCCTGCCAGCCTTGCAAGAACAGCCGCGTTGCCAGGGGCAGGTTGAAAAACACATGCGCCAAAACCACCCCGTGCAGCCCATAGACAGACAGCGGCGCGCGCCCCACCAGCCCCAGCAGATCATTCAGCCATCCGGCCCGTCCAAACACCGCCAACAAGCCAAGAACCGCAACGATGACCGGCAAAATAAATGGTGCCCCCAGCAGGGTGATCATCGCCCGCCGGCCCCAAAACCGCCGCCGCGCCAAGGCCCGCGCCAGAAAAATCGCACAGCCCACCGACAGGGCGCTGGACCATGCGGCCTGCACAACGGTGAACCGCAGGGCCGCCCAATCGGCCGGGCCCAAACCGGCGCCCTCGGCCCGTGCCAAGACCGCCAGCAACGCCGCAAGGATCACGGCGGCGACAAACCCCGCCGCCGCAATCCCGCTGCGTTTGCTTATTTCGACAGCGCGCTCAGCCATTCCTGCAAGGCTTCTTCGCGCAGCGCCGGCACGGCATCAGCATCCAGCAAAAGCGCCTTTTGCGGGGCAATCAGGCTGTCGAACCCATCCGGCAACCCCGCCGCAGGCACCACCGCCGGATACATCCAGTTCGTCGTTGGAATGATCGACTGGAAGGCGTCGCTGACCATGAATGACAAGAACGCATCGGCCAGCTCGGGCTGATCCGAAGCGGCCAGTTTTCCGGCCACTTCGATCTGCATGTAATGGCCCTCGTCAAAGGCGGCGGCGGCCTTGCTGCTGTCTTCTTCGGCGATCAGGTGATAGGCCGGCGAAGTGGTATAAGACAGCACCATATCGGCCTCGCCTTCAAGGAACAGCCCATAGGCCTCGGACCAGCCCTTGGTGACGGTGACGATATTGTCCGCCAGATCGGCCCAGATCGCCGGGGCTGCATCGCCATAGGCGGCCTTGACCCACATCAGCAATCCCAACCCCGGCGTCGAGGAGCGCGGATCTTGGATGACGATCTTGGCGTCACTGTCGGCCAAGGCCCGCAGGCTGGTCGGTGCGGCCATACCGGCGTTATGGACAAAGGCAAAATACCCCCAATCATAGGGCACAAAACTGTCATCGGCCCAGGTGATCGGCAAATCAAAGCTGGCGTTGACCGCGTGCGGTGCAAACAGCCCGGTGTCTTTGGCGGCCGCGATCAGGCTGGTGTCCAGCCCCAGCACGATATCAGCCTGAGAGCGACCGCCCTCAAGTTGCAACCGGGCCAGCAGGGCCGCGCCATCGCCGGCGGCAACAAAGTTCAGCGTGCAGGCGCAATCGGCCTCGAACGCGGCCTTGACCGCCGGGCCGGGGCCCCAGTCCGACACAAAGCTGTCATAGGTATAGATGGTCAGTTCAGGTGTTTCGGCCCATACGGCCGAGGCGCAAACCGCGCCCGCTGCAAAAGCAAGATACTTCATTGTATCCTCCATTAATGCGGCGTCGGAAAAGGTGGAGAATTCCAAGACCTTCCCTCCGCCGGTGTTAACCGGTTCAGGTTCAACGGGTCCACGCATATGCGTATCTCAGCCAGAAGGCCCCCCGAGGTAAGCGCATCGATAGGGCCTTGCCGCGGCCCGCGCAAGCCAAAAGACCTTGAGCCCTTGCATCGCTGCGGGTAAGCACCCCCAAGAAGGAGCCCGCATATGTCGATGAACAGCTTTGGACATCTTTTCCGCGTGACCACATGGGGCGAAAGCCATGGGCCGGCAATCGGTGCAACCGTTGACGGCTGCCCGCCGGGGGTGGTGGTTGACGAAGCCATGCTTCAGCATTGGCTTGATAAGCGCAAACCGGGGCAAAACAAATACACCACCCAGCGCCGAGAGCCAGATCAAGTCCAGATCCTGTCCGGAGTGTTTGAGGGCCAGACCACCGGCACCCCGGTGCAGCTGTTGATCCAAAATACCGATCAGCGGTCCAAGGATTACGGCGATATCATCGACAAGTTCCGGCCCGGACACGCGGATATCACCTATTACCAGAAATACGGCATTCGCGATTATCGCGGCGGTGGTCGGTCCAGCGCCCGCGAAACCGCCAGCCGGGTTGCCGCCGGTGGTTTGGCGCGGGCCGCCATCGCATCGCTGTGCCCGGATCTGCGGATCACCGGCTATATGGTGCAAATGGGCGCCGACAAGATTGACCGTGATGCTTTTGACTGGGCGCAGATTGATCAAAACCCCTTTTGGTCGCCCGATGCCGGCATGGCAAATCAATGGGCCGAACGTCTTGACGCGCTGCGCAAGGCCGGCAGCTCGGTCGGGGCAGTAATCGAGGTGGTGGCCCGCGGCGTGCCGGCGGGTCTGGGCGCGCCGATCTATGGCAAGCTGGACACCGATCTGGCCGCCGCAATGATGAGCATCAACGCCGTCAAGGGCGTCGAAATTGGCGAAGGCATGTCTGCCGCGATGTTGACCGGCGAAGCCAACGCCGACGAAATCCAGATGGGGCCAAACGGCCCGGTCTATGGGTCCAACCACGCGGGGGGAATTTTGGGCGGCATCAGCACGGGCCAGGATGTCGTGCTGCGTTTTGCTGTCAAACCGACCTCAAGTATCCTGACCACCCGCAACACCATCACCCGCAGCGGCGAGAACACCCAGATCATTACCAAAGGGCGCCATGACCCCTGTGTCGGCATCCGTGCCGTTCCCGTCGCCGAGGCAATGATGGCCTGTGTGTTGCTTGATCACATGCTGTTGCATCGCGGCCAAATCGGCAAGAACCGCGGCCACATCGGTTAACCCAGACTGCGCCCTTGGCCGGGTTGATCTTTCCCGGCCAAGGGCGCAGTGATGCACCATGACACCCGTTTCCACGCCCAACCGTTTTGGCCTTGCCATCAGCCTCAAACTGGCTGCGGTGTTCATCTTTATGGTGATGTCGGCGCTGATCAAAACCGCCTCGGAAACCGTCCCCCCCGGCGAGGCGGTGTTCTTTCGATCCGCCTGCGCCCTGCCGGTGATCGCGCTCTGGCTCTGGCAGCGCGGCCAATTGCGCGACGGGCTGCGGGCCAACAACATCCTTGGCCATGTCTGGCGCGGCCTGTTTGGCACCACCGCCATGGGCCTGACCTTTGCCGGCCTCGGCCTGCTGCCCCTGCCCGAAGTCACAGCCATCGGCTATGCCACGCCGATGTTCACAGTGATCTTTGCCGCGGTGTTTCTGGGGGAGCGCATCCGGCTGATCCGTGTCTCGGCCGTGGTGCTGGGCCTGATCGGCGTGCTGATCGTGATCGCGCCGCGCCTGTCGCTGGACGGCGGCACCATGGATAACCCGGCGCGGCTGGGGGTGCTTTTCGTGCTGACGGCCTCGATCATGCGGGCGCTGGTGCAAATCCATGTGCGCAAATTGGTGCAAACCGACCACACGGCGGCAATCGTGTTCTATTTCTCGGTCACCGCATCCGCTTTGGCGCTGACCACGCTGCCGCTGGGCCTTGCCCTGCCGCATCCGGCCCTCAGCTGGGTCTGGCCCAGCAGCAACGCAATAGAGCTGCTGGTGCTGGCCGGCGTGCTGGGCGGTGTGGCGCAAATCATGGTCACGTCATCCTATCGGTTCGCCGGCGTCTCGGTGCTGGCCCCTTTCGATTATGCCTCGATGATCTTCGCCAGCCTCATCGGCTATCTGGTCTTTGCCGAACTGCCGACCGGCTCAATGATCTTTGGCGCGCTTCTGGTGACGGTGGGCGGTGTGCTGATCATCTGGCGTGAACGGGCCCTGGGCATCGAAACCCGCAAATCCAAGAAAACCACGGCGCCGCAAGGCGCCCCCTGACACCAAAGGACACCCCATGACCGAAACAGACGCAGACAGCCATAAATCCCAAATGCAGGCGCTTCAGGCCGAACAGCGGGCCAAAGCCGCCCAAGCCAAAGACCCGGACCAAGGTCTGGTGCTGGTGCACACCGGCAACGGCAAGGGCAAATCCTCCAGCGCTTTCGGCGTGATCATCCGCGCCCTTGGCTGGGGGCAATCGGTCGGGGTCGTGCAGTTCATCAAAGGCAATTGGATCACAGGCGAGCGCCAATTCTTCGACAAACTGGGCACTGTTACATGGCACACCATGGGCGACGGTTTCACCTGGGATACCCAGGACAAGGCCCAAGACATCGCCGCGGCCCAGGCGGCCTTCGCCAAAGCCAGCGATATGATGGCCAGCGGCGCCTTCGACCTGATCGTGCTCGATGAAATCAACATCGCCCTGCGCTATGACTACCTGGATGTTCAGGCTGTCATCGCCGGCCTGCGCGCCCGCGCCCCCCGCACCGGCGTCATCCTGACCGGCCGCGACGCCAAACCCGAATTGATGGACTATGCCGACCTGGTCAGCGAGATGACCGAAATCAAGCACCCCTATCACGCCGGCATCAAAGCCCAGCGCGGCGTCGATTTCTAACCCGCCCGGCATCAGCACAGCGGATTTCTTTTGTTGCCAAATATCCCGGGGGTCTGGGGGCTGGCCCCCAGCTCGGCGCAGATGGACGGGGCGCCAACACGGCCCTGCGGTCCACCCGACAGGGCGCTGCTGGCGTCAAATCATCGCAAGGCGCCGGGCCAGCTGCGGCCCCGCGCCCCGAAATCACCCTGGAAACGCTCAGGCGCGCACCAGCGCCTCATAGCTTTCGGCGATCTCGCGGGTCAGCGCGCCCACCTCAAAGTTATAGGCGCCGATCTGGCCGACGGGGGTGACCTCAGCGGCTGTGCCGGTCAGCCAGCACTGCTCAAAACCTTCCAGTTCATCGGGCAGGATGTGCCGCTCATGCACGGTGATCCCGCGCTCTTTCAGCATTCCGATCACCGTCTGCCGGGTGATTCCGTTCAGGAAACAATCAGGCGTTGGGGTATGAACCTCGCCGTCCTTGACGAAAAAGATGTTGGCGCCGGTGGCTTCGGCCACATAGCCGCGATGGTCAAACATCATCGCATCCGAACAGCCCTTTGCCTCGGCGGCGTGTTTGGACATGGTACAGATCATATACAGCCCGGCCGCCTTGGCGTGGCTGGGAATGGTTTCGGGCGATGGGCGCTTCCACTTAGAGATATCAAGCTTGGCGCCCTTCATCTTGGCATCGCCATAATAGGCGCCCCAGGCCCAGGCCGCGATCGCCATGCGCACCGGATTGCGCGCCGAGGCCACGCCCATATCTTCGCCGGCACCGCGCCAGGCAATGGCCCGCACATAGGCATCCTGCAACCCCGACGCCGCCAGCACCTGGGCTTTGGCGGCTTCGATTTCGTCGATGCTATAGGGGATCTCGAAATCAATCATCTGCGCGGATCGCTTCAGCCGCTCGGAATGCTCCACGCTTTTGAAAATCTTGCCGTTATAGGCGCGCTCACCCTCGAACACGGACGAGGCATAGTGCATTGCATGCGTCAGAATATGCACCTTTGCATCGCGCCAATCGACCATCTGGCCGTCCATCCAGATAAACCCATCGCGATCATCATATGCGCCCGCCATTCTATTTCCTTCCCAAGTTCAAGGTATTAAATTTCCGATTGTTGCGCGAAATACGCCCGAAACGGACATAAAGTTGCGCAAAACCTGTGATTCACTAGACCTTCACCCTTGGAATGTCAACAACGCTGACGTATGCTGACACAAGATGTGACCAAGGAAACAGTAAAGCACCATGGCTGAAGGGCGCCCCGTCAACTCCTATAGCGGCGAGAATCTTCTGTTTCTCACCGATGAGCAATTGCGGCAAGGCATTGAGGCGATGTTCTTCGCCTATCGCGGCTTTACCGCTGATCCTGATCGCATTCTGGCGGGGATGGCCTATGGCCGTGCCCATCACCGGGCAGTGCATTTCATCAACCGGGCGCCGGGCACCACGGTGAATAATTTGCTGAATATTCTGGGTGTGACCAAACAATCGCTGAACCGGGTGCTGCGCACCTTGATCGAAGATGGCCTTGTGGAAAGCAAGGTCGGCAAGGCCGACCGCCGCGAACGGCATTTGTTCCTGACCGACGAGGGCAAGGCGCTTGAGCAAACCCTGTCCGACGCCCAGCGTGCCCGGATGCGCATGGCCTTTCGCGACGCCGGCCCCGATGCGGTGGCCGGGTTTCGCACCGTGCTTGAGGCGATGATGGACAAGGATATGCGCCGCGCCTTTGCGCAACTCAGAGGGAACACGACATGAGCGCTCAGGATGCCCATCTGCTGATCATCGACGATGACGAACGCATCCGCGTCTTGTTGCAGAAATTCCTGATGCGCGCCGGGTTTCTGGTCACGGCGGCCCGCGATGCCGCCCACGCCCGCCGCATTCTGTCCGGTCTGGATTTTGATCTGATCGTGATGGATGTGATGATGCCGCAAGAAGACGGCATCGCCCTGACCAAAAGCCTGCGCGAAACCCTTGCGGTGCCGATTTTGCTGTTGACGGCCAAGGGGGAAACCGCCCACCGGATCGAAGGGCTTGAGGCCGGCGCGGATGATTATCTGACCAAACCCTTCGAACCCAAAGAGCTGCTGCTGCGGATCAACGCCATATTGCGCCGCGTTCCAGAGACCCCGGTGCAAGAGATCCGCCCCAAGCTGTTGCAGCTGGGTGCCATCCGCTATGATCTTGAGCGCGGAGAGCTGTGGCAGGGCGAAACCCTGATCCGCCTGACCGCCACCGAGATGCAGTTGATGAAAATATTCTCGGCGCGGTGCCATGAACCCATCAGCCGCGCCAAGCTGGTCGAAGAGCTGGGGCGCGACCGCGGCCAAGCGCAAGAGCGCGCCGTAGATGTGCAGATCACCCGGCTGCGTCGCAAGATCGAGGACAACCCCAAACAGCCGCGGTTTTTGCAAACCGTGCGCGGCGCAGGATATATGCTGGCACCGGAATAATCGTTGGGCGACCGGCGGGCTATTTTCAGTTGAAAATGCCAAAAAGCGCGCGGGATGACGGTGTGATGGCAGTAGAAATTCTATTGCCAACGGCCGCCTTGCGTCGCCGGGGCCGCCGTTGGGTTGGCGTTGACGGGATGCGCGCCCCTGATCCCAAGGTTCCTGGCGGCGCTGTCGATGGATATTTTAGAACAAAAGAAGTGGCGATCGGCTGGTCTTGGCCGGGGCGACGGCCTATGTTGCGGCGACCGGGACGCGAGCAGTGGGGGCGGCATGGACGAAATCGCAGTGGAAGAGATGAGCTTTGAGCAGGCGATGGCCGAATTGGAGCGGGTTTTGGGGTTGCTTGAGCGCGGTGATGCGCCGCTGGAGGACAGTATCGGGCTTTATGAGCGTGGTGCGGCCTTGAAGAAACGGTGCGAGACCAAACTGCGCGAGGCCGAGGAAAAGGTGGCGGCCATTACTTTGGATGGCGCCGGTGCGCCAGCCGGGACGACGGCGGTTGACGGGCTTTGATGCGCAGCTGCGCCGTGCGGCCCAGGCCATCGCAGCGCAGTTTGAACAGATATGGCAAAGCCAGCCGCGCAGTGATTTGATTGATGCGATGGCCCATGCCACGGCCGGCGGTAAAGGGTTGCGCGGGTTCTTGGTTCACGAGAGCGCCCGCCTGCATGGGGTGGCGGATCTGGCCCTGGCGCCGGCCTGTGCGATTGAGGCCCTGCATGCCTATAGTTTGGTGCATGACGATCTGCCGGCGATGGATGATGATGATTTGCGCCGCGGGCAGCCCACCGTGCATCGCAAATGGGACGAGGCAACCGCGATTTTGGCCGGGGATGCGTTGCAATCCTTGGCGTTTGAGCTGATCTGCGACCCCAAGAACGGCTTGACCCCGACCGCCGCCGGGCGCTTGGCGCTGGGGTTGGCGCGGGCGGCGGGCATGGCGGGCATGGTCCGCGGACAGGCCGAAGATATCGCCGCCGAGACCGCGCCTGTGCCGTTGTCCTTGGCGCAGATCACCGCGTTGCAGCGCGGCAAGACCGGAGCCTTGATCGAATGGTCCGCCACCGCAGGGGCGGTGATCGCGGGGGATGATCCTGCGCCGCTTGCGGGTTATGCGCGGGCGCTGGGGCTGGCCTTTCAGATTGCCGATGATATTTTAGACGTGACCAGCACGCCGGAAACCCTTGGCAAGGCCACGGGCAAGGATGCGGGCGCCGGCAAGGCGACCTTTGTGTCGCATCTGGGGCTTGAGGGGGCCAGGGCGCGTGCGCAAGACCTGATCGAGACCGCTTGCGAAAGCCTGGCGCCTTATGGCAGGCAGGCAGATATCCTGTGCGACGCGGCCCGCTTTGTCGTCGCGCGCCAGCATTAAAGGACCAAGATCATGGCAGACCGGCCCCAGACCCCTTTGCTGGACACCATCGCCCATCCGGCAGATATCAAGCGCCTGCCGGATCGCCAATTGGTGCAGCTGGCGCGCGAACTGCGGAACGAGACGGTTTCAGCGGTGTCGGTGACGGGCGGGCATCTGGGGGCCGGGCTGGGTGTGGTTGAGCTGACGGTGGCGCTTCATGCGGTGTTTGATACGCCGCGCGACAAGATTATTTGGGACGTCGGCCACCAATGTTATCCACATAAGATTTTGACCGGGCGCCGCGACCGTATTCGAACGTTGCGTCAAAAAGACGGTCTAAGTGGGTTTACCAAACGATCCGAAAGCCCTTTTGATCCTTTTGGCGCTGCGCATAGTTCGACGTCGATTTCGGCGGCCCTTGGGTTTTCGGTTGCGCGTGATCTGGGCGGGGTCGTGCCCGAAGGGTTGGGCGATGCGATTGCGGTCATCGGTGACGGATCCATGAGCGCGGGCATGGCGTTCGAAGCGATGAACAACGCCGGTCATTTGAAAAAACGTATGATCGTGATCCTGAACGACAATGAAATGTCGATTGCGCCGCCGGTCGGGGCCTTGTCGGCCTATCTGAGCCGGCTTTACGCCGAAGCCCCGTTTCAGGATTTCAAGGCCGCCACCAAGGGCGCGCTGAGCCTGTTGCCAGAGCCCTTCCGCGAGGGGGCAAAGCGCGCCAAGGATATGTTCAAGGGCATTGCCGTTGGCGGCACCTTGTTTGAGCAGCTTGGCTTTAGCTATATCGGGCCGATTGATGGTCATGACCTGAACCAGTTGTTGCCGGTGTTGCGCACCATTCGCGATCGCGCCACCGGGCCGATCTTGCTGCACGTTCTGACCAAAAAGGGCAAAGGCTATGGCCCGGCGGAACGGGCGCGGGACAAGGGGCACGCCACGGCAAAATTCGATGTGCTGACCGGTGAGCAAAAGAAAGCCCCGTCAAACGCGCCCAGCTATACCAATGTTTTTGCCCAAGGGTTGCTGCAAGAGGCGGCCTTGGATGACAAGATCTGCGCTGTGACTGCGGCAATGCCAGATGGCACCGGGCTTAATCTGTTCGCGGAGCGGTATCCAAGCCGGTGTTTCGACGTGGGCATAGCAGAGCAGCATGGCGTGACCTTTTCAGCCGCTTTGGCGGCGGGCGGGCTAAAGCCCTTTTGCACGATGTATTCGACGTTCCTTCAGCGCGGTTATGATCAGGTGGTGCATGATGTGGCGATTCAACGGTTGCCCGTGCGCTTTGCCATAGATCGCGCCGGGTTGGTGGGGGCCGATGGGGCGACACATGCCGGGGCGTTTGATGTGGCGTTTTTAGCCAATTTGCCCGGGTTTGTGGTGATGGCTGCCGCGGATGAGGCCGAGCTAAAGCATATGGTTGCCACCGCTGCGGCCCATGATGACGGGCCGATTGCCTTTCGGTTTCCGCGCGGCGAAGGCACCGGGGTCGATCTGCCGGAACGGGGTATCCCGCTTGAGATCGGCAAGGGCCGGATTGTCAGACACGGCGGGCGCGTGGCGCTGTTGTCCTTTGGCACCCGCCTGTCCGAAGTGGAAAAAGCCGCCGAGAATCTGGCCGCCAAGGGGATTACCCCAACCGTGGCGGATGCACGATTTGCCAAACCCCTGGACCGCGAGATGATCCTGGCGCTGGTGGCAGAGCACGCCGCCTTGATCACCATCGAAGAAGGGGCAATCGGTGGTTTTGGCAGCCATGTCGCCCAGCTTTTGGCCGAAGAGGGCGTCTTTGACAAAGGCTTTGCCTTTCGGTCGATGGTCCTGCCGGATGTCTTTTTGGATCAGGCCAGCCCTGCCGACATGTATGCAGCGGCGCAGATGAATGCCGAACATATCGAGGCAAAGGTTCTGGACACGCTGGGCATCGCCCAGATCGGCGAACGCCGCGCCTGAACCATTGCGACGTTCGCTTTAAACATCACGCATCATCTGACGCACCCAAATCCATGATTTCAGGCAGCGCTTGGTGATGGCGGGTTTGCGTTGAAATGGTTTAGGCCGGATCGCGGGGCAACATGGCGGCCAAGCCGGTCTTGTAATCGGGAAAGGCCAGCCGGACGCCCAGTTCGGATTTGATCCGGTCGTTTCGCACCCGTTTGCTTTCGGCATAAAAGCTGCGGGCCATTGGGGTCATTTCCGCCTGATCAAAGGCGATGGCTGGCGGCACCGGCAGCCCCAGCAGCGCAGCGGCATGGGCAATCACATCCTGTGGCGGGGCCGGGTCATCATCACACAGATTATAGATCGCGCCTGGGTTGGGGCGGTCAAGCGACGCCATCAGCACAGTTGCGATGTCGTCAACGTGGATGCGGGAAAACACCTGGCCCGGTTTGATGATGCGCCGCGCGGTGCCCGCCCGAACCTTGGAGAACGGCCCGCGACCGGGGCCATAGATGCCGGCCAATCGAAAGATGTGCAACGGCAGCCCAAGCGCCTGCCACTGGGCCTCGGCCTGCATTCGGGCCTGGCCCCGCGCGGTGCTGGGCGCCAGCGGGGTTTCTTCGTCAACCCAGCCGCCCTGATGATCGCCATAAACCCCGGTGGTTGATAAATATCCGACCCATTGCAAATGATGGGCCCGTCTAAAGGCGCCGGATAGGCTGGCCAACACAGGATCCCCCTGCGCCCCCGGCCCGGCAGACACCAACACCGTATCGACCCGATCAAGCAGCGGGGCCAGATCGGTGCCCGGCCAAATCACCGGGGTGATGCCGGTCTGCGCCAAATCCTGCGCCTTTTGTGTGCTGCGCGTGGTGCCAATGACCTGCCATCCCCGGTCAATCAGGCGCGGCGCCAGCCGCTGGGCGCAATAGCCGTGGCCAATGGAAAGCAATGTCTTGGTCATGCCCCCTTGGTGCCGCAACCGCGCGGCGCTTGCAAGATGCTTGCTGTGGGGGGCTGGGCCTTGGTAAGGCGGCACATTGTCTGGCGCTGCGGGCATCCATCTTGACCTTGGGCGCAGCTTATGCGTCGTCTGGTGCAGGCGCTATCGTGGATCGCGCGATCTGTGCCGGGCCAGGGGCGGGGGATGCGCGTTTGCCATTCTTGTGCCCGGACGCTAGGTCAAACAAAAACGGAAGGAATAAGAATGACCGCTGGCCCCCAAGCGCATCAGGATCTTCGCGAAGGTATCCAGGCCCTCTGCGCCCAATTCCCCCCCGAATACCACCGCAAAGTCGATGAGGAAAAAACCTATCCCGAGGCCTTTGTCGATGCGCTCACGCGGGAAGGGTGGATGGCGGCCCTGATCCCCGAGGCCTATGGCGGTGCCGGTCTGGGCCTGACCGAAGCCAGCGTCATCATGGAGGAAATCAACCGCGCCGGCGGCAATTCGGGCGCCTGCCATGGGCAGATGTATAACATGAACACCTTGGTGCGCCACGGATCACAAGAGCAACGCGAGCGTATTTTGCCCAAATTGGCCAGCGGCGCATTGCGCTTGCAGTCGATGGGCGTGACCGAACCGACAACCGGCACCGACACCACCAAGATCAAGACGACGGCGGTGAAAAAAGGCGACCGCTATGTGATCAATGGGCAAAAGGTCTGGATCAGCCGGGTGCAACATTCCGATCTGATGATCCTGCTGGCCCGCACCACCCCCCTGGCCGAGGTGCAAAAGAAATCTGACGGGCTGTCTATCTTTCTTGTCGATATAAAAGAGGCCATGAAAACCGGCATGACGGTCAAGCCCATTGCCAATATGGTCAATCATGAAACCAACGAGATTTTCTTCGATAACCTTGAAATCCCCGAGGAAAACCTGATCGGAGAAGAGGGCAAAGGCTTTCGTTATATCCTGACCGGTCTGAACGCCGAACGGGCGCTGATTGCGGCGGAATGTATCGGCGATGGCTATTGGTTCACCGACAAAGTGACGGCCTATACCTCAGAGCGTCAGGTCTTTGGCCGCCCGATTGGGCAAAATCAGGGGGTGCAATTCCCCATCGCCGAAGCCTTCATCGAGGTCGAAGCCGCCAATCTCATGCGTTATCGCGCCTGTGCGCTTTACGATCAGGGCCAACCCTGCGGCGCCGAGGCCAACATGGCCAAATACCTGGCGGCCAAAGCCAGCTGGGAGGCGGCAAACGCCTGCATCCAATTTCACGGCGGCTTTGGCTTTGCCAATGAATATGACGTGGAACGCAAGTTTCGTGAAACCCGGCTGTATCAAGTGGCGCCCATCTCGACCAACCTGATCCTTGCCTATGTCGCCGAGCATGTGCTTGGCATGCCAAGGTCGTTCTGATGCTGCCGCTCAAGGGCTTGACGGTTGTCGCCGTCGAACAGGCGGTCGCGGCGCCTTTTGCTTCGGCACGCTTGGCCGATGCCGGGGCACATGTGATCAAGATCGAACGCCCCGAGGGTGACTTCGCCCGCGGCTATGATCAGGCTGCGCGCGGACAGTCCAGCTATTTCGTCTGGCTCAACCGCGGCAAAACCAGCTTGGCGCTGGATCTCAGCAGCGCTGAGGGCAAAGCGGCGCTGGGCGCTGAAATTGCCAAGGCGGATGTGTTGATCCAGAACCTCAAGCCCGGTGCCCTGGCGCGGTTGGGGTTTGACCCAAAGCGGCTGCACCAGGAAAACCCGGCGCTGATATCTTGTTCGATCTCGGGCTATGGCGAAAGCGGCCCGCTGGCCAACCGTAAGGCATATGATCTGTTGATCCAGGCCGAAAGCGGGCTGTGCTCGATCACCGGCGGCCCGTCCGAACCGGCCCGCGTCGGGGTGTCGATCGTCGATATTGCAACTGGCGCCAGCGCGCATGCCGCCATCCTCGAAGCGTTGATCGCCCGCAGCATCAGCGGCCGGGGGGCACAAATCAGCCTGTCGATGTTTGACGTGATGGCCGAATGGCTGACCGTGCCGCTGCTGAATTACGAAAACGGAACGCCGCCCCAGCGCGTCGGCCTTGCCCATCCGTCAATCGCCCCCTACGGCGTGTTTCACACCAAAGAGGGCGCGCCGATCCTGATCGCGGTCCAATCTGATCGCGAATGGCGGGCCTTGGCTGAAACCGTCTTGAACAACGCGGACCTGGGGCGCGATCCCCGCTTTGCCACCAATGTGGCGCGGGTGCAAAACCGCCAGGAAACGGACGCGCTGGTGGCCGGGGCATTCTCTCACCACACAGCGGCGGCGGCCGTCGATCTGCTGACCCGCGCTGATATCGCATTGGCATCGGTGAACACGATGGAAACCCTGTCAGACCACCCGCATCTGCGCCGCATGACCGTGGATACCCCAAATGGCCCGGTGCAAATCCCGGCGCCGGCCCCGGTCTGGTCCGAAAACCCAAGAACCTACGGCCCCGTCCCGCCCGCGCCCGCCCAGACCAATTCTTTTGTTCCCTAAATATCCCCGCCGGAGGCTCCCGCACCTTGCGGCCCCCACCAACGGCTGCGATGGCGACCCCATGTTGCAAAGCGCTCTGCAAGCCTTCAAAAGGAACGATGCAACTGAACCCCTACCGAAACCCCGCTCGCCGCCTCGGTCAAGTCAAACCCTTGATAGGCGATGACGCCGGATACTGTCGTCTCAAACCACATCGTCGAAAGGCCGACGGCGGTCAAAACTCCATCTGCTCGGAGCGGGGTCAAGCGGTGTGTCGCAAGGCTGGTGCGGTTGATGTCATAGTGGCCAAATGACCAGAATAAATCCACACTGCGCAGCGCGTGCTCTCCATAAAGCGTGATCGACGTGCCTTCGGTGTCGATGGGGGCGCCCATGGTCGCCCCATAATGGCTATAGCCGCTGGCGTATTGGCCATTGCGATAGGCGGTGTTGGGGCCACAAAATCCGGACGCTGTTCTTGAAACTCGTGTATCAACCGCCTCGAGGGTGAACCGCGCGGGCCTTCCGGCGAAATGGGTTTCGTATTCTGCCCCCGAAAGATAGAAAAAGCACGATGGCAAATACCCGGCTTCGTCCTCTCCGACGGCCTGGAAATAGCCACGCAGGGGCAGGCTGGGCAATTGGTATGACAGTCCCAAGCCTGCGATCTGATTTGACACGATGCTGTTGGCGTCCTCTAGGCCGGACAAGATCTTGACAAAGGTTCCAAGACTGTTGTCCCGGCCATCGCCGCCGAACTCAACCATGCGGACAAGCTCAAGCTCCCATCCTGGCGCGGGATTTACCCCCAGCCGCATCCCCAGCAACTTGGTTTTTGCCGGGGCTGTGTGCTCGGCTAATTGCCCGACCAGAATATCACCCGATACCGCGCCCATCCAGCCCAGCCAAGGGCTGTCGATCCGCGCCGGCGCGCGCGACAGATACAGGCCGGGGATAGGGCGCGTATTGTCTGACAAAACCAACGAAGTGAAACGCGACGGGCCCCAATGCCGGTCCTTGGCCCCCGCGCCGATCGCCCATAAGCCACGGTGATATTCAAGATAGCTGTCGTCAAACAGGATCGTGGCATCATCGTGATCGAACCCAAAGCTGAGGCGGGATCGGATATCGCCGTTGGCATCCTGAAAGCGCAACCTTGCAAAATAATTGTCTGTGCCCCCGCCAAATCCAAATTGGTCTTGCTGGGTCAAGAACCCTCGGGACAGTGCCCCAACGGCACCGGCAAAGCCGCTTTCCTCGGCCCAGGTCGATACCGGGGTGACGGCCGCCAGAAGGGCGAACATGTAAATAAATATGCGCATCGCTAAACCTGCTTAAAATATAGCTATGTTATAAGTAAAATTTCTAACAGGTGAAAGGCCGGATTTGGTCAGCCCAATATTGTGCTGTCACCCACAAGCGGAGCCGATCTAGATTTCCCCTGCCTCGGCCAAGACCTTGCGGGCCGCGCGAAAGCATTCAAGCGCCTGGGGCACGCCGCAATAAATACCGATGACATGGATAATCGCACGAATTTCTTCGGGGCGGACGCCGTTGTTCAACGCGCCTTTGCAGTGCAGCTCCCATTCGTGCATTTTTCCAAGCGCGCCAATCATCGACAGGTTCATCATGCTGCGGGTTTTGGCGTCGATGGCATCGTCGCCCCAGCCAAAGCCCCAGCACCATGCGGTCATCGCCTCTTGGAACGGGCGGGTAAAATCATCCGCAGCCGCCAGATTGTTCTCGACATAACTGGCGCCAAGGGTGCTTTTGCGTTGCTCTAGCCCTTTGCGAAACAGATCTTCGTCAAATACGCTCATTTTGGTGCCCTTTTGTTTGGATTGTATGCGCCGCGGCGTTTCGCAACCTTGTCATCAATAAAGATATAACAGGTGGTGATCAGACCATGAAAAGCCCTTTGATCGGCAATTTGCAATACGCCAATTCTTGGGTGGGTTGATGGGGGCAGAACACGGGCGGGCCAAATCGCGCGCGGATATTGAACGGCGGCGCTTGGCGGCGAGATGCGGGAGCCTCCGGCGGGGATATTTGGGAACAAAAGAAGGGGGCTGATTTGGGGGCTTGCGTGGTTATCGGGGGGGGAGGTTCATGTAGGAGCGCAGGACTTCTTTGAGGCCGTCGCGCAGGGAGGCATCCTTGGTTGAAAAGATATGGTAGTCGTTGACCAGATCGTTCTGCAGGGTGCCGACGACCAGCTGGAAGCAAAAGCTGAGCCGTTGTTTGGTTTGTTCTTCGTCAAAGCCGGGGAATTCGGTGGCGAAGGCGCGGCGATAGTTGCGCATGATGTCGCGGGCGGAATCGCGCATTGGGGCCCAGGGATCGTCGGGTTCCAGGATGCGCAACAGAGATTCGCGCAGCACGCCGCGAATGGGCGCGGTAAAGAGATCGGCCATCAGGTCAACCATTTCATCCATTGCCTGGGGTGGGGTCATTTCATAAAGCCGGTCCAGATTGATACGGCGGCGCGCTTCGGCGTTTGAGAGGGCGATCGCGGCGGCGCGCAGGGCGCGAAAATAGGCCTCTTTGTCTTCGAAGCGGGTGTAGAAGCTGCCGACGGAGCCATTGCACGCCTGTGCCAGATCTGCGACCTTTATTTCCGCGAGGCGCTGGGTGTTGAGCATGTCAATCCCGGCTTGGATATAGGCGTCACGGATGAGCATGCTGCGCTGTTGGCGCGCGGGTCGCACGCCTGGGATGTCTTCGTCGATGTCGATTGTGCTTAGGTCCATGGTGAGTCCTTCCCATGTTTTGGCCCCCAATGCCAGTGCCGCTTAGGGCAGGAACATCGTCGCGGTTTGGGGGATGAAGGTAACGATCAGCAAGACCCCAAGGATGAGCAGGATAAAGGGCACCACGGCCCGGCATATTTCAAGGAAGTTTTCGCGAAAGGCGGTCATGGCGACGATGATGTTCAGCCCAAGCGGCGGCGTCAGAAAGCCGATTTCGAGGTTGATCACCATAATAATGCCGAAATGCACCGGATCGACCCCATAGGCCATGGCCGGCACCAGCAACAGCGGAGCGAGGATCAAGATCGCTGAGATCACGTCGAACAGGCATCCGACAATCAGCAAAAAGACCGTGACGGCCAGCAGAAAGGCGATCTTGCTGGTGGCGGTTGCGGTGATCCAGGCGGCCAGCGCGTCGGGGATTTCTTCGATGGTCAGGATGGTCTTGAGGCTGAGGGCGACCGCGACAATCGGAAACAGCATGCCCAGCAGCTTGGCGGTGTCGACGGCGGTGTGGAAGAAATCCACCGGGCGCAATTCGCGATGGATGAAAATTTCGACAAAGAGCGCGTAAATCAGCGCGACGGCGGCGGCTTCGGTTGCGGAAAACAGGCCAGAATAAATACCGCCCAGCAAGATCACCGGCAACAGGGCCGACCAGATGCCGCGCCGCAGGCTGTGGGCGACTTCGGGCCAGTCCAGCGATTGGGCGGGCATATGGCGATTGACCCAAAACGAATAAAACGCCAGCGCCCCGGCGATCATCAGGCCCGGAATGATTCCGGCGATGAACAGGTCGGCAATCGAGGTTTCGGTCACCACCCCATAAAGGATCAGCGGGATCGACGGCGGGATGATGATGCCAAGCGTGCCGCCCGAGGTCAGCGCGCCCAGCGCAAAGCGTTTGTCGTATCCGTTCTCAAGCAGCGCGGGATACAAGATGGTGCCGACCGCCAGCAATGTCACCGGCGACGATCCTGAGATCGCCGCAAAAATCGCGCAACTTAGGATCGTGGCGACAGCCAGCCCGCCGGGGATTGGGCGGGTCAGTGCGATGGCCAGATCAATCAGCCGCCGGGCGATGGATCCGCGCGTCATGACGTTGCCCGCCAGAAGGAACATTGGGATGGCCAGCAGCAGGGCGTTGTCGAGGCTGATCCAAAGATCTTCGGCCAGGTATTCCAGCTGTCCGTCGCCCCAGATCAGGTGAACATAGGCCGCCGATCCCAGCAAAATCACGATAATATTTTGCCGAAGGGCCAGCATCAGCAGCACAAGAAGAAGGAGGACAACAGCAGCCATATCAGTGCACCGGATCGCCAGGTTGGGGTTTCAGATCGGGGCGCAGCCCAAAGATCAGGTGTTTCAGCCCCGCCGAGGCAAAGGCATAGGGGATGATCAATTGCAGGGGCCACAGCACGAAATACAACACGGGCGCGCGATCGCCCAGGGCCATAGACACCTGGACAAAGCCCCAGCAGATGTAGGCGCCGGTCAAAAAGAAGCCGGCAGACACGAGGTCTCCGATGCGTTGGAACAGGGGATCGAACCGGGGGCCAGACAGGAAATCCATGAACGCCGGGCGCAGGTGCCCATTGTCAGAGGTGGTCAGCGTCAGGCCCAGAAATCCGGCGATAATCGCCCCATAGACAGACAGTTGCTGAAGCCCAAGAAAGGCCGCACCAAAGAGTTCGCGGCCGACCACATCCACCATCAAAAGCGTGGCCACGACCCCGTAAGAGATCGTGGCCGCGATGGCTTCGGCAAAGGTGAGCCCTCGGAGAATTGCGCGCAGCACGTTGATGCAGGCTTAGCTGTCAGAGCAGGCGGATTTGGCCTGTTCGATTTCCCGCCATTTGGCATCGGCGCCGTTCCCCAAATCGGCCAGGATCGCCTTTTGTGCGGCGGGGGCCAGGGCCTTCCATGCGGCAAGCTGTGTGTCATCCAGATCGACAACCGTCGCCCCCTCTGAGGCGGCTTTGCCAAGCAATGCGCCTTCGGCGCCGCGGATGGCGCCGCGCAGCTCAAGGAAAATTGGCGCGGCCTCTTCGATCCAGGCCTTTTCTTGGGTGTTCAGCCCGGCCCAGGCGCGATCCGACATGATAATTGCCCCGACTTGATGTTGGTGGCGGGTCATGACGATATGGGGGGCGACCTTGTCATAGCCGGTTGCGATACCAAACACCGACAATTGCGACGCCCCTTCCACTTGGCCGGTTTTCATCGCGGGCACGGCCTCGTTCGGGGCCATGGGAACCGGGGTTGCGCCGGTTTGTTTGATGAACAATGTATCGGTTGCCGACGGCGCGGTCCGCAGTTTGATGCCGGCGAAATCCTCGGGCACGGCGCCGGCGGATTGGCTGAACACCACCTGATAGCCGACTTCCATCCAGCTGAGCGGATGCACCTTGGCCGCGGCGAATTCATCGCCAAAGGTTTTCAGCAGGTGGTTGTCCATGACACAGTCGAATTGTTCGGCGCTTTCAAAGGCATAGGGCGACGCCAACAGGCCAAAGGTTGGCACCAGCAAAGAAATGGCCGTGTTGGACATCACGCCCATGTCAATGCGGCCACGGGCAATCTGTTTGACCACATCCTGTTCGCCGCCAAGCTTGCCGCCCATGTAAGGCGTGATGGTCAGTGCGCCGCCTGATACCTCGGTTACTTTGTCGACAAACTTTTGGGTGATCTTGCCCCAAGGGGATGCCGGGGGCGGCGCGGCGCTAAGACGCAATTCCTTTGCGTGCGCGCCCAGCGCTGTCATGGTGATCGCCACCGCAGCGGCGAGAGTAGCGGTTTTCATTCGTTGTCCTCCCATAAAACGCGTCTGTGCGCGATTGGTGAGGGCAAGCCTAGATCGGGCTGCGGCAATCTGTCAACAAAAATGAATATGAATTCGTTAAATTTGAGATATCTGTATTTTTAAGGGGTTTGATTTGTATTTACGGCGCGTCACTAAGTGAACTGACGTTCATTTTGCTTGACGCAGGGCCGGGGCGGTGGCTATGAGATTGGGTAAGAACAGTCTGAAAGACGCGAAAAAGACGCAAAAGGGGTCACGATGGGAAAGCGCGACGGGAGCAGCCGGGCCGATCGACAGGCAAAGCCCGACACCGGGGCCTTGGGGTTGCGCGTTGTCGGCAATACCGCCGATCAACAAGAAGAGCAGATCGCCCCATCCACAATTGGCCGGGCGCAAGATCCTTTGCAGCGGCCCGCCGCGCGGGTTGTTGCCAACGGCAAGGTCGCCGCTGAGGAGCCGATCTCTGCGCGCAAGGTTGCCCAGGGCGACCATCCACGTTTGTCAATTGGTGCGCGTGTCCGGGAAAATCGGGCCTATCAGACGGTTCAAAAGATTGCCCGCGCCGATTTGACGGTGCCTGCTGATGATGAGATCGGCTATAAAAAGCTGTTCACCCGGTTCGAGGAAGGCTTTGTCACCCAGGACATCGCCAAGATTGGAACCTGCCTGTCCCCCTCATTTCAGTGGCATCTGCCGAATGGCGATGTGGCCTATGGCAAGGCTGAGGCGCTTGCCGAGATGGAGCGGCGCTTTGCCATGCCAAACGGGCCAAGGTTCTCGGCTTCGGTCTGGCGGTTCAAGGGAACAACAGTCATCCAGACCTATGAGGTTGAATTCATGGGGGCCGACGGGCGCTGGCGGGCCTCGTTGGGGATGGATTTATACGAAATCGGTGGGGGATTGATCACCCGCAAAGACGCCTATTGGAAAATGATCCCCTGAACGGGGTGGGGAGGAACGAAAATGAAAATTGATTCAGCAGCGGGCGAATTTGAATTCGATTTGCACGACCTGAAATTGGCTGACGATGGCATCATCCTTAGCGGGAAGATGGGCGTCTGGGAGGCCGAGACCACAATGACAGACGCTGATCTGCGCCGGGTTATCCGTCTGGTTCTGGCGCGGCCGGGCGCCTGGGGGTATCTGCTGCGCGCGGTTTTGGGCGCGCGCAAAGCCGTCAAGCAAACCGGAGCAGCGCAATGACCAAGCACAAGCCCGAGGGCCTGCCGCCCCAAGCCGAGGCGGCCTGGGATTTTCCGCTGTTCGATGCGATCATGGGGCGCCGCTCGCGGCGGTTCGGGCTGGGCATGGCGATGGAATCCGGGCCGTTCCAATACCAATCCGCCTATGATCCGGTCGGCCTGAACGATCTGGAAACCGCGATGCTGGTGGCGGCGGCAACCGCAACGACCGGGCCAATTCTGGCCGAGACAACCCTGCCGGGTGGTATGGTTAAAACCATTGGCAAGCCCTATCCATCGGCGATGGGATCGCACCGGGCGCGTCTGTTTTTTACCAATGATCACGGGCTTTTTGTCGTCAATGCCGATCAGGCCAAGATGACCAAGATGCGGGAATACGAAGGCAAGTCCGACCGAGAGAAAATTCTTGGGTTCTATGACACCTATGTGCAAAAGCTTGAAGATGGCCGCATGGACCTGCCGGGCAAGGAACCGGGGGTCTGGCCGCACAATCATTGGGTGACGAACAAGCCGGGGACGACGCTGTTCATGCCGGTGATTGATGTCACCAAGGATATGATCAAGCTGGTCCTGAACCTGTGCGATTCCAAGGCCGGGCGCTATGCCGGGGCGGATGGGGGCTATTTTATTGTCGATGACCGCAATGGCATGAAACCCTGCGGCAATCAGAAATATGTCGACAGCGGATTCCTTTCGCGCAAGAAGGTGATGCCGCTTTCCCGGTTGGAAAAGATGTTGTCTGACGGGATGTTGGCCGAAGGCGCCTTTATGTCACAGCTGATCGCGCTGGCGATGCAGGCGACGGGCATTGGCGGCTGGGTCTATGGCGGGTTTGCCGCAACGGTGGTTCTGGGGGGCACCCCGGCCTGTCGGGGGCTTGGGTTCAAGTTCATTCAATCCAAATCGGATCCGTTTCCAATTCCGGTGGGGCGTCCGGGCGTGTTCGAAGCCTTCTGTCCGCCCAACTTTCCAGACATGAGCGCCGCCGTCGATGCCGCCCTGGCCGGTGCGACGATGAAGATGGACGAATGGGAAGCCAAAGGGATGATCAAGCCGCACACGGCGCCCAACCATGAATTTGATGCGGCAACCGTGCAAGCCAGCCCCGAAGGGGTGCAATGCGTCAAGGATATCTGCACCTATATCTGGGAAACCTATGGCAAATTCCCCGCCACCGTTGACCCAATGCAGATCAGCCTGTTCGCGCAGGCGCATCACTTGGATCTGGATTTCTATGACGCACATATGAAACCCGGCGCCTATTCCGAGACCCATAAAAACCATTTTCGCGACTGGTACGGCAACAAGACGCCGCCCCGGCGCCCGTGACGGAGACAGCAATGGACCCTTTCCGCTTGATCATTGATGGCAAACGCGTCCCAACCAAACAGTGTTTTGAGGTGCTGAATCCGGCGACCGAAAAACCCATTGGTTTGGCGCCTTTGGCCGAAACCGCACATCTTGAGGACGCGATTCGCGCCGCGAAGGTGGCGTTCAAAAGCTGGCGTGAAGTGACAGAGCGCAAACGCCAGACGGCCTGCCGCAGGATTGCCCAGAACATCGAGGAACATGCCGAAGAGCTGGCGCAGCTTTTGACCGCCGAGCAGGGCAAGCCGTTGGGCGGTATGGGCGCACGCTGGGAGGTGGGGGCCGCCGTGGCCTGGACGCAATATACCGCGTCGCTGTCGTTGCCGATGAAGGTGCTGCAAGACAATAACGAAGGCCGGGTCGAGCTTTATCGAAAGCCCATCGGGGTGGTGGGGTCAATCACCCCTTGGAATTTCCCGGTCTTGATTGCGATCTGGCACATTATTCCAGCGGTTCTTTCGGGCAATACCGTTGTGATCAAACCATCGCCCTTTACACCGCTGACGACGTTGCGCTTGGTTGAGTTGATGAATCAGGTTCTGCCGCGCGGTGTGGTCAACTGTGTGACAGGTGACGATGATCTGGGGCCGGTGATGACCGGCCACAGCGATATCGGCAAGATCGTTTTCACCGGCTCTTGTGCGACGGGCAAGAAAATCTATGCCAGCGCTGCCAACACGATGAAGCGCATGACGCTTGAGCTGGGCGGCAATGACGCGGGTATCGTTTTACCCGACGTCGATCCAAAGCAAATCGCCGAAGGGCTGTTTTGGGGCGCGTTTCTGAACGGCGGGCAAACCTGCGCGGCCCTTAAACGGCTTTATGTGCATGACGATGTTTACGAAGACGTCTGCGACGAACTGGTGAAGTTTGCCCGAAAGATGCCAGTGGGAAATGGGGCCGACGACGGTGTGATGATCGGGCCGGTGCAAAATGCCCGTCAGCTTGCGATTGTGACTGATCTTGTCAAGGATGCACAAGGCAAGGGGCGGGTCTTGTTGGGCGGCGCGGCGCCGGGGCGCAATGGCCAAAAGCAAGGCTATTTCTTTCCGGTCACGATCATCGCCGATCTGCAAAATGGCGACCGGTTGGTCGACGAAGAGCAATTTGGCCCGGCCCTGCCGATCATTCGCTTCCGCGACATCGACGAGGTAATCGAAAAGGCCAACGACAACCCCAATGGCCTTGGCGGTTCCGTCTGGAGCCGCGATATCAACGCAGCCAAATCCGTGGCGACACGGCTGGAATGCGGATCGGTCTGGATCAACAAGCACGGTATGATTCAACCCAACGCGCCCTTTGGCGGGGTCAAGCAGTCGGGTGTCGGGGTGGAATTTGGCCAAGAAGGGCTTGAGGAATATACCGACCTTCAGGTGATCTTTGCCTGATATTGCCCGATGATGGCCATGTTTGACCCGGCGGCGCTGCCGTTGTTGGTTTTGGCCGTGGTGTTTTGCGCATCTGCGTTGCAGGCCATCACCGGCATCGGCTTTGGCGTTATTGCCGGGCCGGTGCTTTTGGTACATCTGGGCAGCATCGGCGCCATTCAAACATCGATTGCGCTCAGCTTTTTGATCGCCGTTTTGTTGGCGCCGTTGACCCTGCCCAAGATCAGGCCCCGATTGCTGGGGCATCTTTTCATCGGGATCGTGATTGGCACACCACTTGGCGCCGTGCTGGCGGTTTCGCTTGCGATCGGGCCGCTAAAACTGTTTGCGGCGGGCGTTGTGGGCTTTATGACGTTGGTGGCGACCGGAGTGCTGTCACGGTTCCCCATCGCCGAGCGCGACAGCCCGGCCCGGCGTATCGTCGTGGGCGCCATCAGCGGAACATTGAACACCGCCTTGGCCATGCCCGGCCCACCGATTGCCGCCTATGCCACAGCGATTCGGGGCGACAAAGACATGGTGCGCGCCACAACCCTGGTGGCGTTCCTGTTCGCCTATCCTCTGGCCTTTGGCGCCCAGGCCGGCCTGGCTGGTATCGCCAGCGATTTCTGGCTAAGCGCGCCGCCGTTGATCCTGCCGACAGCCGCAGGCACCTTGACCGGCATGGCCTGTGCGTCGCGGATTAACGGGGTTTGGTTCAAGCGTCTGACGGTGGTTTTCCTGATGGCCAGCACGGCGGCGCTTGTGCTGTTTTGATGCAGGCGCGTTGCGGTTCTGGGGTCAGGCCATGACTGCGCGCTTGGCAATCGCATCGCTTATACAGCTGAAAAACTGTTTAATATGGTCCTCGACGCCGTCCAGATCGGCCAACAAGAAGCTTTTTTCAAGCGCCAGAACGGTCGATGCCCGTTCGGCGATCAGCGTGCCGGGCAATTGGCGATCCAGCAGGATTTCATTCAAGCCAACGGCCATTCCTGGCCCATAGATGGCAATGCCATTGTTCTGTTCATCTGTGATCCGCAATCTTCCCGATTTGACGACGTAGAGAAACCCCAAGCTTTTGTGGCTTGGGGCAACGACTTCTTTTGGGAAAAATTGCAGCAATTCCATTAAGACCAGTATCCCGGTTCCGACTGATCTGTTTTAGACAGCAAGGCCGAAACGATTTTCAAAGACAGGCTGTCTTTTAATTGTCCAAGCTGCTCAGCCGCCGACAAAAGCGTCACCGTGCATGGGGTCGCGGCATAGGCGGATTTGGAATATTCCGTCCTTAAAAGGCTGTCAAACGCGCCGACCACTTCGCCTTCTTTAAAGGTTTCCTGAACGCCGCCCCCCTCAAGCATGATCTCGCCTTTTTCCAGGATATAAATCATGCCCGATGGGTCGCCAGATTTATAGAGGGCCGTCCCTTTCGAGATAACCCGTTTGTGCTTTTTGTCGGGTTTCAATGGATCGCCACCAGGTTGAAATTTACTTCTTTACAAAATTCAGAATAATCAATGCCTTGCTCTTCTGTTTGTTCGTCTTCGGGGTCGAACAACCAATCCACGGAAACCTTGATGCCATTGCCGGCCAGCTTTTCCCATTCGCGGATAAAGTTCATGATAATACGGGTAGAGCCGCTGTTGTGATAGCTCAGCTCAAATTTAACTTTGGGCGCGCGGAGGCGTTGAATAACCTCGTTCAGACGTTCCACCTGTGGCTGCCAAAAACCATTAAGATCCTCGGGGTAGGAACGTCCCTTGATTTCTATTGTTTCGGCGCTTTCGTCAAAAATAATTTCAGGTGTTTTGATCGTCTTTTGTGCAAATTTCTGTACCATTTCAATATCCTTACCATTACGCCCATGCAGAGATATGGAATAACAATCTTCCGCAACTGGTTTCTTCGAAACCAAAATGAACCGGCCGGACTGACTTTTTGGCAATGTCGAGATATCCCAAGCCGGCACCGCGGCTGTTTGGATCTTCCATGCTCTCGAACATTTTAGCTTTGTGGATCGCGATAATCTCATCAGCGGATGATCTGGTTATTAGATCCATGATATCGCCAATTCGATCACGCTGCTCTCGTGAAATAGGATTTGCAGCGCTTATTTTTACCTCGGTCCCGTCCAGGGCGATTTCAAGCGCCCCAAAGCCAGCCTCGTCACTTTCCAGATGTACCCGTTCATCAGAGTAGAAGATAATATTCTGGGTCATTTCGATGAAAATTGAGAAGATCTTGCGATACTTTTTACAGGTCGCCTCGTGAACGGACAGCACATCTTCGATCCCGGCGGCAATGCCATCAAGAACCTTGTTCGTTATCATCCCGGCAAAAACATACTGGGGATTTTCCGAATTCATATGTTTGGTCAGTTCAGAGGTTTGCATTAAGAGCTACCAACGCTTCGATTCATCTATTTCATCAAATACAATCAGAATGTTACGTTATTCTAATCTCATGGGACTTGTTAAAATAAACTGTAGTTACCTGGCTACTCGTAATCAACAATAGTATTTGTACACTAAAAAATCGAAAGCGCAATAGCTAATATCTAAAGTTAAAATAATTTCTCGGACGGGCAATTTGGCGGCCCGTCCGATGCTGACTCCGCCTCAGCCCTTTGCCGCGATGATGGATTCTTCCAATATATCAAGCGCTTCTGAAAAGGTGTCATCTCCGATCGTGATCGGCGCGAGAAAGCGGATTACGTTTCCATAGACGCCGCAGGTCAGCAAAATAAGATTGCGCTTCAGGGCCTCGGCCTTGATTGCGTTGGTCAGTTCGGGGTTGGGCGAATCTGTTCCGGCTATATTTAGCTCGATGGCATTCATAAAACCTGGTCCCCGAATGTCGACAATCTCGGGCACCCGATCGCGCAGGCTTTCCAGCCGTTGTTTTAAGCGCGCCCCCAGCTGCATGGCGCGGTCGCAAAGGGACTCTTCTTCGATGACATCCAGCACCGCATGCGCCGCCGCGATGCCAAGCGGGTTCCCGGCATATGTGCCGCCCAATCCACCCGGATTGGCCGCATCCATAATATCGGCGCGGCCGGTTACGGCGGCAATCGGAAAGCCTCCGCCAAGCCCCTTGGCCATCGTTGTCAGGTCGGGCACGACGCCGTGGTGTTCCATCGCGAAAAGCTTGCCGGTTCGGGCAAAACCGGTTTGCACCTCGTCGGCGACAAGCAAAATACCGTGGTCGTCACACAATTTGCGCAGATGTGTCATCAGGGCCGCCGGGGCTTCGTAAAAGCCGCCCTCGCCCTGGACCGGCTCTATCATGATGGCGGCCACGCGTTCAGGGTCGACGTCTGACTTGAACAATTTGTCCAGCGCGTTCAGCGAATCTTCTACAGACACGCCGTGCAGGCCAACCGGGAACGGAACGTGGAATACATCGCCGGGCATCGCGCCAAAGCCCTTTTTATAGGGCACAACCTTGCCGGTCAGCGCCATTCCCATGAATGTTCTGCCGTGAAATGCCCCCGAAAACGCGACAATCGCCGAGCGTTCCGTGGCGGCGCGCGCAATTTTCACCGCGTTTTCGGCGGCTTCGGCGCCGGTTGTGACAAAGATCGTCTTTTTGTCGAAATCCCCCGGCACAAGGGCATTCAGGCGCTCGGCCAGATGCATATAGTTGGCATAGGGGACAACCTGATGGCAGGTGTGGGTGAATTTATCAAGCTGCGCCTTCACCGCTTCTATGACTTTTGGGTGGCGGTGGCCGGTGTTTACAACTGCAATTCCGGCGGCAAAGTCGATATAGCGATTGCCTTCAACATCCCAAATTTCGGCGTTTTCAGCGCGATCGGCATAGATTTGTGTCATCATTCCGACGCCGCGGGCGATGGCTTTGTCGCGAAGCTTGGCAAGGTCTGCGTTAGACATGGTTAAGATCCTTTTGGGGGTTGAAGCGCCGGGAAAAGGGTTAACCCTTGGCGGCGAGAGACGAAAAAATGATATCACAAACTGTGACGATTGTGTCAATCTGACTGTGGGTTGGGGCCCGCTGGCGCGTTCAGGCGCTGGGCGCGATGTTGCAAGAACTGCATCCCTGACCGATAGATGCCGTCCCGGATGTCGGCCTCGATCGCCACGCTCAGCGCGACGGCGTCGCGGGCGCGCAATGCGGCGATGATTTCCTTGTGACGATCCACGACATAGTATTCCAGGCTTTCGCTGGTCACCTGATGCTGGAACGGCCCAAGTTGCAGCCAGATGCTTTCGATGGCCGGCATCGTGACCTGATGCGGGTTGGCGGTATAGATCAGGCGGTGAAATTCGTGGTTTTGGATCGTCAGGCCGGATGAATCGCCCCGTGCCATCGTAACATCCAGCGCGGCATCGACAGCGGCAATTTCATCTATGTATGCCTCTGATATATATGGCATTGCGCGGCTTCCGGCATGGCTTTCAAGGGCGATGCGCAGGTTTACGATTTCTTCGAATTTGGCAGGTGTCATGGCCGGAATACGCATGCGGCGATTTCCCAGAACCTCGATTGCGTTCTCGGTGCTCAGCCGACGAACGGCTTCGCGCACAGGGGTGGGGCTGCAATCCAGGGCCTCGGACAGGCCGCGAAAGGTCAGCGTGGTTTCCGGCGCCAGAACGCCCGTCATGATTGCGGTGCGCAGCCGCTGATAGGTCGTCTCTTGATCGGTCAAGTTATCTGCGGCGGGCACAAAGGGGATTTTGACAACCTGGTTCATTGCGGCTCCTGCTGGTGGGGCTGGCCGATTGATAAAAATTATCCGCCGTTGACACAACAATTATTATTATCATATTTCAACAAAAGATATCACAAAATACAGGCGGGGCGACGATGCAGGGTGATCAACAGCTCGATTGGTTAACGGAACGGGATGACATCGAAAACGTATTCGCCTGTATTTGCGATCTGAATGGCACCCTGCGCGGCAAGCGGGTGAATGTGGATCAAACCGCCAAAATCCTTGAGGGCAGCGTGCGGATGCCGCTGTCGCTGGCGGGGATGGATATTTGGGGCGAAGATATCGAGGTTTCGGCCTTGGTGTTCGAAACCGGTGATGCCGATGGGGTTTGCCAGCATACCGGGCGGGGCATTTTGCCGATCAACTGGACTTCGCGCCCGACCGCGTTGATTCCGCTTTGGCTATATCAAGAGGACGGCACGCCATTCACCGGTGATCCACGCCATGCGCTGAGCGCGATCACCAAGCGATATCAGGCGCTTGGTTATACGCCGGTTGTCGCAACCGAGCTGGAATTTTATCTGGTTGACCCAAGCGAAACCATCCCCCAGCCCCCCTTATCACCGGTGACGGGCAAGCGGCTTGATTCAGACGGTGCCTTGTCGCTGGATGAGCTTGAGCACTTTGACGCGTTTCTGAACGACGTTTATGCCGCCTGTCAGGCCCAGGGCATTCCGGCGGATTCGGCCATTTCGGAAAACGGCGCAGGTCAGTTTGAGATCAACATGTTGCATTGCAACGATGCCCTGCGTGCTGCCGATGATGCGGTGCTGTTCAAGCGGCTGGTGCGCGGCATCGCCCGCAAGCACGGCTTTGCCGCCACCTTCATGGCCAAACCCTATGGGATGCGGGCCGGCAGCGGCTTTCATGTGCATTTTTCGCTGTTGGACAAAGACGGCAACAACGTGTTTGACAATGGGGCTGATCAGGGCAGCGGTTTGATGCTGAACGCGGTGGCGGGGTTGCTTGAAACCATGCAGGAAAATACCCTGGCCTTTGCCCCGCACGAGAATTCGTTTCGCCGGCTGCTGCCGGGCACCCATGCACCGTCAAGTGTGGCCTGGGGGTATGAAAACCGGACGGTTGCGGTGCGTATTCCGGGCGGGCATCACAAGGCCCGCAGAATTGAACACCGCGTCGCGGGCGCCGACGCCAACCCCTATCTGGTGCTGGCCAGCGTCCTTGGCGGCGCGCTTTTGGGGATAGAGCAAGGCTGGACCCCGCCCGAGCCCGTATCGGGCGATGCCTATTCGCTGGCCAAGGAACTGCCGCATTTGCCGCTTGACTGGGCCTCGGCCATTCAGGCGTTCAAGTCAGGCCCCTATATTCAATCCATTTATTCCCAGCGCTTGCAACGGATGTTGGTGGATTGCAAACGTCAGGAACAGATGCGTTTTAACCGGCAGGTGACGGAATTTGAATATCACAGCTATCTTGAAACGGTGTGATCATGCCAAGGGCGGCGTAAGTCACCGGTAAATTGTCGCTCGTGCTCTGCGGATTGTGGGCCGGACGGTGTATGGTTGCGCAAATTCGCAACCGCCGTTGACAGGAAGACAAGCATGACCCGCAGTGACACCCAGAAAAAGACCTTTCGCGATACGCGCTTGATCGACGGAACAGCGGTCAAGGCCCGCATTCTAAGCGAGGTTCAAGAGTATACCCTTGCGCATCCCAAGATCGGGCGCTTGGTATCCCTGTCGATTGGCGACAGCAACGAAGTGGCGGTCTATGTGCGCAATCAGGCGCGCGGGGCCGCCGCCGCCGGCCTGCCGTTCGAGCAAAAATTCCTCCCTGCGCAGATCCGCCAAGAGGAATGCAAAGCGCTGATCCTTGAGATGAACGACGACCCAAGCGTGCTGGGCATCATTTTGCAGCGCCCGGTGCCGGATCATATCAATGTGCGCTCGTTGCAGTCGGCGATTCATCCGTTGAAAGACATCGAAGGGATGAACCCGGCGTCAATCGGCAATATTGTCTATTCAGATGTGGCATTGGCCCCCTGCACGGCGGCTGCCTCGGTCGAGCTAATTAAGGAAACGGGCTTGAACCTCAAGGGCCTTGAGGTGGTGATGGTTGGCCATTCTGAAATTGTCGGCAAACCGGCGGCGATGATGTTGATGGCCGAGGGGGCCACCGTGACGGTATGCCATCATATGACGCGATCTGTTGCAATGCATTCGCGCCGGGCGGATGTGGTTGTGGTGGCCGTCGGCAAGCCGCATTTGATCGGGGCGGATATGATCAAACCGGGCGCTGCTGTGATTGATATCGGGATTAATCAGATCGACACCCCCGAGGGTGTGAAGATTGTCGGCGACGTGGATACAGACGCGGTCAAAGAGATCGCGGGTTGGATCACCCCGGTTCCCGGCGGGGTCGGTCCGGTGACGGTCGCGATCTTGATGCGCAATGCGGTTGTGGCGCACAAGCGCCAGATCGCAGCGGGATGGCTGGATTAAGTCGGCCATCGGGCGATGCGGGGTGGAACAATGAACTTTGGGCGCTATGCGATTTATTTTACGCCGCAGGGCCAGCTTGGCGCGCGCGGGGCTGCGTGGTTGGGGTGGGACAGCGCACAAGGCCAACCGGCCCCGCAGCCAGATTTTCCCGGTGTGGATTTGGCCCGGATCACGCAAAAGCCGCGCCGCTATGGTTTTCATGCAACGATCATGGCGCCTTTTTCCCTGCGGGCGGGCCAAAGCCAAGGTGATCTGATCGCGGCCTGTGCGGCGGCGTTTCAGGGGCTGGCCGCTGCGCAGGCCGATGGGCTGCGGCTTGCGGTTCGCCATGGCTTTCTGGCGTTGATCCCGACCGGCGATCAGGCTGCTATCCGGGCATTGGCGGCGCAGGTGGTGACGGATCTGGCGCCGCTGCGTGCCCCGCTGACCCCCGACCAGCAAGAGCGGCGCAGCCGCGCCAATCTGACCGCACAGCAGCGGCACAACCTGGCGGCCTGGGGTTATCCCTATGTGATGGACGATTTTGATTTCCACATCACCCTCACGGGGCGGCTGGGGCAGGCGCAATGTGTCGATGTGTTGACGGCCCTTGCACCCTTTATTGCGCCGCATTTGCCAAATCCGTTCCGGGTGGCCAAGCTGACGTTGATGGGCGAAGATGCCGATGGGTTTTTCCACCAGATCACAGATTGGCCCTTGCAGGGATAGCCCGGCGCAGGATCACCCTTCTGCCGGAACGAACCGCAGCCGCAGCGCGTTGCTAAGGACAAAAACGCTTGAGAGCGCCATGGCCCCAGCGGCAAGCGCCGGCGACAAAAGCAACCCAAAGGCCGGATAGAGCGCCCCGGCCGCCACGGGTATCAGGACGATATTATAGCCAAACGCCCAGAACAGGTTCTGCTTGATGTTGCGCATGGTCGCGCGGCTGATGGTCAGGGCCGTTGCCACGCCGGATGTTGTGCCCGACACCAGCACGACATCGGCGGCTTCGATGGCGATATCCGTGCCCGAGCCGATGGCGATTCCGATGTCGGCACTGGCCAGGGCGGGGGCGTCGTTAATGCCGTCTCCGACAAAGGCGACCGGGGCGTGTTTGGACAGATCGGCAATGGCGTCGCGTTTGCCGCCCGGCAGAACTTCGGCAATGACCTGCTGAATGCCCAGCTGATTTGCAACGGCCTGCGCCGCCTGCGCATTGTCGCCGGTAATCATCACAACATGCAGCCCTTGATTTTGGAGGGTTTTTACCGTCTGGGCCGCCTCGGGTTTGATGGGGTCCGACACCGCCAACAACCCCGCGATTTGACCGTCCAGCGCCACCAGAACCGGGGTTTTGCCGTCCTGGGTGCAACGCGACAGCGCTGTGGCAAGGGGGCTGTGGTCGATATCGTTTTGCGCCATCAGGCGCTGCGTGCCAACCGTGATGGTCTGGCCGTCGATCTTGGCCGATATTCCAAGGCCGGTCAGGGACTGAAAGGCGCTGTGCGCCGGCAGGTGCAGCCCCCGTTTTTCGGCTTCGTCGCAGATCGCCTTGGCAATCGGGTGCTCTGATGCGCGCTCAACGCTGGCGACCAGGGCCAGCACTGCGTCTTCGGTCTGGCCGGGGACAAGATGCACATCGGTCAGCGCCGGGTGGCCCTGGGTCAGGGTGCCGGTTTTGTCAAAGGCCACGGTTCGGATGGATTGCAGCCGTTGCAACGCATCGCCTTTGCGGAACAGCACCCCCAATTCAGCGGCGCGCCCGGTGCCCACCATGATCGACGTGGGCGTGGCCAGGCCCATCGCGCAGGGGCAGGCGATGATCAAAACCGACACCCCGGCCACCAACGCATGGGTGATTGCCGGCGCCGGCCCAAACAGAAACCACAGGGCAACTGTCAGCGCCGCGGCCACCAGAACCGCCGGGACAAACCACAAGGTGACTTTGTTGACCAGCTCTTGAATGGGCAGTTTGGCGGCCTGCGCCTCTTCGACCATGGCGATGATCCGGGCCAGCATCGTGTCGCGGCCAACCGCCGTGGCGCAATACTGAATGGATCCGGTGCCGTTCAGCGTGCCGGCGATCACCTGTGCGCCGGGGTGCTTTGCGGCGGGAACCGGCTCGCCCGAGATCATGCTTTCGTCAATCCAGGTGTCGCCCTGGGTGACGGTGCCGTCAACCGCGACGCGTTCACCGGGGCGCAGGTGGATCACGTCGCCGATTTCAATCTGGGCCAGCGGCAGCTCAATGCGCGTGCCTTCGCGTTCGACCATCGCGGTTTCCGGGCGCAGACCGGCCAGCTTGCGGATTGCTGCGGATGTGCGCCCCTTGGCGCGGGCCTCAAGAAAACGGCCAAGCAAGATCAGTGTGACAATCACTGCTGCTGCCTCGAAATAAACGGCGCGGGCATCGGGGGGTAGTATTTCAGGAAACAAAAGCGTTACCGTCGAAAACCCAAACGCCGAGGCGGTGCCAAGCGCGACAAGCGCGTTCATGTCAGGCGCGCGGCGCAGCAAGGCGGGGATACCCAAGGCAAAGAACTGGCGGCCCGGTCCGATCAAGACAAGCAGGGTCAGAACAAACTGGATCATCCAGCTTTGCTGCGTGCCCAAGGTGCGGGCGATCAGATGGTGAAAGGCCGGCACCATATGGCCGCCCATCTCAAGCACAAAAACCGGCAGGGTCAACGCCATCGCCCAAAGCGTCATGCGCCCCAGCGCCCGCGCCTGATCGGCGTGCTCATCGGTTTGCGGGGCGCCCGCGTCATGCAGCTTGCCGGTCAGGCCGACATTGCGAAGCGCCAACAACAAGGGGGCCGGATCGGCCGATAGGCTTTCGACCAATGCACGGGCGCTGGCCAAATTCACGCTGGCGCGCAGCACGCCGGGCAGGTGTTCCAGCGCGGTCTCGGCGCGGCCGACACACGACCCACAGTGCATCCCTTCGATTTCAAGTTCAATCTTGTGGGGAACCGCGGGTTTGCCCGCTTTGGTCAGGGCCTGCTCAATCAGCCGTGCGCTTTCGGCCCCGGTGATCCGCACGCTTGCGGTGTGATTGGCGATGCTGACATTCGCCCCCTGCACGCCCGGCACCGCACCAATGGCCTGCTGTGCCCGTGCGGCGCAGGCGCCACAGCTTAGGCCGTCAACCTTGAAAGACAGCAGTGTATCTTGGGACATATCTGACCTTTCGGATCATCGCGCAGCCATCAATCAATCTAGTCCCGCGCCGCCTCAAGCGCCAGAGCTGCAACATTAATGTTACCGAAAATCTTTGAATTAGAATAATTCGTAACATTTAAATTGCAACGAATCGCGCTTTGTCCTAGCGTCGCCGAAACTTCGGAGGAAATATGAACGCATTCATCTGTGACGCGCAGCGCACACCGATTGGCCGCTATGGCGGGGCCTTGTCTTCTGTTCGGGCCGATGATTTGGCTGCGGTGCCGATTGCCGCGCTGATGGCGCGCAACCCTTCGGTTGATTGGGCGATGGTGGATGACGTGATCTTGGGCTGTGCCAACCAAGCCGGCGAAGACAATCGAAATGTCGCGCGGATGGCGGGGCTTTTGGCGGGGTTGCCTGTTCAGGTGCCGGGATCGACGATCAACCGCTTGTGTGCGTCGGGAATGGATGCGGTTGGCATGGCAGCCCGCGCCATTCGCGCCGGTGATATGGATATGGCCATCGCCGGCGGCGTCGAAAGCATGAGCCGCGCGCCCTTTGTTATGCCCAAGGCCGACACGGCGTTTTCGCGCGCCAACGCGGTCTTTGACACGACCATTGGCTGGCGCTTTGTCAATCCCAAGATGAAGGCGCAATACGGCATCGATTCCATGCCGCAGACGGCGGATAACGTAGCCGCCGATTTTGACATCAACCGCGCCGATCAGGATGCTTTTGCTGCGCGCAGTCAGGCCCGTTGGGCCGCCGCCCACGCCGCCGGCGTGTTCCAGAATGAGATTTGCCCGGTGCATATTCCACAGCGCAAGGGCGATCCCCTAGTTGTTGATGCGGATGAACATCCGCGCCCCGGAACATCAGCGGACAAGTTGGCGGCCTTGCGCGGGATTAACGGCGCCGATCTGACGGTGACGGCGGGCAATGCGTCAGGCGTCAATGACGGCGCGGCGGCGCTGTTGATCGCGTCAGAGCAAGCAGCCAGCCAGCATGGCCTGCGCCCGATGGCGCGCGTCGTGGCCATGTCGGCGGCGGGCGTTGCGCCGCGTGTTATGGGCATCGGCCCGGTTCCCGCCTGTGAAAAGGTGTTGGCGCGCGCGGGGCTGACCATTGATCAGATGGATGTGATAGAATTGAACGAGGCCTTTGCAAGTCAGGGGTTGGCCACGCTGCGGGCGCTGGGCGTTGCCGATGACGCAGCGCATGTGAACGCCAATGGTGGGGCCATCGCGATTGGCCATCCTTTGGGCATGTCGGGCGCACGCTTGGTGATGACCGCCGCGTATCAATTGCAACGCACTGGCGGGCGCTTTGCGCTTTGCACCATGTGCGTTGGTGTGGGGCAGGGTGTCGCCCTTATTCTGGAACGGGTGTGAAGGAGAACGGCAGATGTATGCGCAGATGATCAAATCCACCGGCAAGACGGTCAAGACCCTTGATGAAATGGACCCGCAAGAGCGCGCGTTTCAGGAACGCATCGACGCGGGCGGCAAGATCGAACCAAAGGACTGGATGCCTGATGGCTATCGCAAGACGCTGATCCGTCAGATCGGTCAGCACGCCCATTCCGAGATCGTCGGCCAGCTGCCTGAAGGCAACTGGATCACCCGCGCCCCCACGTTGGAACGCAAGGCGATCCTTTTGGCCAAAGTGCAGGACGAGGCGGGCCATGGGCTTTATCTATATTGTGCGGCGGAAACGCTGGGAGTCAGCCGCGACCAGCTGACCCGCGATCTGCTGAGCGGCAAGATGAAATATTCGTCGATTTTCAATTACCCGACCCTGACCTGGGCGGACATGGGGGCGGTTGGCTGGCTGGTTGATGGGGCCGCGATCATGAATCAGGTGCCGCTTCAGCGCACGTCATATGGCCCATATGCCCGCGCCATGGTGCGGATCTGCAAAGAGGAATCCTTTCACCAGCGCCAAGGCTTTGACATCATGATGAAGATGGCCAATGGCACCGATGCCCAACGCAAGATGGCGCAGGATGCGCTGAATCGTTTTTGGGGGCCGGCGCTGATGATGTTTGGCCCTTCGGATGAAAATTCCGTTCATTCGGCGCAATCCATGGCGTGGAAAATCAAGATGAATTCCAACGACGAACTGCGCCAGAAATTCGTTGACCAGACAGCGCCGCAGGCCGCCTATCTGGGGCTGACCATCCCCGATGAAACCTTGGCCTGGAACGAAGAGCGCGGCCATTATGATTTTGCCCAACCCGACTGGTCGGAATTTTTTGATGTCCTCAAGGGCAACGGGCCGTGCAACACCGAACGGCTTGAGGCGCGCAACAAGGCCTGGGACGACGGTGCCTGGGTGCGCGAGGGGCTGATGGCCCATGCCGCCAAGCGGCGCAGCAACCAATTCGCAGCGGAGTAAGCAGCATGACACCTGAATGGCCCCTTTGGGAAATCTTTATTCGCGGCCAGCACGGCCTGAGCCATCGCCATGTGGGATCGTTGCACGCCCCGGATGCAGAAATGGCGATCAAGAATGCCCGCGATGTTTATACCCGCCGCAACGAAGGCCTAAGCATCTGGGTGGTTGAGGCCAGCAAAATCGCCGCCTCGTCGCCCGAAGAAAAAGGCCCGCTTTATGAGCCGTCGAATGACAAGGTGTATCGTCACCCAACCTTCTTTGACATCCCCGACGAAGTAGGTGCGATGTGAGCGCGGCGCTGTTCGAATTTCTGACGCGGATGGGCGACAACACCTTGGTGTTGGGGCATCGGGTGTCGGAATGGTGCGGCATTGCCCCGGTGCTGGAAGAGGACATCGCCCTGGCCAATACCGCGCTTGACCTGATTGGTCAGACCACCTTGTGGCTGTCCCTTGCTGGCGAAGTCGAAGGCAAAGGCCGTGACGCCGATGCGCTGGCATTTCATCGCGATGTCTGGGATTTTCGCAATCTTTTGATCACCGAACAGCCCAACGGTGATTTCGGTCAAACGATGATGCGCCAGTTCCTGTTTGACTGCTGGCATGTGTTGTATCTGGATGCACTGCGCAACAGCAGCGATGCGCGGATCGCCGCGATTGCGGAAAAGTCCCTGAAAGAAGTGACCTATCATTTTGAGCGGTCAGCCGAGACGGTGATCGGCCTTGGCGACGGCACCGAGGAAAGCCACCGCCGGATGCAGGCTGCGTTGAACCGGCTGTGGCCCTTTGTCGGGGAAATGTTTGACAGTGACGCGGTGGATCAGGAAATGATCGCGCAGGGCATTGCCCCCGATCCACAGGCCCTGCGCCCGGCATTTGATGCCAAATTGACCGATGTGATGGCCAAGGCGACGCTTGCGATCCCCGGCGATGATTTTTCCCATGCAGGCGGGCGCAATGGCGCGCGGCACACAGAACATCTGGGCCATATGTTGACGCAGATGCAGTGGCTTCAGCGCGCCTATCCCGACGCCACATGGTAAAGCCGCGCCCGACAATCGAAACGATCTGGGGGTGGCTTGCCGATGTCCCTGACCCGGAAATTCCGGTGATTTCGCTTGTCGATTTGGGGATCATTCGCGATGTCTGCTGGCAAGATGACGATCTGGTGGTGACGGTCACGCCGACTTATTCGGGCTGTCCGGCCACGCGGATCATCAACCTTGATATCGAAACGGCGCTGCACAAGCGTGGCATTGCATCGCTTCGTCTTGAACGGCAGTTGTCGCCGGCCTGGACGACCGACTGGCTGTCCGATGCCGGGCGGCAAAAGCTTGAGGCGTATGGCATCGCGCCGCCGCAACCGGCGGGCGGGCCAAAGCAATGCCCGCGCTGTCAATCACCGGATGTGGAGCGGATCAGCCAGTTTGGCTCGACCCCTTGCAAGGCGCAGTGGCGCTGCACGTCCTGTCTGGAACCCTTTGACTATTTCAAGTGTATCTGATCATGGCCCAATTTCACCCACTGACCATCACCGACATTCACCACACCATCCGCGATGCGGTGGTGTTGACGCTGCGCCCGCAGGATCCGGCGGCGTTTACCTTTACACAGGGGCAATATTTGACCTTTCGCCAGGATTTTGACGGAACCGAATTGCGGCGGAACTATTCGATCTGCGCAGGGTTGGATGATGGCGTGTTGCAGGTGGGGATCAAAAAGGTCGAAGGCGGGGCGTTTTCGACCTTTGCCAATGAACGTTTGCAGGTGGGGGATACCTTGCACGCAATGCCGCCAATGGGCAAATTCCACACCCAGATCGAACCGGCCAAGGCCAAGGCGTATGTCGGGTTCGCCGGTGGATCAGGGATCACACCGGTTTTGTCGATCCTCAAGACGGTTCTGCACCGCGAGCCAGGGTCGACCTTTACGCTGGTCTATGCCAATCGCGCGGTCAATACGATCATGTTCCGGGAAGAGCTGGAAGACCTCAAGAACCGCTATATGGGGCGGCTGACCATCATTCATGTGCTTGAGGCGGGTCAGGATATGGATCTGTTTTCGGGCCGCGTCGATCAGGAAAAATGCGCCCTGCTGTTCAAACATTGGATTGATATAAAATCGGTCGATATGGCATTCATCTGCGGACCAGAGCCGATGATGTTGGGCATTGCCAGCGCGCTGGAAGCCCACGGGCTGACCAAGGACCAGATCAAGTTCGAGCTGTTTGGCGAAAGCCAGCAGGGGCGCCTTGCCAAACAGGCCGTCAGCGCCCGCGCCGAAAGCGGCAGCGGCACCCAGGCAACCATCACCGTTGACGGCACAACCCGCCAGTTTGTCATGCCCGCCGATCAATCGGTGCTTGAGGCGGCGCTGGCCAATAATCTGGATGCGCCTTTTGCCTGCAAGGCGGGGGTTTGTTCGACCTGCAAAGCCAAGGTTCTGGAAGGTGAATACGAAATGTTGTCGAACCATGCGCTTGAGGATTACGAGGTCGAACAGGGCTATGTGCTGACGTGTCAGTGCTATCCCTTGGGCGATTCATTGGTCATCGACTACGACACCCATTAACAGGAAGTGAATATGCCCAAAGATACCGCCGTGCGCGATGTTCAAAGCTTTGCCGCCGGCCAATGGATCGGCCCGGACAGCCAGGCCCGCCCCATCCACAGCGCCATCACCGGCCGGGTGATTGCCCAGGCGGGAAACAGCGGGCTGGATGTGCAGGGGATGTTGGCCTTTGGCCGCCAAGTGGGCGGGCCTGCTTTGCGGGCGATGACGTTTCATGACCGGGCGCGCATGCTCAAGGCTTTGGCGTTGCATCTGCGTGATCACCGCGACACGCTTTACGCCCAAAGTTTTGATACCGGCGCCACCCAAAAAGATCATTTGATCGACATTGACGGCGGTATCGGCACGATGCTGGTCTTTGCCTCGAAGGGGCGGCGCGAAATGCCAGATTCGCAGGTTTATCTGGATGGGCCTGTCGAACAACTGGGTCGCAGCGGACAGTTCGTCGGCCGCCATATCTGCACCCCGTTGCAAGGGGTCGCGGTGCATATCAACGCCTATAATTTCCCGGTTTGGGGGATGCTTGAAAAACTGGCCCCTACCTTGTTGGCCGGGGTGCCGGCGATTGTAAAACCGGCGACGGCGACTTGTTATGTCACGGAAACCTGCGTTCGGATTATGCTGGAATCGGGTCTTTTGCCGGATGGGGCGCTGCAATTGGTCAGCGGTGGCTTGGGCGACATGCTGGATCATTTGGATCTTCAGGATGCCGTCGGCTTTACCGGATCGGCGGAAACCGCGGTCAAGCTGCGGTCAAACCCGGTGTTGTTGGCCCGTTCCGTGCGCTTTGCCGCCGAACAAGACAGCCTGAATGCGTCGGTGTTGGGGCCAGACGCCCAGCCCGGAACCCCTGAATTCGATCTGTTGATCAAAGAAGTCACCCGCGAGATCACGACAAAGGCGGGGCAAAAATGCACCGCGATTCGCCGCATTATCGTGCCGGACGGATTGATTGATCCGGTGGTTGGCGCCCTGCGGGAACGTCTGTCGGGTCTGCGCATCGGTGACCCCCGGTTGGACAGCACCCAGATGGGGGCGCTTGTCTCGGCCGATCAAAAGGCGGATGTGCTGGCGCGCGCCGCACAACTCCGCAGCGAAGCCACACAGGTTTTCGGCGATGCCGATGATTTCGTGCTGAACGGAAGCGAGGCCGACCGGGGCGCCTTTTTGCCGCCGATGTTGTTTCGCTGTGATGATCCCGACGCCGCAAACCGGGTGCATGACACCGAGGCCTTTGGCCCGGTTTCGACCGTGATGGGATACCGGGATCTGGATCATGCTGTGGCGTTGCTGAACCGGGGCAAGGGGTCTTTGGTTGCATCTGTGATCACCCATGATCCACAGGTGGCGCGAGATGTGGCGCTGGGCGCGGGGGCCTTTCATGGGCGGCTGTATTTCAACAATCGTGACAGCGCCGCTGAGGCAACCGGCCATGGATCGCCCTTGCCGCATATGGTGCACGGCGGGCCGGGGCGTGCCGGCGGCGGAGAGGAGCTGGGCGGCATTCGCGGGGTAATGCACTATATGCAGCGCACTGCGGTTCAAGGCAGCCCAGACCTGTTGGCCGGGATCAGCGGTCAATGGGTGCCCGGCGCAAGCGAAACAACGCATCAGGCCCACCCGTTCACACGCGCCTTTGGGGCGCTGGCCATTGGCGACACGTTGCACACACCGGCCCGCACCGTGACGCTTGAGGATATCGAAACCTTTGCCCATTTCACCGGCGACACCTTCTATGCCCATATGGACGAGGACGCCGCCGCCGCCAATCCGTTCTTTCCGGGGCGTGTGGCGCATGGGTATTTGCTTTTGTCCTTTGCGGCCGGGCTGTTCGTGCAGCCCGATCCGGGGCCGGTTTTGGCAAATACCGGATTGGATAATTTGCGCTTTATGGCGCCGGTTCAGCCCGGCGACAGCATCAAGGTGCGCCTGACGGTCAAGGCCAAAACCCCGCGCAACGAGGAATACGGAGAAGTGCGCTGGCATGTGACCTTGACCAACCAAGAGGACGCGGTTGTTGCCGAATATGACCTGTTGACGATGAATGCTTACTGAGCCGCTGCCCCGCGTTATCCAGTCATTTGGCGCGCTGGGCGGGCAGCGCGTGTGGTCGTTATTGGTGACGGTGTTCGGCGACTTGGCGCAAGAGCCGGGGCAGATGATCGAAGGGCGCACCTTGTCGGTGATCATGGCCGGAATGGAAATTCGCCCCGAGGCAACGCGCGTTGCGCTGCATCGGTTGCGCAATGACGGGTGGATTTCGTCGCAAAAGGTTGGCCGCGCCAGTCATCACAGCCTGACCGATCTGGGCCGCAGCCAAAGCGCGGTTGCGGCGCGGCGGATCTATGGGCGGGCGCAAAATGCCGCTGATTGGCAGGCGGTGGTTTTGCCGGCTGTCGATGCCGATCAGGCCCTGACGTTGCAAGCCCGTGGATTTGCGGAAATCGCCCCGCGTGTATTTATCGGCCCGGCGGGTTGGGCGCCCGATGGCGCGCTGTGTCTGGTTGGCGAGGACATCCCCCCTTGGGTGCAGGCCGCCGTGCTGCCCGACGCCGCGGCACAAGATTATGCCAATTTGTATCGTGTCTTGCAGGATGCAGCGGCGCAGTTGACCGAGCCGCTTGCCCCGCTTGAGCGCGCGGTGCTGCGCACTTTGGTGGTGCATAATTGGCGGCGCATTGTGTTGAAACACCCTGATATGCCTGCCGGGCTGCTGCCTGCCGATTGGCAGGGACAGGCCTGCCGGGATATGGTGCATTGTCTGCTTGACCGCTTTCCGCGCCCGGCGCTGGCGGACATTCCGGCCTGAATATCAATCCCCCTGGCGGGCACGTCAAAGCGGCGCTTTTCAGTGCGCAAAAGGCAAGGTATAGGGGGCTATGACCAATTATCTCTATCAAAATGACCTGCCTGACGATCTGGATCTTGGATCCGTTGTGGCAATTGACTGCGAAACGATGGGCCTGAACCCCCACCGTGATCGCCTGTGTGTGGTTCAACTGTCCGGGGGCGATGGCAATGCGCATCTGGTGCAGGTCGCCAAGGGCCAAAGCCAGGCGCCCAACCTCTGTGCGCTTTTGGAAAACCCGGATGTCCTCAAGCTGTTCCATTTTGGGCGGTTCGATATCGCGGCGATGTATCACGCGTTTGGCGCTTTGACGGCGCCGGTCTATTGCACCAAGATCGCCAGCCGTCTGGTGCGCACCTATACTGACCGGCACGGGCTTGCCAAATTGCTTCAGGAATTGTTGGCGATTGATATCTCAAAGCAACAGCAATCCAGCGATTGGGGGGCGGCGCAGCTGACCGAAGCCCAGATTGATTACGCGGCGTCGGATGTGTTGTATCTGCATCAACTGCGCGCCAAGCTGGATCAGCGGTTGGCCCGCGAAGGCCGAACCGAGATTGCGCAGGCTTGCTTTGATTTTCTGCCAACCCGCGCCAAGCTTGATCTGGCCGGCTGGCCTGACACCGACATTTTTGCGCACGCATGACCCGCAGCTTTTTGGAAACAGCCCGCCGGGTCATTCGCATTGAAACAGACGCACTTGCCGCGCTGGGCAACAGCCTTGATGCGCGCTTTGATCGCGCGATTGAGCTGCTGATCAACGCCAAGGGGCGGATCATTGTTTGCGGCATGGGAAAATCGGGGCATATCGCGCGCAAGATCGCGGCGACGCTGGCCTCGACCGGGACGCCGGCGCATTTTGTCCACCCCGCCGAGGCAAGCCACGGCGATTTGGGAATGATGGGCGTGGGGGATGTGGTGATCGTGTTGTCCAATTCAGGCGAAACGCCTGAGCTGGCAGATGTCATTGCCTATACGCGCCGTTTTGGCATCCCGATGATCGGGGTGGCCAGCCGCGAAGACAGCACGCTGCTGCGTCAATCGGATGTGGCGCTGGTTTTGCCCCGCGCCGAAGAGGCCTGTGGCACCGGGGTGGTTCCGACTTCGTCCACAACGATGACGCTGGCGCTGGGCGATGCCATCGCCGTGGCCCTGATGGAGCACCGCGCCTTTACCCCCGAGCATTTTCGCGAATTTCATCCGGGCGGCAAACTGGGCGCCCAGCTGAGCCGGGTTGGCGATCTGATGCACCACGGGGCCGCCTTGCCCCTGGTGCAGGCCCAGACCCCGATGCCCGATGCGTTGATCGAAATCAGCCAAAAGGGTTTTGGCGTCGCAGGTGTCGTGGATGCAGCCGGCGCTTTGGTGGGGATCATCACCGATGGCGATTTGCGGCGTCACATGGATGGGCTGCTGTCGCATAAGGCCGCCGATGTCATGACCGCCGCGCCAACCACCATCCAAAGCGATGCCCTGGCCCAGCAAGCGGTGGGGATCATGAACGCGCGCAAGATCACCTGTCTTTTTGTGGTGGATGGCGCGGGGGCGGCGCCTTCTGGATTGATCCATATCCATGATTGTCTGCGGGTCGGGCTGGGATAGCCCGATATGCAGGTGGACCGCCATTCCAGATTGATTTCCTGGCTAAAGGTGGGATTGCCGCTGGCGGCGCTGGCGCTATTGTCGACCCTGTTCCTGTTGTCGCGCAGCGCCAATCAGGCCGCCCGTATCCCCTTTGCCGATGTGGATGTTCAGGCGCGGCTGCGCGATCAACAGGTGACAGGGCCATTCTTTTCCGGCACCACCCCCCACGGGGACGAGATCACCTTCCAAGCCGAACGGCTGACCACGCCGGCGGGCCGCGTTGGGGTCAACCAAGCGGTTGATGTGCGATTGCGCGTCAACATGGTCGAAGGCACCCGGTTGGCGTTGTTGGCAAAAGAAGCGGCCTTTGATCTGGCCAAGGATCAGATCGTGTTGTCGGGGGATGTAATCATCAACACATCATCTGGCTATGACATTACCAGCAAACGCATTACTGGGCGGGTGTCGCGGGTTGATATCATATCGCCGGGCAAGATAACGGCGCGCACACCGGGCGGGCATTTGACGGCGGGCGCAATGCGGATACACTCGGCGCCAGATGGCGCAGCGGCGCAATTGCTGTTCTCAAAGGGTGTAAAGCTGCTATATCGACCCAAACAGGTGAAAGATTAGCGTGTGAAAATGATCCGTTCCATATGGGTGTCTTTGGTCTTGGCGCTTGTTGCTGCGCCGGTCGTCGGGCAAAGCACGCAGGTCGCCTTTGGCGCCGCACCGCAGGACACTGGCCTGCCGGTTGAACTGACGGCAGATGCGCTGCGGGTCAATCAAACCGACGGCACGGCGGTCTTCGATGGAAATGTTGCCATCTCGCAGGGGGAAATGCAGCTGATGGCGGGGGCGGTCTTGGTGATCTATCGCGCCTCTGCCGATGGTATTGCCCGGCTTGAGGCCAGCAAGGGCATCACCCTAAGGTCTGGGCCAGATCAGGCCACCGCAGAAACCGCCATTTATGACATCGACAGCGGTCAGATCGACCTGTCAGGCAGCGTGGTGTTTTCGCAAGGCCCGGTGACGATCAGCGCGCAGGCCATGACGATTCGCCTGACCGATGGCACGGCCGAGCTGTCAGGCGGGGTAAAGACCACCCTTTCAGGCGGACAGGATTGATGCACAGGCCGTTGATCCGCAATTATGCGCCGCGTGCAACATGACCGCGCCGCTTGAGCTGCACAGCGGCGATGCCGGGCTGCGCATAGATCATCTGCGCAAGTCCTATCGCAAAAAGACGGTCATCCGCGATTTTTCAATGCATCTTGAACGCGGAGAGGTCGTGGCCCTGTTGGGGCCGAACGGGTCGGGCAAAACAACGACCTTTTACGCGGTTGCGGGGCTGGTTCTGCCCGAGGGTGGACAGGTGCGCCTTGATGGGCAGGATGTGACGACCCTGCCGATGTATCGCCGCGCGCAACTTGGCATCGGCTATTTACCACAAGAGATGAGCATCTTTCGCGGGCTGTCCGTCCAGGACAACATTCTGGCCGTGCTGGATATTGCTGAACCAGATCGCCACAAGCGCCGCGAAAAGCTGGAGGAGCTCTTGTCTGAGTTCTCGATCGAGCACCTGCGCCGCGCCCCTGCCATGGCGCTGTCGGGCGGGGAACGCCGCCGCGTCGAGATTGCCCGCTGTCTAGCAGCCAACCCCAAGTATTTGTTGCTGGATGAGCCCTTTGCCGGCGTTGATCCGATCTCGGTTGGGGATATTCGGCATCTTGTTGCCGATTTGAAAAAGCGCGGTATCGGGGTCTTGATCACCGACCATAACGTTCGGGAAACATTGGAAATTGTCGACAGGGCCTATATTTTGCACGAAGGTCAGGTTCTGATGTCCGGCACACCGCAAGAGGTTGTGCAAAACCACAATGTGCGCCGCGTTTATCTGGGCGAGAACTTTCGGATTTCGTGACCGGTCTGGCACACTGATGCGGCTTTTCAGGCGTATCGGGCGATGTGACAATGGGCGAACTGATAGAATAATTCTTTTAATTTCAATGCGCTAAGCCAATGTCGGTTGGCGCGTGGGTGGCGGGCACGCCACTGGATCACCGTGGGACACAGGGGCAAATGTCGCCGACTGTTTGGCCCTTGGGTGTGCGGCTGAATTGGCCGCCGGGGCGCGGCAGCGGCGCAAGGAAATCTTAAAGTAGTTCTCAAGATTTTTATGCGGCTTTCAATTGACAGCGCTGCGTTTTTCGGGACTCATTGGGCTATGGCAACGCACCCGTTCCAAGTTCTTTACGCATCGGCCCAATCGCCAAGGCCCGAAGAACAACAACCTGAGGGGATGCCATTCTTTCGATAATCGCTGCACCGTTTACCCATTTTTCCGGGGCGCCCGGTGTCGTGAAATAATAATACAAGGAGAAAATATGCGGTACCAAATCAGCGGCAAGCAGATCGACATTGGGGAAGCTCTTCAAACGCATGTCAAAACAGAGCTGGGCGAAGCGGTGTCAAAATACGCACAGCGCCCGACGGATGCTTCTGTTGTTTTCTCCAAGTCTGCGCATGAATATGTATGCGAAGCGACGGTTCATCTGTCGACCGGGCTGACCGCGCAGGCCAAGGCGCACGAGACCGAAATTTATGCGGCCTTTGATGCCTGCTGCGAGAAAATGGAAAAACAGCTGCGCCGATACAAACGGCGATTGAAAGATCACCACAAAGATCGCGTAGAGCCGGTTGAAATCTTTGGCGCGGCCTCTTATATCCTCGCCTCAGAAGCCGAAGCGGACACGCAAGAGCCAGATACGCTGCAACCGATCATCGTCGCCGAGATGGAAACCAAAATCCCATCTTTGTCCGTCGGAGAAGCGGTGATGCAGATGGAACTGGCGGGCGCGCCGCTTTTGATATTTAGAAATGAAGGCAAAGCCGGTCTGAACGTTGTATACCGCCGCGATGACGGCAACATCGGATGGATCGACCCTCAGTAAGCGGCGACCGAAAGAGCACCAAGATCATGGAATTTGCAAAGCTTCTCAAGCCCGAGGCGGTAAAGGTTATCATCTCGGCCTCAAGCAAGAAACGTCTGTTTCATGATATCGGCGAAGTGGCAGAGCAGGCCTATGGTCTGCCTGCTTCCGATGTGGTGGATGCGCTTTTGGAACGTGAAACCCTTGGCCCCACCGGCGTGGGCCATGGGGTTGCCTTGCCGCACGCGCGGCTTGATGGTTTGGACAATGTGGTTGGCGCCTGTGTGCTGCTGGATAAACCGATTGATTTTGGATCGGTGGACAAACAGCCGGTTGATATCGCCTTTGCGCTGTTTGCACCGTTGGATGCCGGGGTCGAGCACCTGAAAGCGCTGGCGTTGGTGTCGCGGACACTGCGCGATTCGTCGATCTGTGCCAAACTGCGGGCCAATCCAAATCCGTTGACGCTGTATACCATCCTGACTTCGGCCGAGACCGAGCAGGCGGCATGACCTAGGCGCGATAGCTGCCTGTTTGGTGCCAGTTCCATGCGTCTTTGATCATGGTTGTCAGGCTGGATCGTTTTGGCTCCCAGCCCAGTTCGGACATGGCGCGCGAAGAACCTGATACCAGTTTCGTGCAATCACCGGCGCGGCGGGCGCCCATCGTGAACGGCACCGTGCGGCCGGTGACCCGCGCGCCCTGGTCGATGACTTCGCGAACGGAAAAGCCGCTGCCTGTGCCAAGGTTGAACGCGCGGCTGGGTTTATCGGCCAAGAGCCATTCAAGCCCCAACAGATGGGCGTCCACCAGATCGCAAACATGCACATAGTCGCGAATGCAAGTGCCGTCAGCGGTATCATAGTCGTCGCCAAACACGGTCAGGGCGTCGCGCTGGCCTGCTGCGACCTCAAGCATCAATGGGATCAGGTGGGTTTCCGGGCGGTGAAATTCACCGATCTGGGCATCAGGGTCGGCGCCCGCCACGTTGAAATAGCGAAAGATCACATGCCGCAGCCCATAGGCGGTTTCAAAATCACGCAGCATATCCTCGATTGCGCGCTTTGACGCCCCATAGGCGTTGATCGGGGCCTGGGGGCAGGTTTCTGTCAGAACCACATTGTCTTGATCGCCATAGGTGGCGCAGGTCGATGAAAAGACGATGTTCCGGCATTCGGCAGCTGCGGCGGCCTCAAGCAGGGTCAGCGATCCGTTGACGTTATTATCCCAATAAATGCCGGGGCTGCTTATGCTTTCCCCGACCTGGCTGAGGGCGGCGAAATGCAGCACAGCAACCGGGCAATAGCGGGTGAAAACCGCATCCAGCCGCGCCCTGTCGCGTAAATCGCCTTGTTCAAAAGGCCCGTATTTCACCGCCTCTTTCCAGCCGGTGACAAGATTGTCATAGGTCACAGGGGTATACCCGGCGCGCGCAAGGGCCTGACAGGCATGCGACCCGATATACCCTGCGCCGCCGGTGACAAGAACGTGTCGGTTTTCTGATGTCACTCTGCCGCCTGATCCATGTGAACGATATCCCGCAAGTATTTGGAAAGATCGTCCCGCAGATCTTCGCGTGCAAGGCCAAACGCGACCGTGGCCTGTAAAAATCCAGATTTGGAGCCGCAATCAAAGCGCTGCCCACGAAAGCGATAGCCATAAACCCCGCGATTTTGCGCAATTTCGGCTGCGATGGCATCGGTCAGCTGGATTTCACCTCCGGCGCCAGATTTGATCTTGTTAAGGTTGCACAGCACATCTGGCGATAGGATATATCGCCCGATCACGGCCAAATTGGACGGGGCCTTATCCACGGGCGGTTTTTCGACCATACCGCGCACTTTGACCAAGGCGCCCATATCATCCGCCACATCCAGCACCCCATAGGCCGAGGTGCTTTCGGGGGCGACCTCCATCGCGGCGACCATGTTGCCGCCGGTTTCCGCATAGGCTTCGACCATTTGCTGCAAGCAGGGCTTGTCGGCGGCGATGACATCGTCGGGCAAAATCACGGCAAAGGGTTCATCGGCAATCAGCCGGCGGGCGCACCACACCGCATGACCCAAGCCCAATGCTTTGTGTTGACGGATATACGCGATTGCGCCGCTTTCCATATTGGTGGATTTGACAATGTCCAAAAGCTCGGTCTTGCCCTTTTTGCGCAATTCTTGCTCAAGCTGGGGGGCGTGATCGAAATAATCCTCAAGCGCGCCTTTGCCGCGCGAAGTCACAAAGATGAATTCCTTGATCCCAGCGGCGCGGGCCTCGTCGATGGCATATTGGATAAGGGGGCGATCGACCAAGGTCATGATTTCCTTGGGGACGGATTTGGTCGCCGGCAAGAACCGTGTGCCCATACCCGCGACAGGAAAAATCGCTTTTGTGACTTTGCGTTTCATAAATAATCCTCGAACTTAATACACAACCAAATACATTTGCCTCGAAATTGCGAAGCTATGGATTCTATTAAAACCATGTGTTGAAAATTGAATAAAGAGCCAATTCTATATTTTACCTTATTTGACCGCGCGGCTGTGATCCTGCCTGACCATACACCGCACCGGGGGATTCTGCCACAAACTTTGCGGGTGCGGGGATCACAGCTTGGTCAAGCTTGGTCACACAGGCGTCAGTCCAGGCCCATTTCCGCCATCATGGCTTCGATTTTAACAACGTCCTCTGGATTGTTCAGTTCCCAGAATTGACGGCCCTTGGCCATGACCTCGACGCACAGCACGTCACGGCCGTTTTCCATAAACCGCAACTGTTCCAGCCCTTCCAGCTGTTCAAGCGGGCCAGTGGCCCACCCCGGATAGGCTGACAAGGCATCCGGACGATAGGCATAAACCCCGACGTGATGAAAAACCGGGGTGGGTGCGTCATCGGCATAGAGGGCCGCAGTGAAGGGGATCACCTCTTTGGAGAAATAAAGCGCCCGGCGATCTTGGGCAAAGACGGCGGTGGTTCCGCCGACGCGGCCGGCGCGGCGGTCGGCTTGCAGGCTGCGCAGCATTGCCCCCTCGCAGCACAGAACGGGCGTGGCGATATCGGCATTGGGTGCGGCGCGCAGCCCGTCGATCAGCCCTTCCACGAACCAATGCGGGGTCAAAGGGGCGTCGCCTTGCAGATTGACCACGATGTCATAACCCCCGCCCAGAACTGCATGGGCCTCGGCGCAGCGTTCGGTGCCATTGGCGCAATCGGTGCTGGTCATGACCACTTCGGCGCCAAAGGCCTGGGCCGCGCTTTGGATGCGTGTGTCATCGGTGGCGACCACGACGCGGTCGACCCCTTGCACCTGAATTGCCGCGCGCCAGCTGCGTTCGATCAGCGATTGCGCCTGCCCCGAGGCCCCGGTCAGCATCGCCAAGGGTTTGCCGGGATAGCGGGTCGATTGATAGCGCGCGGGAATGACAAGCAAAACGGACATTTGGGTTCTCACTTTCTGGGTCTGAATGTCCATACGGCAGGCGGGGCCATTGGGCAAATGCTTCGATAAAGGTCCGCTAAAGAATGCCGCCGGCACGCGCTGCGTATTGATCAGGTGACGCAGCGCAGGGTCAGGTTCAGCCGCCCCGCACCGCTGAGCAGCCGCGAAGATCCGAAACGGATGCGGTCCACCCCGTGAAACGCCAGCCGTGCCTTGCCGCCCATCACCACCACATCGCCCGAGCGCAGCCAATAGCTTTGGGTTTTGTCCTGCCGCGCGGCGCCGCCCATGCGAAACAACCCGTCATCGCCAAGGGAAACAGAAACCACCGGCCATTGGAAATCTGCTTCGTCGTTGTCTTGGTGCAGGCCCATGCGCGCCCCTTCGCCATAGTGGTTGATAAGCAGGCAGTCGGGCGCCCGATCCAGCCCGGTAAGGTGGTGCCAAAGCGCCAGAACGGGTGCCGGAATCGCCGGCCAAGGCAGGCCGTTTGGCTGACGCGCCTCATAGCGATAGCCGCGCCGGTCGGTGACCCAGCCCCACGCCCCGGCCGAGGTCATGCGCACCGACATCGGTCGGCCGCGCGGCGTGACCGGGCGCACCAACGGCGCCCCGGCGACCACGGCGCGCAGGCCGGTCAGAATCTTTTGCTGTGCCTCGGTATCCAGATATCCGGGGTAAATTTCGAACCCTGCCAGATCAAACCGTGTCATTTTTTCCACAAAGCCCGCAAATCCATGAAAATCAAACAAAGAATCCCTGACCTTGATAGCGCGCAAAGGTTGCAGGGGATTGGCGCCCTCCTTATATACCCTGCGAACCGCATGGAGTGGACACCATTTCATGTGTAACCGGATCGGAGCAATGGCGCCATAACGGGCTTGCGCTTCGTGTCATCGCCTTGAGAATATGAGGGATCAAAACATGGCCAAAGTGATTGGTATCGACCTTGGAACAACAAACAGCTGCATCGCCATCATGGACGGCAGCCAGCCACGGGTTATCGAAAACTCCGAAGGCGCGCGCACCACGCCGTCTATCGTTGCGTTTACCGATGACGAACGTCTGGTCGGCCAGCCCGCCAAGCGTCAGGCAGTTACCAACCCCGACAACACGATTTTCGGCGTCAAGCGCCTGATCGGCCGCCGCAATGATGACGCGGATCTGGCCAAGGATAAGAAGAACCTGCCGTTCTCAGTCATTGACGGCGGAAATGGCGACGCGTGGGTCGAGGCCAAAGGCGAAAAATATTCCCCCAGCCAGATCTCGGCCTTTATTCTGGGCAAGATGAAAGAGACCGCTGAAAGCTATCTGGGCGAGGACGTGACCCAAGCGGTTATCACTGTTCCGGCGTATTTTAACGACGCTCAGCGGCAGGCCACCAAAGACGCGGGCAAGATCGCCGGCCTTGAGGTGCTGCGCATCATCAACGAGCCGACAGCCGCGGCGCTGGCCTATGGTTTGGACAAGGAAAACACCCAGACAATCGCGGTTTATGACCTTGGCGGCGGCACCTTTGACGTCACCATTCTGGAAATCGACGATGGCTTGTTCGAAGTGAAATCCACCAATGGCGATACCTTCCTGGGCGGCGAAGATTTCGACATGCGGATCGTCAACTATCTGGCGGATGAGTTCAAGAAAGAGCATTCTGTCGATCTGACCAAGGACAAGATGGCGCTTCAGCGTTTGAAAGAAGCGGCTGAGAAGGCCAAGATTGAGCTCAGCTCTTCTTCGCAGACTGAAATCAACCAGCCGTTCATCTCTATGGGCGCAAATGGTCAGCCCCTGCACATGGTGATGAAGCTGACCCGCTCAAAGCTGGAAACGCTGGTTGGCGACCTGATCAAGGCGTCGATGAAGCCATGTGCCGCTGCGCTCAAGGATGCCGGGCTTGCCGCGTCTGATATCGACGAGGTGGTTCTGGTCGGCGGTATGACCCGGATGCCAAAAGTCGTTGAAGAAGTGACCAAGTTCTTTGGAAAAGAGCCGCACAAAGGCGTGAACCCCGACGAAGTCGTGGCGCTGGGCGCCGCCATCCAGGCAGGCGTTTTGCAAGGCGACGTCAAGGATGTTGTGTTGCTTGATGTGACGCCATTGTCCTTGGGGATCGAAACCCTTGGCGGTGTCTTTACCCGTCTGATCGACCGCAACACCACGATCCCGACCAAGAAGTCGCAGATTTTCTCGACCGCTGAGGACAACCAAAGCGCCGTGACCATTCGCGTTTTCCAAGGCGAGCGTGAAATGGCCGCCGATAACAAGATCCTCGGGGCCTTCAATTTGGAAAACATCCCCCCCGCACCGCGCGGTTTGCCACAGATCGAAGTGACCTTTGACATTGACGCCAACGGCATCGTGTCAGTTGGCGCGTTGGACAAGGGCACCGGCAAAGAGCAAAAGATCACCATCCAGGCCTCGGGCGGGTTGTCGGATGAGGACATCGAAAAGATGGTCAAGGACGCAGAAGAGAACGCCGAGGCGGACAAAGAACGCCGCAGCCTGATCGAAGCGCGTAACCAGGCGGAATCGCTGATCCATTCGACCGAAAAGTCGATCGAAGAGCATGGCGAGAAAGTCGACCCATCGACCATCGAAGCGATCGAACTGGCGGTTGCTGCCCTCAAGGATGAGCTGGAAAGCGACAACGCCGACAAGATCAAAGCCGGCATTCAGAACGTCACCGAGGCGGCAATGCGTCTGGGCGAGGCCATCTATAAGGCAGCGCAAGATGGCGGCGAAGATGGCCCAAGCGCGGCCGATGCGCCACGCGGCGATGATGACGATATCCTGGATGCGGATTTCGAAGATCTGGATGACGACAAGCGCGCCTAAGCGACGCATTTGGAGCAAAAAGTTGGGCCGGCCCTAGGTCGGCCCGACACGTTCCGAAGGGGGACCACGATCCATGGCCAAACGTGACTATTACGAAACCTTGGGTGTTGCCAAAGGCGCATCGGCGGATGAGATCAAGAAGGGCTATCGCAAGAAAGCCAAGGAATTACATCCTGACCGGAACGCCGACAATCCTGACGCCGAGGCAAAATTCAAAGAGGCCAACGAGGCGTATGAGGTTCTGAAAGATGCCGACAAAAAGGCCGCCTATGATCGTTATGGGCATGCGGCATTCGAAGGCGGCATGGGCGGGGGCGGCGGACGCCCCGGCGGCGGCTATGGCGGCGGGCGTGGCGATTTCTCCAGCGCGTTCTCGGATGTTTTTGACGATCTTTTCGGCGATTTTATGGGCGGTCAACAGCGTGGCGGTGGCGGACGGCGTGCCGCGCGCGGCTCTGACTTGCGCTATAATCTGAAGATTACCTTGGAAGAGGCCTTTAGCGGTCAGCAAAAAACCATCAATGTGCCAACGGCCGTGACCTGTGGATCTTGCGATGGATCAGGCGCCGAAGGCGGTGCCGAACCAACATCCTGTCCGACCTGTTCCGGCATGGGCAAGGTGCGGGCGCAACAAGGCTTTTTCACAGTTGAGCGGACCTGTCCGACCTGTTCAGGTCTGGGGCAAATCGTCAAGAACCCCTGCAAGGGGTGCAAGGGTGCGGGCCGGGTTGAAAAGGACCGCTCGCTGAGCGTGAACATCCCTGCGGGTGTGGAAACCGGCACCCGCATTCGCCTGTCAGGCGAGGGCGAAGTGGGGATGCATGGCGGCCCATCTGGCGATCTGTACATCTTTATCGACGTCGCCCAACACGAGCTTTTTGAACGCGACGGCGCAAATTTGTTCTGCCGCGTGCCCGTGGCAATGTCGACCGCAGCCTTGGGTGGCAGCATCGAGGTGCCAACCATCGATGGGGGCCGCGGCCGCGTGCAGATCCCGGCAGGCAGCCAATCTGGCCGGCAAATGCGCCTTCGCGGCAAGGGAATGCCACCTTTGCGGGGTGGCAGCACAGGCGACATGTTCATTGAGCTGGCGGTGGAAACCCCGGTGAACTTGACCAGCCGCCAAAAGGAGCTTCTGCGCGAGTTCGAGGACATGTCCGAGAACAACAACCCTGAATCGTCCAGCTTTTTCTCAACCGTAAAAGGGTTTTGGGACAGCATGAAGGGCTAAGGGCACGCCGTATTTCGCAGCAAGGCAGGGCATTTTGTCCTGCTTTTTTTATGCCGCGCCAATGCGTTAACCCCGTGCTAACCAAGCGTGCCTAGGCTGAGGTCATGCACAAGACGCCTGATATGTTCGCCGAAGCACCCATGGATTTTCGCACGGATGAGGCCCCGGCCACGCCGTTGCCGATGGGGCGTTTGCCTTCGTATATTGCCGATCATCGCAAGCGGTTACGCGAAAGGTTCATGCAGGGCGGGGCGCAGGCCTTGCCTGAATATGAACTGCTTGAGCTGATTTTGTTTCGTGCAATTCCACGCCGCGATGTAAAGCCCTTGGCCCGTGCGTTGATGGATAAATTCGGTGATTTCAACCGGGTGTTGACCGCGCCGCCACAGCGTTTGCAGGATGTCAAAGGCGTCGGAGACGCCGTAATCACCGAGCTGAAGATAATCGAAGCGGCGGCCCATCGGATGGCGCGTGCCCGTGTGATGCAGCAGCATGTGTTGTCGGGTTGGGATGCGCTATTGGATTATTGCCACACCACGATGGCGCACCGCGAAACCGAACAATTCCGGGTGCTTTTTCTGGATCGCAAGAACACGTTGATCGCGGATGAAGAGCAGGCAAAAGGCACCGTTGATCATGTGCCCGTCTACCCGCGCGAGGTTGCCAAACGTGCCCTTGAGGTCAACGCCAGTGCATTGATATTGGTGCATAATCACCCGTCGGGTGATCCAACCCCTTCGCCTGCGGACCTTGCGATGACCGAACAGATCAACGCCGCCTGTGCGGCGCTGGGTCTGGTGCTGCATGATCACCTGATCATTGGCAAATCGCGCGAGCTTAGCTTTCGGAGCGAAGGGTATCTGTGACAGAGGGGGGCGGGCGCCGACGAATGACCAATAGCCCCATGTCATCAAATGGTTCGCGCGCGCCCATATAGGATCGCACCAGCCGATAAATCTGGGTCAGCATGGATTTGCTGTTCAAGGTTTCCTTTTGGGCTTTGCTGATGGATTGCAGCAGGCGCCGCTTGCCAAAACCAAATCCTTTCGGTCCGCCCGGCGCGTCGGTCAGACCATCGGTGAACATTACGATACAGGCGCCGTCCTCGGAAAAATCCTGCTCGAACCGTTCGAACTTTTTGGTAATAACTTCGTAACCGATGCTGATTTTGTCAGCCCCCAAAAGGGATGGACCATCGGAATCGAGGTAAACAAAAGGTTGCTTGGCGCTGGCCCAGACAATCTTTTGTTCGGATTTGATATAGTGCAGCAAAGTCGCATCGGCGCCCAGACCGACGTCTTCCTCTTTGACCAAGCGGTTTTGCAGGCCATTGGCCAGACGCATGTGAATATCGGCAAGCTGCGCGGTGGGGCAGGCTGTTGGATCTAATGAAAGGGCGTTCCGAACGGCCATCGACAAAAACAAAGTCGCCATCGCGCCTGAAACACCATGCCCTGTGCCATCGGCAAAAAAGATCGCATAACGATCGCCCAGATCAATGCCGACGTAAAAATCACCACCGATTTCATTTAATTGTCTGACCTCCCCATGAATATCGAGGTCAAAGGCGCTGGGGTCATCAATGGAAATAAGGCGATGCTGAAAGTGTGCCGCGTAATTTAGGTTCTGCTTATTTTCTTCGTTGCGCAATTTAAGCTCTGTTGATTGGGTGCGCAGCAGCTCGTTCATGGATGTGGCTTGATCCGCCATGGTCAAAAGCTTGCTTTGATATTCTTTCGCTTGATCAAGGCTTTGGGTCAGTTCCCGGTTGCTGTTCTCAAGGTCCAGGGCTTGAATTTGAACTTGGCGTTCCTTTGCAAACAAGTCCTCGGCCATGCCGTCAATCGCGGTGGCAATCTTTTTAAGCTCGGGGGCGCCAACAAAGTCGCCGATACGATAGCTGGATTCGCCATCTTTGATTCGCTGAATGGCCTTGACGATTTTAGAAACTGGGCGCTGAACGATCGAGCGCTGCGCCTGCATCATTGCCACAAGAAAAACCGCCAAAAGCAACACGATGCCAATTTCAACGGTGATGATTGTTTCTGAAAGTTCACGTCTAATAATATCGTCGGTAAAATAAACGTGGATTTCACCCAATACTTTTACCCCGCGGCGAAGAGGCTGGATGTGCAGGAATTCGTCCTGATGCTCTTGGTCGCAATTGGGTTTGGGCCAAAAGTTTACCAAATGCTCTTGGAAAAGCGTGGCCTTTACGCAGCTGACCTCGGGCGAGGCGGCGAAGGCGGAAATGAGCGAATGGATCACCTGGGTGTCCTTGCTTTCGGCTACGGCCAGCACCGCGCCCGACAGGCGAACGCTGGAGGTGGCGATGCGGGTTGAAAGCTTTTCGCGTTCTTGATCGTAAGAGAAATTTACATAAAATAACGAGGCCGCGATAACGAGGACGATTGAGACAAACGATAAAATAACAAACGTGTGCAGCGTGATGCTAAGCTTGCGTAGGATTGTCATCAAATCTCCACTCACAAATCCGTGCCACCGAGGCATCGTTTAAATAACGCTCGCGCTCTGCGAGGGGCATTGCATTAAGATATTGGTCTCTTTGAAAAAGAAGTTCCAAGATGTCCTCTTTAAACACCGAAAGCAAGGCACTTAACCAAAGTGAAAGAAGCATGTCAGGTGAATTTTCTGATGCATAAAAATCATCCAACGCGGGTGCTAAAACAGTGGCCGGACGCATTCGTTCATTAGTGGTCCAGCGGTTTGGCACAAAAAATCCGGCCAGATCACCTGTCTGGTCCAGCTCTACCGCGATCAGATGGGTTTTGTCTGCGGATGGTTTGCTGTCGCCAAAAAACCGCCCATCGGCAAACAGATGGAAATGGCCGCCCTGTTTTTGCGCGTGGGCAGCGGCATCGTGATAGTGAAAGAACCAACAAAACAACCCATCTGAATCATCGACGTCGATTTTCACGGGTTTGCGTAAATCGGTTACAGGACCAAGCTGTTGAAACAGGCTTTGGCCTGTAAGGGTCAGATCCGCTGCATAGGCCTCAAGAAATTGCTGGGCCCCGCCCCAATCGGCAAAAACGGATTGTGGCGCGCCCTGGATCAAGCCCAGGGCGCGTTGTCTAAAGCCTGTGGGGGCGTCGCCCATGTTATTTTGACGCGGCACAACAGGTTTTAGCAGCGCAGCACCCTTCTTTTGCAAAAATCACCTGAGAGGTTTCCATGTGTGATTCTCTTAATTTGTTGTGACGTAGGTGAATAACCGGTTGATAGACGGCCCAATACCCATTGGATTTGGCCACCATATAATCGACATCCAGCGCGCTGCCGTCTTCCTCTTCGAAGTCGGCGCAGGACACGAAAAACGTGTCTTCAACCAACACCAGATTTTTGTGCAGGCGGACAAATTTGGCTTTTACAAACTCTCCCTCTACGGCGTCGAAAATCAGATGTTGGCCCTTGATCGAGGTGGCGTCGATATATTCCAGCATAGCGGCCTGAACGGCCTCGCGGGATTCGGCAGGTTTGCAGCCAGCACGCACAGTCGTTGCTGAACCCAGCGTCGCTGCGTGGAAAATAACCGGCGTGGCCAAGAGCTTGGCAGCATTCCGTCTTGTAAACTTCATTATTAAATCCTTTGTCCTGCAACGCCGCAGCGCAATATAGTTATGCGTACTAAAAACCACGTCTTGCGATTCAATGCCAGAAATTCAGCGGCCATAATATCGTTACCCCGGCGAATTCCTGCTTTTGCCAGGGTGCGCTGGGCATAAGGGGGGGCGGTACAGCAAGGCGCGGCGTGATCTGTTGGGACAAGGCCCAAGGGCACGCGCGCCGCGCGCGGCCAGCGTTGTGTGTGGCGCGGGCGCTATCACGGTGGTTGACCTTGGCGATCTTTTGAGGTGTGAGGAAGGTGTCAGACGCCGCAAAGGAAGCATCATGCGTTTTGTATTTTCCCCGCCCGTGCAGGCCAGCCTTGCCGTTGCAAACAGTGACGCGCGGTTTCCTGTGCGCCGTATCTTTTGCGTTGGGCGCAATTACGAGGCGCATGCGCGAGAGATGGGTAATGATCCCACCCGAGAGCCGCCGTTCTTTTTCACCAAGCCGGCAGATGCGGCCGTGGATACGCCTTGTGCGATTGCTTATCCGCCCCTGACCCAGGATCTGCATCACGAGATTGAACTGGTGATCGCAATAGGTCGGGGCGGGGCAAATATCGCATCCGATGCTGTTCAGGCGCATATATGGGGGGCTTCGGTCGGGATTGATTTGACGCGGCGCGATCTTCAGGCGACGGCCAAAAAGATGGGCCGCCCGTGGGATTGGGCGAAGGCCTTTGACCGGTCGGCCCCGATCGCCCCTATCGTTCCCATCGCGGATGTGACCAGTTTGCGCGCTGGGCGCATTTGGTTGGCGGTCAACGGGGAAGTCCGCCAAGATGCGGATATCGCCGATCTTATTTGGCCCGTCTCAGAGCATATCGCGATTTTGAGCCAATCCGTGACCTTGGCCCCGGGAGATCTGGTCATGACCGGCACGCCCGCCGGTGTTGGCGCGCTTGTTCCGGGTGATGTTGTCACGGGCGGCGTTGACGGAATAGGGGCGCTAAGCGTCACCATCGCCGCAAAGAAAGACATTGCCTGATGACCCAATTTGCCCTTCACAACTATTTTCGTTCGTCGACATCGGTCCGCGTGCGCGTTGCCCTTAACCTCAAAGAGGTGGCGTATGAGTATATCCCGCGTGCGCTGCTTGCCAATGAGCACAAGGCAGACGATCACTTGGCTTTGAACCCGCAGGGGTTGGTCCCGACATTGTTGACCCCCGAGGGGGCATTGCCGCAATCCCTTGCGATCATTGAGTGGTTGGAGGAAGAATACCCAAACCCGCCGCTTTTGCCAAAGGGGGCCTTTGCGCGTGCGCGGGTGCGCAGCCTGGCCCATATCGTCGCCATGGACATTCATCCGGTGAACAATCTGCGGGTCTTGCAATATCTTGAAACAGAGTTTCAGGCGGACGCGGCGGCCAAGACCAAATGGTTCACGACCTGGGCACGCGCTGGGTTTGAAGCGCTTGAGGCGCGGCTGAGCGCTGAGGCCGAAACCGGGGCGTTTTGCCATGGCGATGCGCCCGGTCTGGCGGATATCTGTCTGTTTGCGCAGGTGGTGAACAATGAACGGTTCGGGGTGGGGCTGGAGGGTTTTCCAACAATCGCAGGTATTCATCAGGCCTGCCTGCAGATCCCTGCATTTGAGCGCGCCTTGCCGGCCCATCAGCCGGACGCCCAGTGAACATCAATGCACCCCTGTTCAAGGCACCTTGCGCAGGATATCTTGCGCGTGTTTCTGCATGTAAATTTTCAGCCAGGGGGTAAAGCGCTCAGGCGTCTTTTCAAGGGCGCGGGTCAGATCGGGAACAGACATCCAGGCGGTGTCCATGACTTCGTCGGGGTTCGGCGCCAGCGTGAGCGCGCCAACCTCAGCGACGAAAAGCTCGACGACCTCATGTTCGATCATGCCGCCGCCCACATCGGCGCGATATTCGACGGTGTTGCGGTGTTCGGGAATAACGCCGTCTATCCCCAGTTCTTCTTTCAGGCGACGTATGGCGCAGGTTAGGGCATCTTCTTCCCAAGCGGGATGCGTGCAGCAAGTGTTGGCCCAAAGCCCCGGCGTATGATATTTGCCGAGCGCCCGGCGTTGCAACAAAATTTCGCCGCGCCGGATCAAGAATACCGAGACCGCCTTGTGGCGCAGCCCCAAAAGATGCGTCTGTCTTTTCTCGACGGGCTGTAGTTGCCCATCCACCCATGCCGGTATCATCTGTGTCATGCGCGCTCGTTGCCACAAAGGATGCAAATGCAGCAAGCTCTTTCTTTTGTTCTTAAATATCCATGGAAAGCGCATCCGCAGAGAGCGCAAGACACGCGGGCTTTATCGCGAGGGGATAGCGTTTGCATGTTTCTTGAGGTTAGGCAAAGTCATCTGCCGCAGGTTGTGTGGCCGCGGCAGGAGCCTCCGGCGGGGATATTTAGGAACAAAAGAAGCGGGTTTACACCAAGGCCACTGCGAGAAGGGCCGCGCCGGCCCCGCAGATTATACCGCTGGCGAGCGCAAGGATCAGGCTGCGTTTGCTTAGCGGGTGGGGCGGAGCATCGGTGTTGCTTTGTCGGATCAGGGCGTTTTCAACCAGGCGCGGGAGTCTTGGACCGAAGCGTGCCATGACGCGGGCGGTTTTGGCAAGGTCATTCAGGATCGCCTTGGGACCGATGGATTTGGAAATATAGTCGGATACAATTGGGCTGGCGACTTGCCAGATGTTGATGTGAGGATTCAACGAGCGGGCGACCCCTTCGACCACCACCATGGTGCGTTGCAGCAAGATCAGCTCGGTTCTGGTTTCCATGCCGAAGCGTTCGGTGACTTCGAACAGATAGCTGAGCAGCCGCCCCATCGAAATGCGCGTTGCATCCATGCCAAAGATCGGCTCCCCGACGGCGCGCAGGGCGCGGGCGAATTCGTCGACGTCTTGATCTGCTGGGACGTAGCCGGCTTCGAAGTGGACTTCGGCGACGCGTTTGTAATCGCGGCGAATGAACCCAAAGAGGATTTCGGCATAGACCCGGCGGGTGTATTCGTCGATATGCCCCATGATCCCAAAGTCATAGGCGATGATATCGCCATTGGCTGCCACTTTGAGGTTGCCTTGATGCAGGTCTGCGTGGAAAAACCCGTCGCGCAGCGCGTGTTGCAGAAAAAGCCGCAGGACGCGTTCGCTTAGGGCGGTGCGGTCATGGCCAGCGGCGTCGATGGCGTCATTGTCGCCCATCGGGGCGCCATCCGCCCAGTCCAGCGTCATCACCCGCCGGGCCGAATAGTCCCAGCGCACGGTCGGCAGCTGGAAGCCTTGGTCTTTTTCGGTGTTGGCGGCAAATTCTGAGGCCGAGGAGGCTTCGAGGCGCAGGTCCAATTCGCCGCGCACGACGCCATCGAAATGGGTGATCACCTCGATCGGGCGCAGGCGGCGCGCGCCGGGGGAGAACAGCTCGACCATGCGGGCGGCCAGGTAGAAGGCGTCGATATCCTTGCGAAAGGCGCGTTCGATGCCCGGTCGCAGGACTTTGACCGCGACCGGTTGACCGGTTTGCGCCAACTGCGCCTTGTGCACCTGTGCGATAGAGGCGGCCGCGACGGCGGGGCCAAAGCTGCTGAACATGGTCTCCAGCGGGCGGCCCAGCTCTTTTTCGATTTCGGTTTGGGCCGTTTGCGTTGCAAAGGGCGGCAGCTTGTCCTGAAGCACCCGCAGCTGTTGCGCCAATTCATCGCCCACCACATCGGGGCGCGTTGAAAGCACTTGGCCGAATTTGATATAGGCCGGGCCCAGGGCGGTCAGGGCGCGGGGCACGGGCGGCATGGCCGGATCGCCGCGATACCCCAGCCAGCGGAACGGCAGCGCCAGGCTGCGGGCAACAACGCGCAGCGCTGTTGGGGCCTCGAATGCTTCAAGAACTGCGCCCATGGCGCCGGTCCGCTCAAGCGTGGCGCCGGTGCGGATCAGCCGCCATATATTGTGTGGTCCGCGCATCGCCTTAAACCTTCCAGCCAGAATGAAGCGCCGCAACACCCATCGTCAGGTTGCGGTATTTGGCATTGGCAAACCCGGCCTGCCGCACCATCGACAAAAAGGTTTCCTGATCGGGAAAGTTGCGGATCGATTCGACCAGATACTGATAGCTGTCGCGGTCATTTGCGATCATCTGCCCCATGCGGGGGATAATGTTGAAACTGTACAGATCATAGGCGCGCTGCATCGCCGCATTGGGCAGCTGGCTGAATTCCAGAACCATCAAGCGGCCACCGGGCCGAAGCACGCGGAACGCTTCGTTCAGCGCCTCTTGGGGGCGGGTGACGTTGCGAATGCCAAAGCTGATTGTATAGACGTCAAAGCTGTTGTCGGGAAAGGGCAGGGCCATGGCATCGCCAACCACCCAATCCAGACTGTTTTCCAGCTGATCGGCCTCGGCGCGTTTTCGCCCCTCGATCAGCATCGATTCGGTCAGGTCCAACACTGTGGCATGGCCATATCCGGCGCGTTTAAGAAACCGGAAGGAAATATCGCCGGTGCCGCCCGCCACGTCCAGCAGCCGCTGACCGGGCCGCGGCGCCAGCCAATCCATCATCGCGTCTTTCCACACCCGGTGGATGCCCAGGCTCATCACGTCGTTCATGATGTCGTATTTGTTGGCAACAGACCGAAACACCCCCTGCACCCGTCCGGCCTTTTCGGTTTCGGGGACGGTTTCAAAGCCAAAGTGTGTGGTATTTTCGTTTTCTTGGGTCATCTGGTCTTGCGGTCCTTGCGCTGCGCCCTTGTTATAGAGCCCATGCGCGCAGGCACAATGCGCCCCTTTTGTCACAGGTTGTCGAAAATGCCAGAATTGCCCGAAGTTGAAACCGTCCGGCGTGGCCTTGCCCCGGCAATGGAGGGGGCAAAGATTGCCAAGGTGGCGGTGAACCGCCCCGACCTGCGCTGGCCGTTTCCGCCTGATATGGCGGCGCGGCTGACCGGGCAACAGGTGCTGGGTTTGCGGCGGCGATCCAAATATATCCTGGCCGACCTGTCGGGCGGTGAAACCTTGTTGATTCACCTGGGGATGTCGGGGCGCATGTTGGTTTCGGGGGATCCGTTGGGTCAGTTTGTGCACAACCACCCGGCGCCGCAAAAACATGACCATGTGGTTCTTGATATGGACAATGGCGCGCGGATTACCTTCAATGATCCGCGTCGCTTTGGCGCGATGGACTTGCTGTCCACCAAGGGGGCGGCACAGCACAGGCTTTTGGTCGCCCTGGGTCCCGAACCCTTGGGAAACGGCTTTCACGAATCGCATTTGACACAGGCGCTGGCCGGGCGCGCCATGCCGATCAAAACCGCGCTCTTGGATCAGCGCATTCTGGCCGGCCTGGGCAATATCTATGTGTGCGAAGCGCTCTTTGCTGCGAAAATCGCCCCGACACGGCGGGCCGGTGACCTTGGCCAAACACAGATCGCGGCGCTTGTGCCGATCATCAAGGATGTGCTGATCCGGGCCATTGACGCCGGCGGCTCATCGCTGAAAGATTTTCGCCAAGCCGATGGAGAACTTGGATATTTTCAACACAGCTTTGACGTCTATGGCCGCGAAGGCGCCCCCTGTCGCAGCCCCGGTTGCGGGGCAGAAATTGCGCGGATCACCCAGTCCGGGCGCTCCAGCTTCTATTGTCCGCATTGCCAAAGATAGCTTGAACCCTTGCGCGCGCATGGTAATGACGGGGCCAATGTGACAAACAACCAAAGAGTTTCTCAATGGCTTACGAAACGATCATCGTCGAACTTGACAACCATGTTGCCCTGATCACGCTGAACCGCCCCGGCGCCCTGAACGCGCTGAACGATGAGCTGATGAAAGAACTGGCCGATGCGCTGACCGCTGCGCAGGCCAATGACAAAGTGCGCTGTATCATCATCACCGGCTCTGAAAAGGCGTTTGCTGCCGGCGCCGATATCTCGATGATGCGCGACAAAAGCTTTGTCGATGTCTTCGCTGGCGATCTCTTTACCCCTGAAACCGATCAAATCATGCGGGTACGCAAACCGATTATCGCGGCGGTTTCGGGCTATGCGCTGGGGGGCGGATGCGAATTGGCGATGATGTGCGATTTCATCATCTGTTCGGATACCGCCAAATTCGGCCAGCCAGAAATCAACCTTGGCGTCGTGGCCGGCATTGGCGGCACCCAGCGCCTGACCCGTCTGGTCGGCAAGGCCAAAGCCATGGATATGAACCTCACCGGCCGGTTCATGGACGCCGCCGAGGCCGAGCGCTCAGGCCTGGTCTCACGGGTGGTCCCCTGCAAAAAACTGATGGAAGAGGCCCAGAATGCCGCGCAGAAAATCGCCGAAAAATCAATGATCTCAGTGATGGTCGTCAAAGAGGCGGTGAACCGCGCCTACGAAGTGCCCCTGCGCGAGGGCCTGTTGTTCGAACGGCGGATGTTCCATTCGCTTTTCGCCACCGAAGATCAGGCCGAAGGCATGTCCGCCTTCCTCGAAAAACGCGAGGCCCAGTTCCGCGATCGCTGATCACCGGTGCGCGCTTCTTTTGTTTGGTAAATATCCCCGCCGGAGGCTCCTGCCACTGGCCCCGCAGCGCCTGCGCCAGCGATTTAGGGCCCTCAGGCCCAGTTTTAGGTTTTCTTCCCCCCCAAACATCAGTAAAGACCGCCCCATACATGCGCGTGCAGCCCGCTCTGGCTAGAATCACCTCGGTTGAAACAACCGGTTCAGGTTGCATTGTGCATTCAGATGAAATGTAACCGAACAAAGGCCCACGATTCATGGCAAACTCTCCTCAGGCGAAAAAACGCGCCCGTCAAAACGAAGCTCGCTTTGCAGTTAACAAAGCCCGCCGCTCGCGGATCCGCACCTTTCTGCGCAAAGTAGAAGAGGCGATTGCCTCGGGCGACAAAACCGCCGCGACTGCCGCGTTGCAAGCCGCCCAGCCCGAGCTGATGCGCGGTGTCACCAAAGGCGTCTTCCACAAGAACACCGCATCGCGCAAGATTTCGCGTCTGGCCGCACGGGTCAAAGCGCTGGCCTAAGCCGGCCACCGAAACAGACGTCAGCTTGGCCAGAACCGGGCCAGCACCTTACAAAGTTGACACAAAGGCGTTGCATTTTGCAGCGCCTTTTTGCTTGCAGGACAGACGAATCCAAGGGCCAGAGATTCTTTTTCCCAAAACCCCGAGTCAAGTTTGAAGTTTTGTTGCCCTATAGCTTTCGAAGTTGCTACCACTTGCCTGCGATTCACGTCGCACGGGGGGACAAGCCTTGGCCATGCCGCGATCGGCGCGCCATTTGCTGTAATCTGTTTCAAGCAGTGCATAATCTGCCAGCGCTGCGATGAAGCGGACGTCCTGAACAAAGATACGGTCGGTCATACGTGATCCTTGGGCTTTGTTGGGCCCATCTTTGGATCGTGTATGGCCACATCAAGACAAGCGGTCGGACGGGCGCAACCAATCTTGTAAAAGATTGGCATTTGGATGCTGTTCCGACCGCTAATGAAATGCAGCCAGAGGCTGTTTGGGGCGTAGAGAACGTATGACGAATGAAAAGTGGGGGCAGTTGCGCGAAAAGCTGCTTCAAACCGTTGGGAAAAATAATTTCACCACATGGATCGCGCCGATTTCGTATCGTGCGACCGACGACGGTATTGCAATGTTCGACGTCCCGACAACCTTTTTGGGCAATTACGTCAGTCAGAATTTTGCCGATCTGATTCTGCACGAGCTGCGCAGCCAGGATCCCGATATCCGCCGGCTCAAGTTTTCTGTGCCCTCGGCAAACCGTATGCCCGCCCCCGATCAGCCCAAAATGCCCCGTGCCGTCAACGCCGGAACGCAGGGCGGCTCGATGAACACCGCGCCGCTCGACAAGCGCTTTACCTTTGACACCTTTGTTGTCGGTAAACCGAATGAGCTGGCCCATGCTGCCGCGCGCCGCGTCGCCGAAGGTGGCCCCGTCAGCTTTAACCCGTTGTTTCTTTATGGTGGGGTCGGGCTTGGCAAGACCCACCTGATGCATGCCATCGCCCACGAGTTGCAGGTCTGCCGTCCCGATCTGAACGTGCTTTACCTGTCGGCCGAGCAGTTTATGTATCGCTTTGTCCAAGCCTTGCGCGACCGCAAGATGATGGATTTCAAGGAAATCTTTCGGTCCGTAGATGTCTTGATGGTCGATGACGTGCAATTCATCGCCGGCAAAGACAGCACCCAAGAAGAATTTTTCCACACGTTCAACGCGCTGGTGGATCAGCAAAAACAGATCATCATTTCGGCGGATCGCGCCCCGGGCGAGATCAAAGACCTTGAGGATCGGGTGAAATCGCGTCTGCAATGCGGTTTGGTGGTCGATCTGCATCCCACTGATTACGAATTGCGCTTGGGTATCTTGCAAAGCAAGGTGGAGCAGCAGCGGGTCAACTATCCGGATCTGCACATAGAGGATGGGGTGCTTGAGTTCCTGGCCCATCGTATTTCGACCAACGTGCGGGTGCTTGAGGGGGCGTTGACGCGGCTTTTTGCGTTTGCATCGCTTGTTGGGCGCGAAATCAACCTTGAGCTGACGCAAGATTGCCTGTCGGATGTTCTGCGTGCCTCGGAGCGCAAGATCACGGTCGAGGAAATACAGCGCAAAGTGTCGGATCATTACAACATCCGTCTGAGCGACATGATCGGGCCCAAGCGGCTGCGCAGCTATGCCCGGCCACGGCAGGTGGCGATGTATTTGTGCAAGCAGATGACCAGCCGGTCGCTGCCGGAGATTGGCCGCCGATTTGGCGGGCGCGACCACACCACCGTCATGCACGGGGTTCGGCGGATTGAAGAGCTGAAGGTGCAGGATGGTCAGATCGCCGAAGATCTGGAGCTGTTGCGCCGGGCGCTTGAGGCTTAGGGTCGGCGCGGCGCCTCTGGCGGCAGGTCGGGCTGCGGGTTGGGGGCCTCCGGCGGGGATATTTGAAAACAAAAGAAAAGCAGGCCAAGGCGCGGCGGAGGGGCCTTGGCTTTGGCCTTGACGGGCCGTTCTTTCCAACCGACAAATCAACAAAAGTCTTGTGAACTTTTGGGAACAGGGTAATTTGCCCGTCCCGGAGCACCGGAAGGATGAGGGCAGATGAAACTTAGCATTGAACGCGCCGCGCTGCTGAAAGCGGTATCGCAGGCACAATCCGTGGTCGAGCGCCGCAACACCATTCCGATTTTGGCGAATGTGCTGATTGAAGCCGAGGGGGCAGATGCGTCGTTCCGGGCCACGGATTTGGATATTGAGGTGGTGGACAAGGCGCCGGCGCAGGTCGAGCGGGCCGGGGCGACAACGGTGTCGGCGACGACCCTGCATGAGATCGTGCGCAAGTTGCCCGACGGGGCCTTGGTGACGTTGACCGCAGACAGTGCCACCGGGCGGTTGACGGTTGAGGCGGGGCGATCGAATTTTTCGCTTGCGACGCTGCCCAAAGAAGATTTCCCGGTGATGGCAAGTTCGGAATATGCGTCAAATTTTACCGCGCCCGCCCCGGTGTTGCGCCGGCTGTTTGACAAGTCGAAGTTTGCGATTTCCACTGAAGAGACGCGCTACTACCTGAATGGGGTGTATATGCATGTTGCCGATGGCGATGGCGGTAAGACGCTGCGCTGTGTGGCGACGGATGGGCACAGATTGGCGCGGATTGATGCGCCGATGCCAGAGGGCGCCGGCGATATGCCGGGTGTTATCGTGCCGCGCAAGACCGTCGGAGAGCTGCGCAAGCTTTTGGATGACGATGATCTGAAGGTTGCGGTGTCGGTGTCCGAGACCAAGATCCGCTTTGCCACGCCAAATATCACGCTGACGTCCAAGGTAATTGACGGAACGTTTCCGGATTATTCGCGGGTTATTCCGCAGGGCAATACCCGGAAGATGGAGGTCGATGCGAGTGATTTCGCCCGCGCGGTGGACCGGGTGGCGACCGTCAGTTCAGAGCGTTCGCGTGCGGTCAAGTTGCAGCTGGATGAGGATCGCTTGGTCTTGTCGGTCAATGCGCCTGACAGCGGCGCTGCGGAAGAAGAGCTGGCGGTGGCTTATGGCGATGAGCGGCTTGAGATCGGCTTTAACGCCAAGTATTTGCTGGAGATCGCCAGCCAGGTAGATCGGGAAAACGCGGTGTTCTTGTTCAATTCGTCCGGGGATCCGACATTGATGCGTGAGGGGAATGACACCTCGGCGGTTTATGTTGTCATGCCGATGCGTGTCTAGGCGGGCGTCGCGGTTCAGCCTGCGCCGGGCCGCTTAGGGGCGCTTGAGCGATGTCCGGGCTGTATCTGTCGCATCTTTTTTTGTCGCATTTCCGGTCGCACAAGCGCGCCGAGATTTCGCTTGGACCGGAACCGATTGCGATTTTCGGGCCGAATGGGGCGGGCAAGACCAATATCCTTGAGGCGGTGTCCTTGCTGTCGCCGGGGCGTGGGTTGCGCCGGTCGAGCGCGCAAGAGATGACCCGCCGCCCCGAGGCGCTGGGCTGGAAGCTGTCGGCGCATTTGACCGTCGCGGCGCAAACCCACGAGCTGGAAATCTGGTCCGAGGCAGGGGCGCCGCGCCAGACGCGGATTGACGGTAAATCCGTTTCGCAGATCGGGCTGGGGCGGGTGGCGCGGATTTTGTGGCTGATCCCGGCGATGGACCGGTTATGGATCGAAGGGGCGGAAGGGCGACGGCGGTTTCTGGACCGGATGACGCTGAGCTTTGACCCCGCCCACGCCGAGACATCGCTGCTGTATGAAAAAGCCATGCGCGAGCGCAACCGCCTGTTGAAAGAGGGGGTGCGCGATCCGGTCTGGTATCGGGTGATCGAAGCACAGATGGCGCAGGCGGGCGCTGCCATTCATCACAGCCGGATGCAGGCCCTGGCGCGGGTCGCGGCGGCGCAGGCGGCGGCGCAGACCGCGTTCCCATCGGCGCTGTTGACGTTGGAGCACCCCGAGGGATGCGACGATCTGACCGAGGCGGGATTGCTGACGGCCCTGACGGATGGGCGGGCGCGCGATATGGCCGCCGGGCGCTGTTTGATCGGGCCGCACCGGGCGGATTTGCAGGGGGTTTTTGCGGCCAAGGGGGTTGCGGCGCGCGATTGTTCAACCGGAGAGCAAAAGGCGCTGTTGGTGTCGCTGATCCTTGCCAATGCACGGGCCTTGGCAGAAGATATCGGCGCGCCGCCGCTGTTGCTTTTGGATGAGGTCGCGGCCCATCTGGACGCCGATCGCCGTGCCGCCCTTTACGCCGAGATCACCGCCCTTGGCGCGCAGGCATGGATGACGGGAACCGATGCGGCCCTGTTCGACAGCCTTGGCGCGCGCGCGCAATATTTGACCGTCACCGAAACCGGTGGCCTTTCCAAACTGGAGCAACTTTCGTGACGATTTCGCTGACTGATTTGACGCTGTATTTGGGCGCTTTGGTGATCTTGTTCTTGACGCCCGGTCCCGTCTGGCTGGCCCTGACGGCGCGGGCAATGTCGGGGGGCTTTCAGGCGGCATGGCCCTTGGCCATCGGGGTGGCCATCGGGGATTTGCTGTGGCCGTTGGTGGCGATCTTGGGCATCGCCTGGATCTTGTCGGTGTTCGATTTGTTCATGGCGGTGATGCGCTGGGTCGCCTGCGGGGTTTTCGTGGCAATGGGGGTGATGCTGCTGCGCCACGCCAGCCACGCCATCAGCGCCGACAGCCGTTTGACCCGGCCGGGCATGTTGCCCGGTTTCATGGCGGGGGTGATGTCGATCCTGGGGAACCCCAAGGCGGTGCTTTTCTATATGGGTGTGTTGCCGGGGTTCTTTGACCTGCGCAGCATCACCGTTCCCGATATCGCGGCGATCCTTGCTGTATCGGTGGCCGTGCCATTGATGGGCAACCTGATTATGGCCGCCAGCATCGGCAAATTGCGTGGGCTTTTGACCAAGCCAAGCACGTTGCAAAAGATCAATCGGGCCTCGGGTATTTTGCTGATCCTTGTCGGTGGTCTGATCGTGGTGGTTTAACACAAAATATTGTGGGTTCGGCGTGACATCCCCACGAGAAAATCGTATAAAATCACAAAGTTCCCAAGGTGAGACGGCATGTCCGAGCAAGTTCAGCAAACAGAAGAATACGGCGCAAATTCCATCAAAGTTCTCAAGGGCTTAGAGGCGGTTCGCAAGCGTCCCGGTATGTATATCGGTGATACGGATGACGGGTCTGGCCTGCACCATATGGTTTATGAAGTCGTGGACAATGGCATTGACGAGGCCCTGGCCGGTCATGCCGATGCGGTCACGGTGACAATCCACGAAGACAGCTCGGTTTCGGTCAGCGACAATGGCCGCGGCATTCCGGTTGGTATTCACGAAGAAGAGGGCGTCTCGGCGGCCGAGGTCATCATGACCCAGCTGCACGCCGGCGGCAAATTCGACAGCAATTCCTATAAGGTTTCGGGCGGATTGCACGGGGTTGGGGTGTCGGTTGTCAACGCGCTGTCTGATTGGCTTGAGCTGCGCATCTGGCGCGAGGGCAAAGAGCATGTGGCCCGCTTTGAAGGGGGCTTTACGACCGAGCACCTCAAAGTCGTGGGCGACACGGATCGCACCGGCACCGAGGTGCGGTTCATGGCTTCGACCGACACGTTTTCCAATCTGGATTATTCATTCGAAACACTTGAAAAACGCCTGCGCGAGCTGGCCTTTTTGAATTCAGGGGTGCGGATCATCCTGGTGGACGAACGTCCGGCCGAGCCACTGCGCACCGAGCTGTTTTACGAGGGCGGCGTCAAGGAATTCGTCAAATACCTGGATCGCCACAAATCCTCGGTCATGCCAGAGCCGATTTTCATTACCGGTGAAAAAGACGACATCGGTGTCGAGGTGGCGATGTGGTGGAACGACAGCTATCATGAAAATGTGTTGCCGTTCACAAACAACATTCCCCAACGTGACGGCGGCACCCATATGGCCGGATTCCGCGGCGCGCTGACCCGGACGATCAACAATTATGCCCAATCCAGTGGCATCGCCCGCAAGGAAAAGATCAGCTTTTCCGGTGATGATGCCCGCGAGGGGCTGACATGCGTTTTGTCGGTCAAAGTGCCCGACCCCAAGTTCAGCAGCCAAACCAAGGACAAGCTGGTCAGTTCCGAAGTTCGCCCCGCCGTCGAAGGTTTGATGAACGAAAAGCTGGCCGAGTGGTTCGAGGAAAACCCCAACGAAGCCCGTATCGTCGTTGGCAAGATCATCGAAGCCGCCCGCGCCCGCGAGGCGGCCCGCAAGGCCCGCGATCTGACCCGCCGCAAAACCGCTATGGATGTGAATTTCCTGGCGGGCAAGCTGAAGGATTGCTCAGAGAAAGACCCATCCAAAACCGAGGTATTCCTGGTCGAGGGGGACTCGGCCGGGGGGTCGGCCCAAACGGGCCGTGATCGCCAGACCCAGGCGATCTTGCCGCTTAAGGGAAAGATCCTGAACGTTGAACGGGCGCGTTTCGACCGGATGCTGGGCAGCCAGGAAATCGGCAATCTGGTCATGGCCCTTGGCACCGGCATTGGCCGGGATGAATTCAACATCGACAAGCTGCGCTACCACAAGATCGTCATCATGACGGACGCCGATGTCGATGGGGCCCATATCCGCACGCTCTTGCTGACCTTTTTCTTCCGCCAGATGCCGCAGTTGATCGAAAACGGGCATCTGTATATTGCTCAGCCGCCGCTTTACAAAGTGTCGCGTGGCAAATCCGAGGTTTACCTCAAGGATCAGGCCGCGATGGATGATTACCTGGTGCAGCAGGGCATCGACGGGGCGGTGCTGCGGCAGGGCAACGGCGAGGAAATCTCGGGGCAGGATCTGGCCCGCGTGGTCGATCAGGCCCGCCAGATGCGCCGGGTGCTTGACGCGTTCCCGACACATTATCCACGTCATATCTTGGAACAAGCGGCGATTGCCGGCGCCTTTGCCCCCGGTTTCGTTGATCGTGACCTGCAAGGCGCCGCCGATCTGGTCGCAGAGCGTCTGAACCTGATCGCGCTGGAATACGAACGCGGCTGGCAGGGCCGGATCACCCAGGATCACGGTATCCGGCTGGCCCGCATTTTGCGCGGCGTAGAAGAGGTGCGCACCCTTGATGGCCGCATTCTGCGCGGCGGAGAAGCCAAGAAAACCGGCAGCTTTACCCAAAGCCTGCAAGATGTGTATCGCTTGCCGGCCACCTTGCAGCGCAAAGACCGCAGCCAGATGATCTTTGGCCCGATGGATCTGCTGAACGCCATCCTGACCGAGGGCGAAAAGGGACTGTCGCTTCAGCGTTATAAGGGCTTGGGGGAAATGAACCCAGATCAGCTGTGGGAAACCACGCTGGACCCGGATGCGCGCACCTTGCTTCAGGTCAAGGTCGAGGACATGGCCGAGGCAGATGACCTCTTTACCAAATTGATGGGCGACGTGGTCGAGCCGCGCCGCGAGTTTATCCAGAAAAACGCGCTCAGCGTCGAGAATTTGGACTTCTGACGCGGAGAAAACGCGGGAAAGCGGCATTTCATGCGGATTCTTGTCATTGAGGATGATCTAGAGACCGCTGACTATGTCTGCACAAGCTTGCGGGCCTTGGGGCATTTGGCGGAACATGCCGTGGACGGCAAGGCCGGGTTCTTGATGGCGCTTGACGGTGATTTTGACGTGATGGTCGTCGACCGGATGGTGCCGGGGCTGGATGGGCTTAGCCTGATAAAATCCGTCCGGGCGGCCAAGGTCGAATGCCCGGTCTTGGTTCTAAGCGCGCTGGGCGGTCTGAATGACCGGGTCGAGGGGCTGGAAGCCGGGGCGGATGATTATCTGGTCAAGCCCTTTGCCTTTTCAGAGTTAAGCGCCCGTTTGTCGGCTTTGGCACGGCGGCCGCCTCTTCAGGCCGAACCAACCCGGCTTCAGGTTGCGGATCTTGAGCTGGACCTGCTGAGACACAGCGTTCGGCGGGGCGGCACCGATATCGCCTTGCAACCGCGCGAATACCGTTTGCTGTGTTATTTGATGAAAAATGCCGACCGGGTTGTGACACGGACGATGTTGCTGGAAGGCGTGTGGGATTTTCATTTCGATCCGAAAACCAATGTTGTTGAAACCCATATCAGCCGGTTGCGCAACAAGATCGACAAACCCTTTGATCACGATCTGATACATACGGTGCGCGGCGCGGGATACAGTCTTCATGCTTAGGGCGGGCTGGCGGTTTCGCACCTCGTCGCGCTTGTCGGTGCAGTTTTCGCTGCTCTATGCCGGGCTGACCGCTGCGGCATTTATCGCTGCCTATATGTTCACAAACGTCGAGGTGCGCAGCTGGGTGCTTGAGCAGATGCAAGCCGATCTGCAAAGCTTGCGCAGCCTTTACAGCACCGATGGCCCCGATGGTCTGCGGCGGGCGGTCGATATTCTCAGCCGTGTCAGCTTTGAAAGCGAGCGGATCTTTTTGCTGGTTGACGATCACGGCACGGTTCTGGCCGGCAATATTGAAACGGCACCGCTGTCTGATGGGTATGTGCCGCTGGATGGGCTGGTGGTTTCGGGGGCGGTTGACGGGGAAACCGGTGGATATTGGGTGCGCCGCGATACGATTGGCCCGTTTGTCCTGTTGCAAGGCGTTGGCGATCACATCGTCGCCGAAGTGCTTGAGGCGCTGGGATGGGCGCTGGCGCTTGGCTTTGTGCTGATGCTGGCCGGGGGTCTTTGGGCCGGGGTGCGGGTGGGGCGCCTGACCGAAGCCAAAATCGCGCGGATATCCGCGACGTTGGACAAGGTGGCGCAGGGCGACCTGAGCGCGCGCATTCCAACGCGGCAGGGGCGCAGCGATTTGGCCCGCGTTTCGGGTGACGTGAACAAGATGTTGGATCAGGTTGAGCATCTGTTGATCAGCCAGGAACAGATTTCAAATGATATCGCCCATGATTTGCGAATTCCGCTGCAACGCTTGCGCCAGCGGCTTGAAAGGATGGCGACGCTTGGGCCTGCCTCGGCCGAAGAAATTGCCGCCAGCATCGCACAAACCGAAGACATCATTGCCACCTTTAACGCCCTGTTGCGGATCGCACAGATCGAGGCAGGCAACAGAACAGAACGGTTCATCCCCTTGGATCTTGGCGCCCTTCTGTCCACCGTCGCCGAGGTTTTTGAACCCGCCGCCGAAGATGCGCAAATGACGCTGCAATATCTGGCGCCGGCCCAATCGCTGGTGATCTTGGGGGACAAAAACCTGTTGATGCAGATGTTCTCCAACATTATCGAGAATGCCGTGCGCCATTGCCCCGCAGGCACCAAGATATCCCTGTCGGTTCTGGCGGGGCCGGAGGCCATTGATGTGCGTGTCATTGATGACGGGCCCGGCATCCCCGAACAGGATATCAACCGTGTTTTTGATCGTTTCGTGCGCGGCGAGAAAAGCAGATCAACGCCGGGGAACGGGCTTGGGCTTGCCTTGGTGCGGGCGATTGCGCAGATGCACGGCGGCACGGTTCGGATCACCAACACCCATCCCGGCACGACGGTGACGGCGCGGTTTATGCGGCTTGAACGCCCAGACATGTGAGGCCGTGAACACCACGCCCGCGGCCAGTAAGGTCGACAGACCAAGCGCGGCAATCGGGGCCAGACCATGCGCCAACAGGGCGGTCAACAGGCCTTGATTGACACCAAACCCCAGACCAGCGGTCAGGCAAAATCGCCAAGCTGCGCGCCCCATCGGTGCGCCGTTTTGGGCAAAGGAAAAGAAATAATGGCCCAGAAAGCTAACGCCAAAGGCAATGCAAAAGGCGGCCATATTGGCCAAGGTCGGCGGGGTGTCGCCAAGGATCAGCAGGCCACCAGCCAAAAAATGCAGCCCGGTGGCGGCCGCGCCCACCACGCCGAACCGTCCCAGTTGCGCAAAGGTCATTCCGGGGCCGCTGCGCGATAATCTTCGGCGATGATGAAACCGGGGCGGGCTTTGACTTCGTTAAAGACCCGGCCCAGATATTCCCCCAGCACCCCGATGGATACCAGTTGAATTCCGCCCATGAAAAACGTGCCGACGGCCAATGTTGTCCAGCCGGGCAGATCGGTGCCCAGGGCAAGCGTGCGCACCGCAAGCCATCCGCCATAGAGCAGCGCGCTTAGCGCGATGGCAAAGCCGATGCCCGTCCACATCCGCAGCGGCCAATCGGTAAACGAGGTGATGCCGATGCGGGCCAGCTTGAGCAGGCCGCGCAAGCCGAATTTGCTTTTGCCCGCGTGCCGCGCGTTCAGTTCAACAGGAACCGCGATGCTGCGAAATCCGACCCAGCCATAAAGCCCCTTCATAAACCGATTGCGTTCGGGCAGGGCGCAAAGCGCATCCACCACCTTGCGATCCATCATGCGAAAATCGCGGGCATCCGCTGGAATTTGGACATCGCTGCCCCAGCTGATCAACCGGTAAAAGGCGCGGGTCAGCAGGCGCTTGATATGCCCTTCGTCGCGTCGGTGCGCGCGCACGGCAAAGGCCACCTCAAACCCGTCCTCAAGATGGGCGATCATCGTGCCAAGGGTTTCGACGGGTTCTTGCAAATCGGCATCCATGGTCGCGACAATGGCCCCCTGCGCGGCGTGCAGCCCGGCCATGATGGCCTGTTCCTTGCCAAAGTTCCGCGACAGCCGGATCACCCGCAAAGGCAAGCTGGCGCACAGATCGCGGGCGATTTGCGCCGTGTGGTCGTGGCTGCCGTCATCCACCACGATGATTTCATGGCTGGGCGCGATGCGCAGGGCCGTGTGGTGGATTTGCGCGACAGCAGCGGCGATGTTTGCCGCCTCGTTAAAGGCGGGCACGACGATGGACAGATGCGGCGCGACCCGCTGGCGCGGCAGTGAAATCGGTTGCATTTTCATGGCTTGTTGTCCTTTTCAAGAAACAGCGCAAAGCGGCTGGTGGTCATTTCCAACTGAAACTGCGGGCCAAGCGCCGCGCCCGCCGCAGGGGCGTTTTGGGCAAGGCTCAGCACGGCGTCGCGGCGATTGTTGGCGCTTAGCTCGTGCAGGTTTGGTGGGTTGGGCAGCTGTCGAACCGCGCCTGCGGTATAGAATTCCGCCGAAAAGCTGCGCAGCCCAAAGCTATGAAATGTGATCTGCAGATCGTGGTGCCGGGCGGTATCCACCAGCACCTTCATGCTGCGCAATCTAAGGGTATCGGGGGTCAGCACCGCCAATGCGGTGACCAGGCTGAACGCCCCGATTGCGCTGACAAGGCCGGCCCCAAAGGCCAAAGCCGTGACGCGGTTGTCCAATCCAAACACCCGGTTCCAGCTGATCACCAGCAACAGCGCAGCGGCGGGCAGACCCGGCAGGCAGTAGGCTGGCAGGATATTGGCCGCCGGGGTGAACAGGATCAGCGGCCCCAGCATCCAACACACCAAATAGCTGTCCTGGCCGCCGCCGTTCAGCAAACGCCGCGGGCGGGCGATCAAGGGCAGGGCGGCCAGGCTCCAGGGCAGGAAGGCGGCGGCGCCAAACACCCAAATACGCCCCTTGGGTTCGAAATGACCCGATCCATACAGATCACCAGACCATCCCGGCACCAAAAAGCGTTCGATATGTTCGCCGATCAGGAAGTATCGCAAAAAACCCGGCGTCTTCAGCTCGGCGCTGATATACCAAGGCAAGGTCAGCAGCAGGGTCAGTAATACTCCGCCGGCCCAAGGCAGGGCCGCCAGCGCCCGCCAACGCGCGGTTGCCGCAACCCACAGCAAGATTGGCAGCGCCGTCAGAACGGCTGCGGTTGGGCCCTTGGCCAACAGCCCGATGCCCAGGCCAATGAAAAACAAATACCCCCAGATGGATCGGTCGCCCTGTGCACAGCGGTAGAATGCCACCATCGACAAGGTGGTTCCGGCACACATGACCATATCGGTCATGACAAAAGCGGCGGCGCCAAAGAACATTACCCCTGATCCACAGATCGCAGTGGCGGCCATGGCGACGGTGCTGCCGTGATCGCGTTTGGCCCAACCAAAAAGCAATGCCAAAACGCCAAGTGCGGCGGCAAGGATGAACAGGCGGGCACCGAAGGCGCCAACCCCAAATAGCGCCATGCCCAAGGCCGCGACCCAGCTGTGCAGCGGCGGTTTGCCCCAGAACGGCACGCCATAGTCGAACTGAGGGGTGATCCAGTCGCCGGTTTCAACCATTTTGCGGGCGATCTCGGCATAGCGGGCCTCGGTGCTGTCGGTGATGGGCAGCCAGATCATCAAGATCACCCGGATCAGCAAAAGCGCCGCCAGGGCGACGAGGATGGCGCGCCGACCCGGCCGTTTGGACGCCCAGGGAAAGGTAATGTGTGAAATCATGCGCCTGCCAGTCTGTGTGTGCCTGTCTGTGTTTATGGGCGTCAGGTAAAGCGCCGGGTGTTACCCCTGTTTCAGCGCAAGATTACAAATCGGTAATCTAACAACGTTTCATGTCAGGGGCTGCCCGCCGCGCGCTGTTTGCAGCCGCGCCGCAGGCCCGGATGCGGATTTCGCCCCGGCGGTCTTGGGTTTTTCATCGACTCGCGGCGCCCTTCCGCGATATATGCGGCCAAATGCCGGGCCTTTGGCTTGGCGGTGTGCCCTGCCTGCCCTGAAGATCGGAGCCTTCATGAGACAGACTTTTTCAGCGATTTTGGTGTGTTGCCTTGGCGGTTCTGTGGTTGCAGGTGATTCCGCACCGCGGTTGAATATCGAATTGAACGCGGCGCAAAGCCAAGGCGCGGCCTGCACCCTTAGCTTTGTGGTGCAAAATGATCTGGCCGCAGGGATTGCGCAGATGACCTATGAAACGGTGTTGTTTGACACCGCCGGCCAGGTCATACAGCTCAGCTTGTTTGACTTTGGCGCCCTGCCGCAGGGCCGTCCACGGGTGCGGCAATTCGTTCTGGATCAAATCGATTGCGCCGATTTGGGGCGGATCTTGTTCAATGGCGCCAACACTTGCACGGCGCCGGATCTGGCCGATGGCATTTGCGACAGCGCGCTGACCCTAAGCACCCGCACCAAGATCGAGGTTCTGGGCTGATGGGGGTGAATTTGCCGGATTGGCTGGTCCCGCTGCGTGACATCGCCCAGGTGGGCGGGCCGGTGGTTGTGCTGCTTATGGTGGTGGCGGTGCTGACCGGCGCTGTGGTGCTTTATAAGATATGGCAATTTTCCAAAGCCGGGGTCGGGCGGCACAAGGCCCTGTCTGCGGCGGTGGCGGCCTGGGACCGGGGCGACCGGGCGCAGGCGCGGGCGTCATTGGCACAATCGACCAGCTATCTGGCGCCGGTCATCAAAATGGCGCTGAGCTGTGAAAAAGCTGCGGCAGAGCGGTTATCCGCCGAGGCCGAACTGCGCTTTGCCAGGCTGGAACGTGGCTTTCGGTATTTGGATTCCGTGGCGCAGCTGGCGCCACTCTTGGGGCTTTTTGGCACAGTTCTTGGGATGATCGCGGCGTTCCAGTCGTTGCAAAGCGCCGGCACGCAGGTTGATCCATCGGTGCTGGCTGGGGGGATTTGGGTTGCCTTGCTGACCACGGCGGCGGGTTTGGTTGTCGCGATGCCCACGGCGCTGGTGCTAAGCTGGTTGGAAAGCCGGATGGAGGCCGAGCGGGTGATCGCCGACAAGGCGATCTTGACCGTTCTGGCCCCAACCGTGCGATCAAACGAGGCCAAGGTGACGGTGGTTGCCGACCATGGCTAGGGCGCGGCAAAGACGGCGCCGGTTGTCGATGACATCGTTGATTGATGTCATTTTTCTGCTGCTGTTGTTCTTTATGCTGACCTCTAGCTTTTCCAAGTATACCGAATTGCCCCTGACTGCGGCGGTGGCGGGCGGTGCCCTCGGCGCCGCGCCCCCGCTGTTTTTGCAGGTGTCACCAACGCAGGTGTCGCTGAATGGCGATTTGCTTGATGAACAGGCTTTGGCAGGTTCCGCGCTGGCAACGGCGCAGCCCGGCACGACGCTGTTGCTGAGCCTTCGTGGGGGGGTGGATGCGCAGCGCCTGACCGATGTGCTGATGGCGTTGCGGCAATTGCCGCATTTGCGTGTGACGGTTCTGGGGGCCTAAGATGCGCCGCCTTGCCAAAGCCAAGCCCCAGCGCGAACCAACCATCGCCCTGATCAATATTGTCTTTTTGATGCTGGTGTTTTTCATGATTGCCGGCACGCTGGCTGCGCCGCCAGACCCGCGTTTGACCTTGGTGCAAACCCGCGATTTGCAGGGGCAGGCGCCCGGCGATGCGTTGCTGGTGTTTGCCGATGGCCGTCTGGAGCATCAGGGGCGGCCGGTTGCCGATGCGGCCGCTTTTGTGGGGGCTTTGCCGGTGGATCAGCGGGATGTTTTGCGCATCATGCCCGATCAGGCGTTGCCGGCGCGGCAATTGGTTGCCTTGACCCAAGCCTTGCAAGCGGCAGGCGGCGGGCAGGTGATCTTGGTATCGCAAAGGGCCATCAAGTGATTGCCAGCTCGCGGTGGGTGATGGCGCTGGCGCTGGCGGTGTCGGCGGCGGGGTTGTTGGCGGTGTCAGCGGCCTTTTTGGCGCCGATAAGCGTCAGCCAAACCGAAGGCGGCGGTGATCTTGTGCCGGCGCAACTGGGCGGCAGTTTCGCCGAGCTAAGCGCCGGGGTGGCGCGCCCCGCCGCAAAGGTGGCGGCCCAAGCAGCAAAGCCGCCCGTGCCGCAGCGCGCAGCCCAAGCCGTTGCCGCGCCGCGCGCACCGGTTCAAACAGCCACAACCGCGCCCCCGATGCCGGCCCAGACCGGGGCCCCGCCGTTGGTCCAGGCGGAAAATCCGGCGCCGGCCCCCGCCGTCTCCCCTTCCGCCGCCGTCTCTGCCGCTGTCTTCCCTGCCGCTGCCCCCCGGCCCCCTCAGGCGCCGCGGTCAAATGGCCCGCCCGTGACGCGGCACAAGGCCGGCAATGCCAAGCAAAGCGTCCGCAAAGGCAGCGCCAGCGGCACGGTCACGGGCACCGGAAAACCCGCCAGCAAGCGTCAAACCCCCAAGCCCAAGACGGGCAATGCTGCGGCAACCAATTACCCCGGCGTGGTCATGGCGCATCTGGCCGGGGCCCGCAAACCCCGCCTGCGCACCAAAGGCGCGGCGGTGGTCAGGTTCACCTTGGCAGCTGACGGGCGGTTGGCCGGGGTTGCCATCGCCAAGACCTCGGGCTCGGGGCGTTTTGATCAGGCGGCGTTGCGGATGGTCCAAAGCGCCGCGCCCTTCCCGCGCCCACCCCAAGGTGCCACGCGCAGCTTTTCCGTGCGCATCAAAGGGCAATGACCTAGCGCGAGATATCCGCCCCGCCTTCCTGGGTGCGCCGGGCGATAAAGGCGTCAAGCTCTTCTTCGCGCGCCGGGTCAAAGGGCAGCGGCTCGTGCTCGTGCAGGGTTTTGAGATAAATCTCGTTGGCGCGCTGTGTGGCGTCTTTGGCGCCGCGTTCGCTCCAGTTTTCAAAGTTGCTCCAATCGGACAAAAGCGGCGAATAAAACGCGCTTTCGAACCGGTCAAGCGTGTGCTGGGTGCCAAAGAAATGCCCGCCATGGCCAACGCTTGCGATGGCCTCAAGCGCCAGATCGTCGGCGGTTGCGGTCAAGGGTTTGAACAGCTCGGCGAACATTTGCAGCATCTCAACGTCAATGATGAATTTCTCGGCTGATGCGGTCAGCCCCCCTTCAAGCCATCCCGCACCGTGCAGCAACAGGTTGGCCCCGCCCATCAACGCGCCCCACAGGGACATCTGCGTTTCATAGGCGGCCTGCGCGTCTGGGGCATTTGATGCGGTCGGGCTTGAGGACCGCAGGGGCAAATCATAGCGCCGCGCCAATTGCCCCGAGGCAAAGGCCGCCTTGACATATTCCGGCGTGCCAAAGGCCGGCGCGCCGGTTTTCATATCAACGTTGCTGGTGAAACTGCCATAGCAGACCGGCGCGCCGGGGGCGACGATCTGTGCCAGGCTCAGCCCGGCCAGGGCCTCGGCGTTTTGCAGGACCAAGGCGCCGGCGATGGTTACGGGCGCCATGGCGCCGGCCAGGGTAAAAGGGGTCAGCACCATCAACTGCCCGGCGCGGGCTGCATCAATGATCCCACGGCACATCAGGTCATCAAGCATCAGTGGCGAATTGGAATTGGCGATGGAATAGCTGCGCGGCTGGGCGCGGAATTCTTCCTGGCTAAGCCCATTGGCGATGCGGATCATTTCATAGGCATCGGCCACCGCCTGTGTGCCACGAAAGAACACGAAAGGCACCTTGTCGGTCAAGGTCAAGACCGACCGGGTCATATGCAGATGCCGCAGATTGGTCGGGATGTCCTGCGGTTCCACAAATGGGCCGATCACATGAATAACGTCAAACCGTTGCGACAGTTTGCAGAACTTGTTCAGCGCCTCAAGGGTGCCCGGCTGGCGCCCGGTTTGCAGATCGGAGAAATTTGGCGTGCCGCCGGTGGTGCAAATGCCGACGTGACCCCGCCCGATGGTGACATTCCGGCCTGCGCCTCGGGCCTGCATGGTCAGCTGTCCGGGGGCCTTGGCGATCAAATCCATCAAGATTTCGCTGTCGAAATGGACCGTCTCGCCCTTGATTGTCATGCCCGCGCTTTGATAGTGGCCGCGCGCTTCGGGGCACAGCACCTTGATCCCCACATCCGCCAAAACCCGCAGCGAAGCGGTGTGAATCGCCTCGATTTCATCGTCAGAATATTGCGTCACCGGCGCATAGGGGTTTTTCCACTGACGCCACGCCTGATCAAAGGCGCGGGTGCCGGCGGTGGCGCGTGCCTTTTGGCGCTGGGCGCGGCCGGTGCGTTTTGCGGTTGCGGTCATTGTTTGAGCTCCAGTTGCTGAGCGGCAAAAGCGTTCTTTGCCGCCGGTTCGGCATCACGGCCGATGAAACATTGAAAATAGGTGTCCAGATATCGCAGGCGGTTGGCATAGGGGTCGTTGACCCCCAGCGCATAGAAGCTGAGCTGAGTGAAATAGATCACCCGCGCGCGGATGAACCCTTGATCGGCGGTAAAGCCAAAGCGGGTAAGAAAGCGGGCAATGGCGCTGACACGGGCGTCGTCTTCGGCCCGCAGAACGTGCTTGACCTTGTCTGATCGGCGGCCCCAGTCGCGCACGGCCTGATCCAGCAGCGGGTCGAATTGCTGGCGATCCACCCAGACCGCAAACAGGGCCAGCAGACCTTGGTCAAGGGATTGGGGCGTGGAAAGCGCCTCAAGAATGACGCCGGTGTTGCGGCTTTGCCAATGGTCGATCACCGCGTCCAAAAGGGCCTCGCGGTTTTCAAAATGCCAATAAAAGCTGCCGCGCGTGATGTTCAGTTGCCGCGCCAATGCGGTGATTTGCACCTGTTCGACACCGCCTTGGATCAGGGCCTGAGTCGCGGCCTCAAGCCAGTCGTGCTTGCCAAGTTGGGCAGATTTTTCCGCGCTTTGGGTCATTCGGTTCGGGCTTTCCATACAGGGTTGTCTTGATCCATACATGCCTGCATTTCTTTGTCAAAGAAAAGACGCAAGGCCCGGCATGATTGCCGTCACGGCGCGGGTTTGCGCATCCGCACGCCGCGCGTGCGCATCCCCCTCGACAAGGTTGGGGCTTGTCCGTTAGCACTGAACACAGCGGTTCCTTGGCAAGCGGCGCATCATGACAGGCAAGACTGAATTAAATGACTGGATCGGACGGCAAGAACAGCACAGCGATGTGCTGCGCGCCCAGCCCGCCCGATTTTTGCAAGCAACATTGGGCCAGGCCCCCACCCTGACCGAAGGCAGCACCCTTCCACCATTGTGGCATTGGCTGTATTTTCTTGACGCCCAGCCCGCCGGGGCGTTGGGGCGCGATGGCCATCCGGAAAAGGGCGGCTTTTTGCCGCCCGTTGATCTGCCCCGGCGGATGTGGGCCGGCGGGCGGCTTAGCTTTCTTAAGCCCCTGCGATTGGGGCTGAATGCCACCAAATTGTCGACGATCCAAAGCATCACGCAAAAGCAGGGCCGTTCAGGGCCTTTGTGTTTTGTCACCGTGCGTCACGAAATCTTTCAACACGGCGAATGTGCCCTGCGCGAAGAACACGACATCGTCTATCGTCAGGATCCAACCGGGGCCGACCGGCCGCAGGTTTCCATGGCGCCGCCCAAGGCGCCGCAGCACAGCGAACACATTCACCCGACCGAAGTGTTGCTGTTTCGGTATTCGGCGCTGACGTTCAATGGGCATCGGATACATTACGATATCGACTATGCCCGCCAGGTCGAAGGCTATGACGGGTTGGTTGTGCATGGCCCGTTGACCGCGACCTTGCTGGCGATGATGGCGCAGCGCTGTCAGCCAACTGCGATGACTGCATTTGAGTTTCGCGGGCTGGCGCCGCTGACCGGTATGGCGCCCTTTACCCTTGAGGGCCACAGCGATGGCGATGATCACACCCTGTGGGCGCGCCGCGCCGACGGGCAGGTGGCGATGACCGCAAAGGCCCGCTTTGCCGCGACCCCGGTCAGGATTTGATCCGCTGGTGCTGGGGGTCATAGGGGCTGGGCGCGATCACCGCTGCGTCAACCAGATCGCCGCACAGATCAAGCTGCATCCGGGTGCCGTGATCGGCCATCGACGGGTCAACAAAGGCAAGCGCCAGGTTCATGCCAACCCGATGCCCCCAATCACCCGAGGTCACAGTGCCCACGACCTGGCCGCCGTGCATCAACGAGGCGCCGGGGTGGGCGGGGGCGTGGGTTGCGTGAACCTGTAACGTAACCAATTGTTTGCGCATCCCGTCAGCGTGGCGCTTTTCCAGGGCGGCTTTGCCAATGAAATCGGGCTTTTGCAGTTTCACAAACCGGCCAAGCCCGGTTTCAAACGGATCAAATTCGGTCAAGAGATCGGCTTTCCAGTGCAGAAAGCCCTTTTCGATCCGCATCGATTCGGTTGCTCGGGCGCCAAACAGCGTCAGCCCATGCGCCTTGCCGGCCGCCCGCAGCGCCAAATAAACCGCATAAAGCGAGGCATTGGGCACATGGATTTCATAGGCCAGCTCGCCCGAGAAACTGACGCCCAGCACAGTGGCCGGGGAAAACCCGACAAAACATTCGCGCACTGACAGCCAGGAAAAGGCGTCTTTGCTCCAGTCGCCGCGGGCGCAGGCAGACAAAACATCACGCGCCCGTGGACCGGCCAGAACCAAGATGGTCTGATCGTTTGTCAGGCTTTTGATCTGCACGTCTTCCCCGTCGCGCAGGTGCATTTGCAGCCAATCCATGTCGTGCAATTCCGACGCCGCAGCCGAGCCATACCAGACCCGGTCCGGACCGCGGTCGCTTGCCGGGATGTTGGCAAGCGTGGCTTCGCCCTTGATCATGCCGTGATGGTTCAGCAGATAGCCAAGGCCGACCCGCCCGGCGCGCTTGGGAATGGCGCCGCAAAACATGCGATCCAAAAAGCTGTGGCGATCCGCGCCGGTGATTTCAAAGCGGTTGAAGCCGTTGACTTCGTTCAGACCAACGGCGGTCTGAACGGCGTTTACCTCTTGGGCGACAAGGTCGAATGTTTCATCAAAATCAAAGGACAGGCTTGGGTGGAAATCGGCCGATGGCTTGACATAATCTAGCCGTTCCCAACCGTTGACCACGGTAAATTCGGCGCCCTCGGCCGCAAGGATAGGGGTCAATGGGGTGGTCTTGGCTGGCCGTCCTGCGGGGCGGTGTTCGTGCGGGAAATGAAAGCGGAATTCGTTTTGATAATCTTCGATCGCTTTCAGGGCCGTCAGTTCGACATTGGCATGAAGGCCAAAGCGCCGTGGGTCGATGCACCATGTGTCATAACAGGCCTCGCCGTGGACGATCTGTTGGGCCAGCAGCCAGCCATGCCCGCCGCCTTCGCCAAGGCCGGCGCGCAGGCCGATGATGCAAAACGCGTTGCGCTTGCCCGGAATCGGCCCGACCAGCGGCGCGCCGTCGATGGTATAGGTGATCGGGCCGTTCACAATCGCGCGGATACCGGTTTCCTGAAGAACCGGCATCCGTTCAAACGCGCCTTCCAGCACATCCATGACGCGATCCAGATCATCCGGGCACAGCGCGTTGACAAAGTTGGGGTCGATGCCATCCATGCCCCAGGTCTTGCAGCCTTGCTCATAAAAGCCGACCAAAAGCCCGCCCTTTTCCTGCCGGCTGTAATAATCCGAGATCGGACAGCGCAACAGCGGCATACGGTGGCCCGCGTTGGCAATGGCGGGGATGTCCTCGGTCAGGAAATACTGGTGCTCCATCGAGGCGACAGGATGGTGCACCCCCATCATCGCGGCCACTTCGTTGACCCGATAACCACAGGCGTTCACCACGATATCGCAGTCGATGTCGCCGTGTTCGGTATGAACCGTCCAGGTGTCGTCCTTGTGCTGGGTCAGGGCCGTGACGGCGGTGTTGCGATACACTTCGGCGCCGGCCTGTCGGGCATGAAAGGCCAGCGCCTGACACAGCTGAGCGGGGTCGATATCACCATCCAGCGGATCCCAAAGACCGCCCAGCAGATTGGTGGTGGAAATCAGCGGGTGCCGGCGGGCGCATTCCTCGGCGTCGATGACATCGAATTCGACCCCCATGCCGCGCGCCATAGAGGCAAAATGCCGATAGCCCTGCATCTGTTCGGGCGTGTTGGCCAGGCGGATGCCGCCATCGCCGTGATGATAGTTGATCGGATAGGCGGGATCCTGGGCCAGTTGTTTGTAAAGGTTGATCGAATGGGTTTTGAGGCCGACCATGGTCTGGTTCATGCCGAAATTCGTTACCTGCGCGGCCGAATGCCAGGTGGTGCCGCTTGTCAGTTCGTTTCGTTCGACAAGGACCACATCGCCCCATCCCTCGCGGGTCAGATGATACAGCGTTGAACAGCCGGCGATACCGCCGCCGATGACCACACATTTGGTTCTTGTCTTCATCACCCGGCGCCCTTGTCATTGATTATGGCGGTATCAACCCTGCTTGGCCAAAGGCGGTCAAGCCCCTTTGCAAGTTTGCCGGCGGGAAAGAAATGACCGCGATGTCGCATTTGGGGTTGCGCCGATGATATGTGCCCCGTCCAATCAGGGAAAAGCCAAGGACAAGACAAGTGACAAACGCCCCGCCACGCGCCAAGCGCTCTGGTCGACAGGAACGCCGGGCGCTGCGCGCTGGGCCGCCGCGCCTCAACCCGGCGCCGCCCGGCCAGATCGGGGGGCAGTATAAACCGCTGAGCGAAGTGGATCTGACGGCGATCTATCGCACGGCGCTGCGGCTGCTGAATGAGCTGGGCATGGGCGAGGTGCCACGCCGCCTGCGGGATGATTTTCTGGCCATCGGCGCAGGTGAAACGCCGCAGGGACGCATTACCTTTCCGCCCGCGCTGGTCGAGGACGCCATCGCCGGGGCGGCGCGCCGCTTTGTGCTGCATGGCCGCGATGCTGCGCGGTCGATCGAAGTGGGCGGCGATCGGGTGTATTTTGGAACCGGCGGCGCGGCGGTGCAAACGCTGGATATCGACAGCGGGGTTTACCGGCCCTCGACTTTGGTGGATCTGCATGATTTCACGCGCTTGCAAGATGTTCTGACCAATGTGAGCTGGTTCACCCGCTGCTGTATTGCCACAGATGTGCCCGATCCGTTTGATCTGGATGTGAACACCGCCTTTGCGTTGATCAAGAACACCACCAAGCCGGTGGCGACGGCCTTTACCTTGCCCGAACACGTTGCCCCGATTGTGCAGATGTTCGATCTGGCGGCGGGCGGTGAGGGGGCCTTTGCCAGGCGGCCCTTTGTCAAGGCGCATATCAGCCCGGTGATTTCACCGATGCGGTTTGGCGCCGATGCGGTGGACGTGACCTATGCTTGTCTGGCGCATAATATCCCCTTGTCGTGCATCACCGCGGCCCAATCCGGGGCGACCGCCCCGGCGACGTTGGCTGGGTTTTTGGCGCAATCTCTGGCCGAGACGCTTGCGTCGCTGATGATGGTGCACGCGGTCAAACCCGGTCATCCCATGGTGTTTTCCAACTGGCCGCTGGTGATCGACCTGCGGACCGGGGCCTTTGCCGGCGGCGGCGGCGAAATCGCAGTGCTGAATGCGGCCTCGGCGCAGCTGTCAAATTGGTTGGGTCTGCCGTCTGGGGTCGCGGCGGCAATGACCGATGCCAAGGCGATTGATGCGCAATATGGGGTGGAAAAGGCGTTGACGTCGCTGGCCGCTGCGCTGGCGGGCGGGAATTTGATTTATGAAAGCTCGGGGATGACCGCGTCGCTTTTGGGGGCTAGCTTTGAGGGGTTTGTGCTGGATGACGAAATGCATGCGGCAACCTATCGGGCGTTGCGCGGTATTGAGGTCACGGAAGACAGTCTGGGATTTGATGCAATTTGCCGCACCGTGCTGGGCGAGGGGCATTTTCTGGGCGGCGCGGATACCCTGGCGGCGATGGAACGCGATTATGTGTATCCGGTTTTGGCTGATCGCAGCGACCCGCGCAGTTGGCAGGACAATGGCGCGCCCGACGCCTGGGGGCGTTCCAGGGACAAGGCCAAGGCAATATTGGCGGCGCACCATCCTGAGTATCTGACGCAGGAGCAAGAAACGGCAATGCGTGCGCTGTTTGGCGGGCGTATCCGTTAGAATGATTTGGGATGGGTGTGCGCCAAGGCAGGTGCCGTGGGGGCGGCCAGGTGCGGGAGCCTCCGGCGGGGATATTTAGGAACAAAAGAAATCAGGGCAGCGCGTTAGTATCCGAGCAGGGCGGGACGTGTGCTGGCGGCATTGCGATACCATGCGGCGATGGCGGCGCGGTCCTCGGCCGGAAGGTCGGTGATGTTGGCCGGAGGCATGGCGTGGCTGATGCCGGCCTGTAGATAGATTTGCGCGGCGGCGCGGGTGATATCGGCGGTGGTTTCCAGATACACGCCCTTGGGCGCCCAATGCATGCCATCCCAAACCGGTTCGCGGGCGTGGCACATTGAGCAGCGCCCCAGCACGATGTCCTGGACGTCGTCAAAGCCTTTGGCCGCGGCGAAATGCTGTTCGGACGGGGTGAGTGGCTGCGCCTCGAGCGCGTCGTAATCGCCGTTCCAAGTGTTGGCTGTGGACAGCCAGGCAATCAAGATAAACAGGATCACCGTAACGGCCCAGGTCCAGTGCGGGCCGGTTCCGGTGGCGTGCATGGTGTTAAAATAATGACGGATTGTGACCCCGGTCAGGAACACCAGCGCGGCGATGATCCAGCTGTATTCGGTGGCAAAGGCCAAAGGATAGTGGTTCGATAGCATCAGGAAAACCACCGGCAGCGTCAGATAGTTGTTATGGGTCGAGCGCACCTTGGCGATTTTGCCGTATTTGGCATCGGGTGTGCGGCCGGCCTTGAGGTCTTGGACCACGATGCGTTGGTTCGGCATGATCTGGAAGAACACGTTGGCGGTCATGATCGTTGCGGTGAAGGCCCCAAGATGCAGCAGCGCCGCGCGTCCGGTGAATATCTGGTTATAGCCCCACGACATCGCCACCAGAATCACAAACAGCAGCAGCATCAGAAGGGTTGGGCGCTCGCTTAGCTTGGATTTGCACATGAAATCATAGGCCAACCAGCCGATGGTCAATGAACCGCCCGAGATTGCAACCCCCTGCCACAGGGACAGATCGGCCTTGGCCGGGTCCAGCAGATAGAGCTCTCCTCCGAGCCAGTAGACAATCATCAAAAGCGCCGCGCCAGACAGCCAGGTGGTATAGCTTTGCCATTTGTGCCAGGTCAGGTGTTCGGGCAGGCGGTCGGGGGCCACCAGATATTTGGTCGTGTGATAGAACCCGCCGCCGTGGACCTCCCATTCTTCGCCAAACGCGCCTTTGGGCATGTCCGGGGCAGGCTTGAGCATCAGGTCCAGGGCGATGAAATAAAAGCTGGCGCCGATCCAGGCCATGGCGGTAATCACATGCAGCCAGCGCACCGCAAAGGCGATCCAATCCCAGATAATTGCCAAATCATACATAGCCAGTCCCCCTATTGCTCCGATCAGCCTACCCTTTTCTGAATTTGTTCGCTATATTTGGCATTTCGCAAGCAGTGTCAAAAAAAAGTAAACAATGTCCTATTTTGAGAATATCCGCACCTTTGTGCGCATCTACGAGCTGGGCAGCATGTCGGCCGCCGCCCGTGATCAACGGATTTCACCGGCTGTGGCGTCGGCGCGGATTTCTCAGCTCGAATCGCATCTTGGTGTGCGGCTGTTTCAGCGCACAACCCGCAGTCTGACCGCAACCGAACAAGGGCGTATCTTTTATGATGGTGCCTGCGCGGTTCTCGAGGCGGTTGAAACCGCCGAGGCCGGCATCGGCGATGTGACAGATAACCCACGCGGCACCTTGCATATTGCCGCGCCCCTTGGCGTCGGTCGGCGGTTGATCGCGCCAGACATCCCGGCATTTACCCAGGAATATCCGCTGGTTGATATCCGCCTGCGGTTGTCAGATCGAAAATTGGACCTGACGGCCGAGGGGCTGGATATTGCGTTCTTTCTGGGCCGCCCGGCCGATTCCAATCTGCGCATTCGAAAAATCGCTGATTGCCGCCGCGTCCTATGTGCCAGCCCGGCGTATATCGCACGCAATGGCGCCCCGAAAACGGGCTTTCAGATCGACCGGGGTCAGCACAATTGCCTGAACCTGCGATTTCCGGGGGCCACCGAATTCCAATGGGAACTTCAGACCCAAGACGGCCCGCGGAAGTTCGATGTGCGGGGCCGATTCGAAAGCGACGATGGCGACGTGTTGACCGAATGGGCGTTGGATGGCGTTGGCATCGCGCTCAAGCCGGTGTTTGAAATCGCGGCCCACTTGCGCAGCGGTGCCTTGGTGCCCGTGGTCGAGGAAACGCCGCCGCTTGCCGTGCAAATGGCCTGCCTTTACACCCATCGCCGCCACCAAGACCCCAAGGCGCGCCTTTTCATGGAATTCATGATCGCCAGAATGAGCGCCGCCCTAGAAGAACCCGACCTGCCCTAAACCCCGGCTTTCTTTTGTTCTTAAATATCCCCGCCGGAGGCTCCCTCCCGCGGCTCAGGCGCCTAACTGCCGCGATAGGTCGAATAGCCAAAGGGCGACAACAACAACGGCACATGGTAATGGGCCGCTTCCGACATACCAAACCGCAGCGGCACCACATCAAGGAATCGCGGGCTTTCCACCGGAACGCCGATGCCATCCAGATAGGCGCCGCAATGGAACACCAGCTCATAGCTGCCCAGAGCGAACTCCTCGGCCGGCAGGATGTGTGCATCGGTGCGGCCGTCTTCATTGGTGTGCAGGCTGCGCAGGAACGTCCGCGCTTCGCCCTCGATCCGGTATAAATCAATCTTCAGCCCGGCCGCAGGACAGCCCCGCGCCGTGTCCAGAACATGCGTTGTCAGATAACCTGTCATAGTCCCATCCTCTTTTGTTGGCTCATAAATGCTTTGCCAGATCATCCGGCGAAAGTCACAAATTCATGACAGTCTTTTCGGTTTTTATTGAAATTCAAAGCGCATTATCTGTTATATCAAGGCGAAATCGACAAAGGAGATCCAAATGAACCGATATCCCCGCGACATGCACGGATATGGCGCCACAGTTCCCGATGCCCAATGGCCGGGCGGTGCCAAGATCGCTGTTCAGATCGTCTTGAACTATGAAGAGGGCGGGGAAAACAATGTTCTGCACGGGGATGCCGCCTCCGAGGCCTTCTTGTCGGAAATTGTCGGCGCAGCGCAATGGCCCGGTCAACGGCATTGGAACATGGAATCTATCTACGAATACGGCGCGCGCGCCGGGTTCTGGCGCCTGCATCGCCTGCTCAGGGATCTTCCGGTCACGGTTTACGGGGTCGCCACGGCCTTGGCCCGCTCGCCCTCACAGGTTGCGGCCATGCAAGACGCCGGCTGGGAAATCGCCAGCCATGGCCTCAAGTGGATCGAATATAAAGATGCCGACCCTGCGGATGAGGCCGCCGATATGGCCGAGGCCATTCGCCTGCACACCGAAGTCACCGGCACCCCGCCGCGTGGCTGGTATACCGGGCGGTGTTCGGAAAACACCGTGCGCCTTGCCGCCGAAACCGGTCAGCTGGCTTATGTGGCAGACACCTATGCCGATGACCTGCCCTATTGGATGGAATTTGGTGACCGTGATCAGCTGATCGTTCCCTATACCCTTGATGCAAACGACATGCGCTTTGCCACGCCGCAAGGTTTTAATGCCGGTGATCAGTTCCTGGATTACCTCAAGGCCAGCTTTACCGCGCTCTACCGCGAGGGCCAGGAAGGGGCGCCCAAGATGATGTCGATTGGCCTGCATTGCCGCCTGATCGGCCGGCCGGGCCGGATTGAAGCGCTGCGCGCCTTCCTTGAATTTGCCAAATCCCATGACGATGTGTGGTTCGCCACCCGCGAACAGATCGCCGATCACTGGGCAGCCACCCACCCCCATAAGCGCCGTGAACGGCCCAGCCAGATGGATCGGGACACTTTTGTCAAAACCTATGGCGGCATATTTGAGCACTCTGCATGGATCGCCGAGGGCGCCTTTAAGCTGGAGCTGGGCGCGGCCCACGATGTGGCCATCGGTCTTCACAATGCGTTGGCGCGGGTGTTTCGCAGCGCCAGCCCGGACAGGCGCCTTGGCGTTCTGACCGCGCACCCCGATCTGGCAGGCAAGCTGGCGCAGGCCAAACGCTTGACCGCCGAAAGCACATCCGAGCAGGCCTCGGCCGGGCTGGATGCGCTGACCGATGACGAGCGCGCGGAATTCACCAGCATGAACACCGCCTATGTCGAAAAATTCGGCTTTCCGTTTATCATCGCCGTGCGCGATCACAACAAGGCCAGCATCACCGCCGCCTTCAAGGCCCGCCTGAACAGCGATCGGGAAACGGAATTTGCCGAGGCCTGTCATCAGGTCGAACGTATCGCCCATTATCGTTTGAAGGATCTGTTGCCGTGACGCGCCAGATCAAGGCCATTCCTTTGACGACGCAGGCCTTCGCCCCATTTGGTGATGTGCTCGGGGCCACAGGCGCGCCCGACAAGATCATCAATCAGGGAATGTGCGGCCGCCATCACGATCTGGCCGCGCTTGATTTTCACGCGGGCCGCGCCGGGATCAGCGTGTTCAACGCCCAGCCGCGCAGCCTGCCCATGGATCTGGACATGATGGAGCGCCATCCAGATGGCTCTCAGGCGTTCGTGCCGATGCACCAGAACCCCTATCTTGTTGTGGTCGCCCCCGATGATGGCGGCGCCCCCGGAACCCCCGTCGCTTTCATCGCGCAGCCGGGGCAAGCTGTGAACTATCACCGCAATATATGGCATGCGGTTTTGTGCCCCCTACATGATCCGGGGCTGTTCACTGTGATCGACCGAATTGGACCAGGTGCAAACCTGGAAGAACATTGGTTTGGTGATTTCTGGAAAATCGTATAATATTACCCCACGCCGCCACAAGAAGCGGCCACTAAGCAGTCTAACAGGAGGACCCTACTCATGGCTGACACTTCGATTGGAACGGCAGAACAGCTGCGCGATCCAAATTATACCCCCCCTCTGGGCCAGGCGATCCCGCTTGGCATTCAGCACGTTCTGGCAATGTTTGTCTCGAACGTAACACCTGCGATCATCATCTCTGGTGCCGCTGGTTTTGGCTTTGGCTCGGATGCCGGGGCACAGGGTTTCCCTGACATGACCTATCTGATTCAGATGTCGATGCTGTTTGCCGGTATCGCAACGCTGTTCCAGACCATCGGCATGGGCGCTGTTGGTGCCCGTTTGCCCATCGTGCAGGGCACCAGCTTTGCGTTTATTCCAATCATGATCCCGCTGGTTGCCGGTAAAGGCGTCGAGGCGCTTCCGGCGCTGTTCGGGGGTGTTTTGATCGGCGGTCTGTTCCACGCATTGCTGGGCACGGTCATCGGCAAGATCCGCTTTGCCCTGCCACCGCTGGTCACCGGCCTTGTCGTGACCATGATCGGTCTGGCGCTGGTCAAGGTTGGCATCCAATACGCCGCAGGCGGTGTTCCGGCAATCAACAAGCCCGAATACGGCAGCCTGCTGAACTGGTCCGCCGCTTTGGTGGTGATCTTGGTCACGCTTGGGCTCAAGTTCTTTGCCCGTGGCATGTTGTCGGTTTCGGCGGTCGTGATCGGTATTCTGGTCGGCTATCTTTATGCCATGATGATGGGCATGGTCACCATCGACGGTATCGCCACCAGCTGGAACCGCGCAGCAACGGTCGCCTTCCCGGTTCCGTTCAAATACGGCTTCGAGATGAGCTTTGCAGCCATCATCGGCTTTTGTCTGATGGCGTTTGTTTCGGCGGTTGAAACCGTTGGCGATGTATCAGGTATCACCAAAGGTGGTGCCGGCCGTGAAGCGACAGACAAAGAAATCCAAGGCGCCACCTATGCCGACGGTTTCGGAACTGCGGTTGCAGGTGTCTTTGGCGGCTTTCCAAACACATCGTTCAGCCAGAACGTGGGCCTGATCGCCATGACCGGCGTGATGAGCCGCCACGTCGTTACCATCGGGGCGATCTTCTTGATCGTTTGCGGCCTGATCCCCAAAGTCGGCGCGGTAATCCGCACCATTCCAATCGAAGTATTGGGTGGCGGTGTGATCGTGATGTTCGGCATGGTTGTCGCGGCGGGTATCTCGATGCTGTCAGACGTCAACTGGAACCGCCGCAACATGGTGATCTTTGCGATTGCCTTGTCGGTTGGTTTGGGTCTGCAACTGGATCCCAAAGCGGTTCAGTATCTGCCCGATACGCTGCGCATCCTGATGACCAGCGGTCTGTTGCCTGCGGCGCTGATTGCCATCGTCCTGAACCTTCTGCTGCCCGAAGATCTGGCCGCAGAAGCCACCGAGGAAGTCTCGGGCGGGATGTCCGGTCACGGCCATGGATCGCTGCCCAAGGGCGATTGATCCAACGGTTCCATAATCACTCACTTCAGGCGCCCCCAACGGGGCGCCCTTTTTGTTTCTGCGCCGGGTTTTTGCCTGCGCCGCCGCGCCGCCATTTTATGTGAACCGGCAATAACCGGCCTTTGCCACATCCACAAAAAAACCGCCGGGAAAACCGGCGGCTTTTGCAAGGCGGGTGTGATCAGGGCGCTATTGCGGCGATGATCAGGGGTTTGACCGGGTCAGGGCCTTGGCAGCTTCATGTGGCGGTTCACGTCTTTATACAGCAAATAACGGAACGCCCCCGGTCCCCCGGCATAACAGGCCTGCGGGCAAAAGGCGCGCAACCACATGTAATCGCCGGCCTCGACCTCGACCCAGTCTTGATTAAGCCGGTAAACCGCCTTGCCCTCAAGCACATAAAGCCCGTGTTCCATGACATGGGTTTCGCAAAACGGAATCACCGCGCCGGGCTGAAAGGTCACGATGGTGACATGCATGTCGTGGCGCAGGTCGCTGGGGTCTACAAATCGCGTGGTGGCCCATTTGCCGTCGGTATCGGGCATCACGGTTGGCGCGATATCTTGTTCGTTGGCCACAAACGGATCGGGGTGGGCAAGCCCGTCAACGGCCTCATAGGCTTTGCGAATCCAGTGGAACCGCGTCACCGCATCGGTGGTGTTGCGCAAGCGCCAGGCCATGCCGGCGGGCAGATAGGCAAAGCTGCCTTCCTCCAGCGCGTGGCTTTCGCCGTTGTATTCCAGGGTAAAGCCGCCCTCGACCACGAATAAAACACCCTGGGCGTTTGGATCCAGCTCGGGGCGATCACTGCCGCCGCCGGGCTGCACTTCCATGATGTATTGCGAAAAGGTCTCGGCGAAACCGCTGAGCGGGCGCGAAATCACCCAAAGACGCGTTTCCTCCCAAAATGGCAGGAAACTGGTGACAATGTCGCGCATCGTGCCCTTGGGGATCACGGCATAGGCATCGGTGAACACCGCCCGGTCGGACAGCAAGGTCAATTGATCCGGGTGCCCGCCCTTGGGCGCGTAATAGCTGGGTTTGTGCATCGGGTGCTCCGCCTGTGTGTGCTGTGCCATCGTCACTGCAATCGGGTTTCGGGCCAAGCCACCGAATGCGAAAAGGATTATCTTTGATTATTTGATAAATATAACGCGGCCATTTTGTTCTGATGGAAATGTCGGGCGGGCGGGGAAATTCGCCCCTTTTCATTGCGGGGGGAATGGCGCTAACCATGGCGCAGACTGTTGTACAGATTGTGGCCCCGTCTGTGGCCCAGATTGCGGCGCATATTATTGAAGGTATCGCGTGATGACATCCCCATCGCCCATTACGGATCTATCCCGCTGGACCCCGCGCGCCCTGCCACAGGCTGTGCCGCTTGACGGGCGCTATACCCGGCTGGAACCCTTGCGCGCCGCCCAGCATCTGGATGATCTTTACCTGGCCTCAAGCGTTGCAGATGCTGTGGATCGCTTTGCCTGGCTGCCGGAACAACCCCCGGCCAGCAAATCCGAATATCTGACCTGGGCCCAGACCGCCGAAGCCAGCACCGACCCGCTTTATTTTGCAGTGATCGACAAGGCCACAGGCAAGGCTGGCGGACGCCAGACATTGATGCGCCATGACCCGGCCAATGGGGTGATCGAAACCGGTCACATCTATTGGGGGCCAGACATCGCCGGCCGGCGCTGCGCAACCGAGGCCCTGTATCTGTTCGCCCGCTATATCTTTGACGATCTTGGCTATCGGCGGTTTGAATGGAAATGCAACAACGCCAATGCCCCCTCAAAGCGGGCGGCGCTGCGGTTCGGATTTACCTTCGAAGGGGTGTTCCGCCAGGCGGCGGTGGTCAAGGGCGCCAACCGCGACACGGCGTGGTATTCGATGCTGGATCATGAATGGCCGGCACAGCGCCATGCCTTTGAACGCTGGCTTGATCCGGCGAATTTTGATGCCACGGGCCAACAAATTTTGAAACTGGCGCAATGTCGCCCCGCAGACGGAAACGCCTAGATGAACGCCATGACCATCCGCCCCGTCCAACCGGCCGACAAGCCCGAATGGGAAACGCTTTATGCCGGCTATGCGGAATTTTATCAGGTCGAACAGACCCAGGACATGCGCGACCGGGTCTGGGGTTGGCTGCACGATGACGCCGCCACCTCCGAAGGGTTGGTGGCGGTTGATCAAACAGGCGCATTGATCGGGCTGACCCATTTCCGGCCCTATGCGCGCCCGCTTGTGGCGGCGACCGGCTGCTTTCTTGACGATCTGTTCGTTGCGCCCGCAGCGCGCGGATCCGGTGCCGCCGAGGCATTGATCGAAGGGGTGCGCCAAATCGCCAGCGACCGTGGCTGGGGGGTGGTCCGCTGGATCACGGCCCAAGACAACGCCCGCGCGCGCCGCCTTTATGACCGGGTGGCAAGCCAGACCACATGGGTCACTTACGATATCAAACTTTAATCATCGTCCAAAGCCGAAGGGGAAGACAATGCTGATCAACGACCAACTGGACCAATGGGACCGCGAGAATTTTTTCCACCCCTCAACCCATCTGGCGCAACACGCCCGTGGCGAAAGCCCCAACCGGGTGATCAAAACCGCATCAGGCGTGCATATCGAAGACCGCGACGGGACCAAGCTGCTGGATGCCTTTGCCGGGCTTTATTGCGTTAATGTTGGCTATGGGCGTCAGGAAATCGCCGAGGCGATCGCCGACCAAGCGCGCGAGCTGGCCTATTACCATTCCTATGTCGGCCATGGCACCGAGGCCTCGATTACCCTGTCCAAGATGATCCTGGATCGCGCCCCGGCCAATATGTCCAAGGTCTATTTCGGGCTGGGCGGATCGGATGCCAATGAAACCAACATCAAGCTGATCTGGTATTACAACAACATCCTTGGCCGTCCGCAAAAGAAAAAGATCATCAGCCGCTGGCGGGGGTATCATGGGTCGGGTCTGGTGACGGGATCGCTGACCGGGCTTGAGCTGTTTCACAAGAAATTCGATTTGCCGATCCAGCAGGTGATCCACACCGACGCCCCCTATTATTATCGTCGCGCCGATGCCAGCCAAACCGAAGAACAGTTCACCGCCCATCTGGCAGCCGAGCTGGAGGCCCTGATCGAACGCGAAGGCGCTGACACCATCGCCGCCTTTATCGGAGAGCCGGTTCTGGGCACCGGCGGCATCGTGCCGCCGCCCGCCGGTTACTGGGAGGCGATCCAAAAAGTGTTGAAAAAGCACGATATCCTTTTGGTCGCGGATGAGGTGGTGACCGGCTTTGGCCGTTTGGGCACCATGTTCGGGTCAGATCATTATGGTCTGGAAGCCGACATTATAACCATCGCCAAGGGGCTGACGTCGGCTTATGCGCCTTTGTCCGGGTCGATCATTTCGGACAAGGTCTGGAAGGTGCTGGAACAAGGCACCGATGAAAATGGCCCCATCGGTCACGGCTGGACCTATTCGGCGCATCCCATCGGCGCGGCCGCCGGCGTGGCCAACCTTAATCTGATCGACAAGCTGGATCTGGTGAACAACGCCGGGCAGGTCGGCGCCTATCTGAACAGCAGCATGCACGCCGCCCTGGCGGATCATCCGCATGTCGGCGATGTCCGCGGCGAGGGCATGTTGTGCGCGGTGGAATTCGTCAAGAACAAGGACAGCCGTGCCGCCTTTGACGCCAGCGAAAAGATCGGGCCGCAAATCTCTGCGGCGCTTTTGGCACAGGACAATGTGATCGCGCGGGCCATGCCGCAAGGCGACATTCTGGGCTTTGCCCCCCCCTTCTGCCTGACCCGCGCCGAGGCCGATAGCGTCGTGGCCGCCACGGCGCGGGCGGTCAAAACCGTTCTGGGATAACCCGCGGGGGATAAAATCTGGCCGCCCCGTATCTGGGGCGGCTATGGCGCATTTGGCCAATCGCGCAGGGCTTTGGACAAACGCGCCAGCCCATCGTTCAGGTTCACATCATGGCCGCCGCCGACGCCAAGGCGGATATGCCCCGGCAGGCCATAGGCGCTGCCCGGCAGCACAAAGGTGCGATACGGCTCTTGCAACAGCCGGCGCGCAAAGGCATCGCTGGGTATGCCATCCGGCAACCGCGCCATCCCGATCAACCCGGCCATCGGCGGCACCCAAGACAGACCCGGCTGCTGATCCACCCAGGTATTCATCGCCGCCAGATTGGCCTGCCCATCCTGTCGGGCCTGGCCAAGGGCCGGCCCATAGCGATCCGGGCGCAGGGCGATTTCGGCAATGACCTCGCCCATTATATTCATGATTTCGCTGGAATTTTCGCGCAGGATCAGCGCATCGCGCAGCACATCTTTGTTGCGGCAAACCATCCAGCCGGTGCGCAATCCCTGAAGACCAAGCGCCTTGGAAACCGACCCGGTGGTGATCCCGCGTTCGTATATCCCGGCAATCGACGGGGCGCGCGGGCCCTGCCATTCAAGCCCGGCATAGACCTCGTCCACCACCAGCCATATCCCGGCACGCGCGGCGATTTCGGCCAGGTGCTCCAGCTCGGATTGATCCATCAGATGGCCGGTGGGGTTGTTGGGGTTGCTGATGAAAATCATCCGGGTTTGCGGGGTGATGGCCGCCTCAAGCGTGGCCAGCGGCAGCGCCCAGCCATCGCTTTCGCTGCGCTCTACTTTGACACAGCGCACCCCCTTGGCCTTGGCCAGAACCTCGGCCTGGGGCCAACCGGGCTGTTCGATCACGATGTCATCGCCGGGTTGCAAAAGCTGCATCAGCACCAAAAAGTTGGCCTCGGCGGCGCCTGCGGTGATCAAGACGTGATCCTGGTCAAGGTGTTGGGCCAATTGCGCATGATAAAGCACATGCGACCGCAGTTCGGGCAGCCCGCGAAAATCGCGGTTGTTCCAATCCAGCGGCAACATCGGATCAAGATCGTTCAGGAACGCGCCCAGCTTGGGCGAGGCCGACAGCGAAAAGCCGACGATGGCTTGTGGTTCGGCTTGGGTGGTCTCAAGCAGATATTCGAACAGCTGGTGTATCTTGACTTTCATCGCTTGCGCCCCGTCATATGCTTGGGCAGAAAATAAGGCTTTGATCGCATATGCAACCCCTGTTGAAAGGCGCGCCAAAACGGCTGGCGATATTGGATTTCGGTTTGTTTCAGGTCCATGCCAATGGCCGCATCATTGGTATTTGCGGGTTCCTGATTGAAACCGACGCAGGCGAAAGGGTGCTGATCGACAGCGGCTTTCCACCAAAATACGCCGCCGATCCGCAGGGCGCGACCGATGAAGACGCCCTTGGCGGGTTTGGCCGTGTTCTGGATATCACCGCCCGGCATATGGCGCCGGCGCAGCTTGGGCTTTTGGGTCTGCAAGCCAAGGATATCGACCTGATGATCCAGACCCACACGCATATTGATCATCTGGGGCATATGGATGGGTTCCCGCGCGCGCCAATCGTGATCGCCAAGGCGGAACGCGATTTGCCCCGGCCGCTGTATTGGTCGGGCAAACAGCCAATGGACTGGCCCGCGCGCGATTATGTTCAGATCACCCAAGACCGGCAGATCGGGCCGGGATTTCAGGTGTTGTTGGTGCCCGGTCATGCGCCGGGCCAATTGGCGATCTTGCTGGATCTGCCAGAGCAAGGCCCAGTGCTGCTGACCTCGGATGCGATCAGCCGCCCCGAGGAAATCGACGAAGGTTTTGCCGGTGCCTGGGATCCGGCCCAGGCCCGACAGCACGGCGCCCGGCTGATGCAGCTGGCCCAAAAACGCGGCGCCTGGGTCATCTTTGGCCACTGTCCGGCGCAATGGCCACAGCTGCGCAAAGCGCCGCATTGGTATGGCTAGCGCACGTCGCGCCCCTGGTTCAGGATAATGACGTTACCGCTTGAGATATCACCAGCAGAGGAGACCAGAAACCCAACCCAAGCGGCGATTTCGGCCGGCTGCATGGCGCGGCCATGGGGCATCTGGGCCAGGGCCTTTTCCAGGGTTTCGGGGCTGACCACGCCAAACAACGGGGTTTGCGTCATCGCCGGGGCAATGGAATTCACCGCGATCTTGTCGCGGGCAAAGCGCCGGGCCAGATCTTTGGTCAATGTATCCAGCGCCGCCTTGGATGCACGATAGTGCGGCGGATCGAACACATCGAAATTATACGCCCCATTCGATGAAATATTGACGATCTTGCGCACCCCGTCGCGCCCCTGCATCAGCTTGATCGCCGCCTGCGCACAGTGAAACGCCCCGCTAAAGTTGATCGCCATCTGTGCCTCGAATTCCTGGGCGGGGATATCGGGAAATTCCGACATGAAACAGGTGCCGGCATTGTTGACCAGCACATCCAGCCCGCCGTGCTCTGCGCCGATGTCGGCAAAGGTTCGGGCGATGGCGTCGGGGTCAGTCAGATCCAGGGCAACCCCCTCAAATCGCGGCTGCGCCATATCCGCGAGGCCCGCGGCATCCAGATCAAGGCCAATGACCAAAAGGCCGTCGGCGATCAGGCGCTGGGTGATGGCACGTCCCATGCCGCCGGCGGCACCTGTGACAACTGCGATACGGGTCATTGGGATGGCTCCTGTTGTGTTATGGGGCCCAAAATCGCGGGCTGTGCATTCAGGGTTTCAACATCGAACCCTGCCAGTTTCTTGTATTTTTCTGCGTGCTGGGCAAGCGTGCTGTGGGGGATCACCTGATCAATATGGTCGAAAACACCACCGCAGCGGTCTTCGACCATTTGCATCACCGCATCGGGGCCGCTGCCGCGGTTGGCCAAAATGATGCCCTGGGTGCGTGGGCGAATGGCCGCCTCAAAATGGGCAAGCGCGGCGGGAACCGCGCCGTGCGCGCGGATCGCTGCGCCCAAAACCCGCGCGTCGACGATGGCCTGACTGGCGCCGTTCGATCCCACCGGATAGGTCGGATGCGCCGCGTCACCCATCAAGGTGACGGCGCCGTCGGTCCAGCGCGGCAAGGGATCGCGATCAACCATGGGGTATTCAAAAACCTGCTCGGCGCCTTGGATCAAGGCCGGAACATCCAGCCAGTCAAAGCGCCAATCCTGAAAATCGGGTAGAAAATCGGCCAAATCTGCCGCGCGGTTCCAATCCTCTTTGCGCCAGCCCTGCGCCGGATCCAGACGCTTTTCCGCGATCCAATTGATCATCGCAAGGCCGGTGACTGGGTCGGGCGCGCTGATCGGATAGGCGACGATGCGCTGGGTGTCATGCCCGGCCAGGATCATCGCGCCGCCATCCAAAAACGGTTTTTGCAAGGTGGTGCCCCGCCACAAAATGGCCCCGCCCCAAATCGGCGCGCCCTCATCCGGGTAAAGCTGTGCGCGCAGGGCCGAATGAATGCCATCGGCGGCAATCGCCAAGGCGCCGCGGGCGTCGGGCGCGCCGTCAAAATGCAGCACCGCCCCGCCCGATGTGTTGGAAAAGCCCCGCACCCGCTGGCCGGTGATCACACAGTCCGGCCCGGCGCGCCGAACCAGCGCCGCCAGCAAGGCCATCTGCAACGCGCCGCGATGCACCGAGAACTGTGGCCAGTGATAGCCGGCATAGGTGCCGCGCGGCTCGGTCCAGATGGGCAGGCCGGTCTTGGTATAAAACCCATAGCTTTGGGTGCGCAGGCCGATCTGATCCAGGCGTGCCTCAAGCCCCAGATCGAACAATTCCCGCACGGCATTGGGTTGCAGATTGATGCCAACCCCCAAGGGCGCCAGCCGCGCCGCCGCCTCGTAGATTTTGAACGGCACGCCGATCTGATGCAGCGTCAGCCCCAAGGACAGGCCGGCAATCCCGGCCCCGGCGATCAATACGGTCATTTGGTGTCTTGCTCCTTTTTGGGGGGGTCGGCAAAGATCAAAGCCGCGCGATCAGATGGGGCCGATGGCCCCGGACTGGGCCAGGGCATCAAGCTCGGCGTGGCTGTAACCCAGGGCGTGCAAGACCTCAAAGCTGTGCGCGCCCTGCGCCGCCGGGGCCTGCGGGCGGTCTGGTAATGACCGTCCGAACCGCGGCGCCGGGGCCGCCTGGGTCACGCCCTGGTCGCTGTAAAACACGTCGCGCGCGCTGTTCACCGGATGCGCCGCTGCTTCGGGGAAGGTCAGAACCGGCGCCACGCAGGCGTCGCTTGTGGCGAATGTTGCGGCCCATTCATCGCGGGTGCGCGTGGCGAAAACCTGGGCATAAAGCGCATGTTTCCGGGGCCAGCTATCTGGGTCATTCTGGCTGTGCGTGTCCTCGGGCGGCAGCCCGGCCAGCTGCACCAACTGGGCAAAGAATTGCGGCTCGAGGGCGCCAACCGAGATATATCCTCCATCGGCACATTCATAGCAGCGATAATAGGGCGCCCCGCCATCCAGCCAGTTGGCCTGCCGCGCCGTCGACCATTGCCCCTGGGCCAACATCCCATGGATCAGCCCCATCATCGCCGGCACACCGTCGACCATCGCCGCATCCACCACCTGACCCTTGCCCGATATCCCCCGTTCAATCACCGCCGCCAACAGCCCAAAGATCAAGAACATCGACCCGCCGCCGAAATCGGCCACCAGGTTAAGCGGCGGCGCCGGGGGGCGATCGGCATGGCCCATCGCCTGCAACGCCCCGGTCATGGCCAGATAATTGATGTCGTGCCCTGCCACCTGTGCCCAGGGACCGCTTTGCCCCCAGCCGGTCATGCGGCCATAAATCAACCGCTTGGGACAGTCATCCGGCCCAAGGCCCAGACGTTCCATCACACCGGGGCGAAATCCTTCGATCAAGATATCGGCCGTTTCAATCAACCGCTGCGCCGCCTCAACGCCGCCTGGGGATTTCAGATCCAGCACCACGGATTTCTTGCCGCGCCGGTTGATGTCGGCGGGGTTGGCGGGGGCGGCCTTGCGATCAATCACGATGACTTGCGCGCCCAGATCGGCCAGCAACTGCCCGGCCAGTGGCCCCGGCCCAAGCCCGGAAAATTCAACGACGCGAAGCGATGCCAGTGGCCCCATGATCCCTGTCCTTTTGGCCAAGTCTATCCCTGTGCTGGCTGGCTTCAAGACCATAATCATGCCAATGGACAAATGCGCCGGGCCTGCTAGGGATATGGCAAAGCAACGCAGGACCAGGCCCCTATGACCACCATCTCGCCGCAGCTGCTTCAGCAGATCCGCGCCCGTTTCGCCCATGTCGACAGCTGTCCTTTTCAGGGGCCTCGGGTGTTTTTCGAAAACGCCGGAGGGGCGCTGACGCTGAATTCCGTGCTTGAAACCACAGCGCAATTTGCAGCGGTGCCCGACAACCAAGGGCGTGACAACCCGGCGGCCAAGGCGCTGGGCGCGGTGATTGCCAAGGCACGCGCGGATATGGCGACGTTCTTCAACGCGCCCGACGGCCAGTTCTTTGTCGGCGAAAGCGGGTCCGAGCTGACCTTCCGCCTGCTGCGCACCGCCATCATGGCCAGCCCGCAGAACGCCGTGGTGATCGGATCGTCCATCGAACACCCCGCATCGCGCAGCGCCGCGCAGCATTGGGCCGGCCAGGCCGGGCGGCGCTATGTTTCAGTGCCGCATGACGATGCAACGGGCACAGTCAGTAGCACAGCTTATGGCAAGCTTATGACAAAAGATGTCCACGTCGCGACCATCCTGCACACCTCGCCGGTGACGGGCGCCGCCAATGATGTGGCGGCCATCGCGGCGGAAATCCGCAAAACCGCCCCGGATGCGATCATCATCGTTGATGGGATCCAACATGCCTGCCACGGGCAGATCGACATCGCGTCCTATGATATCGACGGGTATGTGGTGTCGCCCTATAAGGTGTTCTCGCGGCATGGCTATGGGGTGGCTTGGGTGTCAGACCGGCTGAGCGCGCTGCCGCTTGAGCAATTGCAAGGCGGGCCGCAAAGCAACTGGGAGATGGGCACCCGCGACACCGGCGCCTATGCCACCTTTAGCGACGTGGTGCGGTATTTCGAATGGCTGGGGGCGCAGATTTCCCCCGAAAAAACGGACCCCCGCGATCAGATCATCGCCGCAGGCCAGGCGATCCACGCCCAGGAAAAATCCCTGACAGATGGGCTGTTGTTCGGCACGGGCAACCTGCCGGGCCTAAGCGAATTGCCCGGCGTTCGCGTCATTGGCGGGGTGGAGAACGCCACCCGCGAGGGGTTGGTTTGCTTTGCCCTGGATCACGTTCCAGCGGCGGATATCGTGGCGCGGCTGAACGATCAGGGCATCCGAACCCATGTGCGCAAGGCGGACCACTATTCGGGGAACGTGCTGGGGCCGCTGGGCATGACCGCCGCCGTGCGCGTATCGGTGTGCCACTATAACAGCCTGGCCGAGGTCGCACAGTTCCTGGCGGCAATGAAGGAAATCGCCGCTGCGTAACGTGGCATTCTGCTTGCAAAACTGTAAACACAGTATGAACATGACAGCATGACCGACCCATCCCCATTGGCCCGCGCGCTTGACACCAAGACCGAGGCGCTGATTGCGCTGACCCAGCAGCTGATCCAGATCCCGACGCTTAATCCGCCGGGCGAGAATTATCGCGAAATATGCGAGCTGCTGGACAGGCGCCTGCGCGGGCATGGCTTTGACACCCAGCTGATCCGCGCCCATGGCACCCCCGGCGATAGCGAAAAATACCCGCGTTGGAACATCGTCGCCCGCCGCGAAGGGCGCAGCGCCGGCGATTGTGTGCATTTCAACAGCCATATTGACGTGGTCGAGGTCGGCGCCGGCTGGACCATGGACCCCTTTGCCGGCACCCTGCGGGACGGCAAGATCTATGGGCGCGGCGCCTGTGATATGAAGGGGGGGCTGGCGGCCTCGATTATTGCGGCTGAAACCTTTATCGAACACCACCCGGATTTTTGCGGCGCGATTGAAATCTCGGGGACGGCGGACGAGGAATCGGGCGGCTATGGCGGCGTTGCCTATCTGGCCGAACAAGGGTTTTTTGACCCGGCGCGTGTTCAGCATGTGATCATTCCCGAACCGCTGCACAAAGATCGCATCTGTCTGGGGCATCGCGGTGGTTGGTGGGCCGAAATCGAAACCAAAGGCGAAATCGCCCATGGCTCGATGCCTTTTCTTGGGGATTGCGCCGTGCGTCATATGGGCGCGGTCCTGTCGGAATTTGAGTCCAAACTGTTCCCGGCGATGGCCGCGCGGCGCACCGATATGCCGGTGGTGCCCGAAGGGGCGCGGCAATCGACGATGAACATCAATTCCATCCACGGCGGGCAAAATGAACCGGCCCCCGGTTTTGACGGGCTGCCCAGCCATTGCGTGCCTGACAGCTGCCGCATCGTTATTGACCGGCGTTTCTTGGCCGAAGAATCCCTGGACGAGGTGCGCGCCGAGGTCACCGCCCTGCTTGAGGGGCTGCGCGCCAGTCGCGCCGATTTCCGCTATGAGCTGACCGAACTGAATTCGGTTCTGCCGTCGATGACCGATAAATCGGCGCCTGTGGTTCAGACCATTGCCGCGGCGATTACCGATGTGTTGGGCAAGGCGCCTGAATATGTTGCCTCGCCCGGGACATATGACCAAAAGCATATTGATCGCATCGGCAAACTGAAAAATTGCATTGCCTATGGGCCTGGCTTATTAGAGCTGGCACATAAACCAGATGAATATGTCGGGGTGGATGATATGATCGACAGTGCCAAAGTCATGGGCAAAGCCTTGGAAACGCTTCTTGTCGGGCCGCATTGACCCACCCAATCATCGCGCCGCCCGGCGTGAATCCACCCAACCGTTAATCAGTTCATCCGTCCAACAGGAGACCCCAAAATGAAACATTTTCTGACCCGCCTTGCCGCAAGCAGCGCGCTGGCGCTGGCCGCCACTTTGGGCGCGGCCCAGGCCAAATCCGACCTGATCCTGGCAATGCAGCTTGAACCGCCGCACCTTGATCCAACCAGCGCCGCCGCCGGGGCCATCGATTCGGTGCTTTATTCGAATGTGTTCGAAGGGCTGACCCGCTTTGCCGCCGATGGGTCGATCATTGCCGGTCTGGCGAAATCCTGGGACATCTCAGAGGATGGGTTGACCTATACCTTTGCGCTGCATCCGGGGGTGCAGTTCCACGATGGCACCGCCATGGACGCCGAAGACGTCAAGTTTTCCCTTGATCGCGCCCGCGCCGAAGACAGCACCAATGCACAAAAGGCGCTGTTTGCCGGGATCAAGGATGTGACCGTGGTTGATCCTTTGACCGTGGTGCTGACCCTGTCAGAGCCAAACGGCAGCATGCTGTTCAACCTGGCCTGGGGTGATGCGGTGATCGTCGCGCCCGAAAGCATTGATGGCATCAAGCAAAACCCGATTGGCACCGGGGCGTTCAAATTCGCCAACTGGGTGCAGGGCGACCGGATCGAGATCGTGAAAAACCCCGATTACTGGGGCACGCCTGCGCAATTGGACAAGGCAACGTTCAAGTTTATCTCGGATCCGACGGCGGCGTTTGCGGCAATGATGGCCGAGGATATCGACGTGTTCAGCGGCTTTCCAGCGCCTGAGAACCTGCCACAGTTCGAAGCCGACCCCCGGTTTCAGGTGCTGGTCGGTTCGACCGAAGGCGAAACGATCCTGAGCACGAACAACAAGATGCCGCCGTTTGACAACGTCAAGGTCCGCGAGGCGCTGGCCCATGCGATTGATCGCCAGGCCATCATTGATGGGGCGATGTTTGGATATGGCACGCCGATCGGCACCCATTTTGCGCCGCACAACCCGGCCTATGTCGATCTGACCGGGCAAAGCAGCTATGACCCGGCGCGGGCCAAGGCGCTGTTGGCCGAGGCGGGGCTGGCCGATGGGTTCGAAACAACGCTGTATTTGCCGCCCCCCTCATATGCGCGGCGCGGCGGCGAGATCATTGCCGCCCAGCTGGCTGCGGTTGGGATCAAGGCGCAGATCACCAATGTGGAATGGGCGCAATGGCTGGAATCGGTCTTTCGCGGCAAGGATTTTGGTTTGACAATCGTCAGCCACACTGAGCCGATGGACATTGGGATCTATGCCAACCCCGATTACTATTTCCAGTATGACAACGCGGCGTTCCAGGGGCTGATTGCCAAGCTGAACGTCACCGCAGACCCGGCCGAGCGCAGCAAGATGATGCAGCAGGCGCAGCAGATCATCGCGGATGATTATGTGAACGGGTATCTGTTCCAGTTGGCGGCCTTGTCGGTTGCCAAGGCCGGGGTGCAGGGTCTTTGGACCAATGCCCCGACGCAGGCCAATGATCTGACCGCGGTGCATTGGGCCGACTGATTGGGTCATGTGATCCATCGCCGGTGGCGGCCCAGGCTTTGACCTGGGCCGCGACTTGGCGGATGTCTGGGGGTGCGCCCTGGCCGTGACGGCAGCGCGCGGCGCGGCTGAGGGAGCCTCCGGCGGGGATATTTAAGAACAAAAGAAGCCGGCGGGGGCGGTCAGGACGAGGCCATACCGACGAGCATGGCCGCCAGGGCCACGAGGTGGACCAAGATCAAGGCACGATCGTTCCAGAGCACCCCAACCGCCAGCCAGCCAAGCAGCCCGCCCAGAAAGCAGTAGATGTTCAACGGGTGCAGATCAAAGCCGGTGGCGGCATAGCCGGCGATTTGCAGCACCGAGGCGATCCATTTGATCCAGAAGCCCTTGTGGCGGGTGTTGGGTTGGCTGAGGGTGTTTGACATGTTGGTTCCTTTGCGGTTGCCCGCTGATTAGCAGGGATCGGCGGTTGGTGTGGCATCAGAATTGACAGGGTTTGACTGTAGAAATACTATTGGCTGATGGACCGACTTCCGCCTTTGAACGCTTTGCGTGCCTTTGAGGTCACCGGCCGGCGCATGACGTTTCGCGGCGCGGCGGATGATTTGGGGGTGTCGCAGGGGGCGGTGGCGCAGCATGTGCGGGCGCTTGAGGCCTTTTTGGGGGTGCAACTGTTTGAGCGCCATTCGAAAGGGTTGGCGTTTACCGATGCGGGACGCCGTTATCATCAGCAGGTGCAGGCGGGGTTTGCGATTTTGGCGGCGGCAACGCGGGATGTGCGGCCACATCCGCAGCGGGTGCAGATTTCGGTGACGCCGACCTTGGCGGCGAAATGGTTGATCCCGAATTTGGCGAGTTTTAGCGCAGCGCATCCGGACATCGACATGCGGGTGATCGCGACCGAGCGTGTCAGTAGTTTTCATACAGACAAGATTGATCTGGCCATTCGGTTGGGTCGGCCGCCGTTTGGGGCCAGCATCGACGCGCGGCTGTTGCTGCAGCAAGAGATCATTGCCCTGGCGGCGCCCGGCTTTTTGGGGGAGGCGCGGGCGGTGACGCCGCAGCGTTTGCGCGGGTTTCGCAAGATACATGACACCCATGACCTGTGGCCGGCGTTTTTGCGGTTGCAGGGATTGCCGCCCCCCGAGGATTGGGGATTGCGATTGAGCCAGACCTCGCTTGCGATTGACGCGGCGATTGCCGGGCAGGGGGTCGTGCTGGCCAGCCGCTTTTTGGTGGCGGATGCCCTGGCGGCAGGCACCTTGGTTGAGATCGGCCCGCACAGCCTGCATACGGGCGATGATTATTACCTGTTGTCACAGCGCGGGGCGAACCAGCGCGCGCCGATCAAGCAGACAACCGATTGGTTGGCGGGGCTGGCGGCGCGGGGGGATGATGCGGGGGACGGGGGCACCGGCGGGGGGTGAAAACGGCTCTGGACGCTGCGGGGAAGGGGGCCTAACGTCGGCGCAATGCTGCGCTTTGTCTTGAAACGATTTGCCTCACTTGCCGTCAGCCTTGCCGTGGCATCGCTGGTGATTTTTGCTGTGATCGAGATCGCGCCGGGGGATCCGGCCGCCTTTATGCTGGGCTTGAATGCGCAACCTGAAACCCTGGCCGCGCTGCGCGCCGAATTGGGTCTGGATGTGCCGAAATGGCAGCGGTATCTGACCTGGGTCTTTGGGTTGGTGCAGGGCGATTTCGGGTTGTCTTATACCTATCGCACGCCGGTGTCCGAGATGATCGCCAGCCGCCTTTGGGTCAGCTTGCCGCTGGCGCTTTATGCGCTGGGGCTGAGCACGGCCATCGCCTTTCCCGCCGGCATTTATGCGGCGGCGCGGCGTGGACGGGCGGGCGATATGACGGTGATGGGCGCGACGCAGCTGGGTGTGGCGGTGCCGAATTTTTGGTTTGCGATGATGCTGGTGCTGATTTTCGCCATCAAGCTGCGGTGGTTTTCGGCCGGGGGCTTTGCCGGTTGGGATGGCGGGCTGTGGGCGGGATTGCATGCGCTGACCCTGCCGGCGGTGGCCTTGGCCCTGCCGCAGGCGGCGATCTTGGCGCGGGTCATGCGATCGGCGTTGCTTGAGGTGATGGCCGAAGATTACATCCGCACCGCCCGCGCCAAGGGCCTGAGCCAGCGTGCGGCGCTGTGGCGGCACGGGTTGCGCAATGCGCTGATCCCGGTCCTGACGATTATCGGGCTGCAGTTTTCGTTCTTGTTGGCGGGGTCGATCATCATCGAACAGGTGTTTTACCTGCCGGGGCTGGGGCGTCTGGTGTTCCAATCCATTTCCGCGCGCGATTTGATCGTGGTGGAAAGCGTGGTGATGTTGTTGGTGTTTGCCGTGATCATGGTGAATTTCATTGTCGATTTGGCCTATGCGCTGGTCGATCCGCGTCTGAGGGCAGGGCGATGAGGCGGAACCTGATCCTTGGCGGGCTGTTGTCGTGTTGTGTGGTGCTGGCGGCGCTGGTGTCGTTTGTCTGGACCCCGCTTGACCACACGGTGCTGAATATTCCCGCCAAGCTGCAACCGCCGGGGGCGGCGCATTGGCTGGGCACCGATCATTTTGGCCGCGATATCTTTAGCATGATCATGGTGGGGGCGCGGACCTCGATTGCGGTGGCGCTGGTGGCGGTGGGGATCGGCATGGGGCTGGGCGTGCCCTTGGGGCTTTGGGCGGCGGCGCGGCGCGGCGCCCTTGTTGATGAGCTGATCATGCGCGGCAATGATCTGATTTTTGCCTTTCCGTCCCTGGTGATTGCCATTTTGATCACGGCGGTTTTTGGCGCGGGGGCGGTCAATGCGATCATCGCTATCGGGATTTTCAACATTCCGGTGTTTGCGCGGATCACCCGCGGCGCCGCGCTGTCCCTGTGGGAGCGGGAATTCATTCTGGCGGCGCGTGTGGCGGGGAAATCGGCGGTTCGGATCTCGGCCGAGCATATTTTGCCGAATGTGATGAACCTGTTGATCGTGCAGGGAACCATTCAGTTTTCGCTGGGGATTCTGGCCGAGGCAGGTCTGTCGTATGTCGGGTTGGGGGCGCAGCCGCCGGTGCCAAGCTGGGGGCGGATGTTGGCCGATGCGCAGACGTTGGTCAGCATTGCGCCGCATATGGCGCTGGCGCCGGGGCTGGCCATTATCGTCACGGTTCTGGGGCTGAACCTTTTGGGGGATGGGCTGCGCGATGTGTTTGACCCCCGCCTGAGGACGGCGCGATGACCGCCCTGCTTGAGCTGCGCGATCTGTCGCTGTCGATCCGTGGGCAAGCGGTGCTGGACCGGGTGTCGTTGGGCATCGCCCCCGGACAGGTCGTGGCGTTGACCGGTGAAAGCGGATCGGGAAAATCCATGACGGCGCTGTCGGTGATGGGGCTTTTGCCGCCGGGGTCCAAGACCCAGGGACAGGTGATTTTTGGCGATCAGGATTTGTTGACCCTGCCGGAAAATCGTTTGTGCGCCCTGCGCGGCAATGACATTGGCATGGTCTTTCAGGAACCGATGACCGCGCTGAACCCGGTGCAAAGCATCGGCCAGCAGGTGGCCGAGAGTTTTCGCATTCATCAGCATATGTCCAGCGCGCAGGCGTTGCGCCAGGCCCGCGCCGTGTTGGATCGGGTGGGCCTGCCGGCGGCGCAATTTCCGCTTGGCCGGTTTCCCCATCAGCTGTCGGGCGGGCAGCGCCAGCGGGTGGTGATTGCCATCGCCATTGCCCTGCGGCCGCGATTGTTGATCGCGGATGAGCCGACGACGGCGCTGGATGTCACCACGCAGGCGCAGATCTTGGCGCTGTTGCGGCGTTTGGCCCAAGAGGACGAAATGGGGGTGATGATGATCACCCATGATCTGGCGGTGGTGGCGCAGATGGCGGACCGCATCGCGGTGATGCGCAATGGCGAAGTCGTCGAACAAGGCGCGGCGGCGGCGGTTTTGGCGCGCGGCCAGCATCCCTATACGCAAAAGCTGTTGCAGGCGTCGCGGCACCGGGTGGATTTGCCCCCAGCGCCCAGCCCGGCGCGGGTTTTGCTGCGGGTTGATAATGCCCGGCGCAGTTTTGCGGTGCCGGGTCAGGGGGCCGGGATTGTCGGCGGGATTGCCTCTGGATTTGGCTCTGGCATGGGGCGGTTTCACGCCGTGGATGGCGTCAGCTTTGCGCTCCATGAGGGCGAGCGGCTGGGCCTGGTCGGGGAATCGGGGTGCGGCAAAAGCACCCTGACGCGGGCGATCCTTGGGCTTGAGGCGTTGCAAGGCGGGCAGATCACCCTTGATGGGGTGCCGGTTTTGGCGGGGGGGCGGCCCGATCTGGCGGTGCGCCGGGCCATGCAGGTGGTGTTTCAAGACCCCTTTGGCAGCTTTAACCCCCGCCACCGTGTTGCGCGGCTGATCGCCGAACCGTTTCATCTGCTGCGGCAGCCACCCAAGGGCCGGGCCCGGCGTGCGGCGATTGATCAGGCCTTGGTTGATGTGGGGCTGCGCCCGCAGGATGCCGATAAATACATTCATCAGTTCTCGGGCGGGCAGCGGCAGCGGATCGCCATCGCGCGGGCCTTGATCATTCGGCCCCGGTTGATTGTCTTTGACGAAGCGGTCAGCGCGCTTGACGTATCGGTTCGGGCACAAATTCTTGATCTGTTGGCACAGTTGTGCCGGACCTATGGCCTTAGCTATTTGTTCATTTCGCATGATCTGAGCGTGGTGCGGTCGGTCACTGATCGGGTGTTGGTCATGCAGTCGGGCAAGATCGTCGAGGCCGGGCCAACGGCGCAGGTGCTGGAACGCCCCAGCCACGCCTATACCCGTGCGCTGTTGGCAGCGGTGCCGCATCTGCCAGAGGAAACCCATGGAAAGGCTGAGGCATGAGTGATTTGATCTGGTTCGATCCCGGACTGTGTTTGATCGGTGGCCGCTGGCAGGCGCCGTTGACGGGGCAGCATGTGCCGTTGGTCGATCCGTCTGATGGCAGCAGGCTGGCGATGATTGCCCGCGGCGGCGGCGGCGATATTGATGCCGCGGTGCAGGCGGCGCAACGGGCGCGCGATGGGGATTGGGGGCGCATGACCGCCTTGGCCCGCGGGCGGATTTTGACCCGCATTGGCCAAGAGGTGCTGGCGCGGGCCGACGATCTGGCCCAGCTTGAGGCGCGCGACGTGGGCAAGCCGCTGACACAGGCCCGCGCCGATGCGGTGGCCTTGGGGCGGTATCTGGAATTTTACGGCGGCGCCGCCGACAAGGTGCATGGCCAGACGATCCCCTATCAGGAAGGCTATACCGTTTATACCCTCCGCGAGGCGCATGGCGTCACCGGCCATATCGTCCCGTGGAATTATCCGATGCAAATCATCGGGCGTTCGGTTGGCGCGGCGTTAGCGATGGGCAATGCCTGCGTGTTGAAACCCGCCGAAGAGGCCTGTCTGACGGCGCTGGCCTTTGCCGATATCTGTCTGGGCGCCGGGTTGCCCGATGGGGCGTTGAACGTGGTGCCGGGCCTTGGCCCCGAGGCCGGCGCGGCCCTGTCGGCGCATCCCGGTGTGCAGCATATTTCCTTCACCGGGTCAGTGCGCACCGGGGCGCTGATTCAGCAGGCGGCGGGGGCCAATGTGGTGCCTGTCACGCTTGAGCTGGGCGGCAAATCCCCGCAGTTGGTGTTTGACGATGCCGATCTGGACGCCGCCCTGCCGTTTTTGGTCAATGCCGGGATTCAGAACGCCGGGCAAACCTGTTCGGCGTCATCGCGGATATTGGTGCAGCGCGGCATTTACGAGGCGGTCAAGACCCGCATGGCAGATGCCTATCATGCCCTTGATGTTGGTCCGGCGATCCAAGACCGCCGGTTGGGCCCGTTGATATCGGCGCGGCAAAAGCAAATCGTCGAAGGGTTCATCGCGCAGGGCGCCGATTTGCCCTGTGCGGCGATGGGGGCGGTGGATGCCGATGCCCCGGACGGCGGCTTTTATGTGCGCCCACACCTGTTTGCCGATGTGCCCCCCGATCACCCGCTTGCCCAGCAAGAGGTGTTTGGCCCGGTGCAGGTTCTGATCCCCTTTGACACCGAAGCCGAGGCCCTGCGCATTGCCAATGGCACCGATTATGGGTTGGTGGCGTCGGTCTGGACCGAAAGCGGGGCGCGGCAAATGCGCTTGGCGCGGGCGCTGAAGGCGGGGCAGGTCTTTATCAATAATTATGGCGCTGGCGGCGGGGTTGAGCTGCCGTTTGGCGGGGTCGGGAAATCCGGCCACGGGCGGGAAAAGGGCTTTGAGGCGCTGTTTGGATTTTCGCAGCTCAAGACCGTTGCCGCCTATCACGGGAGTGTCGAAACAGGAGAGATGACATGAGACTGGACGGGAAAACCGCGATTGTTACCGGCGGCGCCTCGGGGTTCGGGGCGGGCATTGTGCGCAAGTTTCTGGCCGAAGGGGCGCGGGTGATGATTGCCGATATCAACGCCGAGGCGGCGCAGGATATGGCGGCCGACTGTGGCCCGGCCGCGCTGGCGCAGGCGGTGGATGTCAGCGATGGCGCATCGGTGGATGGCATGGCGCAGCGGGCCCTTGGCGTTTGGGGACAGGTGGATATCTTGATCAACAACGCTGGTGTGACCCATTTGCCAACCGCGCTTGAAGACGTGACCGAGGCCGACTTTGACCGGGTTGTGGCGGTCAACATGAAGTCGGTGTTCCTGACCGCACGGGCATTGGTGCCGCATATGAAAGACCGCGCGGGCGGGGCGATTTTGAATGTGGCCTCGACGGCGGGTGTGTCGCCCCGGCCCCGGCTGAATTGGTATAATGCCTCAAAGGGGTGGATGATCACCGCGACCAAGACCATGGCGGTCGAGCTGGCGCCCCATGGCATTCGTGTCAACGCGCTGAACCCGGTTGCAGGTGAAACGCCGCTGCTTAAATCCTTTATGGGCGGGGATACGCCCGAAATTCGTGCCAAATTCCTGTCGACCATTCCGCTGGGCCGGTTTTGCCAGCCCGAGGATATGGGCAATGCCGCCTGTTACCTGTGCTCGGACGAGGCGTCGATGATCACGGGCGTGGCCATGGAAGTGGACGGAGGGCGCTGTATATGATCCCGCATATGACCCCCGGCGCCGGGAATGCGATCACCGATGTGGCGGGGTTGCGGGTTGGCAATGCGCAGGATGCGGCGTTGAAATCAGGCAGCACCGTGGTTGTGGGGGACGCGCCGTTCACCGCATCGGTGCATGTGATGGGCGGTGCCCCTGGCACCCGCGAGACAGACCTGTTGGCGCCGGATAAATCTGTGGCTCAGGTCGATGCGCTGGTGCTGTCGGGGGGGTCGGCCTTTGGGTTGGATGCCTGTTCGGGGGTGGTGGATGGGCTGCGGGCGGCGGGGCGCGGTTTTCGCCTTGGGCCGGCGGTGATCCCCTTGGTGCCGGGCGCCATTTTGTTTGATCTGATCAATGGCGGGCAAAAGGATTGGGACGAGAACCCCTATCGCGCGCTGGGCCGGCGGGCCTTTGACGCGGCTGGCGTTGATTTTGACATAGGCAGCGCGGGGGCGGGCACCGGGGCGCTGACCGGGATGACCAAAGGCGGGCTTGGCACCGCGTCATTCGTGCTTGGGGATGGCACGGTTGTTGGGGCGCTGGTGGCCAGCAACCCCGTTGGATCGGTCACGACGCCGGGGGATCGGCATTTCTTTGCCGCGCCGTTCGAGGTGGGGGATGAATTTGGCGGGCTGGGCCCGGATCCGCGTGGCGGTTTGGGCCAGGCGATGAACAGCCGCAAGGCCCATGCCTTTAGCGCGCGGGCCAATACGACAATCGCGATTGTCGCCACCGATGCGGATTTGACCAAAGCGGAATGCCAACGTGTTGCGGTGGCCGCCCATGACGGGATCGGCCGCGCCACGGTGCCGGCGCATTTGCCCGCCGATGGCGATCTGGTGTTTGCCCTGTCCACCGGGGCGCGCAAGGGCGGCGATCTGGGGGCCATTGGTCATGCCGCCGCGCTGTGTCTGTCGCGGGCCATCGCGCGGGCGATTTATCACGCCACGCCGGCGCCGGGCGATCTGTTGCCCTGCTGGCGCGATCTGAACCGTTAACGAACCCATTTGAAAAGGTCATAGCCATGCCACATCCGCTGATCACCCAGGACCATATCGACGCGTTTCAAAAGGACGGGGTCACCCTGATCAAGGGGCTGTTCAAAGACCATGTTGCGGAGATCCGCGCGGGGATTGAACAGAACATGCAAGAGCCGGGCCCCTATGCCGCCGAAAACCTGCACAAAGGCGAAGGGGGGCGCTTTTTTGATGATTACTGCAATTGGAACCGCATCGCAGCGTTCGAGCAAGTCATTCGCCAATCGCCCGCGGCCGAAGTGGCGGCCGATTTGATGCAATCACAGCGGGTGCAGGTGTTCCACGATCATGTTCTGGTCAAAGAGCCGGGCACCACCAAGGCAACGCCCTGGCATCAGGACGGGCCGTATTATTTTGTCGATGGGGTTCAAAACGTCAGTTTCTGGTCGCCGATGGATCCGGTGTCAGAGGCCAGCTTGCGCTGTGTGGCCGGAAGCCACCTGTGGGAAAAAGAGGTGTTGCCGACGCGGTGGCTGGCGGAAACCAGTTTTTATCCGGACGAGGAAACCTATATGCCGGTGCCCGATCCAGATGCCCAAGGGATGGAAATCCGCGAGTGGGACATGGCGCCGGGCGATGCTGTCGCCTTTAATTTTGGCATATTGCACGGCGCAAGGGGCAATACGTCGACACAGCGGCGCCGGGCGTTTTCATTGCGTCTGGTGGGGGATGATGCCCGCTTTCGTCTGCGGCCTGGCCCCACATCGCCGCCGTTTCCGGGCCACGCGATGCAGGCCGGTGAGCCGCTGCGCGCGGATTGGTTTCCGGTTATTTTCGAGCGCCAAGCCGAGCCGGCGGTGTAAGCGCGCCAAGGGCGGTTTGATGTGGCGCCGGGCGGGAGCCTCCGGCGGGGATATTTAGGAACAAAAGAAAGGCGCGGGCGCGCGGATTACCGTGCCTGCCCGCGCCGTAAAGAGGTGGCGGTTATCCCAGGATGCCGGGCAGGTTAAGCCCGTTTTCGCGGGCGCAGTCCTTGGCGAGGTCATAGCCTGCATCCGCATGGCGCATGACCCCGGTTGCCGGGTCGTTCCAGAGCACCCGCGCGATCCGGCGGTCGGCGTCTTGGCTGCCGTCGCAGCAGATCACCATGCCGGAATGCTGGCTGAAGCCCATGCCGACGCCGCCGCCGTGGTGCAGCGATACCCAGGTTGCCCCTGACGCCGTGTTGAGCAGCGCATTGAGCAGTGGCCAATCGCTGACGGCATCGGAGCCGTCTTTCATGGCCTCGGTTTCGCGGTTGGGGCTGGCGACGGATCCTGAATCGAGATGATCGCGGCCGATGACGATCGGGGCCTTTAATTCGCCGTTGCGCACCATTTCGTTAAAGGCCAGCCCCAGTTTGTGCCGCACGCCCAGCCCGACCCAGCAGATGCGGGCCGGCAGCCCCTGAAAGCTGATCCGTGCGCGGGCCATATCCAGCCAATTGTGCAGGTGGGTGTCCTCGGACAGGATTTCCTTTACCTTGGCGTCGGTCTTGTAGATGTCTTCGGGATCGCCCGAGAGCGCCGCCCAGCGGAAGGGGCCGATGCCGCGGCAAAACAGTGGGCGGATATAGGCGGGCACAAAGCCGGGGAAGGCGAAAGCGTTTTCCAGCCCTTCTTCCAGCGCCACCTGGCGGATGTTGTTGCCATAATCCAGGGTTGGCACCCCGGCGTTCCAGAAATCCACCATTGCGGCGACATGGGTTTTCATGCTGGCGCGGGCGGCTTTTTCGACCGCTTTGGGGTCGCTTTCGCGGGTGTCGCGCCATTGCGCCATGGTCCAGCCCTGGGGCAAATAGCCATTGATCGGATCATGGGCCGAGGTCTGATCGGTGACGATATCGGGCCGCACGCCGCGCCGCACCAGTTCGGGGAAGACATCGGCGGCATTGCCCAGAAGGCCGACGGACTTGGCCTCTCCGGCTTTGGTCCAGCGGTCGATCATGGCCAGGGCCTCGTCCAGGGTTTCGGCCTTTTCGTCGACATATTTGGTGCGCAGGCGGAAATCGATGCTTTCGGGATTGCATTCGACCGCAAGGCAGCAGGCACCGGCCATGACCGCCGCCAATGGCTGGGCGCCGCCCATGCCGCCAAGCCCGCCGGTCAGGATCCATTTGCCCTTGAGGTTGCCGTCATAGTGTTGGCGGCCGGCCTCGACGAAGGTTTCATAGGTGCCCTGCACGATGCCCTGGCTGCCGATGTAAATCCATGAACCGGCGGTCATCTGGCCATACATCGCCAGCCCTTTTTTATCCAATTCGTTGAAATGGTCCCAATTGGCCCAATGGGGCACCAGGTTTGAATTGGCGATCAGCACCCGCGGGGCGTCTTTGTGGGTTTGAAAGACGCCGACCGGCTTGCCTGATTGCACCAGGAGGGTTTGGTCCTCTTCCAGGTCTTTCAGGCTGGCGACGATCCGATCGAAATCCTGCCAGGTGCGGGCGGCGCGGCCGATGCCGCCATAGACCACCAGTTCGTGCGGATTTTCGGCCACGTCGGGGTGCAGGTTGTTCATCAGCATCCGCATTGGGGCCTCGGTCAGCCAGCTTTTGGCGGTGATCTTGCTGCCTGTGGCGGGAAAGATATCGCGGGTGTTTTTGCGGGGATCGCTCATGGGGTGCCTTTCAGGGTCGGGGCCATGTCGGCCAGCGTGGTCAGGATTGTGGCAAGGATGGGCCGCAGGCGGGCGGCTTTTTCGGTGTCGAACTGCCAAGGTGGGGTCTGGGTTTGCAGATAGGTCGATTGCGCCAGCTCCATCTGGATGGCGTGGATCCCTTGGTGGGGCTGGCCATAGTGGCGGGTGGTCCAACCGCCTTTGAAGCGGCCATTGACCGTGGCGGTGAACCCCGGCGCAGATTGGGCAATGTCGCACACCGCAGCCTGAAGCGTCGGGGCGCAGGTTTGGCCCTGGTTGGTGCCGATGTTGAAATCGGGCAGGGTGCCATCAAACAAGAACGCGATATTCGAACGGATGGAATGGCAATCGAACAGGATCGCCACCCCGTGCCGGGCCCGTACCCGCGCCAGCTGATCCGCCAGTGCTGCGTGATAGGGTGCGTGAAACTGCCGGCGGCGGCGTTCGATATCGGCGGCATCGGGGGGGGATGTCCAGATGTCTTGCCCGTCAAAATCGGTCAAGGGCACCAGCCCGGTGGTGTTTTGGCCGGGATAAAGGCTGTGGCCTGCCGGATCGCGATTGGCGTCTATGACATAGCGGTGAAAGCTGGCGCGCACGGTGCTGGCCTGTGGAAACACCCCGTCATACAGCCGGTCGACGTGCCAATCGGTATCGGCCAGTTCCCGCCCGCGCGGGTTCAGCCGGGCGCGGATGTCATCGGGGACAAAGGTGCCGGCGTGCGGCAGGCCCAGAACGATGGGGCTGTCGCCTTCGAAAACCGCGACGGGGGTCATGCGCCCAGCACCGGCATGTCGCATTGGGTTGCGGCGACGATGACGCCGGTGCCAATCAAGATGGCGGCGCGTTCGATATCGGGCGCCAGATAGCGATCATCGGCCAGGGTGGGCACATCCTGGCGCAGGCGCTTGACGGCCAGGGCCAGGGGGGCGCTGGTGGTCAGGGGCGCGCGAAATTCGATGCCCTGCGCCGCGCAAAGCAGTTCAACGCCCAGGATCCGTTCAAGGTTTTCACACATGCGGCCCAGGCGCACCGCACCATGGGCGGCCATGCTGACGTGGTCCTCTTGGTTGGCCGATGTGGGGGTGCTGTCTGTGACGCAGGGATTGGCCAGGTGCTTGTTCTCGCTCATCAGGGCGGCGGTCGTGACCTCGGCGATCATAAAGCCCGAGTTCAGTCCGGGGTTGGGGGTCAGAAACGGCGGCAGATCGTGGCTGAGAACGGGATCGACGATCAATGCGATGCGGCGCTGGGCGATGGCGCCGATCTCGGCCAGGGCCAGGGCGATCATATCGGCGGCAAAGCCGACCGGTTCTGCGTGGAAGTTCCCGCCCGAGACGATCATATCGGCGCCGACCAAGACCAAAGGGTTGTCGGTGGCGGCGTTGGCTTCGATTTCAAGGGTGCGCCCGGCCATGCGCAGCATATCCATGGCCGCCCCTGTGACCTGTGGCTGGCAGCGAATGCAATAGGGATCCTGAACCCGCGTATCCCCCTCGCGGTGGCTTTCGCGGATTACCGACCCGTCCAGCAGGGCGCGCATGGTCGCCGCCGCCTCGATCTGGCCGGCGTGGCCGCGCAGGCTGTGGATTTCCGGTTGCAGCGGGGCGGTTGACCCCATGATGGCATCGGTCGACAGGGCCGATGTGACCAATGCCGATTGCATGGCCCGCCATGCGCCAAATAATCCGGCCAAAGCAAACGCTGTTGAAAACTGTGTGCCATTGATAAGGGCCAGGCCTTCTTTGGCGCCCAGAACCACGGGCGTCAGCCCGGCCTTGGTCAGGGCGTCGCGTCCGGGCAGCACGGCGCCTTGGTATTCGGCTTCGCCAAACCCCATCATCACGGCGGCCATATGGGCCAAAGGCGCCAGATCCCCCGAGGCGCCGACCGACCCTTGCACGGGGATGACCGGGGTGACGCCCTTGGCCAACATGTCCTCTAGCAGGGTGATCAGCACGGGTCGCACCCCCGATGCGCCGCGCCCGAGGCTGAGCAGTTTCAGCGCCATCATCAACCGCGCGTGCTGGCGCGAAATGGGATCGCCGACGCCGCAGCAATGCGACAGGATCAGGTTGTGCTGAAGCTGTGCGGTGTCTTGTGCGGCGATCTTGACGCTGGCCAATTTGCCAAAACCGGTGTTGACGCCATAGACCGCGTCCACGCCATTGGCGGCGGTGTCGATCCGCTGGGCGGCGGCCTGAATTCCGGCCCGGCAGCTGTCATTCAGCCGGACGCTGGCGCTTTCCCAATAAACGCGGGCCAGATCGGCCAGGGTCGCGGTGCCGGGGGTCAGGGTCAACGTCGTCATGCGGGTTCTCCGATGTGGCGGGCGTAAAGGGGGTTAAAGCCGATGCGATAGGCCAGCTCGGCCGGGTGGGTGACATCCCAGATCGCCAGATCGGCGCGCATGCCTTGCGCCAATGTGCCGGTATCGGACAGGCCCAGCGCCTTGGCGGCATGGCAGGTGACGCCGCGCAGGGCCTCTTCCGGGGTCATGCGGAACAGGGTGCAGCCCATGTTCATGGTCAACAGCAACGACGCCAGCGGCGATGATCCGGGGTTGCAATCGCTGGCCAGCGCCATGGGCACACCGGCGCGGCGCAGGTCGTCGATGGGCGGCATTTGCTGTTCGCGCAGGGTATAGAACGCCCCCGGCAGGATCACCGCAACGCAGCCGGCGCCGGCCAATGCCTGAACCCCGTCCTGGTCCAGATATTCCAGATGATCAGCCGAGAGGGCGCCATAGCGCGCCGCCAGCTTTGCCCCACCAAGGTTGGACAGTTGTTCGGCATGCAGTTTGACCGGCAGGCCCAGCGATTGCGCCACGTCAAAGACGCGGGCGATCTGCGCGGGCGTAAAGGCGATGCCTTCGCAGAAACCATCGACCGCATCCACCAGCCCTTCGGCATGGGCGGCCCGCAGCGCCGGGATACAGATGTTGTCGATATAGTCATCTGCGTCGATCTTGTCGTCAACCGGCAGGGCATGGGCCCCCAGAAAGGTTGTGCGCACCTGGATCGGGCGCTGGGCCGCGATGGCGCGCGCGGCGCGCAGCATCCGCAGTTCGGTCTGGTGATCCAGCCCATAGCCGGATTTGATTTCAATCGCGGTAACGCCCTCGCGGATCAGCGCATCAACGCGGGGCAGGGCGCTGGCGATCAGCGCCTCTGGCGATGCGGCGCGGGTGTCGCGCACGGTGGACACGATACCGCCGCCCGCACGGGCGATCTGTTCATAGCTGGCACCGTTCAGGCGCATTTCAAATTCGCTGGCGCGATTGCCGCCGTGCACCACATGGGTGTGGCAATCAATCAAGCCGGGGGTGATCAGGCGCCCGTCCAGATCCTGGCGCGGTAAATCGCGGAGCGCGGCGGGCAAATCCTGGGCGGGTCCGACCCATGCAATGCGGCCGTTTTGCACCGCGATGGCGCCATCCTCGATCAACCCATAGGGCAACCCATAGGGCGCATCCGCCGCCATTGTCGCCAGCCGCGCGTTGTGAAAGAGCATGGAATTTCCCTTGATTGATCTGTGTTTATTATTTATATGTCTGCACATATAAACTTGTCAAGAGGGCTGAGATGACGGTGATTTGGGCAAAGACCGCGCTGCTGGCGGGGGGTTGGGCAGAGAATGTGCGCCTGGACATCGCTGCGGGGCGAATCGCAAAGATCACCGTGGATGCGGCGCCGGCCGGTCAGAGCGTGCCGATCCTGCTGCCGGCGCCGGCCAATGCGCACAGTCATGCCTTTCAACGGGCACTGGCCGGATTGACCGAAAAGCGCGGCCCAAACCCAAATGACAGCTTTTGGACCTGGCGGGCGCTGATGTTTCGCTTTTTGGATGCGCTGACACCGGAACAGGTGCAGGCGATCGCGGCCTTTGTGCAGATGGAGATGCTTGAGGCCGGATTTGCCACCAATGTGGAGTTTCATTACCTGCATCACCGGCCCGGCGGCGCGGCCTATGACGATCTGGGCGAGATGTCGGCGCGCATCGCCGCCGCGGCCGAGTGCAGCGGCATTGGCCTGACCTTGTTGCCGGTGCATTACCAATATGGCGGTTGCGATCAACGGCCACTGGGACCGGGGCAGGCGCGGTTTGGCACGGATCTGGATCAGTTTGCGGCGCTGCACGCGCGGGCCGGGCAAATCTTGCAGGCCCTGCCAAAAGATAGCGTTCTGGGGCTGGCGCCGCATTCCCTGCGGGCGGTGGGGCGCCCGGCCCTGAACCAAATGAAAACACTGGCGGCGGGCGGACCTGTGCATATGCATCTGGCAGAGCAAACCGCCGAGGTTGACGAGGTTGCCGCCGCCTGGGGTGCGCGTCCGGTGGAATGGGCCTTGGCGCAGCTTGAGATCGATCCGCAGTGGTGCATGATCCACTGCACCCAGATGATGCCACATGAAACCCGCGCCTTGGCGCAAAGCGGAGCGGTGGCCGGCCTGTGCCCCCTGACCGAGGCCAGCTTGGGCGACGGCATATTTGATGCGCTTGGCTGGCTTGAGAATGACGGGGCGATGGCGCTTGGGTCTGACAGCAATATCCGGATTTCGCTGGCCGAAGAAATGCGCCAGCTTGAAACAACCCAGCGGTTGCGCGATCGGTCACGCGCGGCATTGGCCACGCCTGGTAAGTCGACCGGGCGTCGGATTTTTGACGCGATCTGTGCGGGTGGCGCGCAGGCGGCAGGACGTGGCCCCGGCGCCCTGACCGAGGGGGCATGGGCAGATTTGCTGGCGTTGGACGATCAGCATGTCGATCTGGCCGGGGTGTGCGGCGATACCATTCTGGACAGCTTTGCCTTTGCCGGCGACAGCCAGATGGTCCGCGATGTTTGGGCGGCGGGGCGGCATGTGGTGCAAAACGGCGCACATAAGCATCGCAGCGAAATCACGCGGGCCTATGCCGCCGCTGTGGCGCCGCTGCGATGCGGGCTTTAGCGCCCCTAGTAGCGCGCGCTCATTCGATAGCCGGGCTGAAACAGCAGCCGCACAAAGGTGATGGCCCGGCCTTGCCACCAGGTTGAGCGTTCGGTCTGGAACAGCGCATCGCCCGCCGCACAGCCCAGTTGCAGCGCGACATCGGGGTCGGCGCCCACCGCTGCAAAGCTGATCTGAGCGTCCGAATAAGGCACGGTTTGCACCAGCCATTCATTCGGGCCTTGGATGTCAAAGCATTGCTTGGCCGCCTGAGGCAGGGCGGTCAGGTTGATCCAGCGATCTTCCAGCTGATAGGGCAGATCATCGCAAAAATGCACGCATTCCAGATGCAGAACCGGCGCCTCGGGGGGAAGATCAAGCCGGGCCCGCAGCCAGGGCGGTGCCGACATCTGTGAACGACGGACCAGGGCATAGCGATAGGCGGCGCCGCGGCCTTCGATTTCGGCGCGCACCAGCGGGATTTCAAAGCGTGCCTCGCGCAGGGGCGACATGCGCACCCGCGTGCCGGCCTTGCGCTTGCGTTCGACGATGCCTTCTTCGGCCAACTCGCGCATGGCGCGGTTCACGGTGGCCCGTGCGCAGCCATAGCTTTGTGCCAAATCGTTTTCATTGGGCAGCAGGCTGCCCGGTGGCCAGCGCCCGCCCGAGATTTGCCCAAGCAGGTCGGCCTTGATTTCACGATATGTCGCCGTCATCTGCACACCCCTGATCTGGGCTGTATTATGCAGACATATGGGGCATTAAGTCTAGGGTTATCTTGGCAGAGGGTTATTCTGCGGCCAGCGACGCCAGATAAGCGGCCACATCCGCGCCACCCTTTTTCAACTTGAGCGACATCTTGCTTTTGGCTTTGCTGTCGTTCAGCGCTGTCTTCAAAAAGCCGCGTGGATCCTGGACGAATTCGGTTAGGTTCTCTTCGGTCCAGATCAGGCCGGCCTGGCCCGCCGCGACCATATCGCTGCCATAGCGGAACCCGTCAACGGTGCCGGCTGTCCGGCCGATCACGCCGTAAAGATTGGGGCCGGTCTTGCCGCCTTTGACCAATGTGGTGCCATCATCGGTGGCAATCATGTGGCAGGATTTACACTTGCCAAACGTTTTCTCGCCTTTGGCGATGTCGCCATCGGCCAGGGCCGGGGTGGTCAGCAATGCAAGCGCAACAACGCCGGGTGTCAAGAATTTCATCGGGTTCTCCTGTTGTGAGCCGGGGCAAAGCCTAACGGGATGAACCGCAATTGAATAGCATTGAATTTCATTCAATATCAGTAACTTAATGCAGATGCGACAAGATGTTTCAGGGGGGCGTCCGGGGCGCATCCCCAAAGGCGTGTCCAGCGCGACCCCTTGGCGCAGATGGGTTTTGCCAAGCGCCGGGCCGATGGGTCATCCGTTGTCCGGCGACGGCAGCACCACGGCCTCGACCCGGCGGTTGGCTTGCCGGCCGGTGTCGGTTTCGTTCGATGCAACCGGCGCCAAATAGCCGGCGCCTTGGGCCTCGAGCCGGGCAGGGGCAATCCCATAGGCGTCGATCAAGCGGGTGCGCACGGCGTTTGCGCGCCGCTGGGACAGGGCGATGTTCCCCTCAAGGCTGCCGACGCTGTCGGTATGGCCCACCAACGCCAGGCGCAGGGTAGGGCGGGCTTGCAACACGGCCGCCAGTTCCTGCAGCGAGGAAAAAGGCCCCGCGCCCAGGTCCGATGTGCCGGTGTCAAATACCAAATCCTGCAAGACCAGATGCCCGGCCCCAAGCAGGCCCGAAGGGGCCGGAGCGGGCGCGTCGTTTTGCCGGTCTGGCAAAGCAAAGCTGAGCGGCAGATCCGCCCGGGGGCTGGCCTGGATGATTTGCAGATAGGCGCCGGCGGCATCGGTTGAGGCCAAGACCGTCACGACGTCTTCTGGATCAGTCAACCCGCCCTTGATCGTGGTCAAAAACCGATAGCCGCGCAGATTGATGAACATGCCCGGTGCGGGCAGCACATCCACAGCAAAGCGAAAGTCGAACCCGCCGCAGGCCGCATCGCCGCATTCAAACACCGTGTGATAGCCCTGGGCCAGCAGTTGCGCCTGAAGCGGGTCAGTCAGCCCCAGCGGGGTCAGGCCGGGGCTTTCGATGCGCCAGGCGGCACGCCGCACATGCCCCTTGATGGTCAGGGTTGGCACCTTGTCGTTTTGAAACACCCCCATCGGCGCCGCATAGCTGTCGATGGATGTCGCCGGGGGAACGGTGTTTCGCGCCAATGCAGGCAGGGTCAGATCCAGCGCATAGGCCGCCCCGCTGCACGCCAAAGCCCATGCCAAAATCCACGCCAGGGCCCGCGTCAGGCAAGGCGCCGGGCGGATCATCTGGCCTGCGCGTGATAGGCGTCGTTGGGGCGCATGTCGGTGGCGCTGGCCACACGGTTGGTCATGTTGAAGAACCCGGCGACATTGGCGATATCCCAGATGTCGCGGTCGCTGAATCCGGCATCGCGCAGGGTTTGGCGGTGCGCGTCTTCGATTGTGGCGCTGGCGCTGGTCATCTGGGCCGCAAAATCCAGCATTGCCCGTTGGCGTGGTGTGACCGCCGCAATCCGGTAGTTCATCACCAGGGCCTCGCCCAGCTTTGGGTCGCCCGACATTTCCCGCACGGCGGCGCCATGGGCCACCAGGCAATAAAAACATTTATTGATAGAAGAGACGACAACCGCGATCATTTCGCGCTCAAGCTTGCTTAGGCCCGATGGTGCCAGCATCAGATCGTTATACATCCCGGAAAAGGCGTTCAGCTTGTCGATGTCGAACGCATAGGCGCGCAGCACGTTGGGGATCATGCCCAGCTTGTCCTGACAGACATCGAAATACTTTTGCGTGGCCGCCGGAAGCGGATCAACCATCGGCAGGTCAAGGGCGGTCGGCATATCGGTTGACGTCATGGATCAGTCCTTTGCAAGCGTCTTGGTGCGGTAATGGTAGTGGCCGACATGGCGAAAGCCCAGACCAGAATAAAGGGCATTGGCCCCTGTGTTGGCTTTGGTGCACAAGACGGTGATGCTGTGTGCGCCTTGCTGATCGGCCCATTTTGCCGCAGCGCGCATCATCCACCCCGCAACGCCCTGTTTGCGCTGATGGGGCAGAACTTCGACGGCGTGAACCATTGCAACCGCGTCGTGGATGGCGGCAAAGGCCGCCCCGGCGGGTTGCTCGTTCCAGCGCGAGAGGATGCCGGTCTTGAGGGCTGCGCGTTCCATCACGGCCAGCCGGGCCGGGCCAATGCCGCCTTTGGCCCAGATTTCCTGCATGATTGCCAGCGGTTCCCAAATACAAAAGGCGGTGACACGGGGGATCGGCACATCCAGCAGCCCCGCGACCGGCATGTGGTAAATATTGACCGGATCAACGACGCAATAGCCCAACGCGTCAAGGCGGTGATCCAGCGTCTGATCGCCTGGGCGTATCATAAACAAGGCTGATTGGCCCATGGCCTGCATATGCGCCTCGGCGCGGGCGATATCGGGCAGGGTGCCGGGCAGGGTTGCCGTGGCGGCCGACACGCGCTTGCCGCCGCCTTGCCCCTCGCGGAGGGTCCAGCCGTCTTGGACGATTTGCCGCGCGGCGGGCCATGTCGCGTCGCATGTATGAAAGATCTGTTGCAGTTCGGCGGTCATGGGGCGAACATTTGTGTCAGCTGGGCGCTGGCATCTTGGACCTGATCGTGATCCGTGCCGCGCACCACAAGGTTTGCCCCGTAAATGCCATCTTTTTGAAACGGATATGACCCAAAGCTGAGCATGGGAAACCGGCTTGCCAGCTGCGCCAGAGGTGCGGCGATGTCGCCCTCGCCGCGGTGAACGCGAATGGTGGCGCTGATCAATGGCGCGCCGCCGGTCAATGTGGGCAGCACGCTTTCGACCATCGCCTGAAACACCGAGGGCACACCGGCCATCACATGCACGTTGCCCAAAGTGAACCCCGGCGCTGCCGATACCGGATTTTCAATCAACGTGGCATCTTGTGGAATGCGGGCCATGCGCAGCCGGGCCTGGTTCAGCTCGGTGCCTGATTTGGCGTAATGCGCCGCCAGAATTGCGCGGGCGTCGGCACGCACGTCTATGCTCTGGCCAAAGGCCTGGGCGATGCAATCGGCGGTGATATCGTCGTGGGTTGGGCCAATGCCGCCGCTGGTGAACACATGGTCAAACCCGTTGGCCAAGGCGCGCACGGCGCTGATGATGGCATCGGGGTTGTCGCTGACCACGCGGACCTCTTGCAGGTCAATGCCGATCTGGGTCAGCTGCCCTGCCAAATGATACATATTCGCGTCGCGCGTGCGGCCTGAAAGGATCTCGTCTCCGATGACAAGCATCGCAGCGGTCGGGTTGGTCATATTGGGTTCCTTGAACGGCATGGTTTCACAAGGTATAGGCCCGTGCGTATGCGCTTTCAAACCCAACTTGTCCCCGCCCGGCTTATTCGGCGCTATAAACGGTTTTTGGCCGATTGCGTGCTGGAGGGCGGCGAAGAGATCACCGCGCATTGCCCCAATCCGGGGTCGATGCTGGGGCTGGCGGATCCCGGCACAAAGCTGTGGCTTGAGCCAAATTCAGACCCCAAGAAAAAGCTGAAATACGGCCTTCGCCTGGTTGAAAGCCCCGAGGGGGAATTGATTTGTGTGGATACATCAGCGGCCAATCGCATTATCGCCGAGGCGCTGGCCCAGGGGCAGATCCCCGATCTTGCCGGGTATTCCGGGCATCGCCCCGAAGCGCCCTATGGCCAGAACAGCCGGGTGGATTTCCTGCTGACCCAGCCGGGCCTGCCTGATCTGTACCTTGAGGTCAAAAGCGTCACCCTGAGCCGCAGCGCCGGGCTGGCCGAATTTCCCGACAGCGTGACCGCGCGCGGCGCCAAGCATCTGCGCGATTTGACACAGATGGTGCAAGCCGGCCACCGGGCGATGATGCTTTTCCTGGTGCAGCGCGGTGATTGCCAGCGCTTGGCCTTGGCGCGTGATATTGACCCGGCCTATGGCGCGGCGTTTGATGCGGCAACGCGCGCTGGTGTTGAAACCCTGTGCCTTGGTGCTGATATTGGTCTCCACGGCATTTGCGTGCAGAAGAATGCCCGGATCGCTTTGTGACCGCCTCTGGCCCTTTGTGCCCAGCCACGTTAGAACGCCAAGAACAAGGATTGGAGACATTGCGTGAACAACAAGCTTCGCAGCCGCCAGACCAAAGACGGCATCCGCATTTATGAACAGTCCGACTTTGCCGGTATGCATGCAGCGGGCAAAGTTGCGGCCACCATTCTGGATGAAATCGCCGAACATGTTCAGGTCGGTCAGACGACCGCAGCCTTGGATCAGATTATCACCGACAAAGTAACCCAAATGGGCGCGGATTCGGCGACGATTGGATACAAGGGGTATCAGCACGCCAGCTGTATCAGTGTTAATCATGTGGTGTGCCATGGCATCCCCAGCGACAAAACGCTGAAAGATGGCGATATCCTGAACATCGACGTGACGGTGATTGTGGATGGCTGGTTTGGCGACACCAGCCGCATGTATGTGGCCGGCCGCTTGCCGCGCAAAGCCGAGCGCCTGATTCAGGTAACACATGACGCGCTGATGCTGGGCATCGAGGCGGCGCGCCCCGGCAATACCTTTGGCGATATTGGCCACGCCATTCAATCCTTTGTCGAAAGCCATCGGATGTCGGTGGTGCGCGATTTTTGTGGGCATGGTCTGGGCCGGGTGTTTCATGCGCCGCCCAATGTGTTGCATTACGGCCGCCCCGGCACCGGCCCGGTTCTGGAAGAGGGCATGTTCTTTACCATTGAGCCCATGGTCAATCTGGGCCGTCCGGAAACCAAGACCCTTGCCGATGACTGGACAGCCGTGACCCGCGACAAATCGCTGTCGGCACAGTTTGAGCATTCGGTCGGGGTGACGGCAGGCGCGCCTGAAATCTTTACCCTATCCCCGGCCCAGATGTTCCATCCAACCTATTTGGGGGGCTGATCGGTCCGGGTCAGCAAGGTAATGTGGGTGTCGCCGTATTTGCGGCGATCTGTCAGGGCAAACCCGTCCGGGGCCGCAACCGGCGCGCTTTCTTCCCAGACGACAAAGGCGTCCGGGGCCAGCCAACCCCCCGCCAGGGCGGCGGCAAGGGCGGCCTGACCCATGGCCTTGCCATAGGGCGGATCCAGAAACACCAGATCGAACGGGGCCTGCGTGTTTGGGGCAAGACGCCGGGCATCTTTGCGGATCAGGCTGGTTTGCGATTCGGCCCGCAGTTTGGCGATGTTTTGCCCAATCAACCCCTGCGCCACGCGCCCGTCATCGACAAAGGCCGCGAAATCGGCGCCGCGCGACAGGGCCTCAAGCCCCAGCGCGCCGGTGCCGGCAAACAGATCCAGAACCCGTGCGCCCATCAAGACGTTGTGATGGCTTAGAACGTTGAACAGGCTTTCGCGCACCCGGTCGGTCGTTGGCCGCAGATGCGCCCCGGCATCCCCCTTGCCCAGATGCGCCAATGCCACGCTGCGAAATTGTCCGGCGATGATCCTCACGATTTCAGCAGGGCTTTCAGATCGCTGCCTGGATCGGCGACAAGGGCCGGATCTGCTGTTTTGCCTGCCTCGATCAAGCGCTTGCCAATCATATAGGCGCGCGGATCGTTCATGGCATCCACGGCCAGCAGTCGATCCCCACGGTAATACCAAAAGGATGCGGTTTGCCCATCGCCCTGACGCGTGACGACGGTGTCATAACCGGTGTTCAACCCGGCGATTTGCAGTTTGACGTCATATTGATCAGACCAGAACCACGGCGTGGCCACATAGGCTTTGCCTGCGCCCATGATGTTTTGCGCCACCACCTCGGCCTGATCAATCGCGTTTGGCACGCTTTCAAGGCGGATGCGTCCGCCCTGATAGGGAAACGAGGCGCAATCCCCGGCCGCCCAGATATCTGGATCCGACGTGCGCCCATGGGCATCGGTCTGGATGCCGTTGTCAAGCGCCAGCCCGGCCTGTTCGGCCAGGGCGGTCGCCGGCGCAATGCCAACCCCGACAATCACGAAATCGACCGGCAATTCGGCGCCATCGCTGAGCCGCGCGCCGGTCACCGCCTGATCGCCCAATAGGCGCTCCAGTCCGACACCCTCGCGGATGTCAACGCCGTGGCCTTGGTGAAGGGCGCGGAAATAGTCGCTGGTTTGCGGCGCCGCGACCCGTTGCAAAATGCGGTCGGCCATTTCCACCAGAGTGACCTGCAAGCCCAGCTTGGCCGCGACCGAGGCGGCCTCAAGCCCGATATACCCGCCACCAACGATCAGCGCCCGCGCGCCCTTGGTAAATTTCGGCGCCATTGCATCGACATCGGCCAGATCGCGCACCACAAAGACATTGTCCAGATCGCCGCCGATGCTGGCGGGCAAACGGCGCGGCTGTGATCCGGTGGCCAGCACAAGCGCGTCGTAATCAAGCGCCCCATCGGCAAGCTGCACCTGTTTCGCGGCCCGGTCGATGCCTGTCACCTGCGTGCCAAGCCGCAGGGTGATATCATGATCGCTGTAAAAGCTTTCGGGGCGCAGGAACAGCCGCTCAAGCGTCATGTCGCCCAAAAGATATGCCTTGGACAGGGGCGGGCGTTGATAGGGTGGCACGGGTTCAGCCCCCACAAGGGTGATCGGCCCGTCAAAGCCACTGTTGCGCAATTTGGCCACACAAGATGCGCCGGCCTGCCCGGCCCCAACAACAACGATTTTTTGCATTCTTTGCACCTTTCAAATTCTGCTGGCCGCGCGTTGGAGGAACTCTATAGTGACGAACAGACCCAACACAATCGCAAGAGAGCTATCACATGACAATTACTGCTGGCGACACACTCCCCGACATTTCGTTTGTTGAAATGGGCGCAGATGGGCCAACGCCCGTTTCGCTGTCAGACAAGACCAAAGGCCGCAAGGTCGTGATTTTTGCCGTTCCGGGGGCCTTTACCCCAACGTGCCATTCCGCCCATGTGCCCAGCTTTATCCGCACCAAGGATCAATTTGCGGCCAAAGGCGTGGATGAAATCATTTGCGTGTCGGTCAATGACCCCTTCGTGATGAAAGCCTGGGGCGAAGCCACTGGCGCGTCGGCGGCGGGGATCACCATGCTGGCCGATCCGCAAAGCGAATTCACCAACGCCATCGGCATGGCGTTCACCGCCCCGCCGGCCGGGTTGATTGCCCGCTCTAAGCGCTATGCGATGTTGGTGGATGACGGCCAAGTCACGCTGCTTCAGCAAGAGGAAAGCCCAGGGGTTTGCGACGTATCGGGTGGCGAAGGGCTTTTGGCTTCGATCGCTTAGGCACGGATTGAACCACAGCGGCGGGCCGGGGTGGCCCGCTGCTTATCCGGCCACCTGAAGAACCTTTTGGGTGGGGAAGGGAATGTCGATGCCGCCGGCGTCCAGGGCCTCTTTTACGGCGCGTTTCATATCGGCCTGATAGGCAAAATAGACGCTGGCGTCACACCACACCCGCACCAGAAAATCGACCGAGCTGGCGCCAAGGTTGTTCACCTGAATGAACGGCTCGGGCGCGCTGAGCGACCGCGCGTCAGCCAGAATAGTGTCGCGGATGATGCGTTCGGCATCGGCAAGGTTGACGCCATAACCGACGCTGAACACCCATTCGGCCCGGCGGGTGTCATAAGACGAATAGTTGGTGATGACATTGCCCCAGACCGATGCGTTGGGGATGATCACCTGAATATTTCCAACGCTGGCCAATTCGGTAAAGTTCAGATTGATCGCTTTGACGGTGCCCATTTGCCCGGCGACACTGACGAAATCGCCCAGCTTGATCGGGCGAAACACGATCAGCATCACCCCCGCTGCCACATTTGACAACGTGCCCTGAAGCGCCAGCCCGATGGCCAGGCCCGCCGCACCGACGATCGCCACAACCGATGTGGTTTGAACGCCAAAGGTGTTCAGCACGAACAGAACTGTAAAGCCCAGCACCAGATACCGCAGGATCGAGGCCAGGAAATCGAACAGCATGTCGTCCAGATGGGCGTGCCGTGCCCCCAGCGCCCGCACCCGCCGCTGAAGAAAGCTTGATACAAACCACCCGGCGATCAGGATGGCGATTGCGCCCAGCACCGACCCCGCCGCACTGGCGATAAAGTCCAGCGTCATGACATCGGCCAGCGTTTTGCCCTGCCACAGTTCCGTCCCAAGAATGCTTTCCATGAATTACCCTGCCAATCCGTCCATTTTTCGCGCCAGTTTGGCGTCCAGCGCGCTTAATCCATCTACGTCGTGGGTCGTCAAGACAACTTTGACCGTTGCATAGACATTTTCCCATTCCGGGTGATGGTTCCATTTTTCTGACCAGATCGCAACTTTGGTCATCCAGCCAAAGGCGTCGGTAAAATCTTTGAACTTGAATGTTTTGGTGATGGCGTCGCGGTGATCTGCCATTTTCCAGCCGGTCTGGAACAGTGGTTCAAGCAACGGGCCGCGGGTTTCTTCGCTCAGCTTTTCGGTCATTGTTGTTCCTCTCTGGTTTCGCGCCTGAAGGGGCCATACTCGGTCAAGACTTCGATCTCTTGGTCGATGGCGGCGCGTTCTTCTGTCAGGTAACGCGCAACGGCATCTGAAAATCCGGCATCGGCCAGCCAATGCAGCGACCACGTCGGCGCCGGAAGATACCCGCGCGCCAGCTTGTGTTCGCCCTGTGCGCCGGCCTCGACGCGGTGCAGCCCCTTGGCAATCGCAATGTCTATCGCCTGATAATAACACATTTCAAAGTGAAGGCAGGGGTGGTGACAGGTGCTGCCCCAGTAACGACCAAAAAGCGTGTCGCGGCCGATGAAATTCAAGGCCCCCGCGACCCAGTCGCCGTCCTTTCGGGCCAAGACCAGAACGATATCATCACGCAGGGTTTCCTGGGCAATGTCGAAAAAGGCACGGGTCAGATAGGGCCGCCCCCACTTGCGCGCGCCGGTGTCTTGGTAAAAGCGCCAAAAGGCCGCCCAATGTTCGGGCCTGAGGGCATCGCCGGTCAATTGGACGATGTCGCCGCCAAAGGCCTGCGCGGTCTGGCGCTCTTTGCGGATATTTTTGCGCTTGCGCGAGCTGAGCCCCGCCAAAAAGGCGTCAAAGCTGTCATAGCCGTGGTTGTGCCAGTGAAATTGCTGGGTCTTGCGCAAAAGCAGCCCCAGATCCGCCCCGGCGCGGGCCTCGGTCTGGGTGCAGAAGGTCACATGCAGCGATGACAGCCCGTTGCTTTGCGCCAATTGCACCGCGCCTTGGATCAATGCGGCGCGGGCGGTTTCGGCGAATTCGGGGCGCACCAGAAACCGTCGGCCGGTGACGGGCGAATGCGGCACCGCGATTTGCAGTTTGGGGTAATAGCGCCCGCCAGCCTGTTCATAGGCATGGGCCCAGTTGTGATCAAAGATATATTCGCCCTGTGAATGGCTTTTGACATACATCGGGGCCACGCCGATGACCTGTCCCTGAAGGCGGGCGCACAGGTATTGCGGTTGCCAGCCGGTGCCGGGGCCGACGGATCCGCTGTGTTCCAGCGCTTGCAAGAACCGGTGCGTGGTAAAGGGATCGCGCGGGGCGGTCTGGGGGGCCTCGGGGCAGGCGCAGGCATCCCAGACATCGGCAGGTATGTCGCTTAGGCTGGACAGAACTGTGATGTCGACCTTGTGCTGCTGCATCCTGGGTTCCCTTTTGGCTGCGTTCAACCTGTTGCGCAGCGGGGTTTATTCAAGCGGTATGGCGGCATTATATTGTTCAAAGGTGATGTTGTCGGCGATTTTGCGCGCCTGTTCTTCTTGCGCGGCCGAGGTCACAGTCCAGCACAAGATCGCTGCCCCGCGTGCCTTGAGCTGCGCAACGCGCGGGCGGGTCAGATCATCGACTTCGTGGCTGATAAAGGCGGCGGCGCAGCTGTCGAAATCTGGGATGTCACGCAGGGTGTCGCACAGATCTGTTGGCAGCGACCATTCGCCCGGCCGATAGGCGCTGGTGACCAGCCCGCGTGGCACGTTGGGGCATAACCTGGCCAGAACCCGAACCGCATGGGGGTTGAATGACATCAGCGCCAAAGGCCCATCGTAATTGGCGATTGCCGTGGCGACAGCCTGTTCAAGCGGGCCGACGTTCGGGCCCATTGCCCCATCCTGATCCTTGATTTCGATCAGAAGAGGCACCTGTCCCGCAACCTGCTCCAGCACGGTTTCCAGCGGGTAAATCCCTTCACCGTCGCCGCCGCGCAGAGGGATCTGGGCCAAAGCTGCGGCGCTGTGGGCGCGCAGCGGCCCCTTGTGTTGGGTCAGCCGGTCCAGCGTGTCATCATGAAACACCATGGCGCGATTGTCGCCGCTGAGCTGAACGTCGATTTCTATGCCATAGCCGGCCTGGATTGCCGCGCGTATTGCCGCGCGGCTGTTTTCCGGGCGCCCGGCCGCGACATCATGCAAGGCACGATGCGCCAACGGGGCCCGCAAAAAGATTTGAGGCAGATCGGGAATCATTTGATTTCAAAGATGCCTTCGATTTCCACCGCGACACCCAAGGGCAGCGCCGCCGCCGACACAGCCGAGCGGGCGTGACGGCCCGCATCACCCAGCGCTTCGGCCAGAAAGTCCGAGGCGCCGTTGATGACCTGAGGTTGCTGGGTGAAATCAGCGGTCGAGTTGACAAAACCGGTCAGCTTGACCACCCGGACCAGGCGCTCAAGGTCGCCGTCGCAGGCGGCCTTGACCTGCGCCAACAGGTTCAGCGCACAGACCTTTGCCGCCGCGGCGCCTTGGGCTGTGTCCATGGTATCGCCCAGTTTGCCGGTGATCAGCCCATCGTCATCCTTGGAGATCTGGCCAGACACATACAGCGTGTTACCAACCTGAACATAGGGCACATAATTGGCGGCCGGGGCGGGGGCATCCGGCAGGGTCACACCCAGTTCAGCCAGACGGGAAGCGATGGTCATAATCTAAGTCCTTTGGATAAGTTCACCATTGCGCCGAACGCTAGACCGCTGACGCGCAAACGAAAAGAGCCTTGATCAACTTTCCCGAAAGGCGCGGGCAAAATAATCGGCCAGCGGTTTGATCAGATAGGCCAGCGGCGTGCGATCCGAGGTTTTGATATAGGTTTCAACCGGCATGCCAGGGATCAGAACAGTGCCTGGCGCCAGCTTGTCCAGCTCACCTGGATTAAGGGTGATTTCAGCACGATAATAGCTTTGGCCACTGGCGTCGTCCTCGAAGGCATCGGCTGAAACCTGCACAACTTTGCCGAACAGCTCGGGGGTGGTGCGTTGATCCAGCGCCGACAGACGCAGATGCACATCCTGACCGGCGATGATCTGGTCGATGTGGATCAGCGCTACGCGTGCGACAATCACCAAGGGGCGATCTTGTGGCACCAGATACATCACCGGCTCGGCGGCGCGGATCACCGATCGCGGAGTGCGCACCTGAAGGCCGTAAATCACCCCCGACACAGGCGCCCGGATCGCCAGCCGGTCGATTTCGCTGCGCAGGGCGCTGCGTTGTTCGATCAGCTCAAGTTCGCGATAACGCAGATCGCGCAGGCGGGTTATCGCCTCTTCGCGGGTGCCGGTTCCCAGTTTCAGGCGTTCAATGTCGATTTCTGTGATGCGCCCCTCGGCCTGCGCCTTGCTGGCGGCCAATTCCCCCAGCGACCCGTTCAACCGCGCCGCCTCGCGTTGCAGGGTCAGAACCGCCCCGGCCTGTGCCAACCCTTTGTCCAGAAGGGTTTGCTGGCTTGTCAGCTCTTGCTGGATCAGGGTCAGCTGTTGGGCCAAAGACGTTTCCTGGGCCTCGATTCCAACGATCTGGCTGGCGATTTGTCCGGCGCGCTTTCCCAGTTGGTCGATCTCTTGCGCAACCGAAGCCCGCCGCGCGTGAAACAGGTTGCTTTGCCCATCCATCAGCTCTTGCAGATCGCTATTGCTGGCGCCGGCGGCGATCAGTTCCGCGTCATAGGTGATCTGCGCCACAGCATCGCGTTCGGCCTCAAGCCGTCCGCGGCGGGCCATCAGCTCGTATAATTGTCCCTCGGCGATGGCCAGTTGCGACCGCATTTGCACATCGTCAAGCCGTAACAACACGTCACCGGCCCGCACGGCATCACCTTCGTCGACCAAGATCTGTGCAACGGTGCCGCCGGTCTGATGCTGCACCACTTGCCGGTTGCGGTCGACCTCGATGCGGCCCGAGGCAACGATGGCACCGGAAATCTGCGCCAGGCTGGCCCAGGTTCCAAAGCCGCCGACAAGCGCCAGCAACCCGACAAAGCCCAAGATCACCGGGCGCGCCGCCGACCATGTGTTTTCTTGTGTCATACTGCTGCTCCTGCCGGGGTTTGTGGTTTTGCCAGCTCTGCGTGGTTTTTAACCATCTCGGACAGCACCCGATCTTTGGGGCCAAAGGCGATGCGCTGCCCGCCGTCCAGCACCAGCAGCATGTCGCATTCCTGAATGGCCGCCGGCCGATGCGCCATGATCAAAACCGAGCGCCCCTGTGCTTTGAGCGCGCGAATGGCATGGTTCAGCGCCGAGGATCCGATGGTATCAAGGTTCGAATTCGGCTCATCCAGAACAACAAGAACGGGGTCATCATAAAGCGCGCGCGCCAATCCGATCCGCTGCATTTGCCCCCCCGACAGGCGCAGCTGTTCGGCGGACAGCTTGGTGTCATACCCGTCGGGAAATTCCAAAATCATGTCATGGGCGGCGGCCTGTTTGGCGGCAGCAACCACTTTGGCCGGGTCAGGCGTATCGGCCAGCCGCGCGATGTTATCGGCAATCGAGCCATCAAACAGCTGCACCCGCTGCGGAAGATAGCCAATGTGCTTGCCCAAAACCGCCGGATCGTATTGATCAAGCGCCGCGGCATCCAGCCGGATGGCCCCGCCCGCCGGGGGCCAGACCCCGGTCAAGGCCCGCGCCAGGGTTGATTTCCCCGCGCCCGAGGGGCCGATCACCCCGATGGCCTGGCCGGGTTTGACCTCAAAGCTCAGGGCTTTCAGCGCCGCTTGCCGGTCGCCCGGTGGCACAACGGTCAGGGCCTTTACAGACAGTTTGGCCCGCGGCTTGGGCAGCGGCGTGCGCGGGGCCAATGGGGGGACGGCGCCCAAAAGCTGGGCCAGATTGGACCAGCCCTTGATGGCGCGTTGCACCAGCGGCCACTGGTTCAAGGCCATTTCAACCGGCGCCAGCGCCCGCCCAAGCAAGATAGATCCGGCAATCATTGCGCCGGGCGTCAATTCCCCCTGCAGCACCAGCCAAGCCCCCAAGCCCAGCATGGCCGATTGCAAAAACAGCCGCAGGGTTTTGGTCATCGACGCGAACGATCCGCCAACATCCGTCGCCCGCAGTTGCTGGCCCAACGCGGCACCTCGTGCCTTTTGCCAGCGTTCAAAGGCGGCCTCGCGCATGCCCATGGACTGGACCATTTCGGCATGGGTGCGAATCTGTTCCGCCATCAGATTGGCCGTATGGCCAAGGTTGGTGGCCTGGGCCTGGGGCGATTTGGACAGCAGTTGATTGGCAAGGGTGATGGCAATCAGCACGCCAGCGCCAGCCAGCGCCAGATAACCCAGCAGGGGATGAAATATGAAGATCCCCGCAAAAAACACCGGCGTCCAGGGGATGTCGAAACCGGCCATCAATACCGGCGAGGTCATCAGCCGTTGCACGGCCTCAAGATCGGCCAGCCCTGTCTGGGTTTTCAGGTCGGGGGCCACGGCCGATTTGCGGATCACCGCATCAAACACCCGCCGGTCCAGCCCCGCCTGAAACCGCGCACCAACCCGTGCCATTATGCGGCCACGCGTGTAATCCAGCAGGCCCATGACCCCATACATAAACACCACCAACAACGACAAGGCGATCAGGGTTTCCTCTGACCCAGAGCCAAGAACCCGGTCATAGACCTGCAACATATACAGCGGCCCAGTCAGCATCAGAAGATTGGCAAACAGGCTGAAGACCGCAACCGTCCAATAAAGATGGCGGCTTTGGCGGCGCTGGGCGCCGAGTTCCTGATGGCCTTTGTCTGCAATTGTATCGGACATAAAATTCTTTCGTAACAAGACGTGTTTGGCTGTCATATCAGGGCGTTTGGGCCGTCTTTGGATCGCGGTTTGTGCAAGCCGGACGTCCGGTGATCATTATTTTGCCGATCACCCCTTTAATCTTTGGGCGTTCCCTCTAAAAATATGAACCAAGCCATAGTATTTTTCAGCGGATAATTCCATTGCCACAATTCTCAATACACGCGTTTATGAAGACAATGATTTTCCCCCCGATCCTGGCCTTGGCCCTTTCGGGTTGCGCAAGCTTGACGCCGGTCGACAGGATCAACGATGGGGTCAATGACCCCTTCGAAGCGCAAAACCGCAAGGTGCATGCCTTTAACAAGGGCCTGGACAAGACGGTGGTCAAGCCTGCGTCAAGCGCCTATGCCGCCGTTGCCCCCGCCCCCGTGCGCGCAGTGGTCAGCAATGCGTCGCGCAACCTTTCGTTGCCGGCAACCACCGTGAACAGCCTTTTGCAAGGTGATCTGCGTGGGGCAGGGATCGCATCATCGCGGTTTTTGTTGAATTCGACGCTGGGTCTTGCCGGGTTGTTTGACCCGGCCAGCGATCTGGGCATCCCCCCGCACGAGACGGATTTCGGGCAAACGCTTGCGGTATGGGGCGCGCCGCAAGGGGCCTATCTTGAACTGCCGTTTTTCGGCCCGTCCAGCGAACGGGCGGCCTGGGGGCGGTTGGTCGATATGGTGACCAACCCGCTTGATTATGAATTCGACGCGTCTGAAAAGGCGATAAAATCAACGGCAGGGGCTTTGTCCGCCCTTGGCAGTCGGGCAAAATTTGGCAGCAGCATCGATTCGATCCTATATGATAGTGCAGACAGCTATGCGCAGACGCGGCTTTTTTATCTTGAAAGCCGCAAGTTCCAGCTGGGCAGCGTCGAACCAACCAACGCGGATGATCCTTATGACGACCCCTATGCCGAATAAACTGACCCGCCGCCTCTTGCTTGGTGCTTTGGCGGGCGTGACGCTGGCGCCCAAGACGGCCCTTGCGCTTGACGAAGCCAGCGCCCGCGCTTTGGTCGAAAAAATGATCGCCGAGATCTTTAGCGTCATTTCATCGGGCAAGCCCGAGGCGGCAATGCTGCGCGATTTTGAAAAGCTGTTCGTGCGCTATGGCGACATCGACATTATGGCGCGTTATACCTTGGGCAATGATGGCCGCACCGCCAGCCCGGCGCAAAAGGCCGCATACAGCAAAGCCTTTCAGGGATATATCTCTCGGAAATATGGCAAGCGGTTCCGGGAATTCATCGGTGGCCGGATTGAGGTCAAATCGGCGCGCCCGATCAAGGCCGGCTATGAGATTAAATCGACAGCCTACCTGCAAGGGTCCAATCCGTTCGAAGTCACCTTTTTGGTATCGGATAAGTCCGGGCGCGATTTGTTCTTTAACATGTTCATCGAAGGCGTGAATTTGCTGTTGGCTGAGCGCACGGAAATTGGCGCCATGCTGGACCGTCGCAAAGGCGATTTGGATCAACTGACTGCCGATTTGCGCGTGGCCGGTTAGGGCCGGCTTAGTTGCCCAGCAGATCGCGCAGCAACCCGTCAATCAGCCCTTCGAACAGCCCGCGTGGCCGCTCGGCTTGCGGGGCGGTGCCATCGCGGCGCGCGCCGATGCCTTCGGGGGGCAACGCCGGCAACGGGCGCAGGGGCACCCCTTGGTGTACGCGTTGCATGGTTTCGCGCCAGATTTCGGCCGGCAGGCCGCTGCCGGTAACGCCGGTCAGCGGGGTGTTGTCGTCATAGCCCATCCACACCCCGGCGACATAATCGGCGGAAAACCCGATGAACCACGCATCGCGCGCCGCCTGGGTTGTGCCGGTTTTCCCGGCCAGTTCGCGGCCATCAAATTGCGCGCGCTGCCCGGTGCCTTCGGTCACGACCTTTTCCATCATATATATCAATTGCTGGGCTGCGTGTTCCTGGATCACCCGTTCGCCAATGCCGCCGCCTGTGCCCATCAAGGGGGTGTCGTCGCCCAAAAGCCGTAAATCAAGAAGGCCATAGGGTGTCACCGATGACCCGCCGTTCAATATCCCTGCATAGGCGCCGGTCATTTCGATCAACGTGCTTTCAGATGCCCCCAGCGCCAGCGCCGGCCCGGCGGCAAGGTTCTTGGAAATTCCAAACCCCTCGGCGACCTGGCGGACCAAATCGCGGCCCACGGCCTCGGAGACTTTGACCGCAGGGATGTTCAAGCTGTCGCGCAGTGCCTGCGTCAGGGTGACGGTGCCGTAATAGCTTTTGGTATAGTTTTGCGGCGACCATGGCCCAGAGCCGGGAATATCAATGGTCAGGGGGGCATCTTCGACGGTGTCATTCGGCGCATAGCCCAGATCAAGGGCTGTGGCATAGACAAAGGGTTTGAACGCCGATCCGGTTTGCCTAAGGGCCTGTGTGGCCCGGTTGAATGCCCCTGAAACCTTGGTCTTGCGCCCGCCAACCATGGCCCGCACCGCGCCATCGGCCGACATCACCACGATGGCCGCCTGGGCCTTGGACCCGTCGCGCACCTTGTTTTCGAAAACAAAGCTCAGCCCGTCTTCGGCGGCTTGCTGGATGCGCTGATCCAGCGTGGTCTTGATCACCACGTCTTCGGTTGTTTTGCGGGTGAAAAAATCCGGGCCAGATGACATGACCCAATCTGCGAAATACCCGCCTGCCTTGGCCTCGGCGGCGGCGGACAGTTCGGCTGGGTTTGACGCGGCAAGCCGGGCCTCGGCCTCGGAAAGATAGCCTTGATCCTTCATCAAGCGCACGATTGTCGCGGCGCGTCGCTGTGAACGGCCCAGATCGTTGGTGGGGGCAAAGCGGGTTGGCGCAACCAACAGACCGGCCAGCATCGCCGCCTCGGCGGGGTCCACATTGGCGGCTGACTTGCCGAAATAGCGCTGGCTGGCGGCCTCGAACCCGCGTGCACCAGCCCCCAGAAACGCCCGGTTCATATAGATGGTAAGGATTTCATCCTTGGTGTATTTTGCCTCGATCGCCAACGCATAAAGTGCCTCTTGGGCTTTGCGTTGCAACGTGCCGCGCCGGCAGTCGGTTTCATAGTCGCGTTCGGATTGCTTGGCCGGGTCATAGGGCACGCCCAGACACAGCAATTTGGCAACCTGCTGTGTGATGGTTGATCCGCCATGGCCGGAAAACGCCCCGCGCCCTTCCGACAGGTTGATATACATGGCGCTGGCAATGCCGCGCGGGCTGACGCCAAAATGGCTGTAAAAGCGCCGGTCTTCGGTGGCGACAATGGCGTTTTTCAGATGCGGGGACACGGTGCGGGCGGTCACCACACCGCCAAACTGATCGCCGCGCCAGGCAAAAACCTGACCCTGGTGGTCCAGCAAGGTAACGGACCCGCGGGCGCGCCCATCCAACAGCGCGTCGACATCGGGCAATGTCAGATAATAATACCCGACGATCAGGGCCAGAATCGCGGCAATGGTGGCGCCGATCCGCCAAGTGACCTTCCAGATCAACCGCAGGCACCAGCGCAGAACACGGCCCAAAAATCCGCGCACCCCCCGCCGGGGCGGTTTGGGTGGTTTGCGGCGCTTGCGTCTGGGGGCGGCCTTGGCCTTGGGTGGGGCCGCGCGTTTGGCGGCGCTGTCATAGCGCTTGTCCGCCACCAAGGGCTGTTTTCCTTTGGTTGAATTGCTCATCCAGATGCCTGCCCGGCCTTTGCTTTGCGCTTAGCTTATCCGGCTTTTTGCGCGATGTCGAAGCCCAAGAACCCCCTGCCCCCTGTGACGCCAGCAGGGGGCGGGGCGCCGATTCAGATGCCGACGTCGATAATTGCTTTGGCCAGAATGGGCACCGTGTCGCGGTTCAGGCCTGCGATGTTCAAGCGGCTGTCGCCGACCATATATATCGCGTGTTTGTCACGCAGCGCGTCGACTTTGTCGGCGGTGGTGCCCAGCAAGGAAAACATCCCGCGATGCTGTGCCAAAAAGCCGAACCGATCCGAACCGGAAAGCTGTTGCAGACAGTCGGCCAGTTGCTGACGCAGTTCCAGCATGCCAAGGCGCACGGCCTCCAGTTCGGCTTGCCAGTCGCTGCGCAAGGCCGGGTCATTCAAGATCATGCTGACCAGCCGCGCACCGTGATCAGGCGGAAAGCTAAAGTTTTGGCGGTTCAGATAGGCCAGCGTGCCCTGATGCAGCCCCCGCGCGCTGGCGTTTTGGCTGATGGCCATCAATATGCCTGTGCGCTCGCGGTAGATGCCAAAGTTTTTCGAACAGCTTGCCGCGATCAGGCATTCGGGCACCCCTGCCGCGACCATCCGCGTGGCCTGGGCATCTGCGTCAAGGCCGTCACCGAAACCCTGGTAGGCGATGTCGATCATCGGCACCGCGCCGGTCGCCAGCAACACGTCGATGACCGATTGCCACTGGGTCAGGTTCAGGTTTGCCCCTGTCGGATTGTGACAGCACCCGTGCAAAAGCACCACATCGCCAGGTCGGGCCGTTTTGAGATCGCTCAGCATGGCTTCGAAATCGACGGCGCGCGATTGCGGGTCAAAATAGCGATAAGAAACGGTTTCCATGCACAGATGACCCAAAATGGACAGGTGGTTTGGCCAAGTGGGATTGGAGACAAAGACCCGTGCCGCCGGGTTGGCCATCTTGATCATTTCAAAGGCTTGCCGCACCGCACCTGTCCCGCCGGGGGTTGCCGCTGCGGCCACGGTTTCGCGGGCGACGGCGGCGCCAAGCACCAGATCAACCATGGCATCGGCAAAGGCCGGATCGCCGGCCAGCGCGGTATAGGCCTTGGTGTTTTCCTGCGCCCAGAGCGTTTGCTCGGCGGTTTTGACGGCGCGCATGACCGGGGTGAGGCCGGTGGCATCTTTGTAGACGCCAACACCCAGGTCGATCTTGGTGTCGCGCGGGTCATCACGGTATTGCTGGACAAGGGCCAGGATCTTGTCGGCCGGTTGCGGTTTCAGGGTTTCAAACATTATGCGTCTCCGGTGGCGATTGGAACCGTGGGGAACATGCCCCATTCGGCCCATGACCCATCATAGATGGACCATTGAAAATGCCCCATGCGTTCCAGCGCCAGCGTCAGTATCGCAGCCGTGACACCCGATCCGCATGAGGTGATGATTGGTTTTGACAGATCGACCCCGGCAGCCGTGAAAATGTCGCGGCAGGCCTGGGGGGACTTTAGGGTTTTGTCGGGATTGAGCAGCGTGTCATAGGGCACATTGCGTGCGCCGGGGATATGGCCTGCGCGCAGCCCCGCGCGGGGTTCTGGCGCATCGCCGCGAAAGCGCGCGGCCGAGCGGGCGTCAACGATCTGGTGATCGCCCAGCTTGGACGCCGAGGCCACCTGGGTCACATCGCGCACCATACGGTTTTGAAAGCGCACTGTCATATGTCGGTCGCGCACAATGGGGGGCAGGTCTTCGGTGGGGCGGTTTTCGGCTTGCCACTTGGGCAAACCCCCATCGAGAACCGCGACATTTTCCTGCCCCATCAGGCGGAAAAGCCACCAAACGCGGGCCGCTGAGAACAGGCCCGATCCGTCATAAACCACCACCTGATGCCCGTCGCCAATGCCCATGGCGCGCATCCGGGACATGAATTTTTCAATCGGTGGCGCCATATGGGGCAGGTCAGAGCGCAGATCGGCGATTTCGTCGATATCAAAAAAGCGGGCGCCGGGAATATGGGCCGCTTGATAGTCTTGCTTGGGGTCGCGTGTGCTGGGCGGCAGATACCACGAGGCGTCCAGGAGGCGCAGGTCTGGATCTTTTAGGTGCTGTGCCAGCCATTCCGTAGACACCAGTGTTTTCGGATCGTCAGACATCGCGGTCTCTCCCCTTTTGTATGGGTTTGGGCGATGTCTGGGTTACTCTGACTGGTGGGGACTGACAAGCCTGCAATACGCCAATTTTGGGTGCTTTGTCCGCGGCGGTCGGGGGTGGGGCGCAGGGCGGGAGCCTCCGGCGGGGATATTTAAGAACAAAAGAAGCGGGCCTGGCAGGGTCAGCCGTTTTCCTTGAGCAGGCGCGATTTTTGCCGCGACCAATCCCGTTTGGCGGCGGTTTCACGTTTGTCGTGGTTCTTTTTGCCTTTGGCGATGCCGATCTTGAGTTTTGCCATGCCGCGATGGTTGAAGTAGATGACCAAGGGCACGAGGGTCATGCCCTTGCGCTGGGTTTGGTTCCACAGGTTCGCCAGCTCTTTGCGGGACACCAGGAGCTTGCGGCGGCGGCGTTCTTCGTGGCCGAAGGTTTTGGCTTGTTTGTAGGGGGCGATATAGCTGTTGACGAGCCACAGTTCGCCGTTTTCCACAGCCGCATAGCTTTCGGCGATATTGGCCCCGCCAAGGCGCAGGGATTTCACTTCGGAGCCTTCCAGCATCAGCCCGCATTCGATATCATCTTCGATGGCATAGTCGAACCGCGCCCGGCGGTTTTCGGCGATAACTTTATAATTGGGGTCTGATTTTACCTTGGCCATAGCGCAGATGTAGGGCCTGGCGGGGGCGGGTGCAAGCGGGGTTGCGGGTCAATTGCTGGCCCGAATGCGAAGCGCAGGAATATTTTGCAATCCAAAGCGATTGCGGCGTAGATAGCGAGAAATAGAGATGAGCAGAGCAAAGGACGGGGCATGGCCTATCTGTATGACGACCAGAATATCTTCGCGAAGATTTTGCGTAAGGAAATACCCAATACGACCGTTCTTGAAACGGAACATACGCTGGCGTTTCGCGATCTTTACCCGCAGGCCCCTGTGCATGTGCTGGTGATCCCCAAGGGGCCATATGTGTGTTACGACCACTTTGCCGAGGCGGCCTCGGAGGCTGAAATCGTTGATTTTACCCGTGCGATTGCCAAGGTTTGCGCGCAGGAGGGGGTCAAGCCCGAGGATGCGGATGGGTATCGGATGATCTCGAATGCGGGGCGGAACGGTGTGCAAGAGGTGCCGCATTTGCATGTGCATATCCTGGGCGGGCGCCCGATGGGGCGGATGGTCGCGCAGGCGTGATGGCCAAGGCCTAGCGCCGCCGGCGCAACCAGCGGCCCAGCGATCCGGCGCGCATATCATCCTGTGCGCCTTCCCAGCGATCTTGCAAGCGCGCGAGGTGCGGGTCGATATAGGCCCGGCGAAAGCGGCGCCAGCGGACCCAAGCCGCATACCAAAGCAGCGCCAAAATGGTTAGGATCGCTGCGTTTGCCCAAGGAAATCCCAGCGCGTGATCAGGCCCGCTTGCCGGGCGGACCCCGACCGCATTGGGATAGATCGAGAAAAACTCATTCCGCCAGCCATAGTGCTTGATGATTACCCATTGGCCGCCGCCCGTGGTGGTTTTGGATTCCAGGTCCGAGGCTTCGGCCTGAAGGTTCGAGGTGCTGAATTTGAAATAGGGCGGCCAGCCCCAGCCGGTGTCTTCATTGCGATAAATCATCGGCTTGCCGTTGGTGCGGAAGGCCTGGATAAAGAACACATCGCGGTTCACAGCATTGGCTGCCTCGCCGGTTTCTGCATTTGCCCAAAACATGGAATTTTGCCCGAAATCAATTCGTTCGACATATGTATCGGTGATCCGGGCAATGTCGCGCTGAGGCAGGCTGTAATGCAGGAACGCGGCGATAAACGCCCAAAACCCCAGCAATAAACCCCATTTCAAATACCGCATGAGACCCTCTTAAGCAAAGTTGGTAAAATAGACGATCAGCACCAGGATGGCAAAGGGGATGCCATAAACACCGATCAGCAGGCGTGGCCTGAGCCAGCGTTCATAGGCGGCCATCCTGGCACGCTGCGTCGCGGGTGGGGTCTGGGCAAGCGTCTCGCGGTGACGGGCGACAAAATACAGACGTAAAAACACATAAACGACGGTCAGTACCGCGCCCATGATTGCCATCAACCGAATAAATGCCATTGAACTGCTCCGCCCTTGCTTGGTTCAATCTAGGCGCTTCTACGGGGGACGACAATCTTTTGCCTGTGCTTTGGCTCGGGCCGGGGCGTGGGCCACGACCGAATAAATCGTGTGGCGCGGCAGGCGCCTCATTGGGATCACCTGCCGCGCCGGTGCTTAGCCGACGATGTTGAAGTCGGGCCCATAGGGATAGGCCGTGATGTTTTCGTTGCCGTCGTCGTTGATGACCAAGATATCGTGTTCGCGATATCCGCCGGCGCCTGGGTTGCCTTCGGCGATGGTCAGCATTGGTTCCATTGAAACAACCATGCCAGGTTCAAGCACCGTGTCGATATCTTCGCGCAGCTCAAGCCCGGCTTCGCGGCCATAGTAATGGCTTAGCACGCCAAACGAATGACCATAGCCAAAGGTCCGGTATTGCAGAAGGTCGCGCTCTTGCAGGAATACGTTGATTTTCTGGGTAATGTCAGAGCATTTGGCCCCAGGTTTGAGCAGGCTCATGCCGTATTCATGTGCGGCCACATTGGCTTCCCAGATCTTCAGGCTGGCGGGGTCCACCTCTTGCACGAACAACGTGCGCTCCAATGCGGTGTAATAGGCCGAAATCATCGGGAAGGTGTTCAGGGACAATATGTCGCCACGCTCCAGCACGCGGCCAGTCACCGGGTTGTGGGCGCCGTCCGTGTTGATCCCGGATTGAAACCAGACCCAAGTGTCGCGGTATTCGGCATCTGGGAATCGCTTGGCGATCTCAAGCTCCATCGCGTCGCGCCCGGCCATGGCCACGTCGATCTCGCGGGTGCCGGCCTTGATCGCATCGCGGATTGCATAGCCGCCGACATCGGCAACCTGGGCGCCATGGCGGATCAATGCGATCTCGGCGGCGGATTTGTGCATCCGCTGGCGCATTGTCGTTTCAAAGATATCGACCATTGTGGCGGGTTTCAGGAAATCTTCCATCTTGTCGCGCTGTACCAGCGTCAGGTGATCCCCTTCATAACCGATCACGGCGCCTGGGCCCGTCACTGACAAGATCGCTCGCCAATAGTTGTCGCGCTGCCAGTCGGTATAGGTGATGTTGTCGGCAAAGCTGCGCCGCCAGGGTTGGCCTGCGTCAATCCCGGCCGATATGGTGACGCATTCGGTTTCTGTCACAACCAACCCATAGGGGCGGCCAAAAGCACAATACAAGAACCCGGAATAATACGAGATGTTGTGCATGGATGTGAAAACAGCCGCAGTGACGCCCAGCGCCGCCATGCGTTCACGCAGCTCAAGCAGGCGGGCTTCGTATTCCGCCGCTTCAAATTGCGGGGTTGCTTTTTCACCATTGTGAAAACGGTACATATCAGGACGAGTGGTCATCAGACCCTCCTTTTCGCAAGAAAGGTCCCGGCGTTCAGGACGGACAAAGCCACGAAACGGGCGACGCCATCGCCCGAAGCTGGCCCCTCATGCGCCGATTCGGCGCCGCCGCGCAATCGGGTTTTGCCCCGGTTATGATCCGTTTCCGACCAATTCCGTTATCAGCGTGCTTTGGGGGTCTTCCAGCGCGTCAATCACATCGAAATGATGCCGCCCAGGGGCAAGGGTCAGCGGGGCATCCCAGGCCTGCGCCAACCAGCGCGCCTGATCGACAAAGGCGGGGCGTTCGGCGGCACCGACCCAGACATGCACTTGTGCGGATTTGGGCGCAGGCTGATGGATCGGGCTTTCTTGTCGCGCGTCGGCCTGTGTCATCTTGAAATCCCGGTTCATGTCCGTTTGCAGCAGCGGTTCAAGGTCCGCCAGCGGCGAGATCGGGCACACCCGCCGGATGCGGTTTTGCACCCGCGCGGGCAAGACGGTTTCATCCAGCATCCGCGCCACCAGATGGCCGCCCGCCGAATGACCGGTCAGCACCATATCGCCAGAATAATCCGCAGCGATCTTTTGGACCGCAACCGCGATTTGCTTGGTGATCTGCGCGATCGACACGTCGGGGCAAAGGTCATAGCTGGGCATCGCCACGCGGTATCCCTGCGCCAGCGCCCCTTGCGCCAGATGCGACCAAAAAGACGCATCAAAGGCGCGCCAGAACCCGCCATGCACAAAGACCAGCGTGCCTTTTGCCGGCTGGGCTGGGGCAAACATATCAAAGACCTGCCGCGCCCCTACCCCATAGGCGATGCCTTGTTGTCCGCGCGCGCCGATGGCGTTTCGAAACGCCTGTGCTTTGGCGGCCCAACGGGCCGGGAACTCAGCACCGCCGGGGATATGGGCGGCATTGGCATAGGCATCATCCAACAATTTGATCAAATCCTTCTGCGAGAACTGGACAATCGTGCGCAGAGTTGGTTCTTGTTCTGCAACCGATCGAGGAGAGAGTTATGACCCAGACCACAACCGAGCTCAAGAACAGGCTCAAGGATCCATCTTTGCTGGAAACCCGCGCATATATCAATGGCGCTTGGGTGGACGGGGATAATGGCACTTTTGCGGTGACGAATCCGGCGCGGGGCGATGTGATTGCCAAGGTCGCAGACCTAAGCCGCGCGCAGGTGGCCGGGGCCATTGCCTGCGCGGAAAAGGCGCAAAAGGACTGGGCGCAGTGGACCGGCAAGGAACGCGCGGCAGTGATGCGCAAATGGTTCGATCTGATGATGGAGAACGCCGATGATCTGGCGACGATCCTCACGGCCGAACAGGGCAAACCCCACCCCGAGGCCAAGGGCGAAATCGCCTATGGGGCCTCGTTCATCGAGTTCATGGGCGAGCAGGCCAAACGGGTTTACGGCGAAACCATCCCCGGCCATCAGCGCGACAAACGGATAACCGTTCTAAAGCAGCCGATCGGGGTTGCCGCCTCGATCACGCCATGGAACTTTCCCAATGCGATGATCACCCGCAAGGCGGCGCCGGCCCTTGCGGCGGGCTGTGCCTTTGTCGCCCGACCAGCGGCGGAAACCCCGCTGTCTGCGATCGTCATGGGCGTCCTGGCCGAGCGGGCAGGCATCCCGGCGGGGGTCTTTAATGTGCTGCCGTCCTCGTCGGCCTCTGAGATCGGCAAGGAATTCTGCGAAAACCCCGCCGTGCGCAAGCTGACCTTTACCGGCTCGACCGAGGTGGGGCGCATCCTGCTGCGGCAGGCGGCAGATCAGGTGATGAAATGCTCGATGGAGCTGGGCGGCAACGCACCGTTCATTGTTTTTGACGATGCCGATCTGGATGCAGCGGTCGAAGGCGCCATGCTGTGCAAATTCCGCAACAACGGCCAAACCTGCGTGTGTGCCAACCGCATTTATGTGCAGGCCGGTGTCTATGACGCCTTCGCCGCCAAGCTGAAGGCCGCTGTCGAAAAGCTGACCGTGGGTGATGGGTTGACCGATGGCATCAGCACCGGCCCGTTGATCAACGCCGAAGCCGTCGCCAAGGTGCAAGAGCACGTCACCGACGCCATCTCTAAGGGCGGCGCGGTGCTGACCGGCGGCAAAGCACATGCGTTGGGCGGCACGTTCTTTGAACCGACGATTGTCACCGGCGTAACGCAGGACATGAAAGTCGCCACAGAAGAGACCTTTGGCCCACTGGCCCCTCTGTTCAAATTCGACAACGAAGACGAAGTCATCGCCATGGCCAACGACACCATCTTTGGCCTTGCATCGTATTTCTATGCCAAGGATCTAAGCCGGGTTTATAAGGTGGCAGAAGCCTTGGAATACGGCATCGTCGGTATTAACACCGGCATCATCTCGACCGAGCTGGGGCCATTTGGCGGCATCAAGCAATCGGGTCTGGGGCGCGAAGGCTCGCACCACGGGATCGAGGATTATCTTGAGATGAAATACATCTGCATGAGCGTTTAACCCCCCAAGCCCCAAGGCCCGCGCCTTGGGGCTTTTGGCTTGGCGTTTGGGGCGCCGATCCTTAAAAGGCCGGGTATGAGCACCTCTGATCCTTTTGTCGCGGTCCTGCCCTATGGGTTCAAGCCGCGCGGCCCCCTTGGTTCTGTTCCATTGAAAGATGTGGAATGGCCGCTTGGTGCGCCACTCGACCTGAATGGAACGCTGGCTGATCTAACCCGTCAGGATCACGTCGTTACCTATCCGCGCAATTGGGTTTATGGCTGGAAACCACTTGGCCTGCGCGCCCGGCTAAGCCTGCTGATCGTTGAGCCGGCCGCCATCCACAAAAAGCACATGCGCCTGGCGCGATTGTTTTCCCGCAGGTTCCACCGCATCTTGACCTGCAACCCGACCTTGCTTGCGCGCCTGCCCAATGCCCAGTTCTTTCCGCTTGGCGATACATGGGTGGAAAATTGGCAAGATGTGGATTGTCACAAGACGCAAATGGCGTCGCTGATCGCGTCGGCAAAGCGCGGCCTTGAGGGGCATCAGCTGCGTCACAGCCTTGCCGATTGGGTCGGCCGGTCCGGGCAAGACGTCAAGGTCATGGGTGGCGGATATGCGCCGTTTGCCGCAAAATCTGAGGGGCTGGCGCCGTTTCGATATTCGTTCATCATCGAAAATGCAGCCGAGCCGGGTTACTTTACCGAAAAGCTGATTGACGCATTGCTGTGCGAAACCGTCCCGGTTTATTGGGGCGCGCCGGATATAGAACGCTTTTTCGATCCCAATGGGATGCTGATCTGTCGGACGTTTGATGATCTGAAGGCCGCTGCTGCGAATTTGTCAGATGCAGATTACAGGGCGCGCCGCGATGCGATTTTGGCAAACAAAAGCCGCGCGCAGACCTATGTCGATGTCAACAAACGCGCCGCCAAGGCGGTGATTTAGCACGGCGCCCTAAATCGCCTGCCATTCGGGGGGGAGGATGTCCGGGTTGGACAGTTTTGGGTCAGCAAACCACCGAGCTGGCGCAATGACGATCTTGTCGGGGTCTGGATTCAGCCACGCGCCCCACCAAGAAAACGAAGAATTGGCAATGATGTGGTGATCACAGCGCGCCATAAGCGCCAGGTCTTCGTAATTGTGGTCGCTGTCGTTGTGGCGCACCAGCACAACCTCGCAAGGCAGGTGTAGATGCGCGGCCACCCAATCGGGGTCATCTGAAAAGGCGAACACAACCGGCGCCATACCCAGCCGGTCTATGATCGCTTGCACGGCGCGCTGATAATAGTCGATATCACAGGTGCCATGGGCGGCGTTGAATTTGCTGTTGCTGACATAGTCGCCCCGCCTGATATGCAGGGAAACCGCCACCGCGCCGTCGATCCGCGCGGCCATTGCAATGTTGTCGGGGCTGGGCGGTGTAACCAGGGTAAGGTCTTTGCGGATTTCTGCCGCAAAGGGGCGAAAATAACGCTCGCTTTGCCAATAGCCGATCAAATGGGTTTGCGGCCCCAAATTCATGAACTGTGGGTCAAAGGCCAAGCTGGGCTCGCGGTGTACCGGTTTGGACGGGCGCAGCTTGGACAAGGCGTATTTCAGAACACCGTCGGTCTTGATGGCGGGAAGGTTGGGCGGTGTCAGGTCGGCTTGGATATCAAAGTGCCCAAGGCCAAGATCATAATGGCGATAAGTTTCGAACGCCCGGACATCCAGACCCAAGGGCTGCTGATGCCTCAGGGCCAGCGCCCGGCCCGCACAATATTGAAAAAGTTGGTTGCCAAGCCCGCCAATAATGCGTGTTGTGATCATCTGGGTTCCTCTGTTAATCCCGCCCTAACACAATGGTGGCCCAGCATTCCACCGCTTTGTGATTTGAACAAATGACGTTAAGGACCGGCTATGAAATTATCGTTGTCCCATTGGATTACCCGCTGGCGCGAGCCATGGCGCAACGTGTTTTGGAGCGCCTTTTACGCGTTTCGCCGCGAGAATGGCGAAGACAAGCGTTGGCAGGTTGGACCAATCGGCCCTGATGATACGGTCTTTGACATCGGCGGGTTCGAGGGGAATTGGGCCGCCGCAGCCTTTGCAAAGTGGAACTGCCACGTTCATGTTTTCGAACCGCATCCGGTCTTTGCCGCCCGTCTGGCCGCGCGGTTCAAGGATGTTGGGAAAATCACGGTGCATGGGTTTGCGCTGGGGTCTGCTGATGGGCACCTGGACCTGTCAGATGAGGGCGATGCCTCATCTGCGGTGTCGGCAAGCGCGCGGGCGGTTCAGGGCCAGCTTGTGGATGTGGGGCGGTTTATGGCCGATTTTGACGCAGATGTGGCCCTTGCCAAGATCAATATCGAAGGCGGCGAATACGACCTGTTGCCTGCAATCCATGGCCAGGGGCTGGCATCACGATTTGCCCGGATCCAGGTGCAGTTTCATCTGTATCAGCCGGGCGATATTGCGCTGCGCGACGAAATACGCGCCGGGCTGTCCCAAACCCATGACTGTGATTGGGCCTATCCGTTTGTGTGGGAGAACTGGTCACGCAGGCCGTGATGCGCGGCGCACGGCGCGCCGATACAGATACCGCTTGACCTCGCGCGCGAGCTTTTGGTTCAGCGGTGTCTTGCGCGATATCGTGCTGCCGCCTGCGTCGGCGGTGTGATCCGATACGCCGGACGGCACGGCGCAGGCCAAGGGCAGGCCGGTGATCCAGTGCATTTGCAAAAAGGTGTCGACCGGGCGGTCAAAGCGTTCGGTCAGGGCCAAAAGATGCCTTGCGGCCGCCTGGCTTACCAGCTGGGCTGATGTGCGCAGTGGTGTGACCTGGGGGCGAATAATCTGAACCCCGCCGTGTTGTGCAATCACGGTGGCCGGGTCTGCTATTGGGCGCACCTGGAATTGGACAACGCCCAAATCGGCGATGTGATCCGCGGCAAGGCGAACGGCTTGGGCGAATTGCGGGCCTATGGCAAGGTCGTCCTCAAGAATAAGGGCTGCGTCCAGATCTTGATCCAAGATTGTTTGCCAAAGCGCACGGTGGCTTAGAAAGCAGCCAATCTCACCTGCGCCAAGGGAAAAGGGATAGGCCGGCGCAAAAAGCGGATGTTGGGAATACACCGCAGCGTGTTGCGCAGGGCTTAGGCTTGCGCCCTCGACCGCGTCGAAGATCTCGGCGTCAAAGGGGGTTGCTTGCAGCAGGCGATCGACCAAAGGGCGCCGCGTGGTCGCCCGCGCCAGATGCACCACGAATGTCTTAATGTTCTGGGCCATGAACCTTGCCTTTTCAGTTGCTGCGACCTTCCTAAGTTGTGGGTGCGGCGCAGGCAAGTGTGGCTGGCAATTGCCCATACCGCACCCACAAAATGCTTGAGGTTGCAGGGCAAACGTGGTTTCCGAATGATCAAAGCGACAAGAGGGGCAAGATCATGAAACGCGCGTTGATCACCGGAACAACAGGGCAGGATGGGGCTTATCTGTCCGAGCTTTTGCTCTCTAAAGGATACGAGGTTCATGGCCTCAAGCGTCGGGCGTCTTCGTTCAACACCCAGCGCATTGATCACCTGTTTCAGGATCCGCACGAGACAGATGTCCGGTATCACTTGCATTATGGTGACATGACTGACAGCACCAATTTGATCCGGCTTGTGCAAGAAGTTCAACCAGACGAGGTTTATAACCTTGCGGCGCAATCGCATGTGGCGGTCAGCTTTGAAACCCCGGAATACACCGCCAACGCCGATGGGATTGGCACGCTGCGGCTGCTTGAGGCGATCCGGATACTGGGGCTTGAGAAAATTTGCCGTTTCTATCAGGCCTCAACCTCTGAGCTGTTTGGCTTGGTGCAAGAGGTACCCCAACGCGAGTCCACCCCGTTTTACCCAAGATCGCCCTATGCGGCGGCCAAGATGTATGCCTATTGGATTACCGTGAATTACCGCGAAGCTTATGGGATGCACGCGTCGAACGGGATCTTGTTCAATCACGAAAGCCCGCTGCGCGGAGAAACCTTTGTTACGCGAAAAATCACCCGAGCCGTGGCAGCCATCAAGCTGGGGTTTCAGGACAAGCTGTATTTGGGGAATCTGGACGCCAAGCGGGATTGGGGCCACGCCAAGGACTATGTCGAGGGGATGTGGCGCATTGTTCAGCACGAGGTCGGGGATGATTTCGTGTTGGCCACCGGAGAAACCCATACCGTGCGCAGCTTTGTCGACAAGGCGTTTGCCGCCATCGGTGTTGCGCTTGAGTGGCGGGGAAGTGGTGTCGAGGAAAAGGGGTATGACGCGGCGACGGGCGCTTGCCGTGTTGAAGTCGATCCCCGGTATTTCCGCCCCACCGAAGTCGATCTGCTGATTGGCGATCCAAGCAAAGCCCGCGAAAAGCTGGGGTGGAGCCACAGCACAAGCCTGGCTGATATGGTCAACGAGATGGTGCGCTCTGATCTTGAGGTGGTGGCCCAAGAGCAAACCCGAAACGATCGGCACGGATAAATGCAGACAGTATTCCTGACAGGTGGCACCGGCATGGTCGGTCGCAATCTGCAAGACCACGCGGCGGCGACCAAGTTTCGGATATTGGCCCCAAACCGGGCCGAATTGGATCTGGGCGATGGCGCGGCGGTGGCGGCCTTTTTGCACTTGCACAAACCCGATATCGTTATTCACGCGGCGGGCAAGGTCGGCGGGATTCAAGCCAACATGGCCGCTCCAGTCGATTTTCTTGAGCAAAACACCATGATCGGTCGCAATGTTATCATGGCTGCGCGCGGCGCCGGGGTGCCACGGCTGATTAATCTTGCCAGCTCATGTATGTATCCGGCGCAGGGGCAAAACCCGCTGCGCGAGGAAAGCATCCTGACCGGCGCGCTTGAGCCGACCAACGAAGGCTATGCGCTGGCGAAAATCTTTGCGATGCGCCTTTGCGAATACATCAGCCGGGAATCTGCTGCGCTCAGCTATAAGACGCTCATTCCGTGCAATCTGTATGGTCCACATGATACCTTTGCGCCGGGGGCTTCGCATTTGCTTCCGGCGATAATTACCAAGGTTCACGCCGCAAAAATGGCGGGTCAAAGCCATGTTGAGATTTGGGGGGATGGCACGGCGCGCCGGGAATTTATGTATGCGGCCGATGCCGCAGACGGCATTTGGCAGGCGGTCGCGCGGTTTGACGATCTTCCGGCGCTGATGAACTTGGGGCTTGGCGCTGATCACAGCGTGAACGAATATTACCAAGCGGCGGCGCGCGCCATCGGCTGGCAGGGGCATTTTACCCATGACCTGACCAAGCCCGTGGGAATGAAACAAAAGCTGGTTGATGTTTCTCGTCAAAGCGGCTGGGGGTGGGCGCCATCTACATCGCTTGATGAGGGCATTCGCAAAACCTATCGGTTCTATCTGGAGCAAGAGCAATCATGAGCTTTCTTTACCCATTGGCCACCTCTTCTTGGGACAACGAAGAGCAAGAGGCGCTGCAACGGGTCATCCGGTCCGACATGTTTTCCATGGGCCCCGAGGTTGCGACATTTGAACGTCAGTTTGCCGACTTTATGGGCAGCCGTTTTGCGGTGATGGTCAACTCCGGCTCAAGCGCGAACCTGCTGATGACCGCTGCTTTGTTCTACACCAAGCACAACGCACTAAGCCGCGGCGACGAGGTGATCGTTCCGGCTGTCTCGTGGAGCACGACCTATGCGCCGTTGGCGCAATACGGGTTGCACCTGAAATTTGTCGATATCGACCCCCAAACGCTGAACTATGATCTGGCCGCGCTTGAGGAGGCAATCAGCGATAAAACCCGGCTGATCATGGCGGTTAATTTGCTGGGTAATCCGAACGATTTTGATGCGATACAGGCGATGATAAAGGATCGCAATATTCGCATCATCGAAGATAATTGCGAATCCATGGGGGCCACGCTGAACGGCAAGCAAGCCGGGACATTTGGGGTGTTGGGCAGCTTTAGCGCGTTCTTCTCGCATCATATTTCGACGATGGAGGGCGGGCTTGTCGTTACGGATGACGAAGAGCTTTATCACATCATGTTGTCGGTGCGCGCCCATGGCTGGACACGCAATCTGCCCAAGGAAAATCATGTCACCGGCACCAAGTCGGACGATCCGTTCGAGGAAAGCTTTCGGTTTGTCTTGCCGGGGTATAACCTTCGACCGCTTGAGATGTCGGGCGCTTTGGGGCAGGCGCAATTGGCCAAGCTGCCGGCCTTGATCAAGGGGCGCCGGGCGAATGGGGCGCTTTTGCAGGCGCAGCTGTCGGATCATCCGGTGTTTACCATCCAACAAGAGACCGGCCAAAGCAGTTGGTTCGGTTTCAGCCTTGTACTGCGACCCAAGGCGGATATGACCCGCGCCGATCTGGTCAAGCGCCTTCAGGCGCTGGGTTTTGAGACCCGGCCGATTGTGTCGGGGAATTTTGCCAAGAACGAGGTCCTGAAATACTATGACCATTCGATTTCGGGGGCGTTGCACAATGCCGATTACATAGATCGCAATGGGCTGTTTGTCGGCAATCATCACTATCCTATCCCTGCGGCAATTGAGGCGCTTGCCGGGCTTGGGGCCTAAGGTTCGATCTCGCCGCGTGTGCTTTGTGGCTGGCGTTTGGCCGGTTTGACAGGGGTTGCCCTTGGCGGTGATCTGGGGAAAGGTCGCGCGAAACCTAGGGGAAAGGGTCTGCCTGATCATGGATATGCGCGCAGTTGCTGCGGGGCTTGCCTTTGCGGTCATGTGGTCTTCGGCGTTTACTTCTGCGCGTATGATCGTCGAAGATGTTTCGCCGCTTATGGCGCTGGCGTTTCGGTATCTGATTTCAGGTTTGCTTGGGGTGATTGTCGCCCGGATGCTGGGGCAATCATGGCATCTGACCCCTGCGCAGTGGCGCGCCACCATCGTGTTTGGCATTTTGCAAAACGGGGTTTACCTGGGGCTGAACTTTGTGGCCATGCAAACGATCGAGGCCTCGCTTGCTGCGATCATTGCTTCGACCATGCCGCTTTTGGTGGCTTTGGCGGGGTGGGTCTTCTTGAAAGACCGGGTGCCGGCCTTGGGCATTGCCGGATTGATAGCCGGGTTTGCGGGGGTGGCCATCATTATGGGCGCGCGCTTGGGCGGGGATATTGATCTTTTTGGTCTGGCGCTGTGCGGGATTGGTGTGCTGGCGCTGACGATTGCGACGCTGATGGTGCGGGGCGCCACCTCGGGGGGGAATTTCCTGATGGTGGTGGGGTTGCAGATGTTGGTTGGCTGTCTGGTGCTGAGCCTGGCCGCCGTCGCCTTTGAAACGCCGCGTTTGAACCTGACACCTCAGCTTGCTCTGGCCTTTGCCTATACGACTTTGGTGCCGGGATTGGCGGCGACCTTTGTCTGGTTCTGGCTGGTGGATCGGATCGGTGCAACACGGGCGGCGACCTTCCACTTTCTTAATCCGTTTTTTGGCGTGGCGATTGCCGCGCTGTTGCTGTCTGAGACGCTGGGGCCAAGGGATATCCTTGGGGTTGGCATCATTGCGGTGGGTATTTTGGCGGTTCAATTGTCAAAGCAACGCAGCCAGGTCCGCCAGGGCAATAAAGTTTTGAGCCAGCCCTAAGTTGCGTTAAGCTTTGCGCCAAGTAACAACCAGAATCTGTGGATAGCCCTTTGACGACCCAAGTAATCGCGCCAAAGCGCTATGTGTTTGTTCTGATTCCCGGCTATTCGCAGCTTGGGTTTTCCTGCGCGCTTGAAGCGTTGTCCCTGGCCAACCGGCACCCGTCGGGGCAACAATTCTATAGCTGGCGTCTGCTGAGCGAAACCGGCGCCCCGGCCCCGGCTTATAATGGTGTGACGGTGTCGGTGGATGGCCCGCTGAGCGAGCTGGACCGCAACGAGACCATTATCCTTTGCGCCGGAGAGGACGTTGGCCGTGGCAGCACCAAGGCGATGCTGAACTGGCTGCGCCGCGAGACCCGCAAGGGTATGGATATCGGCGCCTTGTCGTCTGCGACCTATACTTTGGCCCTGGCCGGGTTGATCGGCGGCAAACGTGTCACGACGCATTGGGAATACAAGTCGGCCCTGTCCGAAGTGTTGCCGGATGTGATTATGGAAGACAGTATCTTTTCCGTGGATGGCAAGATTTTTACATCGGCTGGCGGGGCGGCGTCGATGGATATGATGCTGGACCGTATCAAGGGGGATTACGGGGTCGACCTGGCGACATGGGTGGCGGATCAGATGGTCTATACGGATCCGCGCCTGCACAGCCACAGCCAGCGCAAGGTGTTGCAATCGCGGCCAGAGGTGCGCAATTCAAAGCTGTCGTTGGCGATGCAGATCATGGAGAACAATATCGAAGACCCGCTGAGCCCGGATGAGATCGCAGAAGTCATCGCCCTGTCGACGCGGCAGCTTGAGCGGCTGTTTGCCAAGTATGTCGGGGTTTCGCCCAAGCGGTTTTACATGCAGCGCCGTTTGGACAAGGCGCGTAATTTGTTGCGGCAGACCGAGTTTTCCGTCACCGATGTTTGTGTGGCCTGTGGGTTCAAATCGCTGTCACATTTTTCCAAGAGCTATCGGTCGGCCTATGGGATCAGTCCGGGGCTTGAGGCATCGGGAAGCAAGCTGTTGTGGCGTGATGGCGGTTAGGGCGGGCGATGAGGTGCGGTTCGGGAGCCTCCGGCGGGGATATTTAAGAACAAAAGAAGCCGGTGGTACGGGATGGTGCTGCCCTGCGGTATCTGGGATGAAATGGCGCGCGGGCGCATCCAGGAGAGAGAGGAGAGTGCGGTGAGCCAATATCGCAAAGACCCAAATGTAATTGCGCAGCTGACGCCTGAGCAGTTTCATATAACCCAGCAATCGGGCACCGAGCGGCCCGGCAGCGGCGCGCATTTGCACACCAAGGCGCCGGGGCTTTATGTTGATGTCGTATCGGGGGAGCCATTGTTCGTGTCTTCGGACAAGTATGAGAGCGGTTGCGGTTGGCCGAGCTTTACCAAGCCGGTCGCGCCCCAGCATATCAATGAGCACCGCGATACGAGTTTGGGTATGATCCGCACCGAAGTGCGTTCAAGAGATGGCGACAGCCATCTGGGGCATGTGTTTCCGGATGGGCCGGCCGAGCGTGGTGGATTGCGGTATTGTATCAATTCGGCGGCGCTGCGCTTTGTTCCCCTGGCGGAGATGGAACGCGAGGGGTATGGGGCGTTTGTTTCTCAGGTGGAGGTTGGATGATGGGCCAGCAAAGAGCAGTTTTGGCGGGCGGATGTTTTTGGGGGATGCAGGATTTGATCCGCAAGCGCGCCGGGGTTTTGTCGACCCGTGTGGGATACACGGGCGGGGACGTGCCGCAGGCAACCTATCGTGATCATGGCACCCATGCGGAAGGCATCGAGATTATCTTTGATCCTGCGGTGCTGAGCTTTCGCGCCCTGCTTGAGCTGTTTTTCCAGATTCACGATCCGACGACGCCGAACCGGCAGGGCAATGATATTGGCGCGAGCTATCGGTCAGCCATTTATTATGTGGACGATCATCAGCGCGCCGAGGCGCTTGAGACCATCGCAGATGTCGAGGCTTCGGGCTTGTGGCCCGGCAAGGTTGTGACCGAAGTGGCCCCAGTGGGGGCCTTTTGGGCAGCCGAGCCTGAGCACCAAGATTATCTTGAGCGCATTCCGGACGGTTATACCTGCCATTTCCCCCGTCCGGACTGGGTGTTGCCCAAACGCTAGGCGGCGACGCGTGGGCGCCCGGCGGCTTCGACGGTCAGGGTGGCCTCGATAAAGACGTTGCGCGCTTCGACGCCAGCGGTTCGGATGTCGCGTGTGACGGTGATCTGGATGTCTTGCGCACCGGCATTTTGTGCCTGGGTGGTCGCGTCACGGCGCAGGGTTTCTTCCAACATGGTCAGCGCGCTTTGTTCATCGGCAAAGTCTTGCGGGCCCTGAGGCAGGTGGACGCGGTATTTTCCTTCGCTGGGCGATGTGACGGTGCCGCTGCGCCGCATAGTGACCCGGCCAACCACCGCCCCGATGGCATTTGCCACCCCGGCATATTCAGGCAGGATCATTTCGGTGCCAAGGATGTCGCCAACCGCGGGATAGTAGCTGGCGGCCGAGGCCCCCAGACCGATCACCGGCACATTCAGCCCGGCATCCAATCGCAACAGGCCCCGATGCTTGGACAGGCCGCGTTGCATCAGGACATGGCGTGCAAGCTGTTCTGGCGGCGGACCAAGGGGGGCGGTTTCTTCGGCGAAAGCAGTTTCCAACAGGGCCAGAACGGTTTGCTGGGTCAACTGGTTGATGATGATATGCGCCATATCATTCGCGGTTTGCGCCAGCACGTCACCTGCGCCGGTTCGCCGGCGCGCAAACAGCCGCAGCGCCATATCCGCCGCTTTGCTGTCCCAGGCATTGACCCGCCCCAGGACATGGCTTGCATCTGACGGCGTGACCCCGCTGACCTGCACCAAGCCGCGATCAATCAGGCGGCGCAGCGCGCTTAGCTCGATCCGCGATTTGAGCACGGCGCCCAAAGGATGGACATTTGGCCCGATACGCGCCAGCAGGGTTTCTTCGCGGGGTCCAATGCCGTCTGCCTCAAGTCCTGGAACGGCGCGGACAAAGCGCCCGTCGTGATCGCCGGGGGTGGTGGCGCGCAGCTGCGCCTCAAGCGTTTCATGGACGATTTCGGGGGCGATGGTGGCCATCAATGACACGGGCAAAACCCGCCGCGGCCCAAGCGTGACCCCGCCTTGCAACCCTTCGGTGGTGAAGTGAACTTCGCTGTCGCCGCCAAGGCCGGTGGTGCGCATTGCCACGGCTTCGACCATGGTGCGATAGGGGCCGACACGCGCGCCCGCCGGATCAATCGCAGGACGCCCGTCTTGCAGAACGGCCACATCGGTTGTGGTGCCGCCGATGTCGCTGACCAGGGCATGATCGGCCCCAGTCATCCAGCGGGCCCCGACGATGGACGCCGCCGGCCCACTCAGGATCGTTTCGATTGGGCGTTCGCGGGCCTGCGCGCTGGAAATCAACGCACCATCGCCGCGCACCACCATCAGCGGGGCATCAATGCCGATTTCCCGCAGGCGGTCTTCGGCGCGGCCAATCAGCCGGTCAATCATCCCGATCAGCCGTGCGTTCAATACAGCAGTCATGGCGCGTTTGGGGCCATTCAGCTTGGCCGACAGCTCGTGCGAGGTTGAAATGGGCCGCCCGGTGATTTCCCGCACCAGGGCTTTGGCGCGCAGCTCGTGCGCAGGATTGCGCGTGGCAAATTGGCTGGCCACGGCAAAGCCGCTGACATCGCTGCGATGGGCGTGCAAAAATGCCCTCAGCGCGGGCTCATCCAGCGGGGCCGCCTCACCGCCGGCATGATTGTGCCCCCCGGCGCAGACCAAATAAGGGTCACCTTTCAACGCTTCGCCCAGACCATGGGCGGCAAGATCGCGTTCTTTGAAACCGATGTAAATCAAGGCAACCCGGCCGCCTTGTCCCTCGACCAAGGCATTTGTTGCCAGGGTCGTCGACAGCGACGCCATCGAGATATCGCTTGGTTTGGCACCCGATTGCAAAAGAACGGCCTGCACGGCATCTCCGACGCCAATGGCCAGATCCTGCCGAGTGGTAAGCGCCTTGGCGCTGGCAATGACGCGGGTTTCCCCCTCGATCAACACCGCATCAGTATAGGTTCCACCGGTGTCCACCCCAAGCAACAAGGCCATCGCGCTCTCCTCTTTGGTCCTGCCTTGGGGTCTAGCCTATTTCAATCCATGTTCCAGTCTTTTTGCGTCACCCAAAGGTCAAACGCGTCGCGGCCCAGCGCGCCGCTTCGGCAACAACCGGATTGGCGTCGCGGGTCAGCTCTTGCGCCACAGAAAGCAGGCTGGGGCGCTGTGAATTCCCGATGGCATAAAGCACGTTGCGCACAAACCGATTGCGGCCAATACGCTTGATGGGTGATCCGGAAAACAATGCCCGAAACGCTGCATCATCCAATGCGGCCAATGCCGCAAGGCGCGGCGCCATCAGGTCGGGCCGGGCCGCCAGCCGAATGTCGCGGGCCGCGACCGCAAACTTGTTCCAGGGACAGGCGGCCAGACAATCGTCACAGCCGTAAATCCGGTTCCCCATCAGCGCCCGTAACTCAGGATCAACCGGGCCGTCATGCTCGATCGTCAGATAAGAAATGCACCGCCGCGCATCCAACTGATAGGGCGCGGGAAAGGCGTCCGTGGGGCAGGCGCTCAAACAGGCCCGGCACGATCCACAGTGATCGACCTCGGCGGCATCGGGCGGCAATTTCAACGTGGTGAAAATCGCGCCCAGAAACACCCAATTGCCCAGCGACCGGCTGACCAGATTGGTGTGCTTGCCCTGCCATCCCAGCCCCGCTGCCTGCCCCAGGGCCTTTTCGGACACGGGGGCCGTATCAACAAAGACCTTTACCTCGCAATCGGCTTGCGCCACCAACCAGCGCGCCACCCGCTTTAGGCGTTTCTTCACCACATCATGATAATCGCGCCCCTGCGCATAAACAGACACCGCGCCCCGATCGGGGTGTTGCAAGATGGCGCTGGGATCGTGCTCTGGCGTATAGCTCTCGGCCAACATCACAACTGACCGTGCCTCGGGCCAAAGCGCTTGCGGATCTCCGCGCCAGGTCATGCGCTGCTCCATCCATCCCATCTGCCCATGATAGCCGGCGGCGACAAACGCGCTCAGCCTCTCCATCACATGTCCAATGGACCCCGGAGCACATATTCGCGCCGCCACAAACCCCTCCTCAAGGGCCTGCGCCACCAACCGTGCCTTGATCGCCTCACTGGTCATTCTTTTGTTCCCAAATATCCTCGGGGGTTTGGGGGCAGACAGCCCCCAAGCGGGCGTTAGAAATCCAGATCGTTGTAATGGCGCGGCGGCGGAAAGCCTGGGATATGATCAGCCAGGATCGACCGAAAGGCCGGGCGCGATTTGATCTTGGCATACCAATCCTTCACCGCTGCACTGCGATTCCAGTCCACGTCGGAAATATAGTCAAGCGCGCTCAGATGGGCCGCGGCCGCAAAATCCGCCAGCGTCATATCATCCCCCGCCAGCCAGCGCCGGTGCTCCAGCAACCAATGCATATAGTCAAGGTGATACTTGATCGCCTTTGCACCATCCTTGACATTGCGGCTGTCGGGAAACCCTTGCCCCATGACCTTCTTATTAACCCGCTCATAAAGCAGCTTGGAGGTGACCTCGTGATGGAATTTGTCGTCAAACCACCCCACCAGACGCCGAACTTCCTGGCGGTGCGCGGGGTCGCTGGGCAACAGGGCCGGCGTGGGGCGGGTCTCTTCAATGTATTCACAGATCGCGGCGCTTTCGGCCATCATGATCCCATCCAGCCGCAGCACCGGCACCTTACCGGCGGGGTTGCGCCGCAAAAAGTCGGGCGACCCCTCCCAATAGCGCTCTTCCACCAGCTCGACCTCGATCTTCTTTTCGGCCAGGCTCAGCCGGACCTTACGGCAAAACGGGGATAAAGGGACATGAAAAAGGCGCGCCATAGCAAATCCAAGCATTAACAAGCCTTGCTTCAATGCCTTGAATGACGGGGCAATTCAACTCTCGAAACACTGGGCACGCCCATCTTTGCCGATTGTTGCCGCCCCGTCCATGATCGCCCGCGCCCGCGCGGTGACCTCGGCCGAAGGGCGCTGGGCTGATCGCTGCTTGGGGGCGGGCAACACCGCCGCCAGCCGGGCCGCCTGTGCCGGGCTCAGCTGGCTTGGTGCAACACCAAAATAGTGCCGCGCGGCGGCATCGGCGCCAAAAACCCCCGCGTCGAATTCCGCCACATTCAAATACACCTCGACGATGCGACGCTTGGTCCAGACCGCTTCGACGACCGGGGTCAATATTGCCTCAAGCGCTTTGCGAAGATAGCTGCGCCCATGCCACAGATAGACATTCTTGACGGTTTGCTGCGTCAGGGTCGATGCGCCATTCTGGCCCCCGGCCGCGATAGCACGCTTTATCGCATCAATGTCAAAGCCCCAGTGCCCGCAAAAATTTGCATCCTCTGCCGCGACAACCGACCGCGCCAAAACCGGCGCCATGTCTTCCAGCGCTGTCCATTTGTGTTTGACACCCCCAAGGCGCCACCCCTCCGAGAGCATATAGGCCGTGGTAGGCGGGTTAATGACCCCCCAAAGCGCCACCAGCGCAACGCCCAGCACGGCAACCGCGCCCACCATGCGCACCAATTGGCGGCGTATGGCCTGCCAAAGGGCGGCGGCGCGCGGTTGTGTCTTGGATCGTTTGGTCTTGGCCATGACCCAGCTATAGGGCGCATGGCCGCCTGATCCAATCCCAGATTGTTCCAGCCGGTTATTCTGCCGGAATGGCGGTGGTTTCCTGCGCCAAAGGGGCCGGCAGATGCACCAACATTTCCTTTGGGCATATTTGCACGAAATGCGCCTTTTCCAGATCCCAATGCTGCAAGATGTCCCCGGCCTTGCGGCTGCCGGTCTCGCGGTGATGCTGTTCAAGCAGGCCGTGCAATTGCGCTTGCCAATGGGGCACGGTGACGGGGCAGCTGACCAGGGTTTCCATATTCATCATCGCCAGGGCTGCGCCATCGGGATCATAAAGATACGCCATGCCGCCGGTCATGCCGGCCCCAAAGTTGGCGCCGATATCGCCCAAAATCACAGCCACACCGCCGGTCATATATTCGCATCCGTTCGATCCGCAGCCCTCGACCACCACCTTGGCGCCCGAGTTGCGCACGGCAAAGCGTTCTCCGGCACGGCCTGCGGCAAAAAGATACCCATCGGTCGCCCCATAAAGAACGGTATTGCCGATGATCGTATTCTTTGACGCCTCGATGGGGCTGGCCATGGGGGGGCGCACAACGATTGTCCCGCCTGACAAACCTTTGCCAACATAGTCATTGGCATCGCCCGAAACCTCAAGCTTGAGGCCCGGCGCCGCAAAGGCCCCCAGCGATTGCCCGGCTGACCCGGACAGCTTGACCGTCAGGTGATCGGGTTGCAGGCTGTTTCGCATTCCGAATTTGCGCACGATATGGCTCGAGGTGCGGGTGCCAACCGTCCGATGCGTGTTCTGCACCGCATAGCTTAGCTGCATCTTTTCGCCATCCTCAAGGAACCGCGCTGCATCGCGCACGATTTCCGCATCCAGCGTATCGGGCACCGCATTGCGGTCCTTGGCGCGATCATAGACGATATCGCTGGCACCATCGACGGTGATCAGCAGCGGGTTAAGATCCAGATCATCCAGATGCGCCGATCCCCGGCTGACCTGTGTCAGCAAATCGGCGCGGCCAATCACATCATCCAGCGACCGCGCCCCGATCGAGGCAAGGATCTCGCGCACCTCGGTGGCATAGAAGGTAATCAGGTTGACCACCTTGTCGGCAGATCCAGTATACTTGGCGCGCAGGCTTTCATCCTGGGTGCAGACCCCAACCGGGCATGTGTTTGACTGGCACTGGCGCACCATGATGCAGCCCATCGCAATCAGGGCCGCCGTGCCGATGCCATATTCCTCGGCCCCCAGCATTGCGGCCATAACGATGTCGCGGCCAGTGCGCAGCCCGCCATCGGTGCGCAGGGTCACGCGCTCGCGCAGGTTGTTCATCGACAGCACCTGATGGGCCTCGGTCAGGCCCATTTCCCATGGCAGGCCCGCATATTTGATCGAGGTTGCCGGGCTGGCCCCTGTGCCGCCATTGTGCCCGGAAATCAGGATAATATCCGCCTTGGCCTTGGCGACGCCGGCGGCAATGGTGCCCACCCCGGACGATGCCACCAGCTTCACCGTGACCTTGCAGCGCGGGTTGATCTGTTTGAGATCATAGATCAGCTGCGCCAGGTCTTCGATTGAATAGATATCGTGGTGCGGCGGGGGCGAAATAAGTGTCACACCCTTGGTAGAATGGCGCAGCCGCGCGATCAGATCGGTGACCTTCATCCCCGGAAGCTGTCCACCCTCGCCGGGTTTTGCGCCCTGAGCGACCTTGATTTCCAGCTCTTCGCATTGGTTGAGATATTCAGCCGTTACACCGAACCGCCCCGATGCCACCTGTTTGATTTTGGCGGATGGGTTATCCCCATTGGGCTCTGGCAGGAAATGCGCCGGATCTTCGCCGCCTTCGCCGCTGTCGGATTTTGCGCCGATGCGGTTCATGGCGACGTTAAGCGTCTTGTGGGCCTCGGGGCTAAGCGCGCCCAAAGACATACCCGGTGTCACAAACCGTTTGCGGATCGATGTGATGCTTTCCACCTCTTCAATCGGGATGGGGGCGCCGATGGACTTGATATCCAGCAGATCGCGCAAATGAATCGGCGGGTTGCTTTGCATCTTGGCCGAATATTGCTGCCACATCGCATAAGAGGCCTTGTTGCAGGCCATTTGCAGCATGTGCATGGATGTGGCCTCCCAGGCGTGGGTCTCGCCGGATTTGCGGGCTTTGTAGAACCCTCCGATTGGCAACACCGCCGCATCTTGGGCCCAGCCCAGGTTGTGAACCTGTTCTGCTTTGCGCTGAATACCCGACACACCGATGCCGCTGATGCGGCTGGTCATGCCTGGGAAATATTCGGCAACCATGGCGCGGCTGAGGCCAACAGCCTCAAAATTTAGCCCACCGCGATAGGAAGAAACAACGGAAATCCCCATTTTCGCCATGATCTTGAGCAAGCCTTGGTCAATGGCTTCGCGGTATTTTTGCACCGCTTGGGTCAAGGTCATATCCAACAGGCCGCGTGCGATCCGGTCGGCCAGCGAATCTTCGGCGAGATAGGCGTTGACGATGGTGGCGCCGCAGCCGATCAAAACCGCAAAATAATGCGGATCTATACATTCGGCCGACCGCACATTCAGCGAGGTAAAGGTGCGCAAGCCCTTGCGTGTCAGATGCGAATGCACGGCGCTGGTGGCAAGGATCATCGGCATTGCCACTTGATCGGCGCTGCTGTTTTGATCAGTCAGCACCAAATGCCCCGCGCCGGATCGCACAGCGTCTTCGGCCTCGGCGCGGATGCGCTCAAGCTGGCGATTCAGGCTGCCGGCGCCCGGTGCAAAGGTGCAATCAATGGTTGCCACATCTGCGTTGAAATGGGTCGTCAGCTCGTCGAATTGCGCGTTGCCGACGAATGGGCTGTCCAGGGTCAGGATTTCGGTCTGGCTGCTGTCTTCGTCCAGAACATTCTTGAGGTTCCCGAACCGCGTCTTGAGGCTCATCACCCGGAATTCGCGCAGGCTGTCGATCGGTGGATTGGTGACCTGGCTGAAATTTTGCCGGAAGAAGTGGCTGAGCGGGCGGTATTTGGCAGACAGAACCGCCGATGGGGTGTCATCGCCCATGCTGGCCAGCGCTTCTTTGCCATCCTCGGCCATCGGGGCCAAGATTTGCTCTAGCTCTTCTATGGTATAGCCCGCCGCGATCTGCCGTTTGCGCAATTCGGCACCTTCGAACAGCGCGCGTTCGCCAACGCCGGTCAGCTCTTCGTCCAGCTCTTTGATCTTGCCGACCCATTCGCCAAATGGCTGCGAGGCGGCAAGCTGGTTCTTGATTTCGGTGTCGCGATAAAGCCGCCCGTCGCGCATATCAACCGCCAGAATCTGACCCGGACCCAAGGCGCCCTTTTCGGCCACCTGTGCTTCGTCAAGCGGGACCATGCCCGCTTCGGATCCCGCAATCAGCATGCCGTCCAAGGTAACAACATACCGCATGGGCCGCAGGCCATTCCGGTCAAGCCCGGCACAGACCCAGCGCCCATCAGTCATAGCCAAGGCCGCCGGGCCGTCCCAAGGTTCCATCACCGAGTTGCAATAGGAATACATATCCCGCCAGGCTTGCGGCAGTTCCACCGCCTGCTTTGACCAGCTTTCCGGCACCAGCATGGTTTTCGCCATCGGGGCATTGCGGCCAGCGCGCACCAAAACCTCGAACACGGCATCAAGGGCCGCGGAATCGGATGACCCTGCGGCAACGATGGGTTTGATATCTTCTGCCATCTCGCCAAAGGTTGCGGACGCCATGCGAATTTCATGGCTTTTCATCCAGTTCAGGTTGCCTTTCAGGGTGTTGATCTCGCCGTTGTGCGCCAGCATGCGAAACGGCTGCGCCAGCCACCATTGTGGGAAGGTGTTGGTGGAATAGCGCTGATGGTAAATCGCAAAGGCGCTTTCGAAACGCGGATCCATCAGGTCGGGATAGAATTCAGCAACCTGCTCAGCCAGCATCATGCCCTTATAAATAATCGACCGGCACGACATGGACGCAATATAAAGCGTCGGCACCTGCGCCGACAGCGCCGCCTTTTCGATACGGCGCCGGATGACATAGAGCTCGCGCTCAAAGGTTTCTTCGTCCACGCCCTTTGAGTTGGAAATCAGGATCTGTTCGATCTCGGGGCGGGTTGCGTTGGCCTTTTCGCCCAGACAGGTGATATCCACCGGCACATGGCGCCAGCCATAGATGTAATAGCCCATGCGCAGGACTTCGGTTTCGACAATGGTTCGGCAGGTTTCCTGGGCTGCGAAATTGGTGCGCGGCAGGAATACCTGACCGACAGCGATCATTTCGTCGGTGCGGGGGGTGTGGCCTGTGCGCTTGACCTGATCATAGAAAAAATCGACCGGAATTTGGACATGGATTCCGGCCCCGTCGCCGGTCTTGCCATCCGCATCAACAGCCCCGCGATGCCAAATCGCTTTCAGCGCCTTGATGCCGTTTTCGACAACGCTCCGGCTTTTGGTGCCGTCGATGGAAACAACAAGGCCAACGCCACAGGATGAATGCTCTTCGGTTTCGGAATACAGACCGTTCGCCGACATATATGCACGCTTTGCTTCTTCCTTGGCGACCCAAGCGTCATCGTATTTGGTCATTCATCTTTTCCTTTTGTCGGAGCGAACAACGCGATGGTTTCATCGGTTGTCAGTTTGGAATGATCCCCGGCAAGCGCATAACCTGCGGGGCAAAGATCGGCAAAAAATTCGATTTTCAACGTGCCGCCCCCGGCATCGGGGAACAGCCCGGCGGCAAGCGCCTTGTGCCCTGTGGCGATTGGTTCATACCAAAGCGTCGAGCCACATCTGGGGCAAAATCCACGCTTGGCCCAGGACGAAGAGGTATATTCTTGGAACGGGCCTGTAATGACTTGGCTGCCGGGAAGGGTCTCAATCGACACAAACATTCCGCTCGTGTGCTGGCGGCACATATCGCAATGACAGGCGCGCAAGCGCGGTGCCTTTGTGTCGGCCCGAAGCTGAACGTCGCCGCACAGACAATGGCCTTTGATTTCAATGACGCCGGTGGTCATTGCTATTCTGCCGCTATGGGGGCCGCGCTGGCCAATTGGGCCAAAACTGCCTCGGCGCAATCGCGGCCATCCTTGATGGCCCAGACCACAAGCGATGCCCCCCGGACGATGTCGCCCACGGCATAAACACCATCCAATTCGGTCGCCCCGGTGGTAAAGGCCGCCCGGATCGTGCCCCAGCGGGTTACCGGCAATTCTGGTGCGCCCCAAAGGGTTGGCAGGTTTTCGGGTTCAAAGCCAAGCGCCATGATCACCAAATCCGCGTCTTCGACATACTCTGACCCTTCAATGATCTCGGGCGCCCGGCGTCCGGTTGTGTCTGGGGCGCCAAGGCGCATCTGCTGCACGTTCACCCCGGTGACAGGGTCGCCAACAAAGCCCGTTGGCGCGGTAAGCCATTCGAATACCACGCCTTCTTCTTCGGCATTTTGCACCTCGCGCTGGGATCCGGGCATGTTGTCGCGGTCGCGTCGGTAAAGACATTTCACCGATGTTGCGCCCTGCCGGATCGAAGTGCGCACACAGTCCATTGCCGTATCACCGCCGCCAATCACCACAACCCGTTTGCCGGCAGCATTCAGCGCACCGCTGTCAAATTCGGGCACCGCGTCGCCAAAGGATTTCCGGTTGCTGGCGGTCAGAAAATCCAGTGCCCGAACAACGCCCGTGGCCTGCGATCCTGCGACCTCAAGCGCGCGGGATTTGTAAACACCGGTCGCCACAATCACCGCGTCATGCGCTTTGCGGATGGCCGCAAAGCGGTCGGCATCAACATCACAGTTCAATTCAAAACGCACGCCACCTTGCGCCAATTGATCATTGCGGCGCATCACCACGTCTTTTTCCAGCTTGAAACCGGGAATGCCATAGGTCAGCAAACCGCCGGCACGATCATATCGGTCATAGACGGTTACCTGCACGCCCGCGCGGCGCAGCACATCAGCGGCGGCCAGCCCCCCTGGGCCTGCGCCGATGATCCCGACCGAGGCGGCCAATTCTTGACGAGGCGCGATGGGCTGCACCCAGCCGTTTTCCCATGCGGTGTCGGTGATATATTTTTCAACCGATCCGATGGTCACAGTGCCGTGGCCGGATTGCTCGATCACGCAATTGCCTTCGCACAGGCGGTCCTGGGGGCAAATGCGCCCGCAAATCTCGGGAAAGGTGTTTGTTGCCTGGCTGATGTCATAGGCCTCTTGCAGGCGGCCTTCGGCGGTCAGGCGCAGCCAGTCAGGGATGTTGTTGTGCAATGGGCAATGGCTTTGGCAATAGGGCACGCCGCATTGGCTGCAGCGGCTGGCCTGTTCTTTTGCCTTGGCGTCGGCGTATTGCGCATAGATCTCGTCAAAGTCAGCACGGCGCGACTCTGCGCTGCGCTTGGATGGCATGTCACGCGGCACATCCACGAACTTTAGCATCGGCTGTTTGGCCATGAGAGAATCCCTTCCACAAGATCGGTGTTCTTCCTTTACGAGAAGCCCGACGGAAAATAAAGTCAATTGAGCTGACCTATAATGAAAAAAATATCCGGCCAATGCGGTGGTGACGGAAAAATTGGCGCAATTTAGGTCCGATTAGATACTAATGTAAAACTTTTCTTTTGATCGTATGCGGTTATACAACATGTCACAGCCACAATCCCAAGGCACAGCCCATGACACTGTTTACCCTTCTTTTGATCGCCGCCCTTCAGGGCCTGACCGAGTTTTTGCCGGTTTCCTCATCGGCGCATCTGATTTTGTTGCCCAAGCTGACCGGGGGGGCCGATCAGGGATTGGCGATTGATGTGGCGGTGCATGTGGGAACTTTGGCCGCAGTGGTTTTGTATTTTTGGCAGGACGTGCGGTTGGGCCTATCGGGATTGCCGCGCCTTTGCCGTGGGCGGCTTGACACGCCGGGCGCGCGGCTTGCCTTTCACTTGTTGCTGGCGACTTTGCCGGTTGTGCTGGTCGGTTTTGTGGTCAAGGCACTGGGGCTAAGCGCTGCAATGCGATCCATTGAGGTGATTGGCTGGGCCATGCTGGGGTTTGGCTTGGTGCTTTATTGGGCGGATCGCACCGGGCTGGCGGATAAGACCGCCGAGAACTGGACCCGCCGCGACGCGGTGATTATGGGGCTGGCGCAGGCCGTCGCGCTGATTCCCGGCACCTCGCGTTCAGGCATCACAATTTCGGCGGCCCGCCGCTTGGGGTATGGGCGCAGCGCAGCGGCGCGGTTGTCGATGTTGATGTCAATCCCGACGATCATTGCCTCGGGTGCGTTGCTGGGCCTTGATGTGGTTCAGGGGGCCGATTGGGCATTGGCCCAAGCGGCGGCGATTGCCGCCGCCTTTGCCATGTGCGCCGCGCTTGTGGCCCTGGCGTTGATGATGCGCCTTTTGCAAAGCGTCAGCTTTACCCCCTATGTGATCTATCGGATCGCGCTTGGGGGCGTGCTGTTGGCCATCGCCTATGGTTAGGCGCGCAGGTTCTTGGCCGAATCCTTGATCGCGGCATACTGACCCGAAGGGCGGAATTTCCACAGGTAATCCGGCAAAATCGCCGAAAGCGCGACAGGTTCAATCCCCAGATCGGCCAACCCCTTGGCGCCCGGTGCAACGGTGTTGTCCTGCGCCAGGTTCTTGACCTGATCGGCCGTCAACGGGCCCTGCACCAGCCCAAGCGTGCTGGCGCGCAGCACGTCAAACCCCACCCCCATGATGCGGCCCAAGAAAAACGGCAGAGCCACGATCAGGCGCCGGCGCTGAATGGTGCCAAGCATGGTCTGCATCAAACCGCGAAAGCTGGCAACATCCGGGCCGCCCAGCTCATACACCCCAGACGCCCCAAGGGTCAGCGCCTGCGCAGCCGCTTGCGCGACATCATCAACATAGACCGGCTGGAATTTGGTGTCGGCGCCGACCAGCGGCAAGATTGGGCAGCGGCTTGCCATTTGGGCAAAGCGATTAAAGAACTGATCTTCGGGGCCAAAAACAATCGACGGCCGCAAGATCACCGCGCCGGGCATATGGGCCAAAACGGCGGCTTCGCCCTGGGCCTTGCTGCGCGCATAATGGCTGGGCGATGCGCTGTCTGCCCCGATGGCGGACAGGTGCACCATCTGTGCAACGCCATGCGCGGCGGCAAGCCGGGCAATGCGGCCCGCGCCTTCGGCCTGAACCGCATCAAAAGTGTTCTTGCCAGTGGGCGCCAATAGGCCAACGCAGTTCACGACAGCATCCGCCCCCTGCATCGCCGCCAAGACCGATGCGTCATCACGAATGTTGCACAAAACCGGTTCGACCTGACCGACAACGCCATAGGGCTTTACGAACATCGCCTCGTTCGGGCGCCGAACAGCTACGCGCACACGCCAGCCTGCTTTGGCCATCCGCCGGGCAATATACCGCCCAACAAATCCAGACCCACCATAGATCGTCACCAGTTTCGACATCCGTGCCTCGCTTTCGTTGTTGGCAAAGGATTTACCGCCCCGCGCCCCGCGAAACAAGGCGCAATTCAACGCCAATCCCCCAAGCCCCCCGGCTTGTGGAAAAAATGCACCGCTGTGCCCGAAAATCCATTTGACACCCCCCAAACTTCCGCTTAAACGCAGCCCACACGACACCTGCCCAGGTGGCGGAATGGTAGACGCGCTAGCTTCAGGTGCTAGTGTCTGTATGGACGTGGAGGTTCGA